>NZ_SIJK02000068.1 GCF_004762035.2 Candidatus Chloroploca mongolica | reverse complement strand
GGCGGGTGTCGGGATGCAACCAGCGGCCTGATCCAGCGGTTTTGGGGAGGATACTTTTTTGTTGGAGTATATTGCTACAACTACTCTTTCATAGAGGGATTTTTGCTTAATTTTGTATATAATCCTATTTTGAGATCCAGGAACTATACTGATATCGCTTGCGCTTTTCGGGATATCTCGAAAAACAACTGCAGAAGACCAATGATCATCTTGCCAATCCCACGCTCGAACAACTTTCTCATTACTTGTGACGATAAGGTTCGTGCCATTTTGATTGAGTGCGCACTCCAGGAGTTGATTTTGGGTTGCCCATAGCGAACTTCGCTTGCCAGGCTCAGTATTCCAACTCAGTCCAGTTCGTTCATACACTCTGACCGTTCCACCCGATCCAATCAGTGCCAATACCTGACCATTAGCACTCAGGGCGCACCATGTAAGTTTGGTACGAGGCGCAATCCAAGCCACGTTCGCATTGCGCCAGTTCTGTTCCCCATCCTGTCTTTCCCAGATCTTTATAGAGTTATCGGTTGTCAACAGAACAATGATACGTCCATCATCACTCATGTGACAGACGACTGGTTTGATTCCCGAGCGCAGTTCGAAGAGATCTAGCGGGTCGTCAACGTTTGCCCAGTCCCATACTATAAGTTTGCTATCAGTTACCGCAACAACAATCATGCCATCAGCGCTGATACGACACAATCTAACAATAGCCCCAAGGTTTCTTCGGTCGATTAACTCGCTCTGTTCAACATTGATGGGACGTATAGGGATCAGACAAGGTTTTGTTACATGATCGCGCCAAGTCTGGTCTAATGCATGAAAACCTTCCTGACCAGCAATCCTGCTGTAGATGACGGCCTCTAATGTTTCTACAGCGTGATGACGACAGCGATTTAAGAATAACCGGTCACGATTTATCATGCCTATTAGCGGCTTTAGCCTATCCGAGGTAGAAGGGAATGCTTCGCTGATGCGTTCTACATTACTCCGAAGCACCATCGCTCCATTCATCTTAATCATGGCTGCCAATGAAGATAGATCTGTAAATATCTCCTCTACCCACTCAACGTGTTCACTGCCTATCAGATGATCACTTATATGATCTGAAAAATATTGATGTTTTAAAATAAGCCCACCCCAACTTCGACATGAATTTCGTGCTTGATTTAAGAGTTCTTGGTTCCATATTTTAATCTTATCTGAAACATCCACCCGCACCCATTTCCATAATTCATCGTGTATTTGGACGTATTCTTCTTGTATATCGAAATTAATAAGTGATGCGTTCATTAACCTGAGACACATTAGCTCTATTATCTGAACAGGTAGATCAAACGTGTATTTTAGAGCAATTAAGCTGATTTTAGTACTCCTAGGGAAAATAGACAATTTGCAATAGAAGTAGTCATAAGAAACACTAGAACCGTAGTTTGTTTCTTTATTTAATGCTATCAAACTTTCTTTTACTACTGACGATAGTTTTTCGTCAAGTTTAATACCAGCTTCGAGATACCCCGACACCTTTTTTAGTGCTTTATCAACAGAGCTTTTCGCTTTTATCAAGTTTAAAACATATCCGGATATAATATTAATTAGAAGTGGCCAGTACTCAGACCTTTCAGCTAATTCTTGCAGTTTATTTTGGTACTCACCTTCTTTGATGAATGTTTCACCGCGGTTAATCTCATTTCTTAGGAGCGAAGTGGCTTCAGATAAAGTCATTTTCTTGATTTCAATCGATTCAGCATTTAGAACTTGAGCAACAACTTTTTCTCTTGTTGTCATTACAATAGCGCAATTACTGCCAATTTCAGACAATAATACAACTTCTTCTGTAGTCCATATATTGTCAACAAAAAGGAGCATACGAGTTGGTATTTGTTTGTCTGATAGCCCTTGTGGGGAAACACCTGTGCTGGAAAGAGGAAATGTCTGACGCTTGAGCGCATCGATAAGTTCTTTGCCCTGATCAAGTTTTAATTCCTCTGCTGGAAGCCAAAAGATACGATCTGAAAAATGGTCTTTAACAGACTGTGTATTTCCGATCTGTTGGATTAGCGTTGTTTTTCCTTGTCCGCCAAAGCCGTGCAGAACAATACGAATCGGGCGCTTGCTCTTGGTATCAGTTAGCCGAGCTATTAGGTCGCTGGTTTGGTCTCGCTCTACGTATGTTTCGCGTAGTAGTGGGGGAGGGAAACGCTCTACCAGCGAGACAAGATCTACAATGGGTTCCTGAGCAGAGCTGCCTGGGAGGATGTTGATGGTGGCCCCAGGAAAATTACCACTGAGATTATTCTGGTCACGCCCAACAACCGTTGCCTGCCGTTTATCGATACTGCCCTCAGCGTAATCGCCACCCTGCGTGTTGACGATATGCTGATCAGCCTGAGCAGCAGCATCGCCCTGCTCAGGCTGATCGGGCTGTAAGCTGATATCAGAGTCGCTGGCCATACACGCAGCCTGCTCATACAAGACGCTTTCTGATCTACACGCATTATAGCAAACGGTCGCGGGTTACGCACTCGCTGATCACAACCCCATCTGGCTGGTATCGACAATCAGCCATCTCCCCGCTACGGCATCCCAACGCAACGTATAGGTCACCCGCACGGTGGCCTGCTCCGGCGCGACGGCGCCGGCCTCCTGGTTGCTCCAGGTCTCCTGGGTGACGGCGGTCGCCGTGTCGCCGTTCACAGTGATTGCGCCAATCCCCCAGCGCACCAGGATCGAGCGATGCGGGGCGTTGCGGTGCTGGCGCTCGGCCAGTTCTGCCGCCCGACGCGCGGCGAAGAGGCCTTCCGGCACGGGGAAACAAGGAGCACCTAAAGCGACGTGGTACGCTTTGGGTGTTCTTTGTTTCCCCGGCATTGCCGTATCAAGGTGAGGATAGACTCTGCTGGCTAGTTTATCGGCTATCGGCTATGGCGTGCGGTGTTGTCCGATCAAGGCTCCGGCTAATGGCCTGACGCGTGCAGCCATAGCGGGACGCCAGCTCATTGACGGCCGCGGCGGCGGCGTAGGCCGCGCGGATCTCAGCATCACACAGGGCGAGCACCTGCGTCTCGATATCTGCGTTGGGCGCAGGCTGGGGTCTTTGCCCCGCGCGGCCCATCCCCGCGCCGCGCTGCGTTCAGCGCTCTTCAGGGATTGCCGTGTGATCATGGTGCGCGTCCAGCCGCTTGACCACGTTTCCCTGGCTTCGCGCTCATGACCGTGCCACGCTGGGGACGGCCACACCTCTTTCCGTTTTGCTACCGTGGGCGCTCGCGTTTTAGCCCTCGCCCTTGGGGGCGATCTTGCTGCTTCCCGGTGGGTCTTGGCTGGATCGGCTTTTGCGCTCCATTTCTTGCTGGTTCTTCACACGCTGTTGGTGCATGGTAATGGATCGGTGCTCCCGGTGTGCTATGGTAGCGGGTAAGGAACGTCACGGCGACGCGAGGCGTGCTGTGCAGGGTCATGCGCCATCGTGCTTGGCCGAGCGCGGTGGCGCATCCGGCCAGACCTTGGGTGCTCGGTTGGCGCAGCTGCGAGCCGGTTGATGGTTTCCTTGGCCTGGTTCTGTTCGGTGCTGCATGCGGTGCATCCCTGCGCGACCGGTTCTGGAGGCGTTGCAGGTCATGAGCGAAATGCGAGGAGCTCTCATGAGCGATGATTTTTGGGGGTGGGCTGGCAAGATGATCGGGAAAACCCAGTACCAACTGGAGGAGGGACGCAAGGAAGCCGACCGTTTGACCCGTGAGGCTCAGACCCGCCTTGCGCAAGCCGGGAAGGCGGTCAAGGCGACGACCGCGCAGTTCACGAAGACGGCAGCCGAACAGGCTGCGACGCTCGCGGGAGCCGATTCGCCGGTTGCGCAAGCAGCCGCACACCTCCATCAACAAGTTGCGGGCGGCATGGAGCGCGAGGCGATCAACGTTACCACCCTCCCTGACCATCAGCGGATCGCGTTCGCCGGGGCGCTCTTGGCAATGGCCGCCGCTGATGGTGAGCTTGACAAAGACGAACTCCAGATAATCTTTGACGTCACTGACCTTGATGGCCTTGCGGTGAATTGTCGACGTGTGATCCAGCAGTATCTCATTGAACCGCCGGTCTTCACGGATACCCTGCAGCCCTTTGTGCATGCGACGGAGATGCTGCGCTTTGGCTTGATGCTCAATCTCTGGGAAGTTGCGCTCGCCAACGATCTGGTGTCGCTTGAACAGGAGCACCTCCTCATCACCGCCAAGGAAGAGCTTGCCCTGCGCGATGACCAGTACGTTGCCATCAGAGACTTTGTGACCGAATTGCGCCGCATCCGTGAACGTGGTTTGGATGATAACGCGGCGGCGAAGCTGGTCAAGAATGCAGCCGCAGGCCTGGCCGCCGTAGGTGTCCCGCTTGGGGCCGTCTATCTGTCTGGCTCAGTCATCGGACTCAGCGCTGCCGGGATTACGTCAGGGCTTGCCGCCGTTGGTTTAGGGTTCGGCATGGTGCCAGGGATCGGTGTGGCCGTGTTGCTGGGTTCAGGCATCTTTGTGGGCGTCCGTCGCCTCCTGGATGTGGGCTCGGAGCAGGCGCAGGAGCGCTTGCGGGCAGAAGAGATGCGCAAAGCCCAACTGGTCATTCAGCATCTCCAGGAGGCGATCAATGTGTTGGCTGAGCGGATTGAAGCGTTGCAGGGTGCCGCTACCACCGCTGAGGCGAACCGTGAGGGCATTGTCCAGTTGACAAGACAGATCAAGGCGCTTGAGCAACTCATTGCCCGGCGTAAAGCGATGGAAGAGGCGCTTTCATGAAGGCGTCTACCGCTCTGGACGCTGACCTGCGTGCGGTGTTGCACACCCAACATCATCTCATCCAGACGCTGACGGCCGATCTGGATGGGCTCGATCATGCGCTGGCGGATGGTGTTGACCAGACGCACGCCATCGCAGATCTGGCGCGGCGTCTCCAGGGCATCACGGATGACGTGGCCTGGCTGGAAGCTGACGATCTCACGGGGTTTGACCCCGATGCGATCCTCCGTCTGGCGGCGGAGCGTGCGTCGAAGGTCGACCAGGCACGGGTGCGCCTTGGTACTCACCCGTGGCCCGCCTATGTCCGCCATTGTCAAGCGTCCTTGTTGACCCATGCCGTTGATCCGCTGAGTCCATACGAGGCGTTGTTGACGCTTTCCGATATGCAGCGTTTGCGCGACGAGGCGTATGAGGCCCAGGTACGTTGGGATAACTGGGACTACATCCTCGTTGGCGTGAGTGGCATGCTGGCGGCGCTCACCGATGTGTTGCTGGTGGGGACACCCCAGACCAGTCCGCTGACGGTCTGGCTCAAGCGTTACCATGGTGCAACGGCAGATGATTGGTTTGGTCGGTGGACACGGGCGTGTGAGGTGGCCTGCAAGGTGCCCTACGATGCGCAGGCCGCCCTCGACGGCACACGGGTGCCCGGCATGACGGCACGGTCGCATCGTCTGCAATCCCTCGGGCATGATCCGGTGCTGGGCTTTGTCTTCGGGGTGCTCGACATCCTGCGTGGTACGGTCACGGGTTTTTCGTATGAGCACATGCGTGGGCAGCATCAGTTCGTGATCCTCCCATCGGCAGGTGTAGGCCAGGAGGTCAACCTGATTGCGGCCCTGCTCCGCCATCTGGCCCACCTCGTGACGGACGTTACCACACCGATGGGTCTGCCGCCCCCCCTCCTGGGCCTCTTCCAGGGCATCAATGCGGGGCACTTCGGTTCGAAGGGGCGTACGGTGGGCCAGATCGCCCGCTGGATGTATCTGAACGGCTATGATCTCCGTCATTTCCTGGTTGGGGGGCTCAGTCCGGCCGTGATTGAGATAGTCCTCCGTGCTGGAGTGATGCTCCGCTGCTATGCTGAGCACGGCGAGATGACGCTGGATCTCGCGCAGCATCCCAAGTATCGAACCATGCTCCTGGCGGCGCACGGCATCGCTGCCCTGGCGAATGGGGGCAAGGTTGTGCTCATGCAGGGAAATCCCCTTGCGATCAATCTGGCTCAGTGGTATGCCCTGATCGGGTACATGCTCCCAAGTGTGCGCTTCTGGCTGTTCGATGCGCAGCGTCTCCGTCTGGAACACCTTGCCCAGATCACGACCCCAGACTGGGAGCAACTGGTGCATCAGAGTGCGGCGTTGCTCACGCGGGTTGCCGCCCAGGAAGCGTACGTCGTGACCCTTGGGGAGGCGACCGTGGGCGGCGGTGATCGTGGCGATACGCACCTGGATCCTTGGCCGGGCGAAGCGCTTCCCTGAGCTTGATGAAGATGGGGTGAGCTAGGTGCTATCCTGAGGGTGTTGCGTGGGCTGTATACGATCTCAGGTGGGAGATCAAGGCGCTGGATGGATCGATCTTCACGCTTGCATTCCTTTGCTCCTTATCAGGGTTGGTATGGTAGAATACGGTTACTTTGGATTGATCGCTCAGGCGTCGGCCAAGCGCCCGCTGCTGTGCTTGGCTGATGTCGTTTACCCGTGTTGCGGTGCATCGTGCGCCCCGTTCCGGTGGTGCCCCGCGTGGCGCGGTGGGGCGGCGTCATGCCCAGGAGGCGGATAGTGACGATGCTCGATCTCCCCTCCCACCCTCCCGAGGTGGGACAATTGGTGCATGTGCGGGCCCGTACCTGGCTGGTCGATCAGGTGATCCCGCCGACGGTGCCCGGTCAGACGAGCCGCGTCTGCCTTGCGTGTGCTGATGATGATGCCCAGGGGATGACCCTTGAGGTGCTCTGGGACTATGAATTGGATCGCCAGATCCTCCATGAGGAGCACTGGGCCGAGCTCGCTACGCGGGGCTTCGATCCCCCGGTGCGCTTTGCGGCGTTCCTGCATACGTTGCGCTGGAACTGTGTCACGGCGACCGATCCGACGCTCTTCCAGGCTCCTTTTCGGGCCGGAATCAAGATCGATGCCTACCAGATGGAGCCGCTCCGCAAGGCGCTGCGCTTGCCCCGCGTCAATCTGTTTATCGCCGATGATACGGGCCTCGGCAAGACGATTGAGGCTGGGTTGATCATGCGCGAGTTGCTGCTGCGCAAGAAGGTGCGTACGATGGTCGTGGCGGCCCCGCCGTCAGTGCTGGAGCAGTGGCAGGCAGAGCTCGAAGAGCGCTTTGGGTTGATCTTTGTGCTGCTCGACCGGGCCTATTTGACCCGGATGCGCCGTGAACGGGGCTTTGGGGTCAATCCCTGGCGTACCCATAGCCGCTTCTTGGTCTCGCATCGGTTGTTGGTTGACCCGATCTATGCCGATCCGCTGCGTGAGTGGCTGGGTACGTTTTTGCCGGGAAGTCTGCTGGTGCTCGACGAGGCCCACCACGCCGCCCCTGCCTCGGGCGGGC
This sequence comes from Candidatus Chloroploca mongolica, assembly GCF_004762035.2. Lineage (GTDB taxonomy): Bacteria > Chloroflexota > Chloroflexia > Chloroflexales > Chloroflexaceae > Chloroploca > Chloroploca mongolica. The sequence continues at coordinate 19,419 of NZ_SIJK02000068.1, read as the reverse complement.
GCTATGGCATCGAGTCGGGCTTTACCCGCGCGATCCGCGATCTCGCCGGGCGCTTCGAGCATCGCCTCTTCCTCTCGGCAACCCCGCATAATGGTCACTCGAATAGTTTCTCGACCCTGTTGGAACTGCTCGATCCGGTGCGTTTCACCCGTGGGGTGAAGGTGCGCAGCAAGAAGACCCTTGATGAGATCATGGTGCGGCGGCTCAAGGAGGATATTCGCAGCGTGAGTGATGATTTTCCGCGCCGAATTGTGGTGCGGATTGAACTGGACGGCTTGCCTGCCGATGCACCCGAACTGGTGCTTTCCCAGTTGCTCGATCAGTATTGCACGCTGCGTGACCAGCGCTTTGCCACCGCGACCCGCCGCACGCAGACCGCCGCTGGCTTGCTCACGGTCGGTTTGCAACAGCGCTTGCTCTCCTCGATTGAAGCCTTTGCACGGAGTCTGACGGTGCATCGGGCGACGGTTGAGCGTCAATGGGTGCAGCACGAGGCCCTGTCTGCGGCCCAGCAGGCTGCTGCGGATCAGGCCGCCGTGCGCTTTGCAACGCCATCCGATCCCGATGATGAGCGGAGCCTGTGGAGCGCTGACGACGACGAGGCCGCTGAGGCCGCTGAGGTCGCCGCCATTACCGCAGCGGTTGAGGATGCGGCCCTCCCCGCCGCCCAGGATGCAGCGCAGCGCCAGCATGAACTGGCCGTGCTCGATCAGATGCAGCAGATCGCGCAGCACCACCGCACCCAACCCGATGCCAAGACGAGGTACCTGATCGATTGGATTCGCACGCATATGTGCCCCGATCTGCCGCCTTTTGGTGCTGCTGTCACTGACTCCCGTGTGCGTCACCCCGCCCGCTGGAATAATCGTCGGGTGCTGATCTTCACCGAGAACCGTGAGGGCACCAAGCGCTTCCTGCGCACGATCTTGGCCCAGGCTATCGAGGGGAGCGACCGGGCCGACGAGCGGATCGAGGTGATCGATGGGCTGACGAGCAGTACGCGACGGCAGGAGATCCAGCGGCGCTTCAATACCGATCCCGCTGATGACCCACTCCGGATTCTGCTGGCGACCGACGCGGCGCGTGAGGGGTTGAACTTTCAGGCCCACTGCGCCGATCTGTTTCACTTCGATCTGCCCTGGAACCCCGGTCGCATCGAGCAGCGCAACGGGCGGATTGACCGCAAGCTCCAGCCCCAGCCCGAGGTGCGCTGCCACTATTTTGTGCTGCCGCAGCGACGTGAGGATCGGGTGCTGGATGTGCTGGTGCGCAAGACCGAGACGATCAAGCGCGAATTGGGGAGTCTGTCGCAGGTGATTGATGATGAGCTGGAACGTCGGCTGCGCCAGGGCATTCGCCATCACGAGGTGGCCGCGCTGGTGCGTGACTTGGAGCAGGCCGATCTGGAGGCCGTTCGTCGCGAACGTGTGGCCGACGAGCTTGACCTCGCCCGCGAGCGTGAGCACGATCTCCACGCCCAGATCACCCGCTGTCAGACGCTCCTGGAGAAGTCGAAACGTTGGACGGGCTTCGAGGATACGGCGTTCCGTCAGGCGCTCTCGTGTGCGCTCGAAATGTTGGGCGCACCGCCGCTCCAACGCACCACCGATCTCCACGGCCAGGAAGCCTGGCTGATCCCGAACCTCCACGACCGCGCTGCCGCTGATCCCAGTTGGAACGCCACGCTCGATACGCTCCGGGTTCCGCGTGCGGCGACCCAGAATCTGACCGACTGGCGCCGTGAGGCCCCCATCCGTCCGGTGGTGTTCGCCGATGCCGGGGTTTTGACCGAGGCGACGGTGCATCTGCATCTGGAGCATCGGGTTGCGCAGCGGTTGTTGGCGCGGTTCCGCGCCCAGGGCTTTACTGATGATCTGTCACGGGCCTGCCTGTTTCAGTCCAGTGATGCCCTTCCGCGCATCGTGCTGTTCGGTCGCTTGGCCCTCTACGGGCAGGGGGCCGAGCGTTTGCACGAGGAACTGATCGCGGTGACGGCACGCTGGCTCGATCCCACCCAGCGCAGTGGGCCGCTCACGCCCTATGGCCGCGATGGCGAGGCGCGTACGTTACAGATCTTGGACGAGGCGCTCCGCCAAGCTGGGCACCAGACGCCGGGGAGTACCACCCAGCGTCGTCTGCTGGAGACGGCAGCGGCGGACATTGCGGATCTGCAACCACACCTGACGCCACGGGCTGAGCAGGCGGCCGCCGACGCGATAGCGCAACTCCGTCGTCGGGGCGAACGGGAAGCGAGCGATTTGCGCACGACCATTGTGCAGCAGCAGCAGCGGGTGCGGGCCGAATTGGAACGCACGCAGAGCGCGTATGTGCAACTGACGCTTGACTACAATGCCGAGGAGAAGCGCCAGTTTGATCTGGATCGACGCACCTGGGAGCAGCGCCTGGTGAGTTTTGAGCGTGATCTGGCGACGGAGCCGCAACGGGTGCAAGCCTTTTATGAGGTGCGTGCCCGTCGGATTGAGCCGGTTGGGTTGATCTATTTGTGGCCAGAGACGAATTGACGGTTATGCAGAAGTTTGACCCCGCAATCCTGGCGCATCTTGAATGGCTTGGCTTTGTGCGCCCCACGGGCCTGGTGGTCTCGGCCCCGGCCTTGGTGCGCGCTGGGGCGCTGCTGCCACGCAATGACAGTGAGGGGCAACGCCTCCTTGCGGCGTGTGTGGAGGAGTCGCCCAGTGTGGGGCCGCATTGTGCCGATTTCACCCGCTTTGCCCGCGAGGTGTTGGGCTGGAGTTTCTCGCCCAAGGGCTATGCAGGCCACGGGGTGGCTCAGACGCCGATCCCGCCCGAATTGCAGGTGGATCTGCCCGAGTATGGCGAGATCCTGGCCCCCGATCTGGCGGTGCGCGAGCGCGATCCGGCCCCAAACGCCTCGCCTTGGCAACTGGTGGTGCGGGTGCTGCCCACCGGTCAGGCGTTTGATGCGGTCGTGCGTGAACACGGCAAGCTGGAAGCGTCGCCTCACGGACGCATGGAACGCTTGCTGCGCCAGACCGGGGTGAGCGCCGGGTTGCTCTGGAATGGGGTCGCGCTGCGCCTGATCTCGGCCCCACGGGGCGAGAGTTCGGGGTGGCTTGATTTTCGTGTGGCTGAGATGGTGCAGACGGCGGGACGACCGATGGTTGCGGCGTTGCGTCTGCTGCTCAGCGAGCAGCGCTTGCTGGCGTTGCCGCCGAGCGAGCGCCTGGCGGCGCTGTTGGCGGCGAGCCGCTCGTTCCAGAATGAGGTGAGCGAGCGCTTGGCCGAGCAGGTCTTGCACGCGCTCTACGCGCTGCTCCGGGGCTTCCAGGCGGCCAACGCGGACACGCACGGAACCCTGTTGCACGCCCAGTTGCGTGATGACGCCGATGCGGTGTACCGGGGCTTGCTGACGGTGATCCTGCGTCTGGTCTTTCTGCTCTACGCCGAGGAGCGCGATATGCTGCCGAAGGAGGCGACCTGGCAGCAGGGCTACAGCCTGGCCGGGCTCTACGAGCGGCTGCGCGAGGATGCGGCGCTCTACCCCGATACGATGCAGCAGCGCTACGGGGCCTGGGCGCACCTGCTGGTGCTCTTTCGCATGATCCACGATGGGGTTGAGGCCGGGGCGCTGCACCTGCCGCGTCGCCACGGGGTGCTCTTTGATCCTGACCGCTTCCCCTTTCTCGAAGGCCGGGCGACCGGGATGGTGCGCCAGCAGCACCAGCGCATGGTGCCCCCCCGCGTGCCCGATGGCACGGTCTACGAGGCGCTCGAGCAGTTGCTGGTGCTCGATGGCGAGCGGATCTCGTATCGGGCGCTCGATGTTGAGCAGATCGGCTCGGTCTATGAGACGATGATGGGCTTCCGGTTGGAGACCGCCACGGGCCAGGCCCTGGCGATCCGTGCGGGCAAGAAAGGTGGTGCCCCCACGACGATCAGCCTGGATGCGTTGTTGGCAACGCCGTCGGCAAAGCGGGGGCTATGGCTCAGAGAGCAGACCGAGCGCAGTGTGCCCGCCGGGGTCGGCAAGGCGCTGCAAACCGCCACGACTATCGCTGATCTCCACGCTGCGCTGCGCCCCATCGTGGATCTGGCGGCCACGCCGGACATGGTGCCGCCCGGCGCGATGGTGCTGCAACCGAGTGCTGAGCGCCGCCGTTCGGGGTCGCACTATACGCCGCGGGCCTTGACTGAGCCGATTGTGCGGACGACCCTGGAACCGATCCTGGCCCGGTTGCGCGATCCGCAGACCGGCATGCCGTCCCGCCCTGCCGCGATCCTCGACCTGAAGATCTGTGACCCGGCGATGGGGTCGGGCGCGTTCCTGGTCGAAGCGTGCCGTCAACTCGGGGACGCGCTGATTGAAGCATGGCATGTCCACGGGGGCCGCCCGCCGCTACCGCCCGATGAGGATGAGGTCGTCTTTGCGCGCCGCCTGGTGGCGCAGCGTTGTCTCTACGGCGTGGATAAGAATCCGACGGCGGTTGACCTGGCCCGGGTCTCGCTCTGGCTGGTCACGCTCGCCAAAGACCATCCCTTCACGTTTGTGGATCATGCGCTGCGCCACGGCGACTCGCTGGTGGGGTTGTCGTTGCGACAGATCGAGCGCTTTCACTGGCACGCTGACGGTGCGGCGACGCAGGATGACTTCTATACCAGCACGATCCGCCAGCAGGTACGTCAGGTGGCTGACCTGCGCACGCAGATCCGCCACGCCAGCGACGATCTGGACGATGCCGCGCTGCGCACCCTCTGGGGCGCGGCCCAGGACGAACTGAGCCGGGTGCGGCTCTATGGCGACCTGGTGCTGGCCGCCTTCTTTGCGGGGGACAAGCCCAAAACGCGGGAAACCAGGCGCATCGCCTACGCCGAGGAGGTGAAGGAAGATCGCGCCACGGCGCACCTCGCCGACCTGGAAGCGTGGCGACACGCCGAGATGCCGCTGGTGCCCTTCCACTGGGAGATCGAATTCCCCGAGGTCTTCCAGCGAGCGAACCCGGGCTTTGATGCGGTAGTGGGTAACCCGCCGTTTTTAGGAGGAACAAAGATCTCCACCAACTTTGGCGCATCCTATCTGGAATGGCTCCTCAGTTTGCACGAAAGAGCTCACGGCAATGCCGATCTGGTAGCCCACTTTTTCCGGCGTGCGTTCAACCTGTTGCGACAAAACAGCACCGTCGGGTTGATCGCAACCAATACGATTGCCCAGGGCGATACGCGCAGCACGGGCTTGCGCTGGATCTGCGAGCATGGCGGCACGATCTACCATGCCAACAATCGCGTGAAGTGGCCCGGCCTTGCAGCAGTAATTGTCAGTGTGGTGCATATCGCAAAAATCAGCCCATCGGTCACGCTGAGCGCAGCGAAGCGTCCCGCATCCGGAGCCCTTCACTCCGCCTTCGGCTCCGTTCAGGGTGACAGGAAAGACGCATCCGTTCAGGGTGACAGTAATGTGCTTACCCTGCCATCAAAACAACTCGATGGGCGCACGGTCGAGCAGATTACCGCCTTTCTCTTCCATCGCGGCGGAAATGGTGATCCTGTTGCTCTACGCTCAAATGCCGGAATCAGCTTTACAGGTGCGAAAATCTATGGGCAAGGCTTCACTTTTGATGATAGTGATGGAAAAGGCATATCCTCTTCGATCGCAGAGATGCACGCATTGATCGCCAGCAACCCAATCAACCAAGCGGTAATCTTTCCCTATATCGGTGGAGAAGAACTAAATAGTAGTCCCAGCCATACATATCATCGCTATGTAATCAACTTTGGTGAGCGCAGTGAAGAGGAGTGCCGTGAGCGATGGCCAAATTTAATGAAGATCGTTGAAACCAAAGTTAAACCTGAGCGATTAATCCTTAAAGACACTAATGATGGTCTAAAACTTAAAGCAACTTGGTGGCAATTTGGACGAACTCGACAGGAACTCTACACTGCTATCGCTTCGCTCAAGCGCGTGTTGGCAAACTCCCAGGTCAGCGCCCATCTCGCCTTTGCATTTCTGCCAAGTACAATGGTGTATTCTCACGCACTCAACGTCTACCCCCTCCCCACCTACGCCGCCTTCTGCGCACTCCAGTCTAGCCTCCATGAAATCTGGGCACGCTTCTTCGGCTCATCTCTGGAAGACCGGCTTCGCTACACCCCCTCCGACTGCTTCGAAACCTTCCCCTTCCCGGCGGACTGGGCAACGCACCCAGCGCTCGAAGCGGCAGGCCAAGCCTACTACGACTACCGCGCCGCGCTCATGGTGCGCAACAATGAAGGTTTGACCAAAACCTACAACCGCTTCCACGACCCGTACGAACACGACCCCGAGATCGAGCAACTCCGCGCCTTGCACGCCGCGATGGATCGCGCGGTGCTGGCGGCGTATGGCTGGGAGGACATCCCGACCGCCTGCGACTTTCTGCTCGACTACGAGATTGACGAAGCGGAGTGGGGCACCAAGAAGAAGCCGTACCGGTATCGTTGGCCGGACGAGGTACGCGACGAAGTGCTGGCGCGGCTCTTGGAACTCAATGCACGCCGCGCCGAGGAGGAAGCGCTGGCGGGCAAGGGCAAAGCGACGGGCAAGGGGAAGAAGCAGCCAGTGGGGATGCGGGATATGTTTGAAGGATGAGGTCAGAGAGACAGCATATTAGCGACAAGCACACAGACCCGCAATAAAGGTTTGTTATTTTTCGGGCGGTATTCTTCAGTGATATAGGTACTGAAATTTTATAGGGCTTTATGGCTATTGACAATAGCTAGAGAGTTCAACTAAACTGTTATTATTCATTTGAGCGTTTTCAAGCCTCATGTGTTAATGCTTTTTTGGAAATAGATTGTCGCGAGGAGCTACGCAATGAACCGAGATGCAGCAGAAGATGTGAGGAAGAGAATAGCTTCGTTTCAGGAGAAGATTTCGCAACGCTTCCAAGCGGCTCTTCAAGAAGGACTGGTGACTCCTAGAGACATTTCAAAAATCATGGCCGACATGCAGATGAGCGCAGATGCAGTGCTCAGATCTTTGCAAAGCACGACATTGGATAGCGAGTTTCAGGAAGAGTGGCTAAGACGAATTGTCGAGAGCTATGAGGATCGTGTGCTGAAGCAAATCACAGAGATAGAGAATCGAAGATACACATCGAAAGCTCTAGATCAGAGAGTCAGGACAATAAAGGGCCGCATACTGCAGGAATTTAAGCCAGAAACACTTAAAGCACAACCTGCCAAAATCAAAGTGGAGTTTGAGACAGAACTTAAGAGGATAGACAAACAGCTATGGGACGACATTGAAGGTGTTTCGAAAAATCACTCAAAGAGAGCTTCAATTATCGAAGCATCGCTGTCCGAGTACGAAAGTGAGTTAACGCGATTGGCACGTTTAATCCGTCCAAGGATAACGGAAGATGACAATTAAATATATACGGTGACGATATGTTTATTGAAGCATTGGTCAAGTTCGTCATCTTCCTTTTGTTGCTGCCGTTCTGTGTTGGCCTCATATGGTTAATCATATACCAGTTCTTTTCCTATCTGCTGCCCGATAGCGTATCGGGTATACTTGCGAAAGGCATTATCTGGCGACACCATTCTAGCAGCAAACAGATAGCTATTACAGATATATGGGCATCAATGGTGCTTATACTTCTAATTTGGCCATATCTATGGTATTGGTTGATCATATTTGCTGTTGTGTTGACCGTTGCGTTTCTGGTATTTCAATAACTGGCAAGCTTGTTGCTTATCCAGAAAAATCTACCAAATTATGATGAGCATGCCGCATGGTACCTTGAATGGGCTGTAGGCAAAAAGAAAGATACTGGCAGCATTGAGAGCCGCGATGCTGCACTGCACTCAGTTTGACCGTTTTCGGCATCCTCCCACCAGCACGAAGTCAAGGAGTACCACAATGTCGCAAGATCAGACGATGATCCAGGTTGCTGGAACCAACCTCCCTGTTGTGATTAAAGACGTCAGGAATATCGTTCTACAGAGCGCAGAACTCACACAGATTGTGGTGAGTGCCATCACACGCCTTGCTCGCGACGTTATTCAGTCAGGCTTGAGAGAGATCGTGTTAATTATTGACAGTATTCACACCGAAATTGATTTGATTTTTTACAGCGGAAGGCAAAACCGCAAACTTCGTAAATTTAGAATCACAGTGGAAATGTATGATAAAGCTAAAAAGGACGCTGAGAGTTCAAAATATCAATATGATTCCGCCTTCATTGCAGAATGGATCAGAAGGATTGAGGAGGAGTTTTATCGAGAAATGGCTGGCATCAACTAAATCCAGTTATATAGCAACCCTAACGGGTTTGTAAAAGCGGTTGTGTGCTTGCTCGCGGCGACGCCGCGAGCAAGCACACAACACCTTCACAAAGGATGTAGGGTTGCTATAGCATATGTTGGCCATTTCTATGATAAGGTGAACGTCGCTGTGTTAGGGTTAAAGTTTTCGGATTTCTTTGTCGAGAACTTCTCTAGACCAAGCGAATGACTTTCAAGAAACAACGTTATGGATAGATACACTGATGCTATAGGAGATCAAGCTATATGAGCAATGACCGCGACCAGCAGAAATCGATACAGCGGTACGATTTGTCTAGAATTGGCGATACTGTAGTTCACAGTTTAGTCAAGACTACCGAAGTAATCCGGACAGAAGCTGAGATTACGATTCACAAGGCAAACATATGGGGGTGTTTGCAGCAAATCGAAGCAGATCTAATCCTAGAACGAATTTACGGCTTGTCTTCTCGACGAAAGCGTTGATTTTCACAACCAAAGGAGCCACGGGTTCTCCAAGCCTCGTGACAACTAACTCAATTTGGACATTCGCCGCATCTTGAAGACAGAGTTAGTCGTGTTCTATTTCATATTATGCCTTTCAGTATTGCTACTTGGCCCATTTGGCTATGTCTGGTTAAAGCTGTACCAAAGTCGCCACGACTTCAATTTGCCCAATTGGGTTTCAGGTATCCTAGCACAAGGAGTCATATCATTTCACCAAATTAGAACAGGGAATACACGTTTCGTTGATCTGTTATTTTCGGGAATTGTAATCGCAACATTTATTTCGTCCATCCTTTTTGCATGTTCAGTGCCTCATTGGTTGGTGAAATTTCCTACCAATGTTCTCGTATCCCCACTTGATTCACCGACCCCGGTTACTTCCACAATTCGAACATCACACCCTTCTCCAACTCCAACAACCAACATCTGTTTTATCCATAATAACACCGAAAGATATAACCAAGTCAATATCCGATCAGATCCAAGACTAACGGCTCAGGTATTGGGGACGTACACAAATGGGACACGCTTACGTATAATCAATAGTGATCAGGTACGCCGTGATAGCTATACCTGGATAGAAGTCCAAATAATGGATGACCAGGTCATAGGATGGATCGTCAGGTCAAAGATTCGCTGTTAATCGCCTTATTTCGATCGCAAAGCCATCTTAGTACTACAACGAGATTTTGTTTTGCCGCATCAGCGACCCGTACCCCTATCACCCTGAGTATCTGATGACCCGGCGGTGGGACAGTGGCACTTGCGAAACCCGTTTGCCATTCCGAATGCAGGCGAAGTGAGAAATCTTTGCTGTAATCCAATACCCATCCGTTTCTGAAGAGCGGAGGCGCAGCCGGAGCGAAGAGTCTCGGCATAGCATCAAGAGCCGGGATTCCTCGCTGTGTTCGGAATGACAGCAGTGGCTGAGCGCAAACCTGTCACCCCGAGTATCTTATGGCCCGCGGGCCAGTGGTGTGGAGAGAAACCGTGCCGGTGCGGAGCCTGCACGGTCACCCCGAACGGAGTGAGGGGTCTTCCGTGCGGATCAGGGCAGATTCCTCACTCCGCTCCGCTCCGTTCGGAATGACAGAGGACACGCTGGAGCCGACAACACGGTTTGTTTCTTAGGAGCGAACGCTCGGGATCCCGGCACCCGGGCCGCCCGATCCGGGATCCCGAGCACAGCGACGAATGACAAGCTTTTGGTGCTATCCATACACCACACTTTAAGCGGAACGTACTTGACACATTCCGCACTTTACTATGATGATAACTTCTACCACCGAACTCACCATACCCTCTCTCGCCGTGCGCGCCCAACTCATCGAGGCGCTCCACCTCGACCTGGTTGGCCCCTCCGCCGGGCACGCGCTGACTGCCGAGCAGCTACCTGAACATGTGCGCCCGGCCACCTGGTACCTGACTGGCTTCCTCATCCCCTCTGGTACGCCCGCTGAACAGGCCAGCGATCCCGATGAGGATGACGAGGCCGAAACGGTGCCGACGCAGACGGGGATCGACCAGGAAGCCAACGACGACCGGCGGGCCGCCAAAAAAGGCTTCTTTCCGTCCTCAATCGGCTTGACGTTTCTTGTTGCGGCACCAACCCAGGCGCTCCAGGTCATTGTTCGCTGGGGCGACTACCACCTGGTGCCGCTGGAGGATGCGCCGGAAGTGGAGCCCGCCCCCGACGCGCCCACCCAGGCAGGCAAGGAGCCCACCAGCAAGGCCGCCTCCCAGGTCTGGCAGCGCACCCAGCGCGAGGAGTTGATCCGCGTGACGCTGACGGGCCAGGCGCACCCCGCCCAGGACGTTCCGCACTCCCATGGGCTCCAGTATCAGGTGATCGAGCGTCCGCTTGACCTGAGCGGGATGGCCCTCCCATTGCCACCGGGCACGCGCTCGGTGTCGGTCTACGTGATCAACAATCGCACCCATCATCCTGATCAGCCCGATACGCGCTATGCGTTCCAGGCGCAGATCGAGGTGATGGCGGATCACCCCTTTGTGCCCCGGCCCAATCTCAGCGGGATCCAAGCCGAAGCGTGGGACGATATGGTCGCTGATCTGCATTATGCGGATGTCCCCGAATATGCGGTTGGTCACGGGGTGGCGGCGGATTGGGCGCTGACCGATGGGCGCTGTCAGCGCATGTGGAGCACCTGGATACCACGGGCGAGCGTGGAGAAAACCGAGACGGTCGATGTGCCCGAGGTTGAGGTGCGCATGGATGTGCTGGGAGCCTTGCGTGATGGGGACGCCGCCGTGGCAGCCTTAGGGCCGTTGGTGGCGGCCTACCGGGCATGGATAGGGCAGCAGCAGGCCGCAACGACGACGCTGCGCGACCTTCGCCGCGAAACTGCCGCCACCCTGCTGCACCATGCCGCGCTGGCCGCAACCCGGATTGAACGCGGGATTCAGCTGTTAGCCCACACCCCTGACGCGCTTGATGCGTTCTGCACTGCCAACCGCGCCGTCGCCCGTGCGTTGACCCAGCGCCTGGGCATCGCGCAGCCGCGCTGGCGCGCCTTCCAACTTGCCTTCATCCTGCTCAACCTGCCTGGCCTGGCGGATCCGCTTGACCAGGATCGCGGGAGCGCAGATCTGTTGTTCTTCCCCACTGGCGGGGGCAAAACCGAGGCCTACCTGGGCCTGGCCGCCTTTGCAATGGTGCTGCGGCGCCTGCGGCAGCCCGGCGACGCGGGTACGGCCGGGCTTGGCGTGAGTGTCATCATGCGCTATACGCTCCGGCTGCTCACCCTCGATCAGCTCTCGCGGGCGGCGGGTCTGGTGTGCGCCCTGGAACTCGAGCGGGCAGCGGCACCAGATCGGTATGGACGATGGCCGTTTGAAATTGGCCTCTGGGTGGGCAAAGCGGCCACCCCCAACATGCTCGGCGAGAAGGGCGACAAACGCGATGATACCGCCCGCGCCTTGGTGCGCCGCTATCAGAGCAACCCGAAGGGCAATCCCTCGCCCATCCCGCTGGAGAATTGTCCCTGGTGCAATACGCGCTTCACCACATCCTCCTTTAGCCTACGCCCCAATGCCGATAAACCGACCGAACTGCGCATTGTCTGTAGCGATTTTACGTGCGACTTTTCCGGGGCCCGTCCATTGCCCATTGTCGCCGTGGACGAGATGATCTATCGGCGCTTGCCGGCGTTCCTGATCGCCACCGTGGACAAGTTCGCCAGCCTGCCCTGGGTCGGCCCCAGTGGGGCGCTGCTCGGCGGCGCGGATCGCTATGATGCCAGTGGGTTTTACGGCGCGTCCGAACCGAAGCGCGGCCAGCCGCTTGGTGTGCCACTGGCCCCGCCTGACCTGATTATCCAGGACGAGTTGCACCTGATCTCCGGCCCGCTCGGCACGATGGCCGGGCTGTACGAAACCGCGATTGATGCCCTCTGCACCCGCACCATTGACGGCCAAGCCGTCGGCCCGAAGATCATCGCCTCGACCGCGACCGTGCGGCGGGCGCAGGATCAGATCCTAGCGCTGTTCGGTCGCACGCCAACGCATATCTTCCCCCCACCGGGGCCGGATCGCCACGATGCGTTTTTTGCGCGCACCGCGCCGAGCCATGAACGCCCGGCCCGCCAGTATCTGGGCATTGCCGCCCAGGGCCGCAGCCCCAAGGTCATGATGCGCAAAGTGTGGCTCGCCCTGATGGGGGCAGCCCAGCGGGCCTACCTTGACGCCGGTGGTGATCGCACCATCCCGAATCCTGCTGACCCGTACATGACCGTGCTGGGCTACTTCAACAACCTGCGCGAATTGGGCGGGGCGCGGCGCATCCTCGAAGAAGAAGTCCAAACGACGGTCAAGAGCTATGGCCGCCGCATGCGCGTCAATGAAACCCAAGGCCTCTTTGCCGACCGTCCCCGGTTTAGCGAGGTGATCGAACTGACGTCCCGCGTCGCGACGAATCAGGTGGCTGATGCGCGGCGGCGGTTAGACTTACCCTTCCACCACCTGCAAGACCGGGTGGATTGTGCGCTCGCCACCAACATGATCTCGGTGGGCCTCGACATCCAGCGGCTCGGCCTGATGCTCGTGATTGGGCAGCCCATGCTTACTGCGGAGTACATTCAGGCCACCAGCCGGGTTGGGCGCGATGATCGCCGCCCTGGCCTGGTGGTCACCCTGCTCAATGTCCATAAACCGCGTGACCGTTCGCATTACGAACGCTTCCGCACCTACCACGAAACCTTCTACCGCTCGGTGGAGGCCAGTAGTGTCACCCCCTTCGCGGCCCGTGCGCTCGACCGGGGCTTTGCCGGGGCACTGGTGGCGCTGGCCCGCCATAGCCATCCCGACCTGACGCCCCCGCGTGGGGTCGAGCAGGTGGCCGTTGTGCGTGCGGCCATCGAGCACACGCTGATGACGGTGTTTCGCGACCGGATCGCTCGCCAGGAGTTTGCCGACGTGCAAGAGCGTGATGAGCGCCTGCTGGCGGTGCAGAACCGGATCGTGGATCTGCTCGATGCATGGCAAACGATCATCGCGACCTACCACGATGCGGGGGTCGCCGTGCAGTACCAACCATTTGAGACGCGTAGTTCGGCGAAACCCCTGTTGCGGAACACCCTTGAGCAGCAGTTCGCGTCGGAGCACGAACGCAAATTCCGGGCCAGCCGCTCACTGCGTGATGTCGAGCCAGACGTCAACCTGTTCCTGCGTGATGTGAACAACCAACCGGTGGAGGACTAATCCCTATGGCTAAGAAAGCCCACGGACAACTGCGCCAGGGTCAACTGCTGACCACCTATGGCCCAGGGGCGCTCTTCGACCTGCCGCGCCACGCTGCAATGGTGGGCGGGTTGGACAGTTGGCCCCGGCCGAGTGCGCTGGAGGAGATCAGCGAGCCGCGCTTGGCCCGCACGGTGCAACAGATCACCGGTGTGGTCAACCCCACGCTCTATGCGCCGCCCGCAGCCGAAGAATCACCGGGCGCAACCCCGCTGGGCATTGTCGTCTACCGCTTCCCTGAGTGGTTCGTGGTGCAGGAGGATGCCGCCCCCGGTGAGCAAACCCGGTCGCGACGCCTGGTGCGGCGCCAGGCGCTGGACGCAAACAAAACCACCTTTGATCGCAAGCCGGTCGTCGCGACCCGCTTCGTCGTGGCCTGCGCACACGGTCACCTTGATGATCTCGACTGGCGCTACTTTATTCACCGGGGCCGCACCGACTGTCGGCGGCAACTCTGGCTTGACGAACAGGGCACCAGTGGCGACCTGGCGGATCTCACCGCCCGGTGCGAGTGTGGCAAATCGCGCAGAATGTCCGACGCCTCGGATCGCACGCTCAAGGCGTTGGGCCCCTGCCAAGGGCGGCGACCGTGGCTGGGGCCACACAGCGATGAAGCGTGCCACGAACCCGCACGCCTGCTCATTCGTACGGCCTCGAATGCCTACTTTCCCCAGGTACTGACGGTGCTCTCCCTGCCCGAGCCCCCGAACAGCGTTGATCGGGTCGTGCACGAACTCTGGGACGATCTCAGTGCGGTGGAAGATGCCGGCGATCTCAAGGTCTTCAAAAAGAAGCCGACCGTTGCCGCCAAACTTGTGCCCTTCACCGATGAAGACGTGCTTGCCGCGATTGATCGCACGCGACGGGGCGTTCTGATCAAGGAAAAGGCGATCAAGCCAGCGGAGCTAGACGCCATCCTCGCGGTGCCAACGGGGTACGGCGATGACGTGCCCCTCGACGAGGATTTTCATGCGCGGCGGCTCCCTGACCATGTCTGGCGGCGCGGATCGGCGAGTGCCACCATCGAAGCGGTGTACCAACTCCACCGTCTACGTGAGGTGATGGCCCTGATTGGCTTCACCCGCTTTGAAGCGATTGCCCCCGACATCAACGGTGAATACGACCAGGAGGTCGAGCGGGCTCCGCTTGCCCTAGAGCCGAGTTGGTTTCCTGCCGTGGAGAACCGGGGGGAGGGCATCTTCATCCAGGTGCGGGCACAAGCCGTGGCACACTGGCTGCAGCGCCCGGCGGTGATGCAGCGGCTCCATGCGCTCCAAGCGGGCCATGACCAGTGGCAAACACGACGGAAGACCCAACTCCCCTTTCCTGGTGGCCCCTACATCTTGCTGCACACGCTCGCGCACATGCTGCTGCAATCGCTGGCCCTGCGCTGTGGCTATCCGATGAGTGCGATCCGCGAGCGGATCTACGTGGATCACGACGAGGCGCGGTATGGCCTGTTGCTCTACACGGGCAGCCCCGACGCCAGCGGCACGCTCGGTGGCCTGGTGCAGCAGGCCCGGGCCATCGAGGAACATCTTGGCGCTGCGCTGCGCACCGGCATGCTCTGTTCCAACGACCCGATCTGTGCCCAGCACACCCCGGATGATCGCCTCGAAGGACGGTGGCTGCTCGGTGCGGCGTGCCATGGATGTACCCTGATTGGCGAATCATCGTGCGAAATGCGGAACGACTACCTCGACCGGGCGCTCGTCGTGCCGGTGCTGGGGCTCGAAGGGGCCGCCTTCTTCACGCATATGCTCCCTGGCACGGCAACGCTATGAACGACCTGCTGATTGATCTCCCATCCGACACGCGGATCAAACTGATCGCGGCCCTCGAGAGCGGCTATCTCGATCTCCAGCCGAGCGTCACGCGACTGCGGGCTGCCCTCGGACGGATCGAGCAGGCCGAGGCACTGGCTGACGCCCTGGGCGCGTGGCATGCGCTGGGCATGAGTCCGCGTGGCGCCGCCGCAGCGCTGCGGGCGATTGACCGCACCGTAGCCCGTCAGCGCAAGCCCGATCTGGTGCTTTCTGGCTTGCAGATCCCAGGGGTCTTTGCGCGGGACACCCGCATGGTCTTCGCCGAACTGCTCGGCTCGGCTGAACGCAGCGTCTGGCTGAGTAGCTTCGTCTACGTCAATGGGCCAAAGGTCTTTGCGCGGCTGGCCCAACGCATGGAAGAGCGCCCGGAACTCGTGGTCAACCTGCTGCTCAACATCCAGCGGCGCTGGGGCGACACCACCAAAAGCGAGCACCTCGTCAACGCCTTCGCGCAGACCTTTTGGCAGCAGGCCTGGCCGGGGCAGCGCCGTCCGCACGTCTACTACGACCCGCGCTCGCTCGATCACGACACGCCCGGCGACCGCGCCGTGCTGCACGCCAAGGCGGTCGTGGTAGACGACGAGGCCCTCTTTATCACCTCGGCCAACCTGACCGAAGCCGCCAGCGAACGGAACATCGAAATGGGCCTCCTGCTCCGCGACCGCACCATGGCCCTGACCGTCGTGCTCTACTTTCAACGCCTGATCGCCAGCGAACACCTGCGCCTGCTGCCGGGGTGAGCGCTGGCCGCGCACGACGGGGGAGCCGTCGCCGAAAGAGCGCACCTCCACACCAGCCGGAACGCGATGATGCGAGTACAATACGCTCAGATGGAGCCATCACGTGATGAGGATAGCATGAACAATACCGAAGCACGAACCTTGATCGCCGGGGCTTTGCTTGTCGGTGTGAGTGCCTTGCCCCTGGGGAGTTTTGTCGCCGGGGTCACGGGTGGGATCGGGGGGAATTGGGTGGCCGAGGCTCTGGGTGGCGTCATGCGTGCCCCTGCGCCCGAACCCGCGTTAGGGCAGGTCTTTGCGCACGCGTTGCGGCGTGCGGTGATCACCCTGCGGCGTGACTATCAGCGCACCTTCGGCCTGGTTGAGGAACCGAGTGCCTTTGCGTTGCTGCACGCGAGCAGTGCCGACCTGGCGGCGACGCCGCCGCTGCGCGAGGTGAGCACCCTGGTGGAGGCCCAGGCCACCCTGGTGCGTGGCCTGGACGCGTTGCTGCACGGACACCATGAACGTCAGGTGGCCCTGCTCAAAGCGCAGGTGCTCGAACAGACCACCCGGGCGTTTCACGACGAACTGGCGAGCAATCCCGAGGCCTGGCGGCTCTTTCAGGGGTGGGTGCTCCAACGCCTCCTGCAGCAAAGTACGGCCCTCCAGGAGGAACTGCGGCGGTTGCCTGCGTACCGCGCACGCCTCGAAGATCCTGCCCCTCCGATGTCCGCGTTTGACGCTATGGCTGAGCAGCTTGATCTTGCGCTGGCAGCGTTCCGGGATGACCTGCAACGGATGGCGTCCAGCGCAACGCCGCCCGCGCCGGTCACGCAGATCGGCAGGGTGAACATTGGCCCCGGAGCCACCCTGCATCACACCGGCGCCATCGTTGGGGGCAACAGCTATCGTGTCCAGGGGCCGCTCATCCTCGGTGGAGTCACCAGTGCCCGCGATACCCTGATCGCCGGGCACGATCAGACGGGGGCCTCGGCTGAGGCTCCCCCACCGCCATCGCCGGAGGCCGAGCCATGAGCGCCGTTGCGCTTGCCCGTCTGCGGGCGGAATTGGCTGCCCTTGAGGCCCAGTTTATGGCAATTCAGGAGCAGGATCTTCCTGACGCCATGGCGTCGTTGTGGCCGCGCATCGATGCGTTGCGCCAGGCCGTGACGGCGCTGGAACGCAGCACGCCAGCGGTGCCCCCGAGCACGCAGATCGGTGCGATCAACATTGGCCCTGGGGCGTCGCTAGCGCAGACGGGCGCCCTCGTTGCGGGTGATCAGTACATCACCACCTATACCACCCACCACTATCGCCAGCAGGTTGAGGCCTATGTGGCGCTGTTACAGCAGTTGGGTGCTGAAAGCCCCGACCACCCGGTCGAAGCACCGGGGGACACCTTGCCCACCGATCAGGTGCGGCATCTGATGGCGGCTGCACTGATGGCGTGGGAGCCCCCGCTGCCTGGTGAAGCGTCCTTTGATCTGATGACCCAGCGCAGCATGGTCGCGTCCATGCTGGTGCCGCTGGTCACCTGGCCGTATCAACGGCTCCCCTTTCTGTGGAGTCTGGTGCCGATTCACCTGGGATCGCCTGCGTTGGCCGAACTGATGATGACGGTACGGAAGACCTGTGCCCGGGCCCCGCTGCTGCCCCAGCGTGAGCGCGAAGCCCAGGCCCTGGATCACCTGATCGAGGCGTTAGCGCATCCTCGGTATGCCGATGGCGTACGCAAGCTCTTGACGCATCTGGCCTATACCCCCGAAGGGCGACGGGCGCTCGGCGTAGCACTGGCCCAACGGCAACGTCAGCACCCGGAAGCGCCCTTCCCCCCTGCGCTTGCGTTCTTGGCCGTGGGGTTCCTCACCTCTGCGACCGGGGCCGGGGTGGCCCTGGTGGTCTATCATGCCCTGCGCTCTGCTGCCAAGCCGCCGTCGCCGGGACGTGACCCTGAGCCGGCATCGGATGCTGCACGACCGGGAGACGCCGCACGGTGGGATCCGACGATGATCCCGGTCAGCACCGCCGCGTGGCGCACAGAGATCCAGCGACGCACGACGGTCTTTGGTGCCCCTGAGGGCTACTTCTGCGTTGTCCGTGCCGGTACGTATCGTATTGGTGGCTGGGAGCCAGGTGCAGCGAGTGCGAAGTTGGCCGTCCCCGCCTTCTGGATGGCCCGGGTGCCCATCACCGTTGCCCAATTCGCCGCCTTCATGGAGGCCGGTGGCTACCGGACGCCTGATTGGTGGACGCGGGCAGGCTGGCAGTGGCGTCAGCGAAGCAAGCGGACGGAACCATATTCCTGGGATCAGCCAGGGTATCGTGCCCCCACCCAACCAGTCGTCGGTATTGTGTGGTATGAAGCACGGGCCTACTGCACCTGGTTGACGGCCGCGCTGCGGAGCAGCCTGCCTGACGGTCTGGCAGTGCGCCTGCCCACCGAGGCCGAATGGGAAGTGGCCGCCGCGTACGATGCCGATGGTCGCCGCCATCCCTTCCCCTGGGGCGAGGCCCCGCTCACCCCGGAGCGAGCGGTCTATGGTGGCGACGCTCATGGTCATGCGCACCCCGCACGGGTTGGGTCGTGCCCCACCGGAGCCGCCGCATGTGGAGCGCTTGATCTGGTTGGCAATGCCTGGGAACTCACCACCAGTGCGTATGATGACTATCCGGCCCAGGCGAACCGTGGCACTGAACGCTTTACAGATAAGGACTCGGTTCCCTGGCGAGGTGGGTCGTGGTTTCAGAATAGGACAAATGTTCGCTGCGGGGCGCGGTACTGGATCCGTCCCAACCACTGGAGCGGCGGCCAGGGTTTTCGGGTGGTGGCGGCCCCCCTTGTTCGCACGGATGTCCTGAATTCTGTTTTCTGAAACCTGTGTGCTGCGTTGCTGTTTCCTTCTGGGGCGATGCATGTGTCAAGGGTTTTCCCTCGCCACATCCGCGATTTTTTTGTTGGGGCACGGCGACGCCGTGCCCGTGGGATGCCGCAGGGCGGGGGCAATCCCTGGGGCGTGTGCCATGCCCATAGGCCGTGACCCAAGCTTCGGGGCACCAGCCGCATGAAGTGGTAAACATCCGTGACCTTTTTCGCACACGTTGCCCACGCCCCGCTTGCTCCGCCCCGGCCATGCGGTATCATGGGCACCAACGACGCGGGCCGTTGCCCCACGCGGCTGATCATGGCCCCAGCCCCGCGACGCCGTCGGCGGCCCCGCCCGCGCGTCCGTGCAGGCGGCGTGCGCAATCGTGCAACCCGAGGACATCACCCGTGCCTGCACCACCCTTCCCTCAACTGACGACCACCCTCCCCAATGGGGTCGTGGCAACCGTGGAGGCCGCGCCGC
>NZ_SIJK02000067.1 GCF_004762035.2 Candidatus Chloroploca mongolica | reverse complement strand
GGCGGCCGCCATCGACCGCCTCTTGTTCCGGGCCTGACTTTGCATCAGCCCTGCGTAGGCGCACACAAGACTCGACAGCCTGAAGGCTGCATGATATGATAATAAGTGCTTACACTTCGAAAGGTTGAAAGCGGTATCTGTAGGCGTGATTTGCAATAGGGTTGGCAAGGAGCGAACGGATGCAGCTCGACCTAACCAGCAAGCGAGCCAGGAAACTGATGCACGAGCACGGCCTGACGATCGAAGAGATTCAGCAAATTGTGGCGTCGGCTCGCATTAACCTTGCTACGTTTGACCCCGAGTATCGTACGAATGTCACGCAAATTGCCGAAGAACTCGCGAAGAGTCGCCCGACGATCTATGGCTGGGCGGATCGTGCGCTGGCCGCAACGGTGTATTCACTCCGCAATATTCGTACCGGACGCCCCCCCCAAAGAGCGTGAGCGCACGAATGGCAATGAAACGTAGGCATGACTGGTCATGCCTTGGTTCGCCCAATGTGTATAATAAGCAGAGGTAGACGCGCTAGTGTTGCCTCGGCTCCGTACCCTGTCAAGGAAATCGCGCCCTATGAGCAGTCATTTGCAGAATCTGCTGAATAGCTTTCGGACGCTGTCCAGTGTTGAACTCGCCGCTGTTGTTGCTCCCGATGGGTTGCTCATCGAAAGCCTGGCTGAAGCCGAGCACGACGTCGATGCTATCTGTGCCGTGGCCTCGAATAGTCTGGTGCTCGCCGAAGCCCTTGGGCGTGAAATAGCCAAAGGTGAACCTCGCCAGATGGTGTTGGAATATGGCGAGGGCCTCGTGATCATTGAACCAATGAGTAGCGATGCGCTGCTGCTGATCATGACCAATAGCCGTGATGACCTGGGCTATCTTCGCTTTCTTGTTGCCAAGCATCGCATGGCAATGCTCGAAGCTTTGAGCGCAATCTGATCAGCACTGTGCTATAATTTTACGAAACCAACAGCTACATATCTGCCCACAGGCACAAGATCAAGGTAGGCCGTGATGGATCCACAGTTGACAAGTATCATTGTCCCGACTGAAGAACTCAGGCACATCGAGGAGTGTCTTGTTCGGCTTGTTGAGGATACGGGCAGCGATTATGCGCTGCTCCTCGATAAGAGTGGGCAGGTTATCTCTTCGCAAGGGGACGGTGATCGCCAGGATATTACTGCCCTCGGGGCGCTGATCGCAGGCGTCTTCGCTTCGTCACGTGAGGTCGCGAAACTGCTCCGTGAACGCGATTTTCGAGCTTCGTTCCAACAGGGGGTGCGTGAGAATATTTTCATTGCTCTGATTGAAGAACAGTGGATACTCTGTATTATTTTTAACAAAGGAACCCATATCGGCCTTGTGAAGGTGTTGACCAAGAAGGCGACCGATGAACTGGCCTCGGTGCTCGAACGGGTGCGTCAGCAACACAAGGCCCGCGATGAGGTGCTGGGCTCATCGTTCCGCACTTCGATGGAAGACACCATCGATCTGCTGTTCCGCGACTAGCCGTAGGAGGTGGCCGGGAATGCTTTGCGAGCGTTTCTCGCCGTTGCGCAGTGTGGCCCTGCCTGCGCCCTGGTCGCTGCTTTGTGCAGGTATACGAGAAAATCTATGGCGCTGATCAATGTTGCAGCTCGTGAGATCCACTGTAAGATCGTGTACTATGGCCCTGGTATGTGCGGCAAGACGACGAATCTGCGCTATATCCATAGTCAGGTTCCCAAAGAGGTCAAGGGCGATTTGCTCTCGATTGCCACCGAGACGGAACGCACTCTCTTCTTTGATTTTTTGCCCCTCGATCTCGGGAAGGTACGTGGCTTTCAGACCCGCTTCCACCTCTACACGGTTCCCGGTCAGGTGCTCTATGAACGTACTCGCGTTGCGGTGCTCAATGGGGCCGATGGCGTCGTTTTTGTCGCTGACTCGAATAAGAGTAAAATGCAAGAGAATGTGAATAGTTTGAAGGAACTTGCCCAGAATATTACGCGCCAGAATAAGCGCTTTGCCGAGTTCCCAATTGTGATGCAGTATAATAAGCGCGATTTGCCGAAAGAGGTGCTGGCTCCAGTCCAGACAATGGATCATTTCCTCGGGGTGACTCGTATGCACTGGCCCCGCGTCGAGGCCGTCGCTACTGTGGGTACCGGTGTCTTCGAGACCTTGCGTGCGATTAGCCGTGCGGTTATTAGTAAATTGTAATACGACGCTGGTGTCGTGTTCGCCTATCCTCCTGAGATATCTATGGCCCTCGCAGGCGATTTGAGTGAGTTTCCACTCACTGATATTATCCAGCTTATCCAGTTGAGTAAGCAGACCGGTGGCGTCTACCTCAGTGGGCAATGCCGTGCGCAGGCCCTCGAAGGCTGGATCTATTTCCGTGATGGCAAGATTATCGGGGCTACGAGCCCCGGTCTGGATCCCCTCGCTGCACTCTATGCCTTCTTTGCGCTCACAGCGGGCCCTTTTCGTTTTGACGATCAGCAACGCCTCGCTCAGCCGACGATCTCCCTCTCGAATGAACTCTTGATTATGGAGGGCGTCAACCGCCAGGATACCTGGCTCCGCATCGAGCAGACTCTCCCTTCGCTTGAACTGGTGCCCCGGATTTTGATCAATCCAACCTCCAGTACCGCCGAGATTGATCTCGATCCTACCGAGTGGCGGATCTTGACGATGGTGAATGGGAAGAATAGTGTCGACGCAATTGTTCAGCGTAGTGGCCTCGGTGAGTTCCGCACCTGCGAGATTCTGACGCGCTTGATCGAGGTGGGCCTCGTCACCGTCAAGGCCTACCTCGCCTGAGTCGTGCGCGCGCCTAAGCACAGCATGGGTCGAGATGTGGTAAAATAACGCAGCTTGCGACCCTGCCCGTCGCCTCGGGGAGGGTTTTCGTGTGTCTGTATCGGCTTGTTTCATATGGAGTTGTTGTGCGCGCTCTGATCAGTGTCTATGATAAAACCGGGGTCGTTGATCTCGCCCGCGCCCTGCACGCGATGGGGGTAACGCTGCTTTCGACTGGTAATACCCAGCGCTTGCTGGTGGAGGCTGGTTTGCCCGCCGTAGCCGTGAGTGAGGTGACGGGCTTCCCCGAGATCCTTGATGGTCGGGTCAAGACGCTCCATCCCGCTATTCACGCCGGCTTGCTCGCTCGCCGCGATCGCCCGGCTCATCTCGAACAACTCGCAGCCCATGGCCTCGCTCCGATTGATCTGCTGGTCGTCAATCTCTATCCGTTCCAGCAGACAGTCGCTCGCCCTGAGGTGACCCTCGATGAGGCGATTGAGCAGATTGATATCGGTGGGGTGGCGTTGCTCCGCGCTGCGGCCAAGAATTTCCATGATGTCCTGGCCCTCGTTGATCCCGCTGATTATGCCCCGGTGCTCGCTGATCTGCAGGCCGGGGCTGTGCCGGTTGAGGTGCGTCGCCGCCTCGCCGCCCGCGCCTTTGCTCATACCGCGAGCTATGATGCCGCCATTGCCGCCTATCTTAATGATGAACTTTTGCCCAGTACGCTCAGTCAGGCCTGGCCGCTCGCTCAGCCCCTGCGCTATGGCGAAAATCCTCATCAACACGCGGCGCTCTATGGCGAGTTCCATAGCCTTTTTGCCCAACTCCACGGGCGTGAGCTTTCGTACAATAATATCCTCGATACCGCTGCTGCCGCTGAGTTGATTGAAGAGTTCCCCGCTGCATCCACCCCCGCTGTGGCGATTGTCAAACATACCAATCCCTGTGGCGTCGGTATGGGAGCAACGCTGCTTGAGGCCTGGGAACATGCCTTTGCGACCGATCGCGAGGCTCCGTTTGGGGGGATTATTGCAGTGAATCAGCCCCTCGATGCCGCCCTCGCTCAGGCCATTGCCGAGATTTTTACCGAGATTATTATCGCCCCTGATTTCACCCCCGAGGCGCTCGCGCTCCTCTCCCGGAAGAAGAATCTTCGCTTGCTGCGGGCATTGCAGCCGGTTGCAAGCCTCGCTGGTCTGCAAGTACGTAGTGTGCCCGGTGGGGTGCTTGCCCAAGAGCCGGATCGGACGGAAGCCGAAGAGACAAAGGTGGTGACCCGGCGTGCCCCTACGTCCGAAGAGTGGCAAGCTTTACGTTTTGCCTGGCGCGTGGTCAAGCACGTTAAGTCTAATGCGATTGTCTACGCTGCCCCTGACCGTACGCTGGGCATCGGGGCCGGGCAGATGAGCCGCGTTGATAGTTCACGTCTCGCCATCTGGAAGGCCCAACAGGCCGGGCTGTCGCTGCAGGGCAGTGTGGTTGCGAGCGATGCGCTCTTTCCCTTTGCCGATGGGGTCGAAGCGGCCCTTTCGGCTGGTGCGACAGCGATCATTCAGCCCGGTGGCTCAGTCCGCGATGCCGAGGTGATTGCCGCCGCTGATGCCGCAGGTGCGGCAATGGTCTTTACTGGACGCCGCCATTTCCGTCATTAGTTGCTCTCTGCCGGTACCTGTGAGCGGTATGTACCGCTGCAAAGATGAGACATGTCTATATGAAATACGATGCCAATGGCCTTGTTCCAGCGATTATTCAACATGCACGCACTGGCGAGGTGTTGATGCTTGGCTGGATGAATGAAGAGGCGCTTGCCTTAACCCGTACAACAGGGCGGGTCACCTTCTGGAGCCGCTCGCGGCAGACGATCTGGCGCAAGGGTGAGACGAGCGGCAACTGGCTGGATCTGGTTGCCATCCGTCAGGATTGCGATAGCGATGCGTTGCTGGTTCTTGCCGAACCCGCTGGACCGACGTGTCACACGGGTGCTCGGAGTTGCTTTTATCGCGATCTCGATGGGGAACCTGCATCCAGTCCGGCCCCTCCTGCCGCCATCCTGGGGCGTCTGGCTGATCTGATTGCCCTGCGCCGTACGATGCAGCCCGAAGAATCATACACAGCCAAGTTGCTCCACGGTGGGGTTGATCGCATTGGGAAGAAGATCGGGGAAGAGGCCGCCGAAGTAATTATCGCGGCCAAAAATGGGTCACACGCTGAATTGACCTATGAAATGGCCGATCTGATCTACCATAGTCTGGTGCTCTTGCAAGATCAGGACCTTCCGGCTGAAGCCGTCTGGCACGAATTGGAACGTCGGTTTAGCCCATAAAAAGCATGCTACAGGGGCCTATGTCGGAAACGAAACAGAAACATGTTGGACGTGTGCTCTTGCTCGCTGTTGATCCTGCGTTGCGTAGTTCGTGTACCGAGACGCTCCGCAAGGCAGGGTTTGCGGTGCTCCATCAATGGTCCGTTGAGACATCGGCCCGGGTGCTGGTTGCCAATACCTATGATCTGGTCATTCTTGACCTGACCGACCCAGCCCAGGCTGACATGGCGACGCTGGCCCAGTTGCGCGAGCGCGGGGTGGATACGCCGATTCTGTTGATCAGTGCTGAGACAACGGTTGCCCATGCCTCGCGCGCTATGCGCTTTGGCGCACGCGGGATGTTGCTGTTGCCGTTTGCACCTGAAGAACTAAAGAGCATTGCCCTCGAGATGGTCGCTGAGCGGCGCGCTGCCCGTTCACGCGATCGCGTTGCCGCGCTGCGCCCGGCCCTCCGCGTGGGCCAGCGCCTCCTTGGCGAACTCGATCTGCCTCGTTTGCAGGCGCAGATTATTGAAACGGTTCGGGCTGAACTGGATGCCGACCGCGCCTCACTCATGCTCCTCGAAGACGATGGTCTGTGGCTCCGGATTGTCGCTTGCTCGGGGTTGCCCGAGCCAATTACCGTGGGGCATCGTAGCCCGGTGCAACAGAGTCTGTCGGGTTTTGTGGCAACCCATCGCCAATCACTGCGTATTGATGACAATGGAATTGTGTCACCACCAGCGGCAGATTTGCAGGGCAAGCTCTTTGAGGATCAGATTGTCTCGGCAGTGTGCGTGCCTGTACTGGCCGGGAATCGGGTGCTTGGGGTGCTGACAGCAGCCAAGGTGTTGAGTGGTACGCCCTTTAGCGAGGCTGATCAAGAGTTGCTGCTGCTCTTGGCGGCGCAAGCAGCGATTGCGATTGAGAATGCCCGTCTCTATACACAGGTCGCCGAATCAGAGGCGCGCTATCGTGCGCTGTTGCAACACGCCACTGATGCGGTGCTGCTGTTGGATGAAGCAGGGTCGTCGATTCTTGATGCGAACCTGGCACTCGAACAGTTGAGTGGCTATCCAAACCAGGATCTGATGGCGCTCTCTCCCGACGTGCTCTTTCCCGACCTTGCGACCCTGCTTGCTGCGGTTCGTTACAACGGCCAACTCCATCAACCGCTCGAACAGCGCGAGATCGAGACTGAGTTACGCACCCGCCACGAGCAGACGCTGCCCGTGGCCGCGAGTGTGAGCCGGGTGCCGCACGCAGGGCAGCAGTTGTTGCTCGTGATAGCCCGTGATATCAGTGAACGCCAGCGTATCTCGCAACAGATGGTGCAGGCTGAAAAGCTTGCCGCGCTGGGGCGCCTCTCGGCATCGCTTGCCCACGAAATCAACAATCCCTTGCAGGCCATCCATAATTCGGTGCATCTGATGCGAAGTCGCCCCCTCACCGAAGAGAAACGCCAAATCTACCTCTCGATGACCCAGGATGAGATTGAACGCCTTATCAGCATTGTGCAGCGCATGCTCGATTTCTATCGGCCTAGCCGCGAGGGCATGCGCCCAGTCGAGATCAATGACATTCTTGATGCGGTGTTGACCCTGATTGAAAATCAGGTTCACACCCAGGGTGTCCGCATTGAACGCGAAGGCGCACCACGTCTCCCACGGATCTTTGCGATTAGCAACCATATGAAACAGGTCTGCTTCAACCTGATCTTTAATGCGCTCGAAGCGATGCCTGACGGTGGTATTTTGTATGTGCGAACGTATCTCATCGACGCTGACGCGCCTGATATTGACGACGCGAGCTATATTGCTGTCTCGGGCAGTCAGGGGCGGCAACCGCCGCTACGTCCGGCTGTCGTGGTTGAGATCAGTGACACCGGTGCGGGGATTGCCGCTTCTGATCTGCCGAAAATCTTTGAACCCTTTTACACCACGCGCACCAAAGGCACGGGGCTTGGCCTCGCGGTCAGCTACAGCATTATCGAGCAGCATCATGGGGAACTGGCGGTACGTTCAGAGGTCGGCAGGGGTACGACCTTCCGGATGAAACTACCGGTTGCGGAATAGCCGGGCGAAGCCCGCCCAGGGTAGCCAGGTCTTACAAGAGACCTTCGATCGGGTCGATCACCACCACTCCAGCGGAGAGATCGAGGCGGTCAATAAAGGTGTGAACCATCGGGACGAGCGCATCGGGTTGACCGGGGCGCGTAATCACAAGGATCTCACCGGCCCCGGTCGTGAGGACATCACGCACAGTGCCAACGGCTTGCTCGGCGACCGTCACCACCTTGAGCCCAATGAGTTGATGAATAAAATACTCATCGTCGGCGAGGGGGGCGGCTTCAGACTCGTGGATATAGATCTCGGCCCCGCGCAAATCTTCGGCTGCCTCACGACTCGCAACGCCCTCAAGCGTCAGCACAAGTTGCCCAGGCTTATGTTCGTGGAGGCGCAGCATCGTATACTGGGCACG
This sequence comes from Candidatus Chloroploca mongolica, assembly GCF_004762035.2. Classification (GTDB taxonomy): domain Bacteria; phylum Chloroflexota; class Chloroflexia; order Chloroflexales; family Chloroflexaceae; genus Chloroploca; species Chloroploca mongolica. The sequence continues at coordinate 19,516 of NZ_SIJK02000067.1, read as the reverse complement.
CTGCTTGCCCACTTGCAGCGTGAGCCGCTTGACGTGGCGCGCAATATAATCGGGGCGGTCGGTCAACCCGCGCACCTTCAGTTGCCCCTCTACCCCAAAGGGGGCCACGATCTGACCAATTAATAGCAATTGCTCGTCGCTCATAGATCCAGATAGAAAACGCATGCAGCTTGCCGACACCCTGGTACAACACACGGTTCAGCAACCTGCATGCAGCTCGTGTTACTCAATATCAACGTGGACACGCTTATTCTGGCGTGCCGCAGCTACACCCATCAAATCACGGATAGCCTTGGCGACACGGCCACTTCGCCCGATCACCTTGCCCGTCTCGTCAGAGGCGACAGATAATTCATAGGTTACGGTAAACCGACCAACGCGCTCTTTAATGTGGACGGCCTCGTGGTTATCCACCAGGCTCAACGCAATATATTCGAGCAGTGCTTTCATTGCGAACCCTGCACATCTGATCAGTCAACGCCTGATCACGCTTGCGCTTACGCCTCGACAGGCTCAGTTGAAGCCGGCATAAGGTTGCCTTCACTATCGAGTACGTGAACCTGCTTGAGCAACCGCACGACTGTATCACTCGGCTGAGCACCAACGCCAAGCCAGTAGCGTGCGCGATCAGCCTTGATCTCGAGCACCTTGGGCTGGCGAACAGGATTGTAGTGACCAATAATTTCAATAAACCGACCATCACGAGGCGACCGTGCATCAGCCACAACGACGCGGTAGCTAGGCTGTTTGGTCTTGCCAGTGCGGCGAAGACGAATTCTAACCATAGGTGTCTATTTCCTCCAGGACACTATATCAGACGCATACTAAGCGTTCAGTATACCACAGATTCACAAGGTGGTTATCTATTCAGACGCTCTGGGTGCCCAAGTAGGAAGCGCACATGGCTTCGTTGCAGGTTGTAGATCAGGCCGCCACTTAGGGCACCCGTGACCACGAATAAGAGCCGGACAAAGCTGGCCCCATGCCCCTTCTGAAAGCCTACGAGTAACTCCAGGACGAGGGCTGCGCCGAGGGCGACCAGCAGCAATCGAGGCAGATCCTGGACGAAAGGGAGTTCGGCCCGTCCGCGCCATTCGGCACTGATGTAGCCGAGCACCGTAAAGGCCGCCAGGTATTCAAGCAGGGCTGCGGGATAACGGGTGTTCACTGGCTCGATACGGTCAGTCAGGCCAAAGGTGCCGTGCCATGCGGTGAGTTCGCGGAACGGCGGCCAGAGGGCCAGCAAGATCACGTAGAGGATCAAGCCCGGCAGGATGCGCTTCAGGGTGATGCGCTCGAAGCGGCGTTCGACCATGTGCCACGGTCGTGCCGCCAGGCCAGCGGTGAGCAAGGCCACCCCGATGACCATCGGGAGTGTAGGGAGGACGCGCAAGAAGCCCGGACTCATCCCGAGCAGGCACCAACCTGCTGCGGCGAGGCCGACCCAGCCCTTCGAGCGTAGCCCGATCTGTCCACCCCACATGCGGTAGATATCACTGAGAATGATCGCCCCGCTCATACAGATCAGTACGGTCAGCATCCAACGGTCAGGGTCGGACTCAAGGGCAAGGGAGTTCATCCAGAGCAAGGGGATCAACAAGTACAGAAGGCCCATCAGCGGAATTTCAAGTGCCAGTCGGCCAACCATCGCAGGTGTCATCGCAATGCGTGCCGTCAGGTGATCATAGAGCCATGCGCCTGCGAGCGCCCCCAGCGTGTTGGCTCCCACATCTACCGGGGCGGCTGTACGCACCGGGAGGAAGAGTTGCAGGCTCTCGATGCTTATGCTCAGGGTGAACCCCAAGATGAGTGCTCCGCGGCGACTCCCCCCAGTCAGGCGGTAGAGAAAGCCGATGGGAAGCAACAGGATGATATTCTCGATGATATCGTCGAGTCGCACACGTAGATCGACTTCAAACTGCGTGGGGATCGCGAAGTAGAAAGGGTAGAGAGTCAGCAAGACGATCACAAGGATGAAATAGCCGAGCATCGCAGCCGCGAGCCGGGCGCTAGTGGAGTGTAGCGGTAACATATAGGTGCTCGTTAGGTTGCATAATCGGTGAATCGTATGTATGCTGGCGCACACGGCGACCAAAGCTGGCCGTGTGCGCCGCATACGTTCTGCGAGACCGCAACGTCGCAACGCTGCGCCTAACTCATATGGTACAATAATCCTGCTATGGCGCAATCATTGATGTATCTTTTGCTCTTTGTGGCTCTCGTTTTGCCGATTCTCGGCGCTCTTCTGCTGCGCCTGGCGCATCGGCGGATTGGCGAACGCACCATGGTGATCGGTGTTGCGCTGATCTTCGCCCTGGCGATAGGGGCCACGCTAGGGTTGTCGCGTGCCGACGCAAATGTGTTGCGGGTTGGCAATTTAACCTTGCTGTTGCCAGGGGCGCCGCCAGGGGCGCCGGTGGTGCTTGAGCTAGCCCCGGGGACGACAGAGGATCCGAGACCAACGACGACGCCCCCTCTTCCCACGTTGACCCCACGGCCATCGGCGACGCCTACCGCGACACCTGAGCCGACGGCGACGCCTGAGCCAACACCTGAGCCAACACCTGAGCCAACACCTGAGCCAACACCTGAACCGACGCCTGAACCCCCTGCCGGGGGCCAGCGTTATACCGTTGTGGCTGGTGACACCTTCCGTGGCATTGCCGAGCGTTTTGGAGTGAGTGTGGCTGATCTGCTACGCGTGAATAATCTTACGCCCGAGCAGGCTGATAGCCTGCGCATAGGCCAGGAGTTGATCATTCCGTGACGACGATCCATACGATGGAACGCAAACCACGCCAGACAACCAATGAGGCGCCCCCACTGCTGTTGCTGTTGCATGGCTATGGGGCGAATGAACACGATCTCTTTGATCTGGCGAATTATGTTGACCCCCACTTTTATGTCGTGAGCGCACGCGCACCGCTGACGCTCCCGTGGGGTGGGTACGCCTGGTATCATCTCGGGGGAACACCTGGACGGCTGATTCCCGACCCGACGACACGGGCGCATGCGGTGGAATTGGCCCAACGGTTTGTGGTCGATCTGCCAGCACGGATTGGCACCAATCCGCGTCGTACTTACCTGTTTGGCTTTAGTCAGGGGGCCATCATTAGCCTGGCGCTCTCGGTGCGCATTCCCGAAGCAATTGCGGGCATTGTTGCCTCGAGCGGCTATCTCGATCCCGAGTTGCTGCCGACCGACTTGCCTGAAGCCCTGACCAACATGCCGATTTTGCAGATGCATGGCACGTATGATGATGTGATTCCAGTGACGGCAGCCCACCATACCCGTGCTTTGCTGGAACCATTGCCCGTACGTCATACCTACCAGGAGTATCCAATAGGGCACGGCATTCACCCCGATGGCGTGCGCTTGATGCAGCAATGGCTCGGTGAGTGCCTCGCGGAAGAACGTTGAACGGTGAGGCCGCCTTTGAAGGGCCAGTATGTGGAATCAAGAGCACTGTGCGGCGTGTGGGAACGAGTTACGCGATAACTACTTCACCCTTGTGGGGCGGCGCGAGCGTTACTGTGCCAATTGCATGGCGACGCGACCTCGTTGCGCAAGTTGCGGTGCACCAGTAGGTGAATATCACTGGCGCTTGCATGATGGCCGTTTGCACTGCACACATTGTCATATCACCGCTACCTATGACCCGCTGGTTGCGCAGGCGCTCTTTGACGAAACTGTTGCCGGGGTGGTTGCACAACTCGGCATGACGCTCAATGTAGGTGTCGCCCTGCGGGTCATTGATGCACCGACCCTCGAAGCTCTCCGGAGCGAAGGAGGCACAACCCCAGGGCCAGGCTTGCAGACATTGGGTATCTATCAGCGTCGCGGGCATCTGCGGGCAATCTATATGCTCTATGGGTTGCCACGGTTGACCTACCGCACCACGGTAGCCCATGAATATGCGCATGCCTGGCAGGGCGAACATTGTCCATTGCTCCAGGATGATGAATTACGCGAGGGGCATGCCGAATGGGTCGCCTACCAGCATCTCTGCTGGCTTGGTTGTACTCGTGCGGCTCAGCGCATGCTTGAAGCCCAGCATCCCTACCGCCCGGCCATGGAACGTGTGCGCGAACTGGAACGGCGCGTTGGCCTTAATGGGGTTACGGCCTACATGAAACGCGCCGAGTAGGGCCAGGTAACAAAGGCTTTACAGCTTTGATGGGGCGTGGTATGATCCTGCTCAGTAGACTGTGATCAGTCACGTTATGTCTTGAGTTAGGCCACAACAGAATCGAGGGAGGTTCAGCATGGCCGTCGAACCTGTCACTCAGTCACATGCATCAGCAACCCCTGAAGTTGCGACACGCCCCCGGTATGCCCGTCTTGCGCCTCTCTACAAAGCCTTGATTTGGACCTCGTTTTTTATCAACGCGATCTTGCTGATCATCGTTGGGGTCCTGGGCGGTATTTTGTTGAATCATCGTAATCAAGTCAATTCGATTGTCGGCAATACCCAGACGTTTGCGGCGGCCAATCTCTCTGAGTTGCAAGATGTGGTGAAAGATCTCGAAGGTGCCACGATTATCTATACCGTGCCGCTTGATACCCGCTTGCCGATCGAGCTTGATGTGCCGATCAATCCCGAGACGATCATGACCGAGCGCAATATTGTGCGTCTGACCGAATCAGTATCACTCGTAGCACCTGCAGCAATTACCTTCCCAGGTGGCGGGGGAAACCTCAACGCTACCGTCAACATTGCGCTTCCTGCTGGTCTTGAGTTGCCTGTTGATCTGAATATGAATGTCAAACTTGTTACATCTATTCCAGTACAACTCGATGTGCCAGTGAGGATTCCGCTCGCAGAGACCGAGCTCGGGCCACAGTTTCAGCGGCTTGGGGCCATTGTTGATCGCCTGGTCAACCCAATTGCGCCGCTCTTGCCGATGCCCGAAACGCCGCCTGATAGCAGCCAGCGCCAAGGCCAATGAGACGGGTCTTCCCTCTAGAGGCATATGTCTCCAGTCATATGTGACAGAAGGCACAAGGAATTCGGAACGTGACTGCTGACTAGACTAGTAGCACTTCCGGGGGGCGCGCCAGCAACGTATACTGCTGAAAGGAGGAGGACGTCGTATGTATAGCGCCGCACGTGCGCCGCAGCGACGGCCTTCGCAACACTACTTTCAGAGGAAATACCTATGGCACGCACTGTCCCCAATCGAGTGGCTGAAGAACCTGTCATCGAGAAATCATTGGCCGAAAAGCTGGTTGTGCTTGCAGTGGTCGTCATTCCCTTTCTTGGTACCATTGTGGCAATCGTCATGCTCTGGAATCAGTGGGTCAACTGGGTTGACCTCACACTGATGCTAGTGCTCTACATTATTTCGGGGCTCGGCATTACCGTGGGTTTTCACCGCCTGCTTACCCACAAGAGCTTTGAGACGACCTGGTGGATGAAGCGCTTGATGCTCATCTCGGGGAGCATGGCTCTCGAAGGTGATCCTATCACCTGGGCTTCAACACATATTCAGCACCATGCCCATTCGGACGGCGAGGATGACCCGCACAGCCCGCTCGAAGGGCTCTGGCATGCGCATGTGGGCTGGATGTTCAACCACAAGCACAAGATTGACGTGTACGGCACCTGGCTCAAGAAAGACCCCGATGTCGTGTGGGTCGCGAAGACCTGGGTGCTCTGGGTGGCAGTCGGTTTGATCATTCCGACCCTGATTGCCGGGTGGAGTGGGTTGCTCTGGGGTGGATTGGTCCGCATCTTTTTGACGCACCACATCACCTGGAGTGTCAACTCGATCTGTCATACGTTTGGACGGCGTGATTATCAGACCCGCGACGCGAGTCGGAACAACTTCCTGGTGGGCCTGCTCGCCTTTGGCGAAGGCTGGCACAACAACCATCACGCCTTTCCCCGTTCGGCCTTTCATGGGCTGCGCTGGTGGCAAATCGACTTTTCGGCCTACCTGATCCGAGGGCTCGAACGGGTTGGTCTCGTCTGGAATGTCGTGCGGGTGAAAGAGACCGATTTGCAGCGCCGCGTCATTCCCGCAACGGCTGATGGGATGGGTGATTGAGCGTTGTGCAGCGCAAATGGGCAGCACAACACGCTGGCGAAGCGAGACACGCGGTCAAGTAGACCGCGTGTCGTTGATTCTAGTTGACGAAATGCGAGGCACGCAGTACTATATCCACTAACCCTGAGAGCCAAACTGAAGCAGTCTGGGCAGCGCTGCCCGCCTCTACCTCTCTTGTGATCTCTGTTTTTGCAGTGACAGATGTAGCTCTGGATATCCTATGCTCACTGAACGCAGCGCTCCTGAGATCGATCACCCGCTGTTCAACAGCTACACCCTCGATACCGCCTATGACGAGATGTTTACGGCAGAGGGTCGGGTGCGTCCGCCGTACATGCCGTTGTATCGCCGTTTGTTGGAATTATCCGCTGAGGATCTGCACGGGCGGCAACGTTATGCCGATCTGACGTTTCTGAACCAGGGCATTACCTTCACAGTCTATGGTGATACCGAGGGTACCGAGCGGATCTTTCCGTATGACCTGTTACCTCGGATTATTACGTCGAGTGAGTGGGCGGTGATCGAAGCGGGGCTGAAACAGCGCATTATGGCGCTGAATATGTTCCTGAACGACATCTACCACGAGGGCAAGATCCTGGCCGACAAGGTCATTCCCCGTGAACTTGTCTATACGTGCCACCACTATCGCCGTGAGATGCGTGGCGTGGATGTGCCGGGCAAGATTTACACGTCGGTTGTCGGAACGGATCTAGTGCGCTTGCCTTCGGGCGAGTTTGCGGTGCTGGAAGATAATCTGCGAGTGCCCAGCGGGGTCAGTTATATGCTGACCAACCGCGGGGTGATGAAGCGGGCTTTTCCACGCCTCTTTGCGCATACGGGTGTGCGCCCAATTGACCATTATGGGCAAGTACTGTTGACAACGCTGCGTTCGCTTGCCCCGTCTCATCGGCCTGATCCGACGATTGTGGTGCTGACCCCAGGGGTGTTTAATTCGGCCTATTTTGAACATACCTTCCTGGCCCGTCAGATGGGCGTTGAACTGGTCGAAGGGCGCGATCTGCTCGTCCACGACTCGGTCGTCTATATGCGTACCACGGCTGGTCTCCGCCAGGTTGATGTAATCTATCGGCGCATTGACGATGATTTCATTGATCCACTCGCCTTCCGCCCCGACTCGATCCTCGGGGTGGCCGGGCTCTTCAACGCCTATCGGGCGGGCAATGTGGTGCTTGCGAATGCGGTTGGTACGGGTGTCGCTGATGACAAGGCCATTTATGCCTATGTCCCGAAGATTATCCAGTATTACATGGGGGTTGAGCCGATTTTGCCCAATGTCGAAACCTATCTGTGCGAAGATGATAGGCAACGAAGCTATGTGCTTGATCATCTCGACAAACTGGTTGTCAAGTCGGTCGGTGAGTCGGGTGGCTATGGTATGCTGATCGGGCCACATAGTACCGCCGAAGAACGCGAGCGCTTCCGACGCTTGATCCAGCATGAACCCCGCAATTATATTGCCCAACCGACCTTGCAACTCTCACGGGCACCCTGTTTTGTGGATGGGGCCGTCGAGCCACGGCACGTTGATTTGCGCCCCTATATTCTGAATAGTGGCGACGATCAGATCACGATTGTGCCGGGTGGCCTGACCCGTGTGGCTCTGCGCAAAGGTTCGCTAGTCGTCAATTCGTCACAAGGCGGTGGTAGCAAAGATACCTGGGTGCTCTTTGAGTAATAGCATGGCAGAAACCTATGCCTGATATAACTGCGAAACCAATGCTCTCGCGGGTTGCTGATAACCTCTACTGGATGAGTCGCTACCTCGAACGGGCTGAACATACGGCGCGGGTGCTGGCGGTCGGTTTGATGCAGACCATTGACCAGAGCCCCCGGCAGGCGCATCCGCGTTGGGTGCGTTTGCTCGAGGCGCTTGGGGCATCCTCGTTGGCTGATGGAGAGGCTGATGCCTCACGGATTACGGCGTCGCTGACGTTTGATGCCGAGAATCCTCATTCGATTGTCTCGTGCATTGCCTCGGCCCGTGCTAATGCGCGCCAGGTACGCGAACAGATCAGTTCCGAGATGTGGGAACAGTTGAACCGGGTCTATTTGCGTGTACGCGCATCATCGGCAGCCCAGATCTGGCAGGGTGAGCCAATTGAGTTCTATCAGCGCTTGAAGGAGGGGGCGCATCTCTTTCAGGGCATTACCGATGCCACGATGAGTCACGGTGAGGGCTGGTTTTTTATTCAGGTTGGACGCTACCTCGAACGGGCCGGGGCGACCGCGAAGCTGCTCGACACTCATTTTCAGGTCTATTTTACGCCCGAGGCGGAAGGCGTTGCTCAGCTTGAGTTTAATGATTGGGTGACGTTGCTCAAGAGTTGTACCGCTTTTGAGGCCTACTGCAAGGTCTATACGGCTGATGTGCAACCTCCCTCGGTCGCAGAATTTCTGTTACTCGATAGCGAGTCACCACGTTCGGTGCGTTTTGCCGCTGACCGGATCGAACGCGGCCTCCAGGCTATTTCTCGTTCAACCGGGTCGCGCTGGGCTGGCCGGGCCGAACGGCTCGCCGGACGTTTGCGCGCTTCGCTTGATTATGGTCAGGTCGATGAGATTATGGCCGAAGATATGCATGCGTATCTTGATGCTATTCGCCGCCAGTGCGGGGCGATTCACGCAGCGATCTATCAGGCCTATATTACGTATTCGGTTGAGTCAGCGATTGTTCAGTAGCTTCTCCTTATGTATTACTCGATTTTACACAAAACTCGCTATCGGTATAGTGCACCTGTGACTGAGAATGTGACCGAAGTACGGATGCAGCCTCGCTCAGAAGGGTTGCAGCGTTGTCTGAGTTTCAAGTTGACGACAACGCCATCGGCACGGGTGAATAGTTATACCGATTCGTTTGGCAATATTATCCATCATTTTGATATTCCAGCCCCGCATCGCTCGATTACGCTGACGGCCGAAGCGCTGGTCATTTTGCCTCCGTTTGATCCATTGCCTTATGCACTCGATCCTGCTGCCTGGTATCAGCTTGATGCGCTGAAGGCGAACGAGGATGTCTGGGATTTCCTCGTACCCAGCCATTTTGCCCGGCCAACAGCTGAACTCAAACGTCTCGCGCAGGAACTTGATGTGCGCCGTCGTGATGATCCGCTCAGTTTGTTGTGTGAACTGAATCGACGGATGTACGAGGTGTTTGACTATGATGTTGAACAGACCACGGTGGAGTCACCGATTGATGTGGCGCTGAATTCGCGGCGGGGGGTCTGCCAGGATTTTGCCCATATTATGATTGCGCTGGTACGTCTCCTGGGCGTTCCGTGCCGCTATGTCAGTGGCTACCTCTTTCATCGCGTCGAGGATCATGATCGCTCTGAGCAAGATGCGACCCATGCCTGGCTCGAAGCCCTGCTGCCTGGTCTTGGCTGGATCGGGTTCGACCCGACCAATAATCTGATTGCCGCCGACCGCCATATTCGAACCGCTGTCGGTCGCGATTATGCCGATGTGCCGCCCACTCGCGGGGTCTTTAAGGGGCGCGCCGAGAGTCATCTGGCCGTGGGGGTCAAGGTCATGCCGACTGAGGCCCCTATTCCTGCCGAAGAGGTACAGACCAAGCCGCTCGGTGGGGCTGTGTTACCCCCCGATGAGCCTGATAGCGAGGAGCAGCAACAGGAGCAGCAGCAGTGACCGAGGCGGGGCGCTCGGGGCGGCAACGGTGGGTTGCTGGGGTGTTGGGGGTCGTGGCGAGCTATTGCGTGGTGGCGCTGCTTGTCTTTTTGCCCGTGGTGCCCCGTTTTGGGCAGGCGCTCCAGGGTGGCCCGATCGCCGGGGCGGATGGCTGGCAGCATACCTGGCATGTCTGGTGGACGGCCCTGGCGGTGACAACTGGGCAGAACCCGTTTGTGACGCCGTTGCTCTTTCATCCGCAGGGTGCGTTGCTCTATGTGCAACCGCTCAATGTAAGCAATGGTTTGCTGGTGTTGCCGGTGACGCTGACTTTCGGGCCTGTGGCGGGCTACAATACGGCGGCGTTGCTCTCGTTTGTGCTGGCCGGTCTGGCCGGTTATCTGCTGGCCTTGCGGGTCAGTGGGTCCCATCTGCCCGCGTGGATCGGGGGCCTGGCCTTTGCCTGGGCACCGTTGCATATGACCCGGCTCTATGATGGGCAGCTCGAGTTGATGGCGGTGCAGTGGCCAGCGTTTTATGCCTTCTTTGCGTTGCGGGCGGTCGAAACCCGTCGCGTGCGCGATGCGCTGCTGGCCGGGTTGATGCTGGCGTTGACGGGGTATACCAGTTGGTATTACCTGCTCTTTCTGCTGGTCTGGAGTGTGGCCTTTGCGTTGCTCTGGCTTCCCCGTAGTGTGGGTAAGACCGAGGTGGCGCGGGCGGACTCTTCTCCCCATCCAGAGGGGCCAGAGCGAGCAAGGCGTAATCCCGCGCCCGACCCGCGTCACCCGCAACTGCTGCGGCAATACGGCGTGTGGCTGCGGCAGTGGGTCGTCATTGGGCTCACAGCGCTGCTTGTGCTGGCTCCTGTGTTGATCCCCGCCATGGTGAGTCTCTATGGCCCTGAGCGTGATCTGGTTGAGGTTGACCCCGAGGAGGTGCGGATCTCTTCGGCGAATCTGCTCGACTTTGCATTGCCCAGCTATCTGCACCCGCTCTGGGGTCCGACGGTCGCGGCGACCGCGGGGGCGGCCTGGCACCCGTTGAGCGCCGATTGGAATGTGGCGCTGGGGTACACCATCCTGGCGCTGGCGTTGATCGGCGGGGTGCTGGCGTGGCGTCAGGCCTGGCGCTGGTGGGTCCTGGCTGGGGTGGGGATGCTCTTTGCGCTTGGGCCAGAATTGCAGGTTGGCCCCTGGCAGACCGGGGTGCCAATGCCCTACCGGTTGTTGCAAACGTTGCCTGGAGCCGATTTTGCGCGGCGGCCCCTGCATTTCACGATGCTCACGACGCTCGCCCTAGCTCCGCTGGCGGCGCTTGGCATGCGTGAGGTGCTGGCACGGGTTGCGGGGCAGCCGCGTGGCGGCACGCCAGACGTATCAGAGGCACGACAGACGCAACGCGGGCAGCCATTGCGTTCTTGGTTGGTGCTTGGCACCGTCGTGGGCCTGCTGAGTTTTGAATTACTGCCGGTGCGGTGGAGGCTGCACGATGCGGCGATCCACCCCTATTATGCGACGATTGCCCCTGACGACGGAGCATTGCTGCATGTCCCGCCGCCGCTCTACAAAGCTTTTGCCCCGCAGAAAGCGCAGATGTCTCATCAGGCCCCGATCCTGGGAGGGTATCTGGCACGCATTCCACGGTATGATGTCAGCTATGCACCTGGCATCGAGCCTTTCTGGCAGATGCGCCCTCAAGCAGGCCAACTCCTCGACCCGGTTGGCTCTGCGCTTGCCTCGCTGAACTACTATGGTGTGGGCCAGGTGCTGATCAACTGGGATGCGATCCATCCCGAACGACAACCTCTGGTTGAAGCAGCACTGGCGCAGGTGTTACCCGAGGTTGCCCCGACCTACAGCGATGCGGTACTCGAGGCGTATCATATCCCTGAGACAGCGGCGGCATCGTTTGGCTACTTTGGATCGGGTTGGTACGATGAAGAGCAGAACGAGGTACAACGCTGGCGCTGGATGGGTGCGCAAGGCGACATTATGCTGGTTAATGCCGCCTCGACGCCTCAGCGTGTTCGGATCTTGTTGAACCTCGCGAGTTATGCGGAAGCGCGTGACGTGACGATTTGGCTCGATAGGGTACCGCTTGCGACCCACACCATTCCGGCGCAACCCGCGAGTGTGGTTCGCACCCTCTACCTCCTGCTGGAACCGGGTGAACATCGACTGATATTGAGCGCAAGCAGTGCGGACGAAGAGAACAGCGCAAGTCAACGTACGCTGAGCCTGGTGCTGAGTGGGATCGAATTGGCCTGGTTGCAAGAGATGGAGTAATCAATGCCGATCGAGATACGGGTGGTTCAGGGATATCAGGAATACATGGCGTGCGAAGAGATACAGCGCCAGGTGTGGGGGCCGGTCAATTTTGCGTTTGTGCCGCACCATATGTTGCTGACGGTGCAGCGCAACGGAGGATGCGTGCTGGGGGCGTTTGATCGCGATGCTCCCGGCCACCCAATGGTTGGCTTTACCTTTGGCTTTCTGGGGCGCAGCGAAGCAGGTCAGTTGAAACATGCCTCGCACATGGCGGCGGTACTGCCAGGGTATCGTGATGCCCGGATCGGTGAGCGGCTCAAGTGGGCGCAGCGTGAAGAGATGTTGAAGCAGGGGATCACGTTGATTACCTGGACGTTTGATCCGCTGATCAGCCGCAATGCGCGGTTGAATATCAGCAAACTCGGGGCGATCAGCCGTGCCTATATTCGCAATATCTATGGCCCAGAGCCCGAAGATCCGCAGGGTGTTTTGCCGAGTGACCGCTTTCAGGTCGAGTGGTGGCTCAACGATGAGGCTGTGATGGCACGGAGCCAGGGGCTGTACCGTAGCCCCGCTGCCGAGGCGCTGCGCACACGGGCGCATCTTGCCAACCCGAACCCACTTGAGCCAAGTGAAGAGCCGATCGGTGATGCCTTTCTGATGCAGATCCCACTTGATGTGAACAGCCTGCTGGTCAACGATCTGCAACGGGCGCGGGCGTGGCGCTACCAGATCCGTGCGCTTGCCGAGGCCGCTTTTGCCCAGGGCTTTGTGGTGACTGCCTATGCGCCTGACAAAGATGTAGGGTACTACCTGCTCGAGCGTCGTGAGGGGTAGATGCGTCCCAGCGCGGCCCCAAGGGGCCATGCTGGGACGCAAGGCAGGTTACTCGCCCTACTCTTGGGCCTCTCTGCTGAGGGGTTGCCAGCAGCGATATTCACCGTATCCGGCTTCTTTGGCCTGATACATCGCGCTATCGGCATGCTTGAGCAGGGTTTCGGCGTCTGTGCCATCGTCAGGAAAAAGAGCGATGCCCAGGCTGCTGGTAATGGTGAGCCTATGGTTATCCAGGTAGAAATCCTTGTGTAAAGCAGCCTGGATCTTCTCGGCAATAGCGGTTGCATTCTGAAAGGTGATGATTTCGGTCAAGATCAGGATAAACTCATCGCCACCGAGACGGGCAGCAGTATCACTGCGACGAATAAGCGTCGAGAGGCGTTGGCCCAGTGCCTGCAATAACTGGTCACCAACACTGTGACCGAGGGTATCGTTGATCTGTTTGAAGCGATCAATGTCGAGCAGCATCACGGCCAGTTTCTGCTGTTTGCGCTGGGCATTGGCCATCGCAATCGCAAGGCGGTCATTGAAGAGACGGCGGTTGGGGAGGCCCGTCAGCGCGTCTTGATAGGCCATCTCTTTGATGATTTGCTCGGCCCGCTTACGGTCAGCAATCTCTTGTTGGAGGCGCTCATTGATCGCGAGCAGTCTGGTTGTGCGTTCTTTGACCAGGTTTTCAAGGTGCTCACGGTGTTGGCGGATTTCGATCTCTGAAGCGAGCCGAGTTGCGGTCGTGCCAAGAAGAACCGTCATCGCCAGGTAGATGTTGAGCAGTTCGCGGGGGAACGGCTCAGCGATGCGATAGCCCACCAGTAGCACGGCTGTGATCTGGTTTTCCTGATTCACGGGCAAAAAAGCGAGCGATAAGGATTCAGGTGTCGCTACGATCCGTGAGGCGAAAAAGCCACTCTCAAAGACTTCCTGAACCGCCTCCTGCACTTCGGCACCAATGCTCTGCTCGTGCGCAACGGTGCGACTCAGGTTTGTAATCAGGCTGGTCAAGTTGGTTCCAACATCGTGATCGGCATATGTCCAGTGGTGATAGGTAATGCTTCCATCATCCTGCGCTCGCCCGAAGGTGACGACATCGGCACCCCAAAAATTGACAAACACTTTGCCAACCTCGCTCCAGATATCTTGCTGGACGGTCAAACTGGCGAGGTACTGCACTGTTCTGAGGGCTGCGTTGAGGTAGCCTTGCTGGTTGGGCCAGTGCCTGGACATCACATGCCTGCTTCACGATGGTTGAAGGAAGAGGTTTTCGAGAAAGAGTTCATCAAAATCATCACATTGTCCCAGATTGATCATCGTTGTCTGGGTGCGCAGGTCATTCAGGTGTTCGCAGGCGACAGGTGAACGGAGCAGATCTTCGCACCCGAGCAAGGCCGTGTTGCCATAGAGTTCAACGCGATCTGGATTGATATTGGGGAGCAAGCCGATGGCCTGGGCGTTGCGAACATCAAGAAAACGCCCGAAGGCACCGCCAAGACAGATGCGCCCGAGATCCTGTGCGCTTAAGCCTGCCTCGCGTAGCAAAACCTGGCATCCTGTGCCAATGGCGGCTTTGGCGCGTTGAAAAAGGTCAACATCCTTGCGGGTCAGCACAATGTTACGTTCGCCGTGAGCAATGAACACCCCCTCGTTGGGAACCTGCGGCGCAAACCGTCCAACGCTGGTCAGGAGGTCGGCGCTGATCAGGTTGGCAATGAGATCAACCAATCCCGAGCCACAGATGCCACGCGGGGCGGTATCAGCAATCACCAAGGGGTCGAACACCCCATCGTTGAGCGTGACGCGATAGATTGCCCCTGGTTCGGCTGGCATCCCACAGCGGAGGCCGCTCCCTTCAAAAGCTGGCCCCCCTGCGGCCGACGTAACCCAGAGGGTCGTGCCATCCCAGAGGGCCATTTCTGAATTGGTGCCAAAATCAATCAAGAGCGCTGGTTCACTCGTATCGGTCAGGTTCATCGCGAGCACGCCAGCCAACACATCAGAACCAACAAACCCGGCCAGAGGTGGAATGATGACGATCTCGGCTTCGGGATGAAGGCCCCACGGGTCGATCCAGATCTGCGGATCTTCGGGCAAGCAATCAATTGCTTGCATCCAGTAACGCGGGTGAAGCAACTGGGTATAGTTGCGCCCTGACAAGAGGGCGATCATCGCGGTATTGCCAACCAGGGTGAGCCGGATGATCTGTTCGAGGTTGAGCCCTTCTCTGAGGCCAAGATCAAAGAGCGCCTCGGCAATGCCGTTTACAACCAGGTCACGCAGATAACGGGCCTGTTCCGCATCTTCACTCGCCGCAGCCAGACGGGTAATCACATCTGAGCCGACGGCTATTTGGGGATTCAACCCATAGCGTCCTGCCAGACGTTGATGCCCAATGAGCGTATGGAGCGCAAGGCTGATATGGGTTGTCCCGAGATCAATGGCAACGCCATAGGGGTTGAGCATCTTTGGGGTTACATTGCGGCGGGGAAAGGTAGACAGATATTCAAAACGTCGGTTCGCCAGGGGCAGATTGCGCCAGGCCGAGGTCGGGCTACGGGCCAGGATGGTCACCTGTAGATCGGAGGTGGGCATGATCTGGCAGGCGAGACGGAAACCCTTGGCGAGTTCAGCGTCGTCCAGATGCAGATACTCGCCAGGGGTTGGCTCACCGGCGTCACCGGCTTCGATCTGTACGCGACAGAGACCGCAGGCACCGATGCCGCGGCACGCCGTGCGCACCCGGATATCGGTCGTGTCGAGGAGCTCGCGCAGCGACACGCCAGGTTCAAAAGGCAGGTGACGTTCACCCTCGTCCAGTTTGATTGTTACAACCGGCATCTGGAATGCTTCTCTCTTTGCGCCTTTGCGTCTTTGCGTCAAAGCATCAGAAAATGTAATTCACTAACTCCTAACGGGCCGCCTGCACCAGAGCGGTAATGTTCTCTGGGCGTGCTTCAGGTGGAATTTCGCAGCCAGAAGAGAGGATAAAGCCTCCCCGTTGGGCAAAGTGTTGCAGCAGGTGCGTCGCTTCCTCAGCGATGAAGGCTGGCGACGCATCAACAAAGGCGAGCGGCTTGAGATTGCCATCCAAGCAGGTCTGCGGTAGAGCTTGCATAGCACTTGCGGGATCGACGGAAAAATCGAAATTGGCAATGCCAACCCCTGCCTCGGGATAGAACGGTAAAATTGGTGTGCTTTTCCCAGCGATATGCAGCCAGTTACAGATAGCCCCAGCCTGCGTGAAGGTGCTGCAGATCGTTTTGAGGCGAGGAAGGATGAGTTCACGGAAGAATGCCGCTGGAATTACCTCTGGTGAGGATGATGGCTCAAAGATGATCGGCAGGTGGGCCCCGGCTTCAAGCTGGGCGACACCAAAGCGAATGATCACCCTCGTGGCAAAGTCAAGTAACTGGATGAACTGCTCAGGTGCATCGATCGCGAAGTAGAGCGCCTCCTGGAGGCTCATCAACTGGCTGACCAGGGTCATCGGGCCTAGCACGCAGCCAACCACGAGCACTTCGTTGCCCACAGCGTGGCGCAAGATCCGGATCGCCTTCAGCAATTCTGGCATTCGTCCGTCGCATTGTGGATCAGGCAGATGCAGTTGTGCAAGGTCGTCGTGCTTGGCAAACACATAGGCTTGTACGGTTGGATAGGCATTCGTTCGATAGTCCAAGACCGAACCGACGGCTTCGGTCTCCACGCTCGTGTCCATCAATGCAAAGACGGCGTCGTAATCGTAGTAAGCGAGAGCATCGCGTTGACATGCGGCAAGCACCGCACCATCTTGCACATAGGCCTTCAAGTCAACACCAGCCAGGATCGCCGCATGACCAAAGACCTGGGCGATGACGGGTACCCGATCATGGGGTTGGAAAAGAAGGGCAGCATGAATTCGTTCGAGACTATTCATAACGCTCCTCCTGGGAGGGTTTCGACATAATGGAGGCAATCAAAGGCCGTCTCGCCGATAAAATCAACCTGCAAGCTCTGCACGGTCGCCTGCTTGAGCGCAGCCCCGCCAGCCATCACTTTGATCTGTGTGAGGCCAAGGGCATGCATTTTCGTTCGCACCTGGCGTACCTGCGGGATCACCGTGGTGATCAGCCCGCTGATACCGACAGCGAGCGGCGCTTCCTGGCGTGCCGTCGCGATCAAACGGTCAACGGGACAATCTTTGCCACAGTCAACCACGCGATAGCCTTTCGCGGTCAAGACCATTTTGAGGATATTCTTGCCCAGATCGTGGACATCGCCCTCCAGGCTGGCCAGAATGATCGTCCCTTGCGACGGAAACATCGCGGCATCACCTGGATAGAGCACTTTCATCGCACTCATCACAGCCCGACCCGCCAGCATAATCTCGAGCAAATTGAACTGCTCGACAGTACACCGAGCATCCAACTGGGTCATGGCGGCCTCGATACCGTCAGTGATAATCGCTTCACGGGCAAGACCTGCGGCCTGAAGCTGGTGGGTCTGTGCGACAGCCGTCGCCTGATCGCCATCAATGAGGGCCTGGACAAGTTTTTGCATCAACGCGTTGTGCATAGTTGATCGTCTCCTCATTCCTGGTTTGAAAGCATTCCTGTACGTGGTAGCTTCTTGAGGATCGCCTGCTGCATCAATGTTTCGGTGAGCGAAGGGAAAAACCGGCCGCTGGTGGCAAGCAACCGATTAGCAAAACCTGGGATCAGGCTCGTTGTGCGCCGTTGCACCGCTGCAACGATGAGGTTCGCCAGATGCGCGGGTGACATCCGCCGTCGTTCACGGCGATTATCGGGGCTGTAACGTCGGGCATGAGCGGTGCGCGTTGGCCCGGGGTAGACGGTCAATACATTGAACCCCTGGGGAGAGAGGGCAACCCGAAGACTACGGGCATACGCAGCGAGCCCATCTTTGCTGGCTGCATAGACAGAAGCCCCTGGATAGCCAGTATAGACAGAAAGCGAGGCGATCATCACCAGCGTTGCGCCTGGGGCAAGCAGGTTCTGCCTGAGCAAGCCTGCCGTCAGATCCATGGGGGCGTACAGATTGAGATCAAGTACGGCTTGTTGGCGGGGAAGATCGCTCTGCGCAAAACGTCCGACCAGACTAATGCCGGCACTATGCACAAAAACATCGGCTGGTGGCAAAGCGTCTAGTTGCTGGAGCACCCGGGCGCGATCAACTGCTTGGATCAGATCTGCTTCGATGACTGTAACGGCTGTCCCCTGCGCACGCATAACGCGGGCTATTTTATCTGCCCGTGCCCGATCGCGATCGATGAGCGTCACGATCCATCCCTCAGCGGCATAACGCTCGGCAATTGCGCGTCCAATGCCATCCGCTCCACCGGTCACGACACAGTGACCTACACCTTGAGATGGGGCAAGAACTGGTAGCTGAGCGGGCGCAGAAGCCTGGCGGATCGTGCGAGTACGGACAACCCGTTCAACAGACTTCCCCAGATAGATCCCAGCAAAACGGATGATGCGATTGCCTGCTCCAAGCGTTGCAACGGCGGTACCACGTTCGCTGGCGCGCACAAGCTGGCGAGCCACTCGTTCAGGTGGTGGAAAGCGTTGCCACCCGATCTGATCGAGAGGCGCACCAACTTTGTGATGCATAGCAGTACGAGTTGCCCCTGGATGGATCACCTGAACCATCACGTGACCAGCTAATTCCACCCGCAAACTTCGGGCAAAGCCCTCAAGCGCCGCTTTGGTTGCCCCATAGACGGCATACGCTGGCACAGGTAAGGCAGCAACAACCGAGCCAATGAAAACGATGCGCCCGCGGGCCGCGATCAAGCGCGGGAGGAGCGCATGAGTAAGGGCGATAGGCGCATACAGATTCGTCTGCAACAACGTAGCAAGCTCAGTCGATGTTTGCGCCATAACAGGCCCATACGAACCTACACCGGCGCAATGAATAAGCTGATCAAGGGTGTTGAGACCACGTTGATGAAGGAAGGACACAACCAATGCCGGGGCAAAGGGTTGAGCGAGATCAACCCGGCAATAGTCAGGACGCAACACGGCTGGAATCGCCGAAGCAGGTCGGCGCCCAACCGCGATGACGCGAACACCTCGTGCCAGATAGATCTGGGCGAGCGCCAAGCCGATACCATCGGTAGCGCCAGTGATCAACACCTGTTGTCGAGCCATGCTGTTGCTCCAATGATGTGTGTCCAGCACATCTCGTTATGCTTAGAGCATAGCATGTGATCTGGCGCTCGACAAGATGCGAGTATGTACGTTTTACGGTTCCTTAACTGGTTCCGTTGATCCGTGCAGGCTTTGAGGCACAGCATTGGCAACGCCTACGAGCGTGACTGGTTGTACCTCGGCGCGACCGGCCAGCCCTGCGTGGTTTTGTGGCGCAAAAACCGCCTCCAACCCAGCTTGGGGTTGCGCCTGCGCCTCCAGAGCATGAGTCTGATCTGAGCCACAGCCTACCAGCAAAGAGAGTGAGAGTAGCAATGCAAGCAACATTGTACGCAGCATCATCTGACTCCTTGAATTTATATATGTAATACGTATACTCATAGTGTACCAAATGGGTTCTGTTTAGATAAGGCCAAAAGGCTGATATTTTCCCTACATCCTGTGGAGGTTTTGTTTTGAGCACGGGGGTTGGGGCCTGTGGTCCCAACCCCCGTGCTCGTGGGGTGTGAGGGCATAGCAGGGCTGATGCAAAGTCAGAGTCAGCAGCGGCAACCGACACCATGTGAACACC
>NZ_SIJK02000066.1 GCF_004762035.2 Candidatus Chloroploca mongolica | reverse complement strand
TACCAGATGTTGGCTCCGCTGTCACCCTCTGGCTAGCGGTTTTGGAGAGGATACCAAGATACGGATATTTTTGCAGTTGCTCTTCTTTCAACTCCTGGCCCACATTCCGAAAATTGACGATACGTTCCTGATTGCCGTACCAGCGACAGAACTGACCACCTTTCATATAGGGAAACCAACGTCTCTTTCCAATTCCTGCATCGACAGTGTTCTTACATCTACGCTCTACGTTACTGATGCCGGACTCCCACCAGAAACGCAGAAATCGCTCATTGTTCCGAGTCCCCATTCCCATTTTCGGGGGCGCGATAGATTGAAGCTTTGGATAGGTTCTAAAGACATACGTCAACCCCAGCGTCACCCAATACACCCACGGCACCCCCGGGATCGCATCAAAATCACCCTGCCGATACCAAAAAACGCTCTGTGCCTCGGTGCCTCGGTGGTTCAACTCCCCCACCGCCCGCTCAAACGCCACCCGCTTCGCTTCGGCATCCGGCTCGCGTACCAGGCGGAAATAGGTGCCGATGCTGTTCTGGCGGCGCTGCTCGCTCGCTTCGCGTCGGAAGGCAAAGAGAGTGGTATTCACCTTCTCGCCGCCGATCTCGGCGAAGGCGCGGGGGCCGACGTGGGCCATCGTCTCAATCGCGGCGCTCTTCCGTAGCTGCTCACGCAGCTTCTCGTAGGAAGAAATGAACATGAACGACTGCTGCGTGATCATGCCCATCCGCCCACCGGCAGCCAGCAACTCGGTGCAGCGCAGGATAAAGGCGGCGTAGATGTCGCCCTTTCCATCGGGATAGGCCTTCTTGAGCAAATCGGCCAGGCTTGCGGGCATCCCGCGCACACTCATATACGGCGGATTTGCCACCACCACATCATAGCGCCGCGCAAGCAGATCGAGCAGCTTGAAGCCATGCTCAGCGCCGGCAACAAATGCGGTAGCATCATTGCCGCGGGCGACCTCCTGGCGGGCAAAGTCGTTTAGCGATGCACGTACCTGGGCATCAAGGTCGTTGAAGACCGTGAACTGACTGCTCCCAACATCCTCCATGCCGGGCAACGACTGCATACCCGACGTGCGCTTGTCGCGTGACCGGGCAACCGTAAGCGTGCGCAGATCCTCCTCTAGGCGCAGCAGCGAACCAAGCTCGCCAGCCTGCTTGAGCTGCGGCCAGAGCGTGCGGATCGCCGTCTCGACGAAGGGCATCGTACGCCCCAGCGTACCCACAAATGCGCCCAGGCGCTCGCCATTGAGCACGGTGACATCGGCACAGACCAGGTGCTGCGGCGTCACCGTAGCCTTCGGGCTGAGGGCCTTGGCACGCACATAGAGACTGAGGGCCGCCAGTTGCACGGCGCGCAGGTCAATGTCGATGCCAAAGAGATTGTTGGCAAGAATGGCGGCGGGGATCTCATCGGCGCTGCGCACTGACGGCTGCGCAGGCCAACCAGGCTCACCCGCATGCTCAAGCTCCTCGCGATACATCGCGGCAAAGAGGTCGAAGGCCACCAGGCCAAAGTGCATCGTGCCGCAAGCCGGATCAAGCAGGGTCAGCTCGCGCACCGGCTTGAGCGGCACTGGCGGAACTTCGCCGGCCAGGGGCACCAGGTATGCCAGTTCCGAACCCAGCGGGCTAGCGGGGTGCATCTGCAACCAATGGCGCCCGAGCGTATTCTCGACCAGGAAGCGCACGATCCAGCGCGGGGTAAAGAGCTGGGTGGCGGCGGGCAGATCCTCGCGGCGGATCTTCTGCTTCTGCTTATTCAGCCGCGTAAAGACCGCGTCCTTCTCTTCCTCATTAAAATACTGATAAACCCAGCCAAGCGTCTCCTCATTGCCAGGTGCCCATACCTCGCGCAGTTCGGGCGCATTGAGCATCTCAATCAACTCGCGGATGGCACGCGGGCGGGGGAAGAGCCGACTGGGCACGTTGGCTGCGTCGAAGAGCACCGCCACCTCGCGGGCCAACTGGCTGGCCTGCCAGAGCAGGAAGCGGCGGTAGGCCACCTCACGCGGCCCCTCGCCGAGCGCATCCTGCGGCATATCGCCAGCCTCGTAGCGGGCCTCATCCTCGGGATGCTCAGCCAGGTAGAAGAGGAAACCATTCGAAGCGTGGTACTTATCGAGCGTACCCCGGATCAACTTGCGCGCCTCAAGCAGCTTGAACGCCACCAGCCGATTCAGGTGCGTAAAAGCCGTCTCGCGCACCAAGCGCTCGACCGCCTCAGCGCCCTTACGCCCGGCGGCGGCCTCATCGCGTATGAATAGCTCTAGGCGCCGACGCGTCTCGGCGACCTCGAGCATGGACTGCACCGCAGGGAGCCTGGCGACGGGCTCGAAACGACCCTCGGGCGACAGCCCGTAGACCGCCGTAAGCATACTGCGGGTCTCATCGGTCAACAGGCGGCGCGCATCCAGGGCGAGATCGTGGAGCTTGGAGCGTAGTACGTCGTCCATTGTCGCTGTTCCTATTCACCACCGAGGCACCGAAGCACAGAGATGTAAAAAGATGGTTCGGCCTCGGTGCCTCTGTGTCTCAATTATCCACTCATTTTACCACAGAGACACCGAGGCACAGAGATGTGAAAGTACATGAAAACCTCTGTGTCTCGGTGTCTCTGTGGTTCACCCATAAATCTTCACCCGATAGGTTCCCAGCGCATCACGGCTAGGCAAATTCATAAAGCGGAGCTGATTCTCACCCTCGCGGGCACCGGGATAGAAGAGGATCGACGGCACCTCGGTGCGGCCTTTCATCTGATCGAGCAGCATTGACATAAAGTAGATATGCGGAGCCATCGCGGCGGTGCGGGTAAGGAAGGCAATCTGACGACGCGGATCGAGAAGAGCCAGCTTACGAGCGAGCAGATCGGGCAAGGGTGCCCAGAGCGGATCCGAAAGATACTTTGTAACCTGTTCCTGCGCCCTGGGAAAGCCACTGCGCTGTTCCATACGAATCACCGCGTCCACACCCTCACACTCTTCAAGCGCCTCCCAGAGCAAATCAGCGAACGAAACCGGCACGACCTCACGACCGCTGGCCGCGAGGCGTGAAGCGAGCAGACGGGCCTCGTGACGCAGCTTCCACTCATCAGCAGGATCATAGCGCAGGATCGCAAACGGCAGATCGCGAAAGACGCTGATCCGCATCGGCGTCGCCTTCAGATCATGCTCAAGCTGCTCAATTGACTCCTTGAGTGAGGGCACGGGCGTACTCCTCCAGTGAGAAGGTCGGAAACTCGATGCGGATGACACGACCGGCAGCGTAATATTCCAGCCAATGCTCCTGATGCGCCGCAGCAAACAGGCGCTCAACAGCCAAGTCAGACAAGAGAAACACCTGCCATATAGGATCGCGCAGCAAGCGTTCACCCGCCTGAAGCTCGCGGTAGCGTAACAGAGCGATGAAACTAAACGCCGTCGTGGGCAAAAACGGCGGCGTAATGCGCTTGTGGATGACCCCCTCAAGCAAGCCGAAATCACGCAGCGTCGCCATGGCACCCTGCGCGACTCGCTCAATAGTGTTCGCATTCCAGGGTCGTTCCGTGCGACCATCGGCAACCTGCTGCTGAAGCCAGCGGTGTACATCGGCGACCGGCAACTCCTGCCGTCCGCGCTCATAGGTCGGTGCAAGAACCTCAATGACCACATCGTGCAACAGCGCATCATTCTGCAGCGCAAGCACATAGAGAATACGATCGAAGGAAGGAGCAGGCAAACCAGCCTGGGCAAAGATCACCAGCGCCCGCAGCAGATCAGGATCACGCAGATAGCGCTGGCGAAAGATCGCCAGGATATCCTCAATCCGCGAGCGTGACGCCTTACCGAAGAGATTCTCGCGCTGAAAGCGGTCAAGATTCTGCTCAACCGACAAGGCCACGTCCCAATAGGCAAGCAACGTCTTGGTATCAGGCAGCAAAGCGCCAGCTTTGATAATTTTGCTTGAATACTTGCCAGTAGCTGTTGCCGTTGGCATAACACCCCCTGGCCCGCGCAAATCGTCAGCCCTGGCCGTTCATTCGTCTCAAGCGGAAGTGTCTGAGGCAATAATCCTTCGTAGGGTTAAGATACAACAGCCGGGGTATGCTGTCAACAAACAGTCAAGCTCGTTTGAACCATGCCTACCCAAAGTGATCGGAACTACCGAGGTGCTTGAAGCGTGCATCCAGGTGCAGACGCCACACCCCTTTGGCTGTGGTACGCACGATGATCATTCATTGTATCCGCAGCGTATATATTCGCCGACAAGAAGAGAATTGTTCTCTGAGCTATCTTATTTTACTACATGACGGTTTTGTAAAACAAGATGTTCGTCAGGGTCGTATATCTCAGCGCATCACACTATGGTCTGCTCATCTGCGCAGCGCATCAATGGCCGCAGCGAGAGCGGCTGCTTTGTCGTCGTGGGCGCGCAGGCGGAGCAAGGTGGTGTCAGGCAGCGGGAGGCCCTCTTTTTTGTGTTCCTTTGCGTTCTTTTGTGGCAACGAACAGATTTTCTGTCCGCGTTCAAACTGACCATGCAACGGTCACGGTGACGACGACAATGGCGAGTGCAAGCACAAACCAGAACAAGGCCCAGACAAGCGCAGGGATATGCGTCATCGCGGCAAGCACCTCGGCGTCGGTACGTTGCTCGCGTTGCGAACGTCGCACCGATAACCGCATCAGGTCAACAAGGCTATTGGCCGAGGTCAGGGGTAGGTGCATCATCAGCAAGAGAAAGAGCCACGAGGCTGGTTGGGGCGGCAGGTACCATCCTGCGGCAACGAGGCTTGCTGCAAGGAGCAAGCCGGCGACAAAACCAAAGAGGTTGCGCACAAAACGCAGACAGAGCAGCGCCAATCCGAGCCCAAGGCCGATCAAGATCGTCTGTTCAGCAAGCTCTGTCGCTGAAAGCAAGATCAACGCCCCACCGAGCAACGCAGGGCCAAGATAGCCGGCACTCACCACCACAAAACGGTTGCCGCCACGAATATGCGCCAACCCCTCGCGATTTGGGTAGACGACAAAACGCTCGAAGCGCCCACCCGTTATGATCGCCGCCATCCCGTGGCTCATCTCGTGGACAAAGGTATCGAGGAGGCGCAACGGATACAAGAGCCAGCCAAAGATCGGCACGCGCCAGAACACCGCCAACAACAGGCTGAGCCCGGCGAGGGCCAGTACCTCGGGTTGGCTCCAGGTTGTCATGATCGCGTCAAGCACCATAAACCTTTGCACCTTTGCGTCAAACGATCTGACGACTAGACCTCACCGCGTTGAGAACCCTCCTTGGTCTTTCGTTACGGCGCGCCTACCCATGGGGGGGCGGTCTCTCACACAAGGTCTGCCAGACCTTGTGTGGTCTGGTCGAGCGGATTCATTTCTGAAGGGTTTGAGCTATCAAACTTGAAGCTACTGGACAAAGCTGTGCCTGGTGCGCGCAGCCTCTTTCCTGCTTTCTATCCCCTAAATCCTTTGCTCATGCGTACGGGGCGTGCAATCTGTGGTACGATACACCAAGTGTACCTTACCTAACGTCTGTGGAGAGCGCCATTGTCTGATTATCGCTGTGCGTCGACGTCGGCTATACCGTGGACGGTATGGGCTCAGAGCATTGTGAATGGTGCGGTCGGTGACTATCTCGTTGCCCGCCAAAATGGTCTCGGCATTGATATGGCGCTTTACGCCGAGCATCGTCCTCTCCCTATGACCCGTGAGGCCTTCCGGCAGGCGTATCCTCGCCCTACGCCGAAGGTGTGTCTGCTGGTGCATGGCCTTGGCTGCAATGAGGGGAGTTGGTCGTATCGTGACTCCTCCGGCCTTGAACGCGAAACGTCGTATGGTGCTGAGCTTGCCGCTGATCTTGGCTTTACCCCGCTCTTCGTGCGCTACAATACCGGGTTGTCGATCGCTCGCAATGGTCAGTCGCTCGCTGCGTTGCTGACGGCCCTTTTGGAAGTCTATCCTGTGCCGATCGAGCAGCTTGTGCTCATTGGGCATAGCATGGGCGGCCTGGTGATTCGACACGCCTGTTATGTTGGCACTCAGCACCATCATGCCTGGGTACAGCATGTGCGCAAAGCCTTCTATCTCGGCAGCCCCCACGAGGGCGCCCCGCTGGCCTGGCTGAGTGATGTCGCCGCGCAGGTGCTCTGTGCGGTGCCCCATCCGATCACCAGACTCATTGGTGATGTCTTCAATGTCCGCAGCCAGGGTATCAAGGAGCTCCGCGCGGCCCCGAGGCCTCATGCACATGCTCATTTCGATGCTCCGCCACACCAGACGCTCCCCTGGCTCAGCAGTGCGCAGCACTATCTGATCTATGGGACGCTCGCAAGTGACCCCGAGCATCTGGTGTCGCTCTTGCTTGGCGATGGGCTGGTAGTGGTGCCATCTATCCCGCCCACGTCGCCCAAGAAGTCGGATCTTTATCCTATTTTGCCGAACCAGCTTGCCTGTTTCCCGCAGACCGATCACCTCCAACTTGCCTGTGACCCGATGGTATACCAACAGATCTACCAGTGGTGTGCAACCCACGAAAGGAGTGCCTAGATGCAACCGGATACGCTTCATCAACTACGTGGTGCCGTCGAACTTGCTACCGATGCTGTCGACGTGACAGTGAGTCGGATTGCCGACGCGCACCAGACGATCGTTCGCCAGGTCTATGCACCCTTTGCCTTGCTCGGCCCGCTCGCTGGACCTGTGCGTGTCGTCGAGCAGATCCAGTCGACCATTACGTGCCAGGTTTACCAGACGATCCTCACCGTCAATCAGGCGATCACACGTGGTGCGCTTACGGTCTTGGACCAGCCGGCAGAGCGCACGCCTTCGGTGTGGCCGGATCGCCGCCGCATCGGCGGATAGGGGCACGGCGATGCCGTGCCCCCGCCACGCCCCCGCCGCGCCCCCCGTACGGGCACGGCGGCGCCGTGCCCCTACCGCCGCCGCGCCGCGATGCCGTGCCGCGCCGCCGTGCCGCGCCGCCGCGCTGCGCCGCCGTGCCGCCGTGCCCGCGCCGTGCCCCTACACGCATGCGGCCAATGTAGGGGCACGGCGGTGCCGTGCCCCCGCGCCGTCCCCCCGCGCCGCCGCCATATATTGACAACCTTCAATATATATGCTATCCTGCACGTAACCCTGACTGTCCTGCCCGAGAAGAGGAGGAGCTACGGTGGCTGAACGTGCTGGTTGTTGTCTTCCCAAGCTTGCCCCACGCCTTGATGCTGCCGAGGCCAGGCGGATCAGCAATGATCTTGCGATCCTGGCCCATCCAATCAGGCTGCAGATCCTTGATCTGCTGGCGCAATACCAGGGCCAGGTCTGTGTCTGCGATCTCGAAGCGGCGCTCCCGGTCAAGCAGCCCACGGTTTCCCATCATCTCAAAATTCTCCGTGAAGCAGGGCTGATTACCGCCGAACGCCAGGGGCTCTGGATCTATTATTCGATCTGCTGTGACACTGTGCAGACGATGCGCGAGCGCCTGCTGGCCCAGTTCGCGTTGCTTGGGTAGGCGCAACGCTGCGCATGCAGATCCCGCAAACCTTCGCGCCTCTGCGCCTTTGTGTCAATAGGGGCCTCCCTTATGTGCAAGGTAGCGCCTGGCTCGCTTCCTGCGAAGCAATCGGGTTGGCAGGGTTTTTTTATCGGTTATATATCGAAGTTTATCAATGTATGAGGAGGAAGAGATGACGCAGTCCGTACAAGATCCGATGGCAGTCAAGGCCGCTGTGCAAGAGCATTATGGCAAGGCGATCCGTGCCGGTTCAAGTTGCTGTGGCGGCGAGACGAGTACCGAGATTCTGCTCCACGGGGCCGAGACGCTGGCCTCATTGCCCGAGGGCGTGGTGACGACATCGTTTGGCTGTGGCAATCCGCTGGCGCTGGCAAGCCTGGCCCCCGGTGAGGTCGTGCTTGACCTGGGTTCTGGCGGTGGCCTCGAGGTGTTGCTCGCGGCGCAGCGTGTTGGGCCGACGGGTTTTGCCTATGGCCTGGATATGACCGATGCGATGCTCGAAACGGCGCAGGCCAATGCGTCCAAAGCTGGTGCCACGAATGTCAGCTTCCTCAAGGGTGATATCGAGGCGATCCCGCTGCCGGATCACTCGGTTGACGTAATCATCTCGAACTGCGTGATCAATCTCGTTCCCGACAAGAGCCTGGTCTTCCAGGAGGCGTTCCGGGTGCTCAAGCCAGGTGGCCGCTTCTCGGTCTCGGATATTGTCTTTGACGGCGATCTCGCCGATCTGCCGGTCAGCGAAGCGCAACTACGCGCCGCGTTGAGTTGGGCCGCCTGCTTTGCCGGTGCCCTGACGCGCAACGAGTATCATACGATGCTGACCGAGGCTGGCTTCGAGCGCGTTGATCTGCTCGTGACCCAGCGTTACACGCTCGAAGACCTGCGTGCCCAGGGGTCCGAAATGCTCGTCGGGTTGCCCGACGAGGTTCTGCCGCTGCTTGAGGGCCGCGTGACGAGCATGACGATTACGGCCTGGCGGCCTCTGGCCTGATATTAGACGGGTTGTTTGACGCAAAGGCGCGAAGGCGCAAAGGTTTGCGGTATGCGCCTTTGCGCCTTTGCATCACCACGGGGCGACCGTGCTCGCGCCCCTACGCTACCCGTACGACCGGCAAATGGAGGTTGCCACGCATCGCGAGCACACGCAAGATGACGATGAGCCCAAAGCCTGACCAGAAGGCTGCCTCATATGGCACGGCAAACAGATCGAGCACCAGGTAGAGCACAATGCCACTGATTGCCGCCGTTGCGTAGATCTCGCGTTGCAAGATCAGGGGCACGCGCGCCGTGATGACATCGCGCAGCACACCGCCTGCTACGCCGGTCATCGTGCCCATGATGACCACGATCATCGGGGCGTGGTTGGCCGCAAAGGCCAGTGTGGCCCCCGACATAGCAAACAGGGCCAACCCGAGCGCATCGGCAATCAGAAACATAAACCCCGGGGCGGGCCGCCACCTCAGATAGAGGATCGTTACCAGCGTCGCTGCAATGATCGTGGTGAGGTACCACGTATCAACGATCCAGAAGATGGGATGGCGATTGAGCAGGAGATCGCGGATCGTGCCGCCGCCAATCGCGGTCAGGGTTGCCACGATGATCATCCCAAAGATATCGAGTTGACGATCACGCGCCGCCAGCACACCACTTGCCGCAAAGACCGCCACGCCGATCAAGTCCAGGTAGTAGAGCAGCACAGGATCTCCTTATCCCAAACTACGCTTGCCGAATGCCAACCTTCGCACCTTCGCGCCTTCGCGCCTTTGCGTCAATACAGCTCAACCTTTGTTGCAAACTCTTGCGCCTACCGCCGGATCAACGGCATCCAGGTAAACGGTTCGTGCGTGTATGGCACAATGTCGGGTGGTACGGCAAAGCGGATGATTGCCCCCGGCCCCACGTTATGCGTCATCCCACTGTTGCTCAGTTTGTAGATCGCCCGCGCCTGCGCCGCTCCGGTTTCCCCACTCACTATCCCGCTCGCTCGTACTTCAACGCGGTAGTAACCTTCAGGCGCACTCGGGTCGGTGACAAGGATCAGTTCGACTTCGCCGCCGCCCAGGCTGGCGACGATGCCTAGGTCGGTGCCGTTGATGCTCAGCCGTAGTTCGCTGTATGGCTCGAAGTTGGTTCCTTGAACCAGAATCTCGCTACCCGGCGTAACTCCGTTGGCACTCAATGTAAGCATCGGTTGCACCACTGGCTCTGGCGTTGCTGTCGGCGAGGGGGTCACTGTTGGCGACGGGGTCGGTGACGGCTCGGCTGTCATTGTCGGCGAGGGGGTCGCGGTCGGCGAGGGGGTCGCGGTCGGCGCCGATACCCCTGGTGGCTCTTGGTCAAGCCAGAGCCAGACACTTGCGACGCAGCCTTTGTAGGCTCCGCCAGGCCCAGGGCCGAGTGGACACGGGTCAGGCCCTCCGCCGTACCAGCCCATTGGATTCGTTTGGCGACCACCGTAGCGTACTTCAACGTGGATGTGCGGTAGCCCGCCAGCGGTTCCACTCAAGCCGATGGTTTGCCCCTGGGTGACGGCTACGCCCACCTGCGAGCCCGGTTGGCCGATGTAAACCGCGTTCATATGCCAGATCACCAGTTCGTATTGCCCAGTGACAATCACGAGGCCACCGTCGCTTGCGCCACTCGGGAGCCGGTTGTACAGCAGGCCGCCCGCTGGCGCGATGATCGGTGTGCCAATCGGCATGCCAAAGTCGTCGCCGTCGTGCGTGTCGTATGTCGTCGTCGTGCGCCCCAGGTAATCGAGCATCCCCGGGACGTTCGGGCTTTTGTTGTTGTCAACCGACGGGTACGTGTGGTCGTAGTACGCCCGTGAGAGTAGGGGTACGTTGAAGGGGCGGATCAAAAAGGGCTCGCGGGTCTGCTGCGGCACAAATTCGTCAATCATTGGATCGCCGAAATGCTCACGATACAGCGTCAGAAAGCGTTTTTGCAACGGTGCAACGGTGCTATCCTGCGCTAGCGGGCTCAACAGCAGGGCTAGTCCAAGTTCGGCTGTATGCTCGACGGGCACAACCATGCCGGCTTCACAGTCACCAATATGGAGATGCGTGCTCGCATGTGGCCCAAGCGCTGCCCGTGTACGGGCAATCTGCACCGCCAGCCAGCGCTGCCACGCCTCTTTGTCGTGCGCCGGTGCGGCCTGATCAAGCACGGCCATCACCAGCAACAGACGCGTATTGACGCCGTGAAGAATCGCCGCTTGTTCAAGCGCTTGCAATTGGTCTGGCCCCAGCTCAAGCCCAAGCTCTTGTGCCGCCCTGGTCAGGGGTTCGCCGTACCAGCCGTTGCTGTAGAGCAACAGGGTATCAGGATAGGCCGATGTTGCACTGGTTGTGGCTGCGCTCGCTGCCGGTGCCGGTGCGGACGTGACATTGACCAGGCTCGTCGCGGGTGGTGCATTGGCCGTAAAGAGGCGTGCGGTCGGCTCGTCCCACGCCGGATTATCAATTGGTATCGTTGGTAGGCACTGGGTCGCCTGGGTTGCGGCAACCCGACTCATTGTTTCACGATCGCCAGGCAGACGCAACGTTGCGACCAGACCAACGGTAAGCACCAATCCAATCGTGATCGGTAGGGTGTAAGCGGCTGAAGCGAGGCGTTTCATCGTTCTTATCCTGCATGTTCTTGCTTGAGCACGTGCTTCTGGACCTTGCCCATCGCATTGCGTGGTAAGGCGGTGAGAAGCCGGATTTGGCGGGGGCGTTTGTAGGCGGCCAGTTGTTCACGGCAAAAGTGTTCGAGTTCGTCATGGGTTGGTGGATGGGCCGGATCACGTGGCACAACTGCTGCAACGACCTGTTCGCCAAAGGTCGCGTCAGGTAGCCCAAAAACGGCACACTCGGCTACTCCGGGGTGATCAAGCAGCACCTCTTCCACCTCACGCGGATAAATATTGTAGCCCCCGCTGATGATCAACTCTTTGGCGCGCCCGGTGATCGTATAGTAGCCATCGTCACTGCAATGACCCAGATCGCCGGTGCTAAACCAGCCATCCTCGGCCAGCACTTCGGCAGTCGCCGTCGGATTACGCCAATAGCCGGCAAAGACGTGCGGGCCGCGTACCTGAATTTCGCCAATTGTGCCCGCCGGCACCGGTTGCCGACTCTGCATCTCGACAATGCGCGCCTCTTGCCCTGGGAAAGGCCCGCCCACACTCCCCGGATGCCGCTCGCCCGTATACGGGTTCGTCAGGTTCATCCCGGTTTCGGTCATGCCGTAACGCTCAAGAATCGGCTGACCGGCAAGCCTGGCGAAATCGGCAAAGGTCTGTGGACTAAGGGCCGCCGAGCCTGAGACAAAAAGCCGGACACACTTGCCTGCCTCGCGCAGCGCCTCGCCCGCCCCAACCGTGTCGATCAGTCGAGTATAGATCGTCGGCACACCAAAAAACATGGTACACCGACCCTCGCGCAGGGTCGCCAGGGTCTCTTCAGGTTCAAACCGGGGCCGCAGCATTACACTCGCCCCGCGCAACAGGGTGCCATGCACCCCAACCCCAAGCCCGTGAATATGAAAGAGCGGCAGCACCAGCAGCAAGCGATCACTCGCCTGCCAGTTCCAGGCCGTGCAGATAGCCTCGCTATTGGCGACCAGGCAACCGTGGGTTAGCATCGCCCCCTTCGAGCGCCCCGTCGTCCCTGAGGTATAGGCGAGGATTGCCAGATCCTCGGCTCTGGGCAGTTCCTCGCTGATCGGCAACGGCGTCTCCTCATCCGGTGCAGGAACCGGTTGTTCCTCTACGCCGCTGGGTGAGCCTGCCTCATCGACGGCACCCTCGCCGCTGTGGTGAGGGGTGGCACCTGTCGCGAGCTCAACGGGAGCGGGCTTCACCTGGGTTGGGTCGGTCTGCACCTCTGCCCAGGGCCGTTCATCAAGTTCCCGCAGATGGGTCGCCCCTTCGGCCTCACACACCACCACGCGGGGTTCGCTATCACCCAGGATATGGGCCAGTTCGACCCGACGATACTGCGTATTGATCAGCACAACCGCTGCCCCGGCGAGATGGGCCCCCAGGTATGCCCCGAGAAAAGCCGGCCCGCCGGCGAGATAGAGCCCAACGCGGTCGCCGCGAATGACCCCGTGGTGTGCATAGCGCAGCGCCCATTGCCGGGCTGCCGCAAGCAACGCACCATACGTAAGCGTCGTTTGCTCCCAGATAACACATGGTCGCTCGGGATCAGTCTCGGCCCATGCGCGTGCCGCCGCCAGAAGAGAAGAGAATTGAGTCATCTGCTAATCAAAACCTTGGCTAAGCTTAACAAACCGACAAACATTTGTTAGTATGAAGTACGTAGGATCAGGGTTCATGGACCCAACCCGATATGGGTATCGGGATCAGCACCTACCAGCTAAGAGGGAGTATAGCATGACCAGGATGTCACGTCGTACGTTTTTGCGCGGCACAGTTGCGCTCGGTGCCGGGGCTATTCTCTACAAGTTTGCCAATGGATGGTCAATTGCCACGGCTGCCAATGGCGACGAAGCCTATCAGTTGCGCATTGTGCATACGAATGATCATCACGCACGGATCGAGCCGACCCTCAGCGTCACGATTGCCTCGGGGGTTACCCGTGACCTTGGCGGTGTTTCGCGCCGGAAAACGCTGTTTGATCAGATTATTGCCGACAATACGCCTCCTGCCGGTATTCCACGCGATCTGCTCTTCCTCGATGCTGGCGATGTCTTCCAGGGCACGCTTTATTTTAACCAGTATCAAGGCCAGGCCGATCTCGAGTTCTACAATCAGCTTGGCTATGCCGCGATGGCAATTGGGAACCATGAGTTTGACTCGGGCGATCAGGTGCTCGCCGATTTCATTGCCGGGGCGAATTTCCCTATTCTTGCCGCTAATATCACCGCTGGAGCAGCCTCACCCCTCGCGGCGCTCTATGAAGAGGGCAGTGTCACAGGTGGCAAGTGGGGCCCCTGGACGATTATTGATAATACCGCTACTGGTGGCAAGAAGATCGGTATTTTTAGTCTGACGACGGCCGATACGGCCAATATCAGCAGCCCCAGCGCGGCGGTCACCTTCAATGGCGCTTACGTCACCGTGGCGCAGGATCGCATCGACCGTCTGCGCACTGACCTTGGGTGTGACATCGTCATTGCGCTTACCCACATTAGCTACCTTGATGACGTTGCGCTGGCTGAGGGCGTACGTGGGCTGAACCTGATCGTCGGTGGTCACTCGCACTCGTCGCTCCTCAACGCTGCGCAGAGTACGCAACCCACCGGGGCACCACGGGTCGATGGTCCGTATCCTACCGTCGTCGAAGATCTCGACGGCAAGAGTGTCGTCGTCGTCACCGACTGGGAGCATGGCAAGTGGGTGGGTGATCTGCTCGTCAGCTTTACCGCTACCAACGAAATCCGCGAGGTCGTCTCAGATGCCACCTTGATCCGTCCGGTCTGGGCCGGTGGGATCAGGGATGGACGCGAGTTGATTGCGGGCGAAGGGGCTGAAATCCCAACCAATGCAGCCTTCGAGACCCGTATTGCCGAGTTGGCCGGCCCGCTTGATGAGTTGCGCCGCACGAAGATCGGTGAAACCACGGTGCTGCTCAGCAATGCATCTTCGGTCGTCCGTGAGCGCGAGGCCCCGCTTGGCAATCTGGTTGCCGACGCGCTGCGCGAACTGGCGCTGGGCTTTGGCGGCAATCCTCAGAACTTCCCGATTGTGACGATCATCAACGGTGGTGGCTTGCGCTCGACGATCCCGGTTGGTGATATTACGGTAGGAAGCATGCTCGAAGTCTTGCCCTTTGGCAATACGGTAGCCCTGGTTGACCTGACGGGGGCGCAACTCCTGGCGGCCCTCGAAAATGGTGTCAGCGCCCTGGGCGGGACAGCCGGGACGGGGCGTTTTGCCCAGGTCGCCGGTCTGCGCTTCACGTTTGCGCGCACCCGTCTGCCAGCCATTCAGGGCAATCCCTCTGGTACGCCACCAGTCGCAGCCCAGCGCGGTGAGCGCATCATCGGGGTCGAGGTTCTTGAAGGCGACACCTTCCAGCCGCTCGATCTCCAGAAGGTCTATCGGGTGGTGACCAACGACTTTATGGTGCGCGGCGGCGACAGCTACTTTGTCTTCACTGCAGGCGGCGATCGCGCTGACCCGACGGTTGGCGGGGGAACCAATCAGGTTGACACCAAATTGCTGATGGTGGATGCCGTGATTGATTATATTCGCGCCCAGCCAGATGGCATTGTCAGCCCGGAGGTCGAAGGTCGGATCACCGAAATCCGGTACGCGTATCTCCCCTTTGTGGCTCAACCGACTGCCGCTGTGCCAGAGTTTGCCACCGTTCGCTAACCGCATGCTGCGGGTACGTTGGCCCCCGCCCATAGGCGGCGCAGAGAGCCTACAGTTTGCTAGCACCTGTCGTTATACGACAGGTGCTAAAATTATAACCATTTACGCGAGCGAAAAAAGATCAAAAGTCCTGATCCAGTAACAATCATCAAGGCGAGTGCCCAGACATAGCCGAACCGCCATTGCAGCTCGGGCATGTAGGCAAAGTTCATGCCATAGATGCCTGCGATGAGGGCGGCTGACATCAGGATAATCGAGGTGATGGTGAGGACTTTGACAATCTGGTTGAGTTGATTTGATTGAACCGAGAGAAAAGCATCAAGCGCACTGGAGAGTAGCTCACGGTAGGTGTCAATGCTATCGGTGATGCGGACGATATGATCGTAGATGTCCTGGAGATAGATAACGGACGTTCGTTCGAAGATGGGTACGTCGCGGCGGATCAAGATATTGAGGAGATCGCGTTGTGGTGCGACAATGCGACGGACATGGAGCAATTCGCGCTTGAGGGCGAAGATATCTCGCACAACGTTTTCGCTGAAACGGGCAAAGATTTGTTCTTCGATTGTTTCGATGCGTTCGGCTAGTTCATCAATCACGGGGAAATAGTCATCTACCATCGCATCAAGCAGTTCGTACAAGATGCCGCCACCGCCGTGGTTGAACTGCTGTTCGTTGTGCTGCCAACGGGCAAGCGTCTGGTCAAGCACCGCCATCGTACCTGCATGGATGCTGACGATATAGTTTGAACCGACGAACAGATTGAGCGCCTGCGTGACGAGCCGTGCGTGTTCGGGGTCGTAGCCGATCGCATAAAAGACCAGAAAATAATAGTGCTCGTACGCATCGAGTTTTGGCCGTTCGTGGTGGCGCGTCGCATCCTCGATGGTGAGCGGATGGAAGAGAAATTCTTCGCGCAAGAGCTGGATATCTGTTTCTTCCGGGTTTTGCATATCAACCCAGATGAATACATCGGGCTCCATCAGCAAATCGCTAATCGCATGCAAATCTTCTACTGGCGTTATCTGTCCATTGCGCTGACAGAGTATCATCCGACGCGGCTGTGACAGATCGGGCAACGCCGCTCGTTCGATCCTATCGGTCATATCATCCGCAAGTGACCGGGTTGTCATCGCGAGACCCTCCAACGATGGCGGCTATGCTATGCTGATCCACGGGCAAAGCTATTTGGTACTCCGCACCAGCAACACCACGCCCCCGATCAGACTGATCAGCAACCGGATGCTAAAGACCGTGAAGGCCAGCGCAAGCGCCGTCGCATCGGGTACCCCTGCTTGCCGTAAATAGAGGGTAAAGACGAGATCACGTGCGCCAACATTGTTGAAAAAGATCGGTACCATGCCAATAATATCGGTCAAGGGCACCATCGACAGATAGATCAACCATGCTGCCTCAATGCCGAGGGCGCGACCTGCAATGACGTGCATGCCGATCCAGAGGGCATGTACCAGCAGTGAGAGCCCGAGCACGGCAAGCAGGGTACCCTTGGCATCACGGTACTCATCAAGCGCCTGCGCAATCGTGCTCAAGGGTTGGCGTACCCGCTCGGGCAGCCAGTGTCCAAAGCGCCGCAGCAGCCACGGTGCGGCTAATGCCCCACCGGTTGCGACCAGTGCAATCAGCGCAAAGCCTGCGGTTGCTGTGATCAGCACTGGTTCCGTGACGGGATGGCTTGCAACAAGCGCACTTGCCCCAACGAGCAGTGCCCCGAGCGCAATCAAACTCAGCGCCAAAAAACCCGTCAAGCGCTCCATAAAAACTGAAGCGCTCGCCTGGGCATAACTCCCACTCCGCCGTCCCAGCGCCACGACCCTCATCGCATCGCCCCCAACCGAGGTTGGAAGGAAATTATTGGCAAACAGGCCGAGAAAAGAGGTCGCAAGCAACCAGCGATAGGGCTGAGGCCGCTGGTTGGCCTGCAACAACAACGACCACTTCCAGCTACTGAGCGCAATGCCCCCCAGTTGGACAACGATCGCTAGTAGCAATAGGCGCCAATCCGCCTGTTGCCACTGAGCCCAGATCATCCGTGGATCAGCCCGCCAGACCAGATACCCCAGGAGTCCGCCACTCACGGCAAGGCGCAAGAGCAGCCAAAGCGAAGAGCGTAACGAGTGACCACTCCCGGTTTGCAAACGTAAATCTCCGGATCGCATAAGCTCACGTAGAGCCGCCAAAGCACGAAGCGTTAGTATGCCTGACGTCAGAAACTTTGCGCCTTTGCGCCTTTGCGTCAAAACACCA
Organism: Candidatus Chloroploca mongolica; assembly: GCF_004762035.2. Classification (GTDB taxonomy): domain Bacteria; phylum Chloroflexota; class Chloroflexia; order Chloroflexales; family Chloroflexaceae; genus Chloroploca; species Chloroploca mongolica. Next base: position 11,005 of record NZ_SIJK02000066.1, on the reverse strand, counting down.
TCAGAAACTTTGCGCCTTTGCGCCTTTGCGTCAAAAGTTGATTTTAGATCAACTCAAAGCCAAGTTTTTGCAGCGCCTCACGCAGCCGATGGCGTCCTGCCAGGCTCTCGGGGCCAGCGACCCGGCGGGCCGAATGCTCAACCCAATCACCCTCCACCTTCATCTGCTGCTCGGCGTAAAACGCGGCCATCGTCGCACTGTACGCACTGATTTGAGTATCCTGATCGGCCTGATACTGCTCATGATGAAGCACGGCCTCGAGGGGCAGACGTGGTTTCACCGCAGCGGGCCGTTCGGGATCAGGGTAGCCAACGGCCATCCCAAAGACCGCGAACGTACGTGGTGGTAACCCGAGTTCAGCCGCGACCTCTTCCGGCTTATTGCGCATCGCCCCGACATAGACCATGCCAAGGCCAAGGCTTTCGGCAGCAACAGCGGCATTCTGCGCGGCAATGGCCGCATCAACCGACCCCATCAAAAAGGTTTCGAGATAATCAAGGGCCTGATGCGCCATCCCACGGGCCTCGGCGGCGCGGGCCACGCGGCCCAGATCGGTCAGCCAGACCAGAAAGAGCGGAGCACGTGCAATGAACCCCTGCTTGCCGCCAAGCTCAGCGAGCCGTGCTTTGCGCTCGGGATCAGTCACTGCGATCACACTCCACGATTGCAGGTTCGACCCCGTCGACGCTGACTGTGCGGCGGCAATCATCACCTCAAGTGCCCCCTCGGGCACCGGTTCGTTGCTATACGCACGCACCGAACGATGTCCCAACAAAACATCTACCGTTTCGTTCCAGAGTTCGGCTGGCAACGCCAGGTCACTGCCATAGCGTGCCGTGGTTGCTTCACTAACTCCCATGGTTGCATACTCCTCATCCGACGAATTCTTCTGCTGCGCAGTATACCATAGGGCTGTTGCCCTCAAAACCCATCCCAAACCTAACTGCTTGCGCTCCCAGGCCGCACAACTCCTACGTCTTTCCAGCGAACTGGAGTAGAAACCAGCCAGCTACGCTGGCTGGTTTCTACTCCAAGTCATCCTATGGCGCTGGCCGCACAACCAGCACCCCCTCCTCGGGATGGCCTGGCACAGAACAAGCAAAGCGAAACCTTCCAGCCTGATTAATTGGAAAGGTCATAATCGCATCAACCCCTACCTCAGCCGCAACAATGCGCGTGCCGGTTGGCAACTCAACCATCAGGGCGTGGGCAATGGTATCGCGGTTGCGAAAACGGATGGAAACAATCTCACCGACATACGCCTCGATCTCGGCTGGTTCGTAGCCTGAAGAAGTTACCGTCAATTCAATCAGCCGTTCGGGTGGCAGGGCTTGACCGCAACCAGCGAGAACAATCAGGAGAAGCAGACCGATGACGACCAGACGGAAACGGTTTACAGAGACACGAAACATAGCGCAACCTCATCATAGCTTGCAAGAATACCGAAAAAGTGTAGTACAATACTTCACAAGATCCCCTTTTGACAAAAAATAGTGCTCAAGCAGACCAAACTCCTAGCGGGAGTGCAGCGGAGCGAAGGGTCGGCCCGTGTATGATTGTGAATGCATAGAGGATCATCATGCTATTGTGGATTGTACTGTTTGCGTTGGTCACATCGCCGCTTGGCCTGCTCGGTCGGCGGACGCCGCGTCCACTGATTGGATGGGGGCTGGCGGTGCTCCCGTTGAGCCTCTTTGTGCTGCTTGCCTTGCAGATTCCCTTGATCGCCAGTGGCGGTCGCCTTGACGAAGCGGTACCCTGGGTGCCAGCGATGGGGCTTGAGTTGCGCTTTAGCCTGGACGGGTTGGGCATGCTCTTTGCCCTGATTATTACGGGTATTGGTACGCTCATCGTGGGGTATGCCGGGGCCTATATGGCGAATGATGCCGGTCTGGGGCGTTTCCTCGTCTACATGTTCCTCTTTATGGGGGCGATGCTCGGCGTGGTGCTCGCTGGCAATATCCTGACGATGTTTGTCTTTTGGGAATTGACCTCGATCACGTCGTATCTGTTGATCGGGTACAAACATGACTACCCCGATGCCCGGCGCGGTGCTCAGCAATCGCTCTTGATTACCGGCATTGGCGGGCTTGCGCTGTTGCTCGGTCTGCTGATCCTCGCTGCGGCAGCCCAGCAGGTTGGGGTGTCCGTCGCCGATTCCTATCGCTTTGATGCGCTGATTGCCGCTGGTGAACAGATCCGTCAGACGGCACTCTATGCGCCAGCCGTCGCGTTGATCTTTCTTGGCTGTTTCACGAAATCGGCCCAGTTCCCGTTTCATTTCTGGTTGCCCGGCGCGATGCAGGCACCAACCCCTGCCAGTGCGTTCCTCCACTCGGCCACCATGGTCAAGGCGGGGATCTACCTGCTGGCGCGCCTCTCGCCTGGTCTTGGTGAGACGCTGCTCTGGAATGGGACGCTGGTGGCCGTTGGTGGCTTTACCTTTGTCTTTGGTTCGATTGTCGCCTTCCGTCAGTATGATATCAAGGCGCTGCTTGCCTACACGACCCTCAGTATGCTGGGCGGGTTGGTGATGATGATCGGGCTTGGTGGCAAATATGGTGCCGAGGCACTGGTGACAGGTATTCTCGCTCACGCGCTCTATAAGTCTTCGCTCTTTATGGTGGCGGGTATTATTGACCACGAAGCTGGAACCCGTGATCTCAATAAGCTTGGGGCACTGCGGCGTTATATGCCGATCACGATGGTTGTGACGGCGATCGCGTTGCTGTCGCAGATGGGTATTCCGATTCTGATGGGCTTTGTCTCCAAAGAGTGGATGCTCAAAGCTGCCCTTGAGAGTTCGTTGCCTGCACCGTGGCCTCTGGTGGCGCTTGTTGCGATTGTGATTGGTGCCGTTGGCTATATTATCGCTGCATGGCGGCTCTTTCGCAATGCGTTTCTTGGTGAACCTTCGCCTACGGTGCAGAAGCATCATCTGGTCGATCCGAAATGGTCAATGCTCTTGAGCCCCGCTGTGCCGTCGGCGCTCTCGCTGATCCTGCCGCTCGGGTTGCTGCCTGCCGTCAGTTCGTTGCTGAGCCCGGCAGCCTCGGCGGTCTATGGTGCTCCCTTTACCTTTGAACTCTACCTCTATCGCGGGGTCAATACGGCGTTGCTCATTAGCCTTGGGGTAATTGCGGTTGGGGCGCTGTTTGCAACCCAGCAGCAGCGTCTGGCTGCCCAGAAGATCATTGCCTCAATCAATGGGGCCGTGGTCTTCGATAAACTGATTGAAGGCTTGCTGGCCTTTGCTACAGGCATGACGCGGATGATCCAGTCGGGGCGTCTGCGTACCTACCTGCTCTACGTCGTGCTGGTCTTTATGCTCTTTGTCGGGACGCCTTTTGTGGCCTATGGCCTTGATGATATTCGTTTTGTCCTTGATGAAAATCTGCGCTTCTATGAGGTGGTGGTAACCGCCTTGATTCCGATCGCAGTGATTGCCACGATTGCGGCAAGCTCGCGCCTAGGGGCGATTATTGCGCTTGGGGTGGCCGGGGCAATGGTTGCCCTGATCTTTGTGCTCTTTAGTGCGCCTGACCTGGCCCTCACTCAGTTGCTGATCGAGGTGCTCTCGACGGTCTTTTTGCTCTTTGTCTTTTCGGTCTTGCCCTCTCGCTTTGCTAGTTTGTCACCCGCGTGGGTGCGTTGGCGTGATGCGTTCATTGCGACGGTGTTTGGGGTGATGATGGCGATGCTGGTGCTTGCTGCGTCATCAAATACTGACTTCCCGTCACTGGCACCCTGGTTCCTCGCCAATAGCCTCAGCGAAGGCAAAGGTGCCAATGTCGTCAATGTGATCCTGGTCGATTTCCGTGGTTTTGATACCCTCGGTGAGATCACGGTGCTCTTTATTGCGGTTCTTGGTATTTATGGGTTGTTACGCTTCCGACGCGTGAAGCCGGATGTGCGTGCTTCGGGACGTGATGCGCAGACGATTATGCCCGGCGAGGACACGCTCCTTGCTGGCAATGGGGCCAGTGCTGCCGGTGAGCATCAGGTCAGTGCTGGGGTTGAACCGAGTGCTGTCCGCGCTAAACGCTAAATCCTTAGCATAGAGGAGGACGCAAACGATGTATGAGTCCGTGATTTTGCGTACGGTCGCCCGCGTGATGATGCCGTTGCTCTTGCTTCTGTCGGTCTTTATGTTGCTGCGTGGCCATAATTTGCCTGGTGGGGGTTTTATTGGTGGTTTGCTCGCTTCCGCAGCCATTATTATGCAGATTATTGCCTTTGGGCCGACGTTTGCGCGCAAGGTGATTCGCGTTGGCTACCTGAATATGGCCGCTTTTGGCGTCTTTTTTGGGGCGCTCTGGGGCCTTCCCGCGCTCTTTTTCAATCTGCCCTATATGGATGCTTTCTGGATTAATGATCCGATTCCTGGCATTGGTAAGATTGGAACCCCGGTTCTCTTTGATGTCGGGGTCTTTTTGGCTGTCATTGGCGTGACAACCCGCGTTGCACTCTTGCTCGCTGAAGAACCTGAACTCTTTCCAATGTATGTCCAGGCTGAAACTGAAGAGTAGTCAGAACAAGAAGAGGCATCTCGATGAGTATTTTGCTTCCCATAGCGATCGGCTCCCTCTTTGCCGGCGCAGTCTATTTGCTCTTACGCCGGAGTGTGGTCAAGCTCTTCCTGGGCCTGACCCTCTTGAGCCACGGCGTTAATCTGTTGATTTTTAGCATGGGTGATGGCCTCCGCCGTGGGGTGCCACCGATTACCGCCGCTGATGGCTCGACGCTACCAGGGACGACCGATCCACTTGTGCAGGCTCTGATCCTGACGGCGATTGTGATCAGTTTTGGCATTCTGGCTTTTATCCTCGCCCTCGCCTATCGGGCGAATCAGGCTGTTAATACCGATGATCTTGATGATATGGTGACAACGGATCGACTGTAACTACGGAATTTTGATCTATGGCAAATCACCTGTTTCTTCCAATTGTTTCATTGATGATCGGGGCCGCGCTGGCGGTGCTCTTTGGTCGCCAGCGCTGGGTTGCCCGGGGCATTGTGGTCGGCAGTGTGCTCTTTCACCTGGTCTATAGCCTCCGCTTGCTCTGGGTCGTGGCTGAGCACGGTCGCCAGGTGAGTCAGGCGGGTGGCTGGCTGGCCCCTTTTGGCATTACGTTCGTCGCCGATGGTGCGACGGCGATTATGCTCGCGGTGGCCTCGCTTTTGACGCTGATGACGGTGTTGTATAGTTTTGCCTCCCTCGACGAGGGTTACGAGCGCTATTTTTACTATCCGTTGGTCTTGCTCCTTTTGCTGGGGGTCAGTGGTGCCTTTATGACCGGCGATCTCTTTAACCTCTATGTCTGGTTTGAGGTGCTGCTGCTTGCGTCGTTTGGCCTCATTACGCTTGGTGGTACCCGCGCCCAGCTCGAAGGTGGCCTCAAGTATGTGGTCCTGAATCTGATGGGCAGCATTGCCTTCCTGATTGGGTGCGGTCTGGTCTATGGGGTTGTCGGTACCCTCAATATGGCCCATATTGCTGAACGAATGCAGACGATCCAGCAGCCAGGGATTATGACGGCGATTGCTTGTATCTTTCTCTTTGCTTTTGGCAGCAAGGCCGCCATCTTGCCGCTCTTCTTCTGGCTGCCGACCAGTTACCATACGCCTCCTGTGGCAGTGACCGCGATTTTCAGTGGCTTGCTCACCAAGGTTGGCGCGTATTCGCTCTATCGGGTCTTTGGCACGGTGATGCAGAATGAGTTGCTCCATCTCGCGCCCTGGATTCTGACGATTGCCTGGCTCACGATGCTCGTCGGGGTCTTTGGGGCAATGGCGCAGATGAATGTGCGCCGGATCCTCAGTTTCCATATTGTGAGCCAGATTGGCTATTCGGTGATGGGCCTTGGCCTTGCGAGTTCGCTCGGTCTCGCCGCTGGTCTGCTCTTTACCGCCCACGTGATGATTGTCAAAACGTCGCTCTTCTTCATTGGTGGCGCCGCCGAGCAGATCTATGGTACCGGTGATATCAAAAAGATGGGCGGTCTTGCCCGTCGTGAGCCTGTGCTCGCGATCTTCTGGTTCCTTGGCATTATCTCGCTCGCTGGCCTGCCTCCCATGAGTGGCTTCTTTGGCAAGCTTGCCCTCTTGCAGGCTGGTGTGACCCAGGGGGCCTGGCTCGTAACCGGTGTGGCAACCCTGACCGGAATTCTCACGCTCTTCTCGATGCTCAAGATCTGGAATGAGGTCTTCTGGAAAAAATCCTATGCCGATATAAGCAAATTGCCCAGGGTCTCGCTTGGTTTGTTGCTGCCCGGGGCCTTGCTCGTCGTCATCAGTCTCGCCCTCGGTCTTGGGGCCAGTGTGCTGGTTGATTATACGAGCCTTGCCGGTGGGCAACTCTTTGATCAGGCCGGCTATATTCAGAGTGTCTGTGGCCTTGATGGCTGTGAGGCTGTCTTTCAGGCGGCGATCAGGTGATCCTGCGCTAGTGTTGGAGGCGAATCGTGCTGGTATTGAATTTTGTCTTTGCGCTGATCTGGATGGCTCTCAAAGAGGAGTTTAGCTTTATCGACTTCATTGTTGGCTTTGGCCTCGGCTTTGCCATCATTGCTCTCTCGCAGAAGGTGCTGCAAGATCAGATTATTCGGACATCTCAACTCCGCGTTGAGGATAGCTATACCAGCTATCCCGAGCGTACGATGAAGACGTTTAGCCTGATGGTCTTTATGTTCTGGAGCATCATCAAGGCGAATATTGACGTTGCCCGCATTATTATTCGCCCGCGTCTTGATATTCAACCGGGGATTCTCGCGATCCCGCTTGATGTCCAGAGCGAGATTGGCATCACGCTGCTCTCGAATCTGATTACGCTCACCCCCGGTACGGTGACGCTCGATATTTCGCATGACCGTAAGACGCTCTACGTCCATGTTATGGATATCAAGGATCCCGATGCGGCTCGGAAAGAGATTAAAGAGGATTTCGAACGTCGGGTGATGGATATCTTTCCCTAAGGAGGTGAAGCATGCCCCTCTTTGAGACTATTATTGCGGTCTTGATGGCGATTACGTCGATCTCGCTGGTGATGACGACAATTCGTCTTTTGATCGGGCCGACCATTCCCGATCGGGCCGCCTCATTTGATCTGGTGATGAGCCATGTGGCCGCGCTCGTTGCGCTCTATGTGATTTTTGTGCGCCAGGAAATTCTGATTGATGCTTTGATTGTTATCGCGATCCTCGGTTTCCTCGGTACGGTTGCCGTTGCTCGCTATATTGAGGAGGGACGTAGCTAATGACCATTCTTGAGATGCTAACGGTCTTTTTTGCTACGGTCGGGGTTGCTTTTATGTTGCTCGCCTCTTTTGGTGTGCTGCGTCTGCCTGACCTCTATACACGTGTCCACGCAGTTGGCAAAGCTGGTACCCTCGGGGTGATCGGGGTGCTACTTGGGGTTGGTTTTTATTATGGCAGTCTGCTGGTGCTCGCCAAGATGCTGGCGCTGATTGGCTTTTTCCTCTTGACCTCACCCGTTGCTGCGCATATGGTTGATCGGGCGGCCTATCTGACGAAGGTCAAGGCTATGCCAAGCAATGCCCCCGATGAACTTGCCGGTCGTTATGATGAGCAGCGACGTTTATCGTAGGGACGCAGTCCCAGTTGCAGTGCGCGAAAAAAGCCAGCGTAGCTGGCTTTTTTCGTGCATCGCAAGCCTCTTTCACGCTCTTCGCGACGGTCGCCGCCAGTGGTTGATCAGCAACCCGACGACGCCCGCACTCATCAGCACCAGGCTGACAACCTGCGCTGTGCGCAATGGCCCGAGATAGAGGCTGTCAAGCCGCAATCCTTCGATCCAGAAGCGTCCCGCCGAGTAAAAGATGGCGTAGATGAAGAAGAGATCGCCCGGGCGTAACCGGCGCTGCTTGGGAGGTGCGCCATGGCCCAGTTGCCGATCAAGCAACAACAATAGCCCGACCCCGATGAAATTCCAGACTGACTCGTAGAGGAACGTCGCGTGAAAAACCGTGTCGAGCGGGTATTCTTGCAGGTTGGTGTAGGGTGGTAGGCGTCGGTCAGCGTCAATGCGCACCCCAAACGGCAAATCCGTCGGTCGCCCGTACGCCTCCTGGTTAAAGAAGTTGCCCCACCGCCCAATGGCTTGCCCGAGCAGAAAGCCGGGTACACAAATATCCAACCACTCCCAGAAGGGTAGGCGGTTCCAGCGCGTGTAGATCAAGACCGAGAGCACTGCGCCGATCAAGCCGCCATGAATCGCCAACCCGCCCGTCGTCAGGTTCAGCACACTCCACGGATTCGGCGCGAAGCGTTCCCACTCAAAGATGACATAATAGATGCGCGCTCCGGCGATACCCATGATCAACCCGAGCATCAACTGGTTCCAGACATGATCGGGATCATAGCCACGGGCTACCGCCCGACGTGATGCCAGGTAGGCCCCGAGCAGCGCCCCACCCATAATCAATACGCCATACCAGCGTACCGCGATGGGCAGACCAAAGAGCGTAAAATAAAAGAGAAAAGGATCGTCAGGCGGATAGAGTATCATAACCTTGTCTATAAAGCTGCGGCGTAGCGTACCGCATTGCGAAAGAGGAGCAAGCCGTCACCTTCGTCGCGGGCTTCTTCACGGGTCCAGCGTGGATGTTGCTGTGGCAAGACGGCATTTTCGGGATGCGGCATCAGGCCGAGCACATTGCCCTGCGCATTGCAAAGCCCAGCGATATGGCCGACCGAGCCATTCGGATTTGCGGGATAGCTGATGGCTTGATCATCGCCTATTGCTGTCGTGTAGCGCAACGCAATCAACCCCTGGGCTTCAAGCAGCGCCAGCGTAGCCTCGTCGCGCAGGGCGATCCGGCCCTCACCGTGGGCGACAGGAACTTCGATAGGACGCGTGAGATCGCGAGCAAACGGGCACCGTGTCCCAGGGTTGGCCTCAAGCGTCACCCAACGACACTCAAACCGTTCCGAGGCATTGTCGGTCAAGGTGACCGCCGGCGCACAGTCAGGTTCAGCAAGGCATCCTGGCAACAAGCCCGCCTTGACGAGCACCTGAAAACCATTGCAGATCCCGATCACGGGGCGGCCATCCTCAACAAAACGGTGCAAGGCTTCACCAAGCCGATGCACCAGATCAATGGCGAGCAGCCGACCGGCCCCCAGATGATCACCATACGAAAACCCACCAGGGATCAGCAACATGCCATAATCGGCGAGACGAACAGCCCCCCCGGCCAACTGGTTAATATGAATTCGCTCAGGGGTTGCACCCGCCAATTCACAGGCAAGCGCCGCGTCGCGATCACGGTTGATGCCAGGGGCGCGCAGGATCAAAGCTCGGACATGCATAGTTAACTCCAGCGGAACTCGATCTCAACTTCACCAATCTTGATCCGATCACCCTGACGCAACCGATGCGGAATGCGTGGTGTGATCAAAGTGCCATTGACCAGGGTGCCATTGGTACTCCCCAGATCAGTGACCGCATAAAAATCACCATCGCGCCGGATCGTGGCGTGGTGGCGTGAGGCAATGCCACGGTCATGCTCGGCGAGATCAATTTCAGGATAATGATTCTGGCGTGGGTCACGCCGCCCGATCTGCATCGGGGTCGTGCCGAGTTTCAGTTCCCAGGTGCGATGGGGCGACCTGACAACCAGGCGTGCCGTTGGCGGCGGTGCGAGGGGTGTCCCGCAGGTGGCACAAAAACGTGCGCGAGGCTTATTCAATCGTCCACAACTCGGGCAGGCGGTGGTGGTTGCCGTGTCAAAGACCGGGGCGGGTTGTGGTTTTGGGTTCGCCACCGGCGAGATCGGCTGCGGTGCTGGTCGTGGAGGCACCGCGGGCGCAGTTTGTGGCGCTGGCGGGGGCGTGGGTGGTGCAGGACGAACCCGCTGCGTCGGATCAACAAAAGGCCCATCGAGGCACTGCAAGAGCGCCTGCTCGAACTCGACACAACTCGCAAAACGGTTCTCGGGCTGCAAAGCCATTGCCTTGATCACCACTGCCTCGGTGCGCTCGTCCACCGAAGGATTCAGCTTACGGAGCGAACCCGGCAGAGGGCTCTGCAGGGGTACGGGCGGCAGGTTCGTCAACAGATGCAACATGGTTGCCCCCAGCGCATAGACATCGCTGCGCGCATCGGTTTGACCACGCCCATACTGTTCGGGTGGCGCATAGCCTGCCGATCCCATTGCAACCGTATCCTTCTTTTTGCCCTGCTTGTGGGTTCGCGCCACCCCAAAATCAATCAACTTGAGCACGCCCTCGGGCGTCAACATCACATTCGAGGGCTTCAAATCACGATAAATGATTGGCGGCGTCTGGTGGTGAAGATAGGCCAGAACCCGGCAAAGCTGGATACCAAAGCCAATGACGTCACGCCTGAGCAGCGGGGCATTCGCATCGCGGATGCGTTTCTCGAGCGTCTGCCCGGGGACAAACTCCATCACCATCGTCGGGCGTCCCGCGTGATCAAAGAGTTCGAGCACCATAGGCAAAGCCGGATGCTGGAGCGATTTCAGCAACAGCGCCTCACGCTCAAACAACTGGCGATTATCCGCCATCTCTTCGGGCGAAGGTTCCCCCTGCGGGCGCATCTCCTTGAGTGCCCAGATGGTGCCATCGCTCGCACGCGTCACGCGATAGACGACCCCCATCCCGCCACGACCAATCGTATGGAGGATCGTATAGCGATCAATACCACCCTGTACCACCGTGTTTGGGGCAAGCTGATCCAGTGTTATCAAAGCTCTCGTCCCGGGCATAGACTGACAATGGGCAACTCCGCGGGCATTATACCATGCCCCTTCTCCCGGTGAGGGGGTTTAGGGCCAATACCTTGCAAAGAAGCTCACGCGAAGGGTTTGCTCACCTACGCGAAAACCTTTGCGCCTTTGCGTCAAAACAACCGCCTTCTTTGCAAGATACTGATTTTAGGGCCGCAAAGGGTTGCCGTCACGGTGGAGGCGCGATTGCATCTTCCGTGTATGCACCCCGCCAAGGCACCCGCAAGGGCACCCGCA
>NZ_SIJK02000065.1:19053-29183 GCF_004762035.2 Candidatus Chloroploca mongolica | reverse complement strand
TGACCGACGGGCGCAGCCAGCGCCAGCGATCACGTGGTGGGGAGTGTAGGTCAATGATACCATTTCCAGCCTCGTTTTTGGAGGGGAAGCGAGGAGAGCTGTGGGAACGTCCACAACCGCGTACCTCGTCACCCAGGTGATGGGTGACCTCGTCAATGTTGGTCGGCTGGCAGTGCTCGACCAGGTCGCCACTGAGAACCTCTGCGTCCATGTTCCGCAGGCTGACACACCGCTCTGCGGTCGAGAGGCAGTGAAGCGTGCGTTTAGCCGCGCACGGGCGGCATTTCCCGACGCCTATGTCCTGATTGACGAGATGCTCTCATCGTCCGACCAGGCGATGGTGCGTTGGACTGGCCGCGCCACCCATAGGGGTGTGTTTTGGGGCATGCCGGCAACGGGAACGCTGGTGACCTTATCGGGGATCATGTGCTTCCACTCTAGCGATGGAAGGATCGCCGAACTCCGGCTCTTTTTCGATGCGCTTAGCCTGTATCAGCAACTGGGAGGGAGTCTGCCAGCAGCCTCGGCCTGAAACAGGCGCAAGAATATGGGTGGTTTGCCTCAGTAGCCAGCACTATTTCCAGATCGTCCCGCCACGAGCTTTTGAGAAGCGATATCAGGGAGGCCGTGTCGTGATGCTCCATGTCCATCTCTTCGGAAGGCTGAGGATTTGCAAGGATGATCAGACGCTTGTCATGATTGAATCGCGCCGAGCACAGGAGCTCTTTAGTTACCTGCTCCTTTATCGAAGCCGGTCGCACTCACGTGAACTACTCGCTAGTAAACTATGGGGCGATATCACCCCAGGACAATCACGGGCCAACTTCCGCAAGGCCCTGCACCAGCTTCAGCAAGCGCTCCCCGGTGTGCCCCTGCTGCTCGATAAAGACTGGGTGCAGATCAACCCGCACGCCGAGATCGTCCTGGATGTGGCGCTCCTAGAGCTGATCTTTGCTCAGGTAAGCGGTCGCCCTGGTGAGAGCCTGAGCGACGAGGAGGCCCAGCAGATCGCCGCCGCCGTCGCGTGCTATAGGAGCGATCTCCTTGAGGATTGCTACACCGACTGGTGTCTCTTTGAGCGCGAGCGCCTGCAGGCAATCTACCTCGCCTTGCTCGACAAGTTGCTGGCGCGCTGTGAGGCACATGGTGCCTTTGAGGCTGGTATGGCCTATGGTAGCGCGATACTGCGCTACGACCGCGCCCACGAGCAGACCCATCGCCGCCTCATGCGACTGCATGCCCTTGCTGGCGACCGCACCACTGCCCTCCGTCAATTCGAACGCTGTGTTACCGCCCTGCGTGAGGAGCTTGATACGGAGCCCACTGAACTGACCATCAACCTAAGGAATGAGATCCGCGCCAATGTGCTGGTCGCGCCGCCCCCAGCCTCGGCGCCCCTGGCCATTGAGCGCATGGTTCAGAACCTGCGCCACACCTATGACTCGCTGGTTGAGGCACAGAATCAACTGCACCAGCAAATCGCCGAGATCGAGCGGCTGCTGATCCAATTTGCGTTAGTGCCCTTGCCCGAGGCACAGAATCCTGAGCCGTAGAACAGTTGGGGAACGCCTAAGGATCGCCTGAGGATCACCAGACGCCTACACTAATCCTATCCAGCCTCATCGCCCTACGCACGCCATCGCCCTATCGGAGATCGTTATGGAGCCGCTGGAGACCCGTACCCACTCATTTATCGTTAAGATCTGGCGCGAGCAAACTGACGAGGCGACCAAGAAGGCGCTGTGGCGCGGATATATTACCCATATCCCCAGCGGTGAGCGCCGCTACGTCCGCAGGCTCGCTGATGTGACCGATGTTATCCAGCAGTACCTTGACCGTCTTGGCGTTGTACAGGGGTGGAACTGGCGGGCTCGGCAATGGCTGCGACGCACGTGCCTACGCCGCTAGGCACGATGGCGCCGAGGGGCATCCCGCGTAGTGCATGAAGATCGACGATCAAGGTATCTCGAAGGGGCAGTGCTGTGTCAATCACACCGACTTATCCAGGCGTCTATGTGGAGGAGATCGCTAGTGGCGTACGGACGATCACGGGGGTGGCAACATCAATCACCGCGTTCATGGGGCGGACCAAGCATGGGAAGGTGAACACGCCGACGACGATCTTCGATTACGGCAGCTTCGTGCGGCTCTTCGGCGACCTCGCTGCCGATTATCCGCTGAGCTACGCCGTGCGCGACTTTTTCCTCAACGGCGGCGGCCAGGCGATCATCGTGCGACTCTTCAGAGGGGATCCGCCAAGTGCGGCGGATGCTGGAGCGAGCAAACAAGTCCAGGCTGTTGCTGTCTCGGCGGCGACGGCGCTCTTCACGGCTGCTACAAATGAGGCTAAAAAGGCAAACTCGACAACTGGAACTGTCCTCAAGGCCGTTCAGGAGGAAGCTTCAAAGCAGACATCAGATCTAACTCTGATCTTGGAAGTCAACAAACAGCGCCAAGCGCTACGCGCTGCAGAAGACACGCTCGCACCGCAAGCGCAGGCGACGGCACTCGCGCTTGCTCATGTGCGAGCCGCTGAGGCAACAGCGCAGTCTCTTATGCAGTTCATAATCACAAATGCTGATAGCGCCTTGACCCCTCAACTGACCACTGCACTGACTGCGGCGAACGAAACCGTAGACAAACAGAAGGCCGCACTTAGTGAAAGCACGAACCAGCAGAGCGACAGCATCAAGAAGGTTCAAGACGCACGTGCTGCGCTAACAACCGCCACACAGAAGCTCGCCGCACCCCAAACCATAGCCACCGCTGTCCAGGCGCTCGTCAAAGCAAAAGTAGCCCCCGGAGCTGACGGGAAGCTCGATATCTCATGGCTTCCCAAGACAGATGATGCTAATGCTATTGCCACGTTCGTGACTCAGGCATTGAGCAAGGCCGGGCCAGCGTCGACTGCCACAGAGCCAGACCCAGAGAGCGATAGCGGACCGCTCGACCTCGACCCTGCAGCCTACCAGCGCGGCCTAACAGCTCTCAAGCGCGTCGATCTGTTTAACTTGCTGTGTATTCCGCCAGATAAACCGGATGAGCAGATTGCGGACTATAGCCTGCGCACCAGCGTCTACCAGGACGCGCTCAGCTTCTGCGTGGCGCGGCGCGCGATGCTGATCGTCGACCCACCGCCGGCGTGGAGAGATGTTGATGATCTCGTTTCGGATCCGCAGGCCAAACTCAATGAGCTAAACCTCTCTGGCACGCTCGCCCGCAACGCGGCGATCTTTTACCCGCGCGTCCGGCAGGTTGATCCGATCAGCGGAGCCGTCGACAGCTTCGCGCCCTGCGGCATTGTAGCCGGGGTGATGGCGCGTACTGATGCCACGCGTGGTGTGTGGAAAGCGCCGGCCGGAATCGACGCCTCGCTGAACGGGATCATTGGGCTGGAGGTCAGCCTGACTGACGATGAGAATGGCGTGCTCAATCAGCTCGGCATCAACTGCCTGCGCTCATTCCCGGTCTACGGGCGGGTGGTCTGGGGCGAACGCACACTGCGCGGCGCAAACGAGATCGGTGATGAGTATAAGCACATCCCGGTGCGGCGCACGGCCTTGTTTATCGAGGAGAGCCTCTTCCGTGGCCTAAAGTGGGTCGTCTTCGAGCCGAACGATGAGCCGCTCTGGGCGCAGATCCGCCTCAATGTCGGCGCCTTTATGCATAACCTCTTCCGCCAGGGTGCGTTCCAGGGCACGACGCCGCGCGATGCGTACTTTGTCAAGTGCGATAAGGAGACGACAACCCAGAACGATATCAACGAAGGCAAAGTCAATATTATGGTCGGCTTCGCGCCGCTCAAACCTGCCGAGTTCGTCTTCATTAAGTTGCAGCAGATTACCGGCCAGATCGAGGTCTAATCCTCGAATACGCCGTCAGGGAGGCCGCCGATGGCTCAGTTCAGCGTCAATGCGCAGCGCTTCGACCCCTACAAGAATTTTAAGTTTCGTGTCAAATGGGACGGAAGATATGTCGCGGGGGTCAGCAAGGTCGGTGCGCTCAAGCGCACCACCGAGGTGGTCAAGCACCGTGACGGCGGCGATCCCAGTAGCAGCCGTAAGTCACCGGGCCGCACCGAGTACGAGGCAATTACGCTCGAGCGCGGCGTGACTCACGACAAAGAGTTCGAGCAGTGGGCCAATAAGGTCTGGAACTTCGGCTCCGGCCTGGGGAGCGAAGTGTCGCTCCGGGATTTTCGCAAGAATATCATCCTCGAACTTTACAATGAGGCTGGGCAGTTGGTACTTGCCTACAAGATCTACCGCTGCTGGGTTTCCGAGTATCAAAGCATGTCCGATTTCGACGCCAACGCGAACGCGGTCGTCATTCAGCATATCAAGCTTGAGAATGAGGGCTGGGAGCGCGACTACGAGGTGGCGGAGCCCAGCGAGCCAAGCTATGTCGAGCCGCCCGCTTGATCGCGCTGCGTAAGCTTGCCGCCGCCCAGTTGCTTGAAGCATGGGAGCACGGTCAAGGCCAGTCGCCCTCCTACCGGGCATTGGCGCTGCTCGTTGCCGCATGCGACGAGCCACCTGAGCTCCAGGCCTCGCTCAGCATCGGCCAGCGTGACGCCCGCCTGCTGGCGCTACGCGAGTTGACCTTCGGGCCACAGCTGGTGAGTGTGGCCTCTTGTCCGGCTTGTGGCGCGCAGCTTGAGCTGACCTTCAGTACTGGCGACATCTGCGCCCAGGCGCCGGATGGCGTAACAGAAGTGACGCTCGTCGCCGATGGCTATACGCTGCGAGCACGTCTACCCAACAGCCTCGACCTTGACGCGCTGGCTCGGTGCGCCGATCGCGCCACCGCTCGCACGCAACTGGTCGCTCGCTGTGTCCTGGAGGCGAGCTATGCCGGTAAGCCGCTGCCCGCTGTGGATCTTCCCGAAGCGCTGCTGGCGCTGCTGGCCGCGCAGATGACCGAGGCTGATCCGCAGGCTGATGTACGCCTGGCTATGAACTGCCCGGACTGTGACCACGGCTGGCAGGCGAGCTTTGATATCGTGAGCTTCTTCTGGAGCGAACTGGAGGCATGGGTGCAACAGACCCTGCGCGACGTGCATACGCTGGCATGGGCCTACGGCTGGCACGAGGCCGATATCCTGGCCCTCAGCCCGTGGCGTCGCCGCTACTACTTGGAAATGGTGCGCGGATGAGCGACTTTCTCAATATCCTGGCCGCCCGTAGCCTCAGCGAAACCCCACAGGTTACGCCGCGCCTGCTCACGCGCTTTGAGGCTGAAGCTGGCGCGCCCGTCGGGCTGGAGGAGCTGGCCTTTGAGCGGGAAGCACCCCGTGTGCCACCGCCCGCGCCTGTTGTCGCCGCGCCGCCACCGCTGCCAGCCATGGTCGCGCAGCTTGAGTCGCCACGCGCACTGCCCAGGCTAGCCGCCACCGTGCCAGATGCACCAGCGCAGCCTGCTCCTGGTCGCCAGGAGCAGCGCGCTGCGCTCTTGCCCACGCCTGCTACGCCGCAGCCGCTTGTGGTCTCAGCCGATCCGCTCCCGCGTACGCCAATACGAGGCCAACCCAGCGAGCCTATCGTGCCACATGATCGGGCACGTCACGCCCTCAGCGAGCCTGTCGTGCTACACGATCGGGCACGTCACGTGCCCGGCGAGCCGGCACCAGCACAACCACGACCTGTGGCCGCTGCCCTCGCCGCGCTGTTACCACGCACGATCCAGCCGCCTCAACCGGTTGCTCTTACGCAGGCCCAACCACCAGATGCGACGACACGGCTAGTGCCAGCGCTACCCCTACCCCTGCACGACCTGCCCGTGCGGCCCCACCCACGCCACGCCGGAACCGATGTCACCAATGCCGCGCCACCAATGCCGACCATCCAGGTCACGATTGGGCGCATTGAAGTGCGTGCCACAGCGCCCGCACGCCCGACGCGCACGGAACGCGCCATGCCCTCGGTGATGAGCCTCGACGAGTATTTGCGCCAGCGCGACGGGGGCCGCCGATGAGTAATTATCTCGCCATTGCAACCGTAACCGAGGTGCTGCGCCAGAACTTGCAGCAGGCCTGCCAGCGCCATATCGATGGAATAAACGTGCTGGCCGAGCGCCCCAGCCAGCCAGCCAACGACCAGCAGTCCACCATCCACCTCTTCCTCTACCGGGTCACGCCCAACGCGGCCTGGCGCAACGCCGACCTGCCAACCCGCGGCAGCGACGGGCGGCAGATCGCGCAGCGCCCCCAGGCAGCCCTCGATCTGCACTACCTGTTGAGCTTCTACGGCGACGAGCGCAAACTGGTGCCTCAGCGCCTGCTCGGCCTCGCCGTGGCCGAGTTGCATACCAATGCCATCTTAAGCCAGAAGAACATCCGCGACCAGACCAAAAATGTCGAGCATCTTGCCGACACCGATCTAGCCGACTCGGTTGAGCGAGTGAAGATCGTGCCCGGCGTGCTGAACCTGGACGAGCTCTCGAAGCTCTGGTCGATCTTCTTCCAGACGCCCTACGCGCTCTCGATCACCTACGAGGCCACCGTGGTACTGATCGAAAGGGAGGTGCCGATCCGTGCGGCGCTGCCGGTGCGTGAGCGGGGGCTAACCGGGCTGTCTATGAGCCGGCCGTTGATCAGCGCCGTGCGTTCGATTGAGCGCCAGGATGGGATCGTTGTCGGTGGACTGCCACTAGAGATCGTCGGGCAACGCTTGCTCGGCGAGGCTGCCGCTGTAAGCTTCGACGGTGGCGAGCCTCTTCCGCTTGCCGCCGCGACCGATGCGTTGCTGACGGTTTCTGCCGATAGCCTGACGGCGCTGTCGGCGGGCGCCCACGGTGTGCAGGTCATCCATAAACTGCCCCTCGGCAGGCCCTCCGACCCCTACCGGGCGGTCGGGTCTGAGGTGTTGCCCTTTGTGCTGCGCCCAACCATTACGCGGCTGGAGGTGGCGAACGGCAAACTGACAATCATGGTTATGCCGCCGATTGGAAAGGGGCAGCGGGCAAGCGCACTGCTGAACGAGTTCGACCCGCCCGCCGATCGGGAGGCCCACGCACTGAGCTTTGATCTGCCGCCACGACAACCTCCTCCTCCGGGGGAGCCTGATGCCGACGCGGCAGTGACATTTAACCTAGTCGGCGTCGAGCCTGGGCGCTACCTGGTGCGCCTGCAGGTGGATGGGGCGGAGAGCTTGGTGATCAGGGGCCATGATCCTGACCGACCCTACGATCCCAACGCTGGCGATGCCGCGCTTGACCCAAACAGCCAGCTGCCCTACCGCTACATCCAGCCGAACGTGAGCATCACATGATCGTACAGTCATCACAACCGATTGATGTGCTCGCACTTGGCCTGGACTGGCTCCAGCTGCGGCTCGCGCTGCTCCAGCCGCCACAGAGCGCGGCACCGGCCCAGCGGACGGGGTTTTTCACCTGGAGCCAGCCCACAGTTGCGGCGTCGCCCGCGCCACATGTGGATGCGGTGCGGCAGGCGCGGGCAGCCTTCGAGTCGGCCATGCAAGCGAACCCGCAGCATCGTCTGGTGCAGATCGCCGATCGTCTCGGCCTGGAGCCGCATGAGCGCGATTTGTTTTTGCTCTGCTTGGGCCACGCGCTGCATAGCGCGATCGCGCGCCTGTGCGCTGGCGCGAGCGGCCAGCTCTACCCAACCTTCGCACTGGCGCAACACATGAGCGATGATAGCGCGTGGGATGCCCTGATGCCGGAGCAGCAGGCGCAGACAACTCGCCTCGCCGCTGCCTCGGATTGGTTGGTGCTTGCGCCTGAGCGCCCGCTGCGGGCCTGGCGCTTGATCGAGATCAGCCAGCCCACCAACACCCCGCTGATCGCCGCCGGGCTGCGCGCCGATGAGTGGGTGGTCAACTACATTGTTGGGGCGAATGAGCTCGACGACCGCCTGGCGCTGCTGTGTCTTCCGCTCGATCTGGACGCCGACGTAGCGCTGCTAGCGCCGTCGCAGGCGGCGCTGCTGGAGGCCAGCCTGGTCCAACTTAACCAGCGGGCTAGCCGACCAGGGCCGGTGCTGGCCCGGCTCCTCGGCGCGAACGCCGCCGGGCGACGCCTCTTCGCCTGGCATATCGCCCAGTCCGGTGGGCTCAGGCTCTATCGGCTGCCGGCCAGCTTGATCCCAACTGTCGTGGGCGACCTGGAGACCTTCGTCCGGCTGTGGGAGCGCCAGCTCCGGCTCACTCACCAGTGCGCGCTGCTGGTTGAGGCCAGCGATGTGTCGGACGAGAACGTCGCCCCGGTGCTGCGCCTGCTGGAGCGGATCGGTGGTGTGGTGTTAGTGGACGCCGGGCAGTCGCTGCCGGGCCTAGACTCGGCGCTGGCGATTGCGGTGACCGCGCCCACAGTGCGCGAGCAGCGCGCGATCTGGGAGCAAGTGCTCCCACCGGCGGAGCACGCTTGGGCTGCGCGCCTGGCCGCGCAGTTTAGCCTGAATGCGGGCGAAATCGCCATGACGGCTGAGGCGAGCGCGGGCGCATCAGAAGCGGCCGAGTCGATCGGCGCGCATGCCTGGCAGCTCTGCCGCGCTCGCGCCCGCACGCTGCTCGATGGCCTGGTGCAACGGATCGAGCCCAAGGCGCAGCTACAGCAACTCGTGCTGCCGGCGACCGCGCAAGCACAGATCGAGCAGATCCGCGACCAGGTGCTCCATCGCAGCACGGTCTACGACGACTACGGCTTCCGCGAGGCGATGAGCTATGGCTTCGGCATCAGCGTGCTGCTGGCCGGCGAGAGCGGCACCGGCAAGACCATGGCCGCCGAGGCGCTGGCCCATGCGCTCGACCTTGACTTGTACCGCATCGACCTGAGCGCGGTGGTGAGCAAATATATCGGCGAGACCGAGAAGAACCTCAGGCGGATCTTCGACGCCGCCGAGCAGAGCGGTGCGATCCTGCTCTTCGACGAGGCCGATGCGCTGTTCGGTAAGCGCTCCGAGGTCAAGGACAGCCACGACCGCTACGCCAACATTGAGGTCAGCTATCTGCTCCAGCGCATGGAGAACTACGACGGGCTAGCAATCCTGACCACCAATATGAAGGGCGCTCTGGATCAGGCGTTCCTGCGTCGGCTGCGCTTCATCGTAGATTTTCCGTTTCCCGGCAAGGCCGAGCGCGAGCAGATTTGGCGCGGCGCCTTCCCGGCGGGCGTGCATGGCGCCCAAGATCTGGACTATGGCAAGCTGGCGCGGCCAAGCCTGACTGGCGGGCAGATCCGCAACATCGCGCTCAACGCCGCCTTCATGGCCGCAGCGCGCGATGGCATTGTAACCATCGATCTGCTGCGCGAGGCGACGCTGGCCGAGTGGCGCAAGCAGGGCCGCTCCGGCAGCGCTGCCGACCTGGCAGGCTGGGAGACACCCGCCAGGTTGGTGCTGGCACCAGTGCCGGCAGAGAGCGAAGCATGAACATCGCGCTGCACATTAATCGGCTGGTGCTCGACGGGCTGGTGCTGGCACCAGTGCCGGCAGGGAGCGAAGCATGAACATCGCGCTGCACATTGATCGGCTGGTGCTCGACGGGCTTGAGTTGGGGCCGGGGCAAGCGCGCCTAGTGCGGGCCGCCGTCGAGGTCGAGCTAACTCGGCTGCTGACGGCGGGCGGCCTGGCGCCGGAGCTAGCGGCGGGCGCGGCGATGCCCACGCTCGAGGCTGGCACGATCGCGACGGCGGGCAGCGAGCCGCGAGCACTAGGCGGGCAGATCGCGCAGGCGGTGTACGCAGGGCTGGGGACGAAGGAGCGACCATGAGCATGCAGCGGCAGAGCGCAAAACAGAACCCAGCCACAACACCCGCCACGGGCCTCACCCTACAGCGCCAGTGCGCCTGCGGCCAGCACACCAGCGGCGGTGGCGAGTGCGCGGCGTGCAAACAACAGCGCCTCGCCGGCACGCTCCAGCGCAGCAGCCTGGCGATCAGCCAACCCGGCGACCGCTACGAGCAGGAGGCCGAGCGCGTCGCCAATAGCGTCGTGGGCGGCGGCACAATTCCGGCGCTGAGCCTAAGCGCCCCGGCAGCGATTCATCGCGATGGCCCGCCGCCGACATCAACCACCCGCGACCCTAATGCCGATGAACGGCGCAAGTATCCAGGCACGTCGCTGCCCGATCTCGGTTTCAACAATTCGCAAAATGACCAGCATATACAGCAGC
>NZ_SIJK02000065.1:0-18953 GCF_004762035.2 Candidatus Chloroploca mongolica | reverse complement strand
CGGCGGTAACGACAGATGTACAGCAGCCGGCGGTAACGACAGATGTACAGCAGCCGGCGGTAACGACAGATGTACAGCAGCCAGCAGCAACTCAAGAGACCAATGAAGACCGTCTCGGCAAAGCAGGCGAAAAATTCGCTGACGCCTTTTTGGCGACATCACTTGGAAAAGAGCTTACTAGTAAAGCGGAAGAACTGGGCAAGGAATTTATTGCAACCCTACCGAGCATGATTGTTTCTTCTACTATAGCGGCAGGCACTCTTGCTGCTATGGCGCTGCGAAACGAAGAATTGCCGGTGAAAAGACTTGCAATTCCGCTGCCTCAAATTGCCCCTGGCCTAAAAGTGAGGCTAACGTACAAAGGCTCTCTCAGGTCCCCTACCGAGGCAAGCATTACGTTTATTTACGAACCAAAAACCGATAAGAATTCGGGAACACCCGACGCTGAGCGTTATCGGGCGGAAACAGGGCGGATTGCTGCCGATCAGGAGCGGTTTCGGGAGGGCATGAAGACCCCAGATGAACGCGCTGCCAATCAGCAACAGCTCAACAACTACCTCCGCAATCGAGCGGCGCAATCGGGCAACATCCTCGGCATCCGAGGACTCACGCCCCGCCGTGATGAAGCTGCGCTCCAGCGCTCTGCCACTGGCAGCGGCGACCTCAGCATCGCCCCGCCGATCGTCCACGACGTGCTGCGCTCGCCGGGGCAGCCGCTCGACGCCGCCACCCGCGCCTACATGGAGCCACGCTTCGGCCGCGACTTCGGCGACGTGCGCGTGCATACCGACGCGCAGGCGGCGGAGTCGGCGCGGGCAGTGCAGGCCAACGCCTACACCGTAGGCAACCACATCGCCTTCGGCGCGGGGCGCTACACGCCGCAGAGCAGCGCGGGGCAGCGGCTCATGGCGCACGAACTGGCGCATGTGGTGCAGCAGGGTGCCGAAGGCGGAGATTTTACCTCCAAGCGTACCATCAACGAACCGGGCGATGCGGCGGAACAGGAAGCGGAAGGCGTCAGCAAAGTTGTAGCTCAAGGTAAGGCCATTGAGCAAGTTCTTACAGCGAGATCTTCCGGCCCTATTCAGCGTGAGCCAAGCGGTCCGGAGGAGTTAGCTGGTGCCGCAAAGGAATGGCTGGCTCGCAAATACTCTACAGCAAAAGAGGCTGCCTACAAGAAACTAATCAGTAGTCTGCGAGCATTTCAGAAAACAACTTTTGATGCACTCCGGAATCAGACAAATAGGCTGCCTGCTTCAGCACAACCTGCCTTGGTCACAATTCTCGACATTTGGGAAGAGATCTTCGGCGTACTGATAACCCTTCTTCTGGCTATCGTTGGAATCATTGTCGGATTCGGCGAAGGTATCTTCGATTTAGTCGAGGGATTGGTGCATTTAGTTTGGGGCATCGCGAAATGGGTAAGCTATCTAATTCTCGGTTTTTTTGATAATGGCCAAAAGTTTGACCAATACAATAAAGAAATTATCGCTGCAGCCCGCAATATTCCTGATGGTCTCAAGACTATGGTACGTGACTGGCTTGATAGATTCGAAAAAGCTCCAATTGATCGCGGTAGTTTAATGATTGGTGAACTTACGGGACAAATAATCGCTTTCATTGCTTCTTTTGGATTAGCTGCCTCCAAAGTTGGCCAGGTGCCAAACTTGGCTGGAAAAATGTCAGTAGTGGTTTCAGCTACTGGCGATCTTGCTGTGGCGACTGCAAATAGTTCAGTACTTGTTCACGCCGCGGCAGCAGCATCCGCTACTGCTTTGACAGCTCCAATTGTCATGAGTGCCGCTCATAAACAGCCAGATAATACACCGCCTGATAAATCAGTCCCATCGAATGCGGCGTTGGTGACTGAAAATCCCACAGAGGCAGCTTCGTCGGCGACTAATAAATTGAAACCTGTCAACCAACATTCACATACCTCCGGTACTTCTTCGAGCAAACCTGGCGGAATTAAAAAGCCACGAGTAAGCCCTGGAGCTCGACCTGAAACGGCAGGCAGTGGCGGAATTACCAGTATTGACCGCACTTATGACAAAGCGACCGGCGTGTCGCAAACGGTCATTGAGGGCCGGCTGAAACCCACTCTGCCCCAACGTGCGGGGCTGGAGGCTCTGCTCGGCCCGACCTTACCCAACGCGGATCGGGCTCACCTTGTTGGACGTATCCTTGGCGACGAGGCAGCAGCGGGAACCCTTTATGCTCCGAAAAACTTCAACCGCGGTGTGCAACTCACTTTCGAGAAGACCCTAGCGATGCTCGAAAAGGAGGCAAGAGCTAGTGGTGGCTATGTCTGGTACCGTGCGTCCAACCAGAGCTACCCTAGAACCGTGCTCAACGGTAAGGCGCTCAAAGAAGTCAAGTACGAGTTCCAGATCCGACTTGATGACGGGCGGATCAGCAAGACCATCAGGATAGAGTTTAACGATGTGGTGGTGCCTGGGACGCCGGTTACTCAGAACCGACCCGGCTTCACGGTTAGTGCACCCTTTGGAGGGAGCGGGACACCATGAGAACTAAGGGGGAAATTTTATTCCGGCTTAACAAAAGACCCTTTGAGAGCAACGACTATTGCAGGAAAAATGTAAGGATAAGACCATAAACCTATGTCCTCAACAGAGGAAGTACGGCGTCAGAAAGCCACAAAAAATAAACCGGAATGAATTCTAAAGACCCTATTAAAGGATAGAACATAACCCATGACCACCTCCTCCCTCCCTCCCCCGCCTCATCTACGGCGGCGTCGCCCTGATCGACTCGCAGAGCGGCGCGGTTGGCCGGAGGATCGCGCTGAAGGCCCAGGCCGGCGGTGGGGCAGGGGCAACTGTTCGCAGGACGTGGCACATCGCGCTAAGCTACCATCCGGCCGTTCAGGCGCTATTGCGGGCCACGTGAAGTACGTGGTTGTAAAAGAATTAGACCATTAAGGATACTACACCATGCCCAGAACCATCCGCCTCCGCTCGTCTGGTGACGACGTCAGATTCCTGCAAGAGCGGCTCAATGCGCGCCCGCCGTCGGCGCTGCCTCCGCTCGACGTGGACGGCAAGTTCGGCGCGAAGACGCAGGCCCGCGTGCAAGAGTTTCAGGCCAACAATGGCCTGTCTACCAATGGGGTCGTAGAGTCGCTCACCTGGGGCAGCCTGCTTGGACACGCGGTCGCGCAGACGAGGGGATTCTTCGTGCTCGGACGCGATCTGTACGACCGGCGCGGCGCCAGAGTCATCCTGCGCGGGGTTAACAAGATGTCTGTGTGGGATAACGACGACCCGGTTGGCCTGGTCTCGTTCCCGCAGATCAAGCAGACAGGCGCGAACACGGTGCGCATCGTCTGGGCGATCACCACAAACTTGCAGCCGGGCGGCCCGGCCACCGCGACAGCAACGCTTGACGCCCTGATCAAGAACGCGAAGGCCAACCGTCTGATCCCGATGATTGAGCTCCACGACGGCACTGGCACCTGGGGTCGCCTCGACGATCTGGTCAGCTACTGGACCCAACCAGAAGTGGTGAAGATCATTAAGCAGCATCAGACCTACCTGCTCGTCAACATTGGGAACGAGGTGGGCGACGCAAAGGTCTCGCAGGCCGACTTTATCGCCGGGTACAGCGACTCCATACAGCGCATGCGGGCGGCCGGCATACGCACGCCCCTGGTGATCGATGCCTCCGACTGGGGCAAGAATCTGGAGATGCTGAACAGCACGGCGGCAACGCTGCGGGCGGCCGACCCCGAGGGAAACCTCATCTTTTCCGTGCATCTGTACTGGTCGCTGGCGTGCGGTGCCGATGCGTCGTTCATCCGCTCCAATCTGCAGCAGGCCGTGAACCTCGGCTACCCGCTCATTGTTGGGGAATTCTCGCAGTACGGTGGCTACCCCTGCGGTAATCCGAACGCCAGCATCTGCGGCCCAGCAGGTGAAATCGACTACCGCACGATCCTGGCCGCCTGTCATGAGCATGAGCTCGGCTGGTACGCCTGGGAGTGGGGTCCAGGCAACGGCTTCAACGATCCGCTGTGCGCCATTATGGATATGACGCACGACCGCTTGTTCGCGAACCTCAAGCCGGGCTGGGCGCACGAAGTCGCTATCTCCAGCCCTTTCGGCATTCAGCAGACGTCGGTTACGCCCGCCTCGATTTGAGAGGTTTGATGCAAAGATAAGCGAGCAATGCCCATGTCGGTTATAACCGAAAGCTGTACCCCATGACCACCTTTCCCCGCTCCCCGCGCCTGATCCACGGCGGCATCGCGCTGCTGGATGTCGCCAGCAACACGGTGCTGCGCGTAATCGCGCTGCAGTACAACCCCGACACGCTCAGCCGCACGCTGGCACCCCAGGCTGTCGGCGGCGAGGGCGGCGGCGATCGCTCGCAGGCGCTGCGCTTGAAGGGGCCGCCGGTCGAGACCTATAAGCTGGAGGCCGAGATCGACGCGGTCGACCAGATGGAGCTGGGCGACGGCATCGTCGGCCGCTTCGGCATCGCGCCGCAGATCGCCGCGCTGGAGACGATCGTCTACCCGCCCAGTGCTCAACTCCAGAGCAACGCGGAGTTGGCGGGGCAGGGCCGACTCGAGATCGCGCCGGTCGAGATGCCGCTGACCCTTTTCATCTGGAGTCAGCAGCGCGTCGTGCCGGTGCGCCTGACCGACCTCAGCATTACCGAGGAGGCCTTCGACCCACGGCTCAACCCGCTGCGCGCCAAGCTCAGCCTGGGCATGCGTGTGCTCAGCGTCAGCGACCTCGGCTTCAACCATCGCGGTGGCGGGCTCTATATGGCCTATCAGCGGCAGAAGGAGGCTCTGTCTCAGCTCAGGGCTGGCACCGACTTCGGCCCGCTGGGTATCGGAGGTATCTCATGAGCGAGCAGCTCGACCGACTCCAGGCGTTGCTGGCGCCGCCCGCCCTGGGTGCCAGCATGTTTCCGCCCAACAGCCGCTACGCCGGCATCGCCACGGCCACGCTGGTGCAAGACGACGGACGCCCGGTAGTGTACCTGCGCCGCCGCTTTGTGCCCGCGCCCGAGCGCCTAGGGCTGCTGGGCGAGCATCTGGTGGTCCAGGGCGAGCGGCTCGACCAGATCGCGGCCCAGGAACTGGGCGACGCCGAAGGCTTCTGGCGCGTTTGCGACGCCAACCGCGCCTTGCGCCCGTCCGATCTTATGGCCGAGATCGGGCGGCGGCTGCGCATCACGTTGCCCGAGGGCATGCCGGGGGGCGACAATGCTTAAAAGTATCAACCTCGCGCTCTACGTCGGCCCCGCCGTGCCACTGCAGGTCTCGCAGGAAGTGATCGAGGCGCTCACCGACGTACAGGTCACTACGTCCAGCACCGGGCCAGCCGCCTTCGAGCTAAAGTTCACGCTCAGCAACCGCGCCTCACTGGTGCAGACGCTGTTTCTGCTCTCCGGCGGCGGCGTGCCGGCCCTCATCCGCGTTGTCGTCGCGGTGGTGGTCAACGGCGCAGTCGAGGTGCTGATCGACGGTGTGGTCACAAAGACCCAGATTGCGCCCGATACTGGCGGCGGCGGCACCACGCTCAGCGTAATCGGCGAAGACCTCAGCCATGTGATGGACAGTGTCGATTTTAGTGGTCTGATCCTCTACCCAGTCTGTTCGCCCGAGATGCGGGTCGCGCTAATCTTGCTCAAGTACGCCATGCTGGGCGTTGTCCCGCTGGTCATCCCGAGCGTGATGATCAACATCCCGCTGCCGACCGAGCGCATCCCCTCGCATATTGGTACGGACTTGGCGTATCTTCGGCTGCTCGCCGGGGTGGTCGGCTACGTGTTCTTGATCGAGCCGGGGCCAGTTGTCGGCACCAGCGTCGCCTACTGGGGGCCGATGATCCGCCTCAGTCCGCCGCAGCCGGCGCTGAGTGTGGATATGGACGCCGAGACCAATGTCGAGTCGATCAGTTGCAGCTTCGACGCCAGTATGCAAAAGATGCCGATCATCCTTATTCAGAACCAGCTCACGGGTGTCCCCATCCCCATCCCCATCCCGGCGGTCAACCCGCTTAGCCCGCCCCTGGCCATGGTGCCGCCACTGCCAAAAGACTTTCCAATTGACCCCAACACGGCCCATAAATCCTTTATTGAGGCTAGCCTGCTTGGATTGGCTCAAGCGTCGAACAGCTCCCAGGCTACAACGGCCACCGGAACGCTCGACGTGCTGCGCTACGGGCAGGTGCTCAAGCCACGCCGCCTGGTCGGCCTGCGCGGCGTCGGCGAGGCCTTCGATGGCCTCTACTACGTGGATGCGGTCACCCACTCGATTAAGCGCGGCGAGTACAAGCAGAATTTCACGCTCAAGCGGAACGGCCTGATCTCTATCGCGAGGAGCATACCTACATGAGTATTGTCAAGAGCCTGCTCGAAGATGTCCTAAATGTGCCGCCGCCAAAGCAGTACCTGGGCAAGTATCGTGGAGTGGTTGTCAACAACATTGACCCGCTCGGCATCGGGCGCATTCAGGTCAACGTACCCGGCGTGCTTAGCGTCTTATCGAGTTGGGCCATGCCATGCCTGCCGGTGGCCGGACCACAGATGGGCGTCGTCACCGTCCCGCCGCCCGGTACCAAGGTCTGGGTGGAGTTCGAGCACGGCGACCCTGACTACCCGATCTGGACCGGCTGCTTCTGGGGTTCGAGGCTCGAGGTGCCGCTGATGTCGCAGGTAGTGCAGCCGCCTGTGCCCGGTATTACCATGCAGACACCGCTCCAGAATACTATCCAGGTCAGCGATAACCCGCCCTCGCCATTCAGCGGCGGGATCATCCTGAGCAGTACCAGCAAGGCCATGATCGTCGTCAACGACTCGGGGATCTACATCTCCAACGGGAAGGGCGCGACGATCATGCTGGTTGGCCCCACAGTCAACATCAACATGGGCGCGTTAACGATCACATAGAGGAGGTTGCCATGCCAAGTTTCGTACTGCATCTGGGTGCGCAGGTGCGCTGTATTCATAACGGCCATGCCACCCCGAGCGTGACGGTTCCGCGCGTACGGGTAAGCACACAGCCGGTGGCAGTGCATTCCGCGCCCTGCGTGATCGCCGGCTGCATCCTGCCGCCGCCGCCTGCCGCCAACGGCCCTTGCATCAGCGGTAGCTGGCTGGCCCCTTCGCTGCGGGTCAAAGCAATGGGCATGCCGCTCTTAGTCGCTCCCTCGCCCTCGGTCTGTGCGCCGACCGGCACGCCGATGGTTGTGCTGATGGTCCAGGGGCGGGTTACCGCAATGTGAGGCCCTATGAATATCGACTTTCCTTTCCACTTTGACCACCGCGGGCGTAGCGCCGTCACCGATGACGACGACCATATCCGCGACATGATCGAGCAACTGATCTTTACCAACCCCGGCGAGCGGGTCAACCGGCCTGAGTTCGGCAGCGGGCTGTTTCAGCTGCTCTTCGCGCCCAATAGCCCCGAGTTGGCGGCCACCGTGCAGTTCACGATGCAGGCCGCACTCCAGCGTGAGCTGGGCGACGTGATCACACTCCAGGCCTTGGAGGTGAGCAGCGAGGACTCTACCTTGCGCGTACTGGTGCAGTATGTCGTGCGGCGCAGCGATGAGCAGCGCGCCGCTAGCTTCGAGCGGAGCATTCCATGAGCGACACCGGCTTGACCTGCTATGACGAACGCCGCCGCGCCGCAGTGCGGGCCAGCCCGCTTAATGGCCTCGATTACCTGGAGATCGAGACCTTTGCCCTGCCCGATGGCTCGACCGCTACGGCGCTGATGATCTTCTTCCTCGATAAGGCACCGGAGTTCGAGCTGGCAAACGTGGTGATCACCGGCGGCCTTCGCGGGCGCGATCTGCACGCCACCGAGGTGGATATCTACCGCCAGCCCGAGCGTGACCGCGACGATTGCGCGATTGTCTACCTTGACCGGGTTGGCGATCTCTCGCCCTATACGCTGCGCCTGGTCGACCTTGATGCACACGGCCGCCCCACCAGTGCGCCCCTGCCGGGCTTCGACCCGCGCTACGACCGGCTGAGCTTCAGCTTTGCGGCGACTTGCCCGAGCGAACTTGACTGCGCCGCCCCGCCGCCCGGCCTGCACCCGCCGCGCCCGCAGCCCGAGATGAACTACCTGGCCAAAGACTATGCCAGTTTTCGCCGCATCATCCTCGATCGCCTGGCGCTGCTGATGCCCGACTGGCGCGAGCGCCATACTCCCGATATCGGCATTGCCCTGGTGGAACTGCTGGCTTACGTGGGCGACGAGCTGAGCTACTACCAGGACGCTGTCGCGACCGAGGCCTATCTTGAGACGGCGCGTCGGCGGATCTCCGTGCGTCGGCACGCCCGCCTGGTCGATTACCAACTGCACGAGGGCTGCAACGCCCGTGCCTGGCTTTGGCTAGAGACGAGCGCCGACACACAGCTCGATGCTGACGAGGTCTTTTTTATCACCGGCTACGCCGGCGAGCCGGAAGCGGGGGCGTCCCTCCAAGCAGACGACCTGCGGGGTGTGTCAGCGAGCTCCTACGAGGTCTTCGAGATCGTGCTCGAGCATGAATCAGGCACGTTCGCCTCCGGCGATCTGCGCGATCCTACGGCGCTGGCGCGGCGCATTCAGCAGCAAGAAGATCCACTCGCTCGCTATCTCTTCCGCCAAATTAGCGTCGAGACGCGAGCGCTGCTCGTGCAGCACTCGGAAACCGCCGCGCTCTCGGCGCTGCTTGAGACAGCCCTGCTGGGCGATCTTAACCGCATCCTGAGCGATGACGGCCTCTACGATGAGCGGCGCTTCGCTGGAGTCGCGCTGAGTGTCGAACTGGAACTAAGCCTGGGTCTGCGCCTGCGCACACACGAGTGCCGCCACGCCAACCGCCGATTGCTGGCAACCGCCATGCCCGAGGCGCTGCGCCAGTATGGCCGGATCGAGCTCTACGAAGCCCATAACCGCATCGATTTCTACACCTGGGGCAACAGCGAGTGCTTCCTGGCCCGCGGCGCGACCGCCGCGACCCTTCGCGACGCGTGGGGCGCAGGTGACGCACGCACGCAGCGGGCGCTGCGTCACCTGCGCCCCGGCGATGTGCTGATCTTCGCCGAGCTCATCGGCCCGCGCACCGGCGACCCCGCCGACGCCGACCCCGCGCATCGCCACGCTGTCCGGATTACCCATGTCGAACCGGGGCTTGATCCGCTCAACGACCAGCCGATTGTCGCGATTGCCTGGGCCGCTGAGGATGCGCTGCCCTTCACGCTCTGCCTCTCCACGCTTGGCCCCGCCCCAGAATGCCGCCAACTGGAAGCGGTGAGCGTCGCCCATGGCAATGTTGTCCTGGTTGACCATGGGCGCACGCCTATGGCCGCCGTCGAACTGCGCGACGGGCGGCGCACGCTCTACGCTGACAGCATCGGGCAGGTTCCGGTTGCCGAGACGGCCGCAGTGTGCGCGGGGGCAGAACAGCTCGCCGCGACCTACATCGTGCCAGGCGTGTTCGCACCGCGCATACCCGCTGGCCCGCTGGTCTTTCGCGAGCCGCTCGCCCCTGGGCAGCCAGCCAGCGCAACCCTGCGCCAAGAGCCGCGGCGGGCGCTGCCCCAGATCGCGCTCTACAGCCCGGCCGCGCCCCGCGAGCGTGCCCCCGGCTTGCTCAACCGGCCCGACCCGCAGCACCCGCAGGCGAAACGCCCTTACCGGCGCTGGTCGCCACGCTACGATCTGCTGTCGAGCGGCCCGCGCGATGCGCACTTCGTGGTCGAGATGGATGACGAGCGACGGGCCAATCTGCGCTTTGGCGACGGAGATCTGGGCATGGGCCTGGTCGCCGGGTCGGAGTTCCTTGCCCACTGGCGCATTGGTGATGCGGTGGCAGGCAATGTAGGCGCATCCTCGATCACGCATCTGGTGTCCCGCGGCGAGCGCAATGGCGCGACGATCATCCCACACCAGCCCTTTTCCGCCGAAGGTGGCACGCCGCCCGAGTCGCTTACAGCGGTCAAGCTGATGGCTCCGGGTAGCTTCCGCAGCGAACTGCGCCGGGCCATCATTCCGGAAGACTACGCGACGCTGGCGATGCGCCTGTTCCCACGCCAGGTGCAGCGCGCGGTGGCTCGTCTGCGTTGGAGCGGCATGCGCGACGAGATCCTGCTGCTGCTCGACGCGCGCGGCAGCAACAGCATCCCCCCGGCGCTACTGGAGCAGGTGCGCGTCGCCCTAGAGCCCTACCGGCGCATCGGCCATGACCTGATCGTCGCTCCGGCGCGCTATGTGCCGCTCGACATCGAGCTGGAGGTTTGCGTTAAGCCGGACTATCTGCGCGGCCACGTGCGGGCGGCGCTGCTGGCAGCCCTAAGCGCCCGTGACCTGGCGGATGGGCGGCGCGGGTTCTTCCATCCTGACCGCCTCACCTTCGGCGAAGGCATAGCGCTCAGTGCGCTGGTTGCCGCCGTGCAGGTGGTGCAGGGAGTAGCGTACGTGACCGTGACGCGCCTCCGGCGGCGCTACGATGGCACGGATGTGGCGCTGCGCGAGGGGCTGCTGGCACTTAGGCCAGACGAAGTCGCCCGCCTCGATAATGACCCGATCCGGCCGGAGAATGGCGTACTGAAGCTCACGATGAGAGGTGGACGATGAGCGATAGCTATTACTACGATGACGAGGGCTTGCGACCCCCCGAGCCGACCGTAAACCGGGCCGGACTACCTGCGCTGGCCTACAGAGTTGGCACGCATGCCAGCTTTTTGGCGACAATGCGGGCGCGCCTATCCTCAGCTGATCACCCGGCGCTGCGCGGTCTGCGCACCCGCGCCACTGACGATCCGGCCATGGCCCTGCTTGACGCCTGGGCCTACGTCGCCGATATCCTCAGCTTCTACAACGAGCGGATTATCAACGAAGGTTACCTGCGCACCGCTACCGAGCGGCGCTCGCTGGTGGAACTGGCGCGGCTGATCGGCTACGCGCCACGCCCCGGTGTTGCGGCGAGCGTCTTCCTGGCCTACACCGTCGAGGCTACCGCAACTGGCGATGTGCAGATCGGGGCCGGCGCCCGCGCCCAAAGTGTGCCGGGGCCGGGTGAGCAGCCCCAGAGCTTCGAGACCGCCGAACCGCTGACGGCCCGCGCCGCCTGGAGTGCCCTCAAGCCG
Source organism: Candidatus Chloroploca mongolica (assembly GCF_004762035.2). Taxonomy (GTDB): domain Bacteria; phylum Chloroflexota; class Chloroflexia; order Chloroflexales; family Chloroflexaceae; genus Chloroploca; species Chloroploca mongolica. The sequence goes on along the minus strand of NZ_SIJK02000065.1, from coordinate 7,829 downwards.
CGCACCAGTCGCCCGGCCTTCATCATCCTCGACCAGTATGGCCCGAGCTCGCTCTACGACGCGCGGCTGATCGACACGATCTTCTTTAAAGGCATCAGCGCCAATCTCCGGCCCGGCGACATGCTCCTGCTCGTCTTCGGCGACGAGCCGGGCCAGCAGGTGCCGCGCAAGGTGCAGGCCGTCGAGTCGCTGCCCGCCGAGAATCGTACCAAAGTAACCTTGCAGCTACTCACGGTGGAGTATGCCCTGCAGCAGTTTCTGGTCTACTGGAGAAAAATCGACCTTCAGAACAAGCTAGGCCCGCAAATGCTGGAAGCATTACGCACAGTGCTTTCCCAGGAGCTCGAGATACGCCCGCATACACTCCTGAACGAGTTGCTCGACAGCCTGGTCATACCACGGCACCGGATGGAAGAGATCATCGACGGCCTTGAGAAAGCAATCACCGAGCTGGAGCCCAAACCCTTTGATACCTTGGATGATGTTTCATACATGATCAAAGATGTTTCACAAATGGATGATGTTTCACAAATGATCGAAGGTGTTTTACTAATAATTAGAGACATTTTAAAAGTGATCGGAGACATTTTGCAAAACTCTGTTTCTACTCATTTGCAAGCGAAAACCTTATCACTGCGCGACCTGCTGGAAGCGTTCCTGAGTCAGGTTGTAGGTGAAGGTGAAGAGAAAATTCCTCTCGCTAGGCTCAGGCAGGCTGCAAATATCGTGCTTCAGCTACTACGGCATATGAGCATCGCTATTCCTGACCAACCCATAGATACTCATGAGGAATCGCAACAAGAAGGGTCGAGTAAAGAGCTTTTCGATGCGTTGCGCGCGATCCTCGTTCACCTCAGGCGCGCCCCCGACCCGCCCGCAGCCGCTACGATTAAGGAGTTGCTCACGCGCCTGGTGCAGCCGCCCTCACGCCCGCCGCGCAGCGCCCAGGCGCTCACGTCTGACACTAGTAGGATCTTCGACGGACGCTCCGACGCGCTGCTCGGCGTATTGGCCGCCGACAATCCGGCCCTGAGCGACACGCTGGCCCCCGCCCTGGCCGCCGCTGCCGCCACTCCGCCACCCCTACTGAAAGCGGCCTATGCCATGCGGGTCAAGGCTGCGCCGCACGGCAATAATGTACCGTTTATGTCGTTCACCACCGAAGGCGAAGACGAAATCGAAGACGACCGCGAACGCAGAGGCAAAGACAGGCAAATGGTCAAACGCCGGGAATGGGGCATCGACGAGGCTGAAGATACTATTGAAATTATAGGTGAAATCCCCAAAGTGCCATCTACGAATCAAGCCTTGCTCCCCCTCGATGCGCCCTACGACCAGATTACGCAAGAGAGTTGGGTGGTGATCGAGCGCTCGAATAAGATTTCACTTAGTGAAAACCGGGTAACTACGCCGCTTATCGTCCGGGCAATCAAAGCCGAGACCGTCGGGCGCACCGCCTATGGCTTCCCGGCGAAGGTAACACAGCTCACGCTGAGCGCGCCCTGGCTCGACGATAGCGATACGTCCCTGGGCGATATCCGCAGTACGAGCGTCTATGCCCAGGGCGAGGCGTTGGAGCTGGCCGATGAGCCGATCACCAGCGAGCTGGCAGGCGGCGAGGTTGAGCTGGACGACTTCTACGCTGACCTCACGCCGGGTCGCTGGCTGATCGTCAGCGGCGAACGTGCCGACACGCCCGGCACCGCCGGGGTTCATGCCGCCGAGCTCGTGATGCTGGCCGCCGTTCGCCACGACGCGCAGGACGCGCCCGATCAGTCACTGCGGGCTTCTGTGGGCGATCCGAGCGACACCGCGCCGCTCAAGCTGGGCGGCGACACACGCCACACAACGCTGCTCTTTGCCAACCCGCTCAGCTACCGCTACCGCCGGGCGAGTGTAACGATCAGCGCGAATGTGGTGCGTGCCACCCATGGCGAAAGCCACCCTGAGTCGCTCGGCGGCGGCGACGGCAGCAAGCCCTTTCAGCGCTTCACCCTACGTCAGGGGCCGCTCACCTACCTGGCCGCACCCAGTGCCGCCGGGGCGGAGAACACGCTGCAGGTGCGCGTCAACGACGTGCTCTGGCACCCGGTCGAGCAGCTTGCTGCCCTCGGCCCCAATGAGCGCGGCTATCTACTCCAGACCGCCGATAGCGGCACCGTCAGCGGGGTATTCGGCGACGGCATTCACGGCGCGCGCCCGCCGACCGGCGTAGAAAACATTCGGGCCGTGTATCGCACTGGCATCGGCGCGCCGGGCAATGTGCGCGCGGAACAGATCAGCCTGCTCACAACCCGGCCCGCCGGCGTACGTGCGGTAATCAACCCGCTGCCCGCCAGTGGCGGCGCGAACCGCGATGGCCCCGAGGCCATCCGCACGAGCGCACCACTGACGGTGACCGCTCTCGACCGGCTCGTCTCCGTCCAGGACTACACCGACTTCGCCCGTATCTTCGCCGGGATCGGCAAAGCCCACGCCGTTCGCATCTCCGATGGCACGCGCGAGGTTGTCCACCTGACCGTTGCCGGCACCGATGATATCCCGCTCGATCGCGACTCCGACCTGATGCGCAACTTGAAGCTGGCCTTGCGGCGCGCCGGCGATCCTGGCGTGCCCCTACGGCTCGTCGTGCGTAGGCTGCGCATGTTGCTGATCAAGGCCAGGGTGCGCGTCCACCCCGACTATCTGTGGGAGAAGGTCGAGCCGCAAGTGCGGGATGCCCTGCGCAGCACCTTTAGCTTCACCCGGCGCGATCTGGGCCAGCCGGCCTACGCGGCCGATGCCCTGCTCACGATGCAGCAGGTTCCTGGCGTTGTCTATGTCGATCTCGATGCCTTCGGTGCCGTGTCGGCGCAGGACGAGCACGGTCTTCCCCTCACGCCGGCTCTGCTCGGCGAGGCTATGACCGCTGTGATGCAACAAGCGGTGCCACAGCAGGCTGTGCTTGCCGCGTTACCTACACACCGAGCGCTTGCCCCGGCCGAAATCATGTACCTTGTCCCGTCCGTCGAGAAGACCACTCTGCTGCTGGAGGAGTTGCTATGAGCTACACGCCCGATCGCCTTTACGAGTTGCTGCCGACGATCTACCGCGTGCGCGACGCCGAGCAAGGCTACCCGCTGCGCGAGCTATTGCGTATCGTGAACGAGCAGGCGCAGGTGCTCGACGATGATATTACCCAGCTTTACAACAGTTGGTTTATCGAAGTTTGCCCAGACTGGGTCGTGCCTTACCTGGGCGATTTGGTCGGGTATCGCCCGATTCGAGTCCCACGCGAGCTACGCCTGCCGGCAAGCACCCCGACCCGGCCAGGCAACCGGATACTCGTGCCACGCCGTGAAGTCGCCAATACCATCGCCTACCGGCGCCGCAAGGGCACGCTGGCCCTATTGGAGCAGCTGGCGCATGACGTCGCTGGCTGGCCTGCGCGTGCCGTCGAATTCGGCCAACTGCTGCTCCAGACCCAGAGCCTTAACTCCAGCCAGCTCGAACGCGGTCATACTATCAACCTGCGCGACATTGATGCCCTGGAGCGCCTAGACAGTCCGTTCGACACGAGCGCCCACAGCGTCGATGTACGGCGGGTGAGCGCGCCAGCGCTCCAGGGCCGCTACAACCTGCCGAGCGTCGGCCTCTTTGTCTGGCGACTACGTAGTTTTCCGCTGACGCACACCCGTCCGCGCCGGCTTGTGCAGCAGCCGAACTGCTTTACATTCAGCCCACTTGGCAACGACACGCCACTCTATACCGATCCGCAAGCCGAGCAGTCAGCCGAGACCATCGCTGGCGAGTTGAACGTACCAACTATCATTCGCCGCCGCGCCCTGGCCGATAACATCAACTCCTACTATGGCCCTGGTAAGAGCCTGTGCCTGTTCGACGGTAGCGAGCCGATATCCGCCGATCGGATCGTCGTTGCTGATTTAACCGGCTGGCAGCGCGAACCACAGGGCGACCGGGTGATGCTTGACCCGCTCTTGGGGCGCTTTGTGTTTCCCCGGCGCCGCTTGCCGAAAGATCCGCAGGTCTCGTACCATTACGGCTATAGCGCGGCTATCGGCGGGGGCGAATATGACCGCCCGTTGCCCGATGATACGCTTGCTACCGCCTTGCTACGGGTTGGACACCTGCTCGGAGCAGGGGCGGCTATGCTGCATGTGCTCCGCGCAGCTGACGATGCGCGTACGCGCTGGCTGCGCGAGCAGCTTCTGCCTGACCTGCTTCGGCGCATCGACGCGCCGGGCGGGGAGAAGGCACCCGATGAGGTGTTGCAACTGGCGCTACGCGAGGGGATCAACCAGGCGTTGCTGAACGGCCCGTGGGACGTTGATCTCTGGCTGCAGAAGGAGTTGCCGAGTCTCGAGATCCGCGCCCTGGTCGGATTAGCGGGATCAGCTGCGGTGCGGCTCAACCGGCTGCTACTCGAAGCCGCCTTCCCCAAGGCGGTGGCGCGCAGCTACGGCCACTATACCGTCACCTCACGGGCGGCAGGTCGTCAAGAGATCAACGAGGCGCTGCGCAAGTGGCGTCGCGAGCGCCCACGCCACGCGGTGATTGAGATTGCCGACAGCGGTCTGTATATCGAGCCGATCAGTATTGAGCTAGAGGCGCAGCAGAGCCTGGAGATTCGCGCTGCCCCCGGCTGCCGGCCGGTGATCCGCCTGGTTGAGGTCGAGTCGGCGATCGCCGACCTGCATGTCACCGGCGAGGCTGGCAGCCGCTTCAGTCTGGACGGAATACTCGTGGTCGGCTATGGCCTGCGCGTTGAGGGTGACCTGGCCGCCATCAGCATCCGCGATAGCACGCTCGTACCTGGCTGGGATCTCGATGCCGACTGCGCACCAGCGAGCGTCGACCAGCCCAGCCTGCGGATTCTAGATGCCCCGCTGCCCGACGACGGATGTCCACCACCAGCGGCTGCGGTCGGGACGAGCAGTGTTACCCAGCTCATGATCACACAGAGCATTCTTGGCACCATCCTGATTTCCCGCGACGAAGTACGTCAGGCTCCGCTCGAAATCATGATCGCCGACAGCATCCTGGACGCGACTGGCCCAGGCCGCGAGGCGCTCAGTGCATCGGATTGTGGCTTCGCCCACGCGACCCTGACCATCAGCCGCAGCACGGTCTTTGGCGAGATCTTGACTCATGCGATCGCGCTGGCAGAGGACAGCATCTTCACCGGCGAGGTGCGCGCCGCCCGCCGCCAGTATGGCTGCGTACGCTTCTGCTCCCTGCCGCCTGAATCGCGCACGCCGCGCCGCTACCACTGCCAGCCGGATCTAGCGATCGCGCAGGCCGTCGCGGGGTTGAGTAACGTCGTCGAGCAGGCCGTCGCCCGTCGTGAGGCCACCGAGCAGGTGCGCCCGCGCTTCGCGAGTGAACGCTACGGCACACCCACCTATGCCCGCCTCACATGCGCCAACGCCGCAGCAATCTTGCGCGGTGCCGCGAACGAGGCGGAGATGGGCGTGTTTCACGATCTATATGAATTACAGCGGCTTGACAACCTGCAAGCCCGTCTCGACGAATACATGCCCGCCGGATTCGACGTCGGCATTATCTCTATTATCTAGGAGTACGCAATGTATGCAGATATCTCTCGCGACACCTTCGCTGCCCTGCGGGATCGCCACTTTTTGCGGGTGCTGCTCCAGCAGGGCCGCCCGCTGCTCGACGCCGAGTTCAATGAGCAGGTTGCTAACCTTTTACACTACGTCGAAACCCTTGCCGCAGACCTGATCGGCCCTTATGGAGGGCCAGCGGGCAACGTGGGTTTTAAGGTTATTTCTCAGAAAGTGGATGATGAGGACGGCATAAATCGTCTGATCAAAAACGAATCAGAAGACCGTCAGAATGCTTTAAATGATCTGCTAAAGAAGCACGATTTTCTCCTGGGCGCCGGGCGCTACTATGTTGACGGGTTGCTCTGCGAGAACAGCGCTGTCATCGGTTATAGCGAGCAACTGAGCCATGATAAGCTGTTGCCCAACATATCTTACCTCGTGTATCTCGATGTCTGGGAGCGGCATATCAGCCAGTGGGAAGACCGGCAACTAGACGAAGACCCGGGCCAGCCTGGCATCCACGAGATCGCGCTGGGTGCAGTGGACACCACGACGCGAACACAGGTCGTGTGGCAGGTGCGCACTGTTGCTATCAAAGATCAGGATATTCCAGATCAGAATATCCTACTAAAACGAGAGGATTGGCTCAAGTTACTCAGCGATCGCGGCGTCTCGCGCCATCCTGGGACTGGTCACCTGATGGTGCGGACTGATGACCCGCAGATCCAGCCGGGAGCGCCGGACCCTTGCATCCAGCCGCCAGATGCTGGCTACCGCGGGGTAGAGAACCTGCTCTGCCGCATCGAGATTCATAAGCCTGGCCCAGTCAAGGAAGCGACCTACAAAGTCTCCTTTATGAACGGCTCGGTCGTCTTCCCCATCCGGTCGATCAAAGACACCATGATCACTGTCGCGTATATGGGGCGTGATGAGCGGAGCGGGCTGGCAGAGGGCGATTGGGTCGAGGTGATCAATGATCGCCTTGCACTTCGCGCTATGCACGGCGAGTTGCACAAAGTCGTTCGAGTGGATGCAGATACCGGCGAGGTGACGCTCGACAGTGCGCCGCAGGTGGACGACGATCTGTCGCTCCACCCGCTCCTGCGCCGCTGGGACACCCTTATCAGTGGGGGTAAGGTGAAGCAGACAAGCGGTGAAGCATTGGTACAAGAGGGACAAGAGGGAGAGTGGCTGAATGTGGGTTACGGGATCCAGATCAGGTTTAAACCGCAGGAGGCGCCGAAGGCTATCTACTGCACCGGCGACTACTGGCTGATTCCGGCACGGGTTGCAACGGGCGATGTCGAGTGGCCTACAGATACGACTACCGTCCGACGCGAACCGCTGGCGCTGCCACCCCAGGGCGTTGAACATCACTATGCCCCCTTGGCGCTCATCACCCTGGACCAGGATGGCAAAATTACTAGATCGGACGAGTATCGTAGCCAGTTCAAAGCCCCAGTAGAACGAATTGCTCAACAATAACAAACATTGCCGACGGGATGCTTGACGCCAAGACGTCCCGTGGCGCGAGCAACGCGCCGCATGCAGCCTGCGGCGCGTCCCCCCAAACCCATCCCCCGTAAGGCCGAAGCACGCGCCCCCCATTGTGCCATACACGTAAGCGATGATACCCCCTCAAAGGGGGTGCCACCCTCACGCCACGGCAATGGCGACCGCGACGCCGCACACAAACGGAGCATGACCAGCATACCACCGCGTGCCGAAACGCTGTTCACAACCTTGACGACGACCGCGACGACGTTGGCCCGCGAACTCGGCCTCGTGCAACGCGAACGGGCGATGGATGGCGGGCCGTTTGTCCGCACCCTCGTGCTCGGCTGGTTCGAACAGCCAACCGCGTCGCGGCGCGCCCTGACCACCATGGCGCACGACCACGAGGTCAGCATCACCCCGTCGGGCGTCCAAGCCTGGCTGACCCTGTTTGCGCGACTCTTCCAGACCATCCTCGCCACGCCCATCCTCGGCGCACCCACACCCGTTGACCTGATCGAGCGCTTTGCCGGGGTCTGGTTGCATGACCGCACCACGATCGCGTTGCCCCCAAGCATGGCCGAGCGCTTCCCCGGCTGTGGCGGCCAGCGTAATGGCAAGTCCGTCGGCCAGGCGGGGATCACGGCGCAGGTGCGGTTGGACATGACGACGGGCCAGCTCCACGGGCCGATCATCCAACCGTCCCGAACGTCTAAGGTGGACCCATTTGTCAAGACACAACATTTGGCCGTTTTCCGTGCGGGTGCC
>NZ_SIJK02000064.1 GCF_004762035.2 Candidatus Chloroploca mongolica | reverse complement strand
ACGCTCGCCACGGCGATGAACCTGGCCACCACGCTGTCTGACCAGGGCGACTACGTCGGCGCCCGCGCCCGCTACGAGGCCATGCTGGAGGCCCTAATCCGCCTGCTCGGCGCGGAGCATCCCGACACGCTCGCCACGGCTATGGGTCTGGCCAACACGCTGCTCAACCAGGGGGACTACGGTGCCGCTCGTTCTCGTTACGAGGCCGTGCTGGAGGCCCAAACCCGCCTGCTCGGCGCGGAGCATCCCAACACGCTCGCCACGGCGATGAACCTGGCCACCACGCTGTCTGACCAGGGCGACTACGCTGCGGCCCGGGTGCGCTACAAGGCGGTGCTGGAGGCCCAAACCCGCCTGCTCGGCCCCGAGCACCCCGACACGCTCGTTATCGCCAACAACCTAGCCAGCACGCTGGCGAACCAGGGAGACTACGCCGGTGCCCGCGCCTTCTACGAGGCGGTGCTGGAGGCCCGTATCCGACTACTTGGCCCCGAGCATCCCGCCACGCTCGCCACGGCTATGGGTCTGTCCAACACGCTGTTCGACCAGGGGGACTACATCGGCGCCAGAACACGCTACGAGGCCGTGCTGGAGGCCCAAACCCGCCTGCTCGGCCCCGAACACCCCGACACGCTTGCCACCGCCAACAACCTGGCTACCACGCTGGACAAGCAGGGGGACTATGTCGGAGCCAGGACACGCTACGAGGCTGTGCTGGAGGCCCAAACCCGCCTGCTCGGCGCGGAACATCCCGACACGCTCGCCACGGCGATGAACCTGGCCACCACGCTGTTCAAGCAGGGGGACTACGGCGCCGCTCGTTCTTGTTACGAGGTCGTGCTGGAGGCCCAAACCCGTCTGCTCGGCCCCGAACACCCCGACACGCTTGCCACCGCCAACAACCTGGCTACCACGCTGGAGAGCCAGGGGGACGACGCCGGTGCCCGCGCCCGCTACGAGGCCGTGCTGGAGGTCCAAACCCGCCTGCTCGGTCCCGAGCACCCCCAGACGCTCGTCACTGCTATGGGTCTGGCCAACACGCTGTCCAACCAGGGGGACTACATTGGTGCCAGAACGCGATACGAGGCCGTGCTGGAGGCCCGCACCCGCATGTTCGGGATTGAGCATCCCGACACGCTCGCCACCACCTACAACCTGGCCAATACGCTGGCGAACCAGGGAGATGACGCCGGTGCCCGCGCCTGCTACGAGGCGGTGCTGGAGGCCCTAACCCGCCTGCTTGGCCCCGAGCACCCCCAGACGCTCGACACCGCCTACAACTTGGCCCTCACGCTGTTCAACCAGGGGGACTACATCGGCGCCAGAACGCGATACGAGGCCGTGCTGGAGGCCCAAATCCGCTTGCTCGGCCCCGAACACCCCGACACGCTTGCCACCGCCAACAACCTGGCTACCACGCTGGACAAGCAGGGGGACTATGTCGGAGCCAGGACACGCTACGAGGCTGTGCTGGAGGCCCAAACCCGCCTGCTCGGCGCGGAACATCCCGACACGCTCGCCACGGCGATGAACCTGGCCACCACGCTGTTCAAGCAGGGGGACTACGGCGCCGCTCATTCTCGTTACGAGGCCGTGCTGGAGGCCCAAACCCGTCTGCTCGGCCCCGAGCACTCCGACACGCTCGTCACTGCTATGGGTCTGGCCAACACGCTGTTCAACCAGGGAGACTACGCCAGTGCCAGGACGCGCTATGCGACCGTGCTGGAGGCCCTAACCCGCCTGCTTGGCCCCAAACACCCTGCCACGCTATTCACCGCCCAAAACCTGGCCAAACTTGACTCACATTCCGATCGCTCATCGCGACGCTGGTGGCAGTTCTGGCATCAATCAGACAAGGAGAGTTGAGGATGGTCTTTCCTACCGCTCACGCGCCATGGTAATGAGGCCGAGCCACACGCTGAGCCGTAAATGCGCGCGGGAGCAGCCACGAATGCTCCTCCCGCCCCGTGTTGCCCGTCCCTACCCACCCACGCCCCTCACCACAGCTCCCCCAACCGCGGCAGCAGCAACTGCTCCAGCACCCAGGCGTAGATCGCGTCAGGGCCGGGCGGGTCGATCTGGTTAACGATCGCCTTTAGGCGGCGGCGCAGCCCGTCCTCGAAGACTTGGCGCACGCTGCGCTTTGGGTCGCGGCTGCTGGGGATGGCGCCGAGCGCTGCGTAGCTCGACAGGTCGGCGCTCAGCTTGGGGTCGTCGTCCGGCGCGTAGAAGTGCTGCCCCTCAGGGCGCTCGACCGCTGCGGTGATGCCGAGCACCTCCTGGGCTACCCGCCGCGCGTCGGCCGCCCCGCGCTGGAAGTCGTATTGGCGGAAGCGCTCATCCAAGAAGGCCGACAGGGCGCAGATCAGGTAGGAGCCCTTGAGCCGCGGGTCGTCCACCCGTGGCAGCACCAGTGCAATCTTGTCGAGCAACTCGACCTCCGCACGGTCGACGCCGGGGATCGCCGCCTGCCCGCGCTCGACCCGCCCATCAATGTTTTTTGACGGCAGCACCACCTCGCGGTCGAACTGCACCGCCCGGCTCTCCGCCATCACCGCGGTGAGCAGCGAACGTCCGTAGGCTAGCAGGCTGCGCTGCGCCGGCCGCTCCGCCACCGGGGTGGAATCCACTGGCCGGACAACATCCTGCGAGGGGTCGACGATGATCACCCAGCGCTCGTCGCCGGGCGCGTCGTTCTGGCGCGCGTAGTGCCAGGCCAGGTCGATCGGCAGGTTGTTGAAGGTGCCGCCGTCGCAGTAGATAAAAGTCGCTGCGCCTTCAAACTCCGGTCGCTGCGGGTAGTGTGCCGGGTTGGCGGCCTCGCGCTGGATTGCCACCGGCGGAAAGACGAATGGCAGCGCCGCCGAGGCGATCCCCACCTGCTGGATGCGCTGCCAGACCGGGTCGGTCGGCGGGACCGCCGTGTCGAAGACAAACGTCTCCTGCTCGGCGTAGCGATCCTGCAGGAACGGCTCGGCGCGCCCATCGGCGCGCATCATGATCCGCGATCGATAGCTTAAGCCCTCAACATTGGTGATGGTGAGCGCGACGGTCAGTGAGGTGCCGATCAGCGGCGATCGCTTGGCCGGAGTGGTTGGATCGGGCCAGGCGAGCACCTCGCGCGCGACTGCATTCAGCCGTTCGCTGCTCAGCAGGGTGATCAGTTGGTCGTCTGTAAGCTGCGGGACGAGCAGATCGGCTATATCAATCTGCTTGACCCATACGTCGTGCAGCGCCGTCGCGCCGCCCCGGTAGAGCAACCCGTGGGCGATCAGGGCCGCGGTGGTCGCACCAGCGGAAGCGCCGGTGATGACGTCGATCTCAAAGCTGCCGTCGGCCTCCAACCAGCGCAGCAACTCGTCAAGGGCACCGGCGATATACGAGCCGAGCGATACGCCGCCGCTTAGCACGAGCGCTACCCGCTTCTTCTGTGTCATGTTCGTCTCCTCATGCGCCTAGAATGTGATTTCCTCAGCGAGTGTGCGGAGGAAGCCCTCGTCCGGGCCGGTCTCCCCTAGGAAGGCCGGCCGCTCGATCGACTCGATGAAGGTCAAGGCTCGCTCGTGAAGCTCCGCAAGGGCCTGCTCATCATGTGCTTCGAGTTGCTGGAGCGCAAGCTGCGCGGCGGGTGGCACCAAGCGGTGGCAGATCCACTCTTTTGGCCGAAGTGGGGTTCTTCCCGAGAGATAGTGGGCCAGTTCCTGCGTGCGCTGCGCATCCTCGCCGAGCCGGGGCGTCAGGTCACGGAGCCGGTGGCCGCCGAGGACATCGAGCGGTGTCGCGATGGCGAGCTCGGCAACGATTGCGGCCTGACGCAGAAATGGCCCGAGATCGGACGGCTGCGGGAGCCCGGCGGCGCGCTGACGAAGCGCGCTGGCATCGGCGCTCAGTGGCGCAATCTCGCAGCGCTCGAGCATCTGCGCGATCAGCTCGATGCGCACGAAGGCGTCGGGGTGCTCATCGTTACGCACCACTTCCCCGTGCTGCGGCGCCTGGGGGACGAGTAGCGCGGTGAGACAGGCGGCGAAACCGGCACCGCCAAGGAGTACACCAAAGGCATCGGCGGTAATCTCATCGGCCCAGCGCGTCCAGATCTGACGCCGCGCAGGGTCGACTCCCGCAGCCGCCAGCCGATCCACGATCTTCTGGCGCAGCTCCTCAGCGATACGTTGCCCGCATCCGCCGCTACGCAGATCCTGATCCAGGTTGTGCCCGACCTCGTGGTGCAGCGTGGCGTAGAGCCAGAAGCAACCGGCGTGGTCGGGTGGCAGGACGATAATGGGGATGGGCAAACGCTGGGTCAGGTAGGGGCGTAGGGTCATGCCGAGGGCGCGAACCTCCGACTGGCGGGGGAAGATGAGCGGCGAGAGGCCAGCCTCGATCCAGACCAGAGGCGGCTCACGGTACTTGCCGTCGATCAACCCCCAGTCGCGGGCTACCTGGATGCAAGGCCGATAACAGTCCTCGGCAACCAAGTCGGCGGCGTCGAGCAGCCGCTTCTCCGCCGGGTCAAGGCGCTGGGCATAGATCGTCCGGAAGAGCCGCCACAGGCCGTGTGAGCCAGCGATCTCGCCGAGCAAGTCGGCGTACGTCTTGGCCATGGCGGCAGGACTGCGATCCAAGGCCAGTTCCGTCAATAGATTGTCCTGGCGCTGGAGTAGAACCTCCATCATCGTCTTCAGCGTCGCAACCTGACTCTGGTGAATGCCTTGCCCGGCCTCATTGGCGTCAACCGCAATAGTATGAGCCGCTATGTCGTCGTGCAGGATGCGCATACGGTGAGCGATCTCGGCCGGCAGCCACAGTTGTGCTGACATACCCTTACTCCTCAAACAAATGGCGTGAAGCCACCGTAGAAAAAACAAGCTCTGTCAGAAGTGTGCCACAGCCAGCGTTTTGAAAGCGTTTCAAGGGGGCGGTAACAGGCCAGGAAAAGCTATCTCATCGTTATCTCATCCAACGATGGTATCCAGGGGATCCGAGCAGCACACGGCTGTCAACGAGGTGGCGAACGCTATGAAGGAGGCATTGTCTTGGGGTAAGTCCCGGCGCTTTGTCCTGAAGATGCACCGCCTGTGTTAACAGCCAACTGAAAACCGAAAGGTAGCCGGTGCTGAGGCCCAGGTAGGCGTATTTCCTGGCGCAGGAAGGCTCCCAGTCGGTATGCCTCCGCAGCGCGCAAGCTGATAATGTCCAACACTTGGTGGCTATGCTACACTGGCAGCGATCTGGCTTGTCGGCCACATTCAGGAGTAACCATGGCCCCTGCTTCGCCCGATGCTGCACTGATCATCGCCCGCCTGGAATCACTGGCAAGCCCCGAGGACGCCGCTGGCATGGCCCGCTTCGACATTCCGCGGCGCCCGCGTCCTCGGCGTGCCGGTGAAGACCCTGCGCGCCATTGCTCGCGAGACTGGGTGCAACCACGCCCTGGCCGAGGCGCTCTGGGCCTCCGGCATCCACGAGGCGCGTATCCTGGCCAGCATCGTCGCCGAGCCAAAGTGCGTAACGCTCGCGCAGATGGAGCAGTGGGTGGCCGACCTCGACTCGTGGGATCTCTGCGATCAGTGCTGCACCAATCTCTGGGTGCGCACGCCCTTCGCCCGTGATCAGGCTCTGGTCTGGAGCGAGCGGGACGAGGAGTTCGTTAAGCGGGCCGGCTTTGTGCTCATGGTGCAGGTGGCTGGTAAGGACCAGAAAGCCCCCGCCGAACTATTCCAGCGCTACCTCGCCCGCGCCGAGCGTGAGGCACATGACGAGCGCAACTTCGTGAAGAAGGCGGTAAACTGGGCCATCCGTGAGATCGGGCAGCGCAGCGCCGAATTGAATGAGACGGCTATCGCCGTTGCCCAACGCCTGCAGGCGTCCGACTCGCGCACGGCCCGCTGGGTCGGCAGCGATGCCCTGCGCGAGCTGACCAGCACAAAGATCGCCCAGCGCGTGGCCCGGCGCGAGCTATAGATATATCAGACTGAATCTCGACAACAGCACCTAAAACATCTATCATCTGGGGAGTTGGAAGCCACCTCAGCAGATGCCGGTCAGAAAACTTTGTTGACAAACTCCTCTTGAGTGATTGGGGGTGCCTCTCACGTGCGCTTCTGTCCTTGCTCTGCTAGCATACGATCATACACAAGGAGGATCGTATGTTCCGCACACTTCAGGGCGTGTTTCGCAATGGCAAGATAGAACTCGTTGAACACGGGGATGAGATTGCAAACGAGACACCCGTATTAGTGACCATCTTGCCCGTTGGGCTTGATCTCGCCGCCTACGATCTTGATCAAGCACAGGCAGCCGACCTGCGCGCCCGTCTTGCCGTGTTTGCTGCGGATTGGGATCAGCCTGAGATGGACGTTTACAATGACTACGACATGGCCAAGCAGCAGATATAAACGTGGCGATGTGGTTCTGGTGCTTTTTCCCAACGCCGATCTGCGCACCGCCAAAACACGTCCCGTTGTGATTGTCCAGGCGACGAATGTGGGTACAGGCTTGGCTCAATATGTCGTAACGATGATTTCAAGCAATACGAAACGGGCAAATCACCCAAGTCGCGTGTTGGTGCGACAAGCAAGCGAAGAAGGAAAACGAGCAGGGCTTCTTCCTGACTCAGTGGTAATGACGGACAACGTAGCGACCGTGGCAGCGACAGAGATAACACGACGGATCGGCGAACTTGACATGACAAAGGTCGACGCTGCGCTTCGTCACACGTTCGGGCTATAACTTCGTCGGCCTCCATTGCGCAGACTGGGGCCATGCGACCGTCTTGCTCTGGTTCAGCTTCGCGGCAAGGCTGTTGACCGCCACGCTCTCGTTTCATCCGGGTCAGGGGTGGAGGCTATGGCGCTATGGCTCGCCACCGACTGCGTATCCACGGTCTTCTTCCTGGAACTCATTGCCCGTTCATCACAACCGCGGTGATACGCTGCTCAGCGCATCACCGTGGCGGCGTCCCTGCATGCGCTGAAAGCGTTGATGTGCAGTGATACCAATTGTGGCATTGAGCAAGCCGCATCGGCAGGACTGCCAGGGCGCATTGGAAAGCAAAAAGCTGAAAACTGAAAGCTGAAAACCGCACTGCTCCACAATGCTGATTCGCTGCGCTTTCATCTTTCTGCTTTCTGCTTTCAGTTTTCCCTTGGGCTATCCGTGAGATCGGTCAGCGCAGCGCCGAATTGAATGAGACGGCTATCGCCGTTGCCCAACGCCTGCAGGCGTCCGACTCGCGCACGGCCCGCTGGGTCGGCAGCGATGCCCTACGCGAGTTGACCAGCGCGAAGATCGCCCGGCATGTGGCCCGGCGCGAGCTATAGATATATTAGAGGCGGTCTGAAAAGGCGACGGTTTGCTTCGGAGTGCCGGCTTTAGCCGGCTAAAGCCGGCACTCCAAGGGCACACCACGTGGTGGCGCACGATGCTGACACCCTTTTCAGACAGCCTCTTAGACTTAATCTCGACAACAGCACCTAAAACATGTATCATCTGGGGAGTTCGGTCAACCTTTGTGAGCGACTAGGGGCATTTGCCATGGAGCCAACGTTGCGAGATCTCGGTGGATAACCGCAGCACCTGATGGCGGCATGCACTTCCAGGTGCCCCAGATTACTGGAAACGCTTTACAGATTCATGCCGCCTCAGACTCTCTTGATGCGGCGCGACTCTGCACTATGTGAAAGGGTAACGCGATGGGTGAGGAAGACCACCCTCTGGAGGATTGGCTCTTTATCAGCGCACGGGTGCCTCCGGGCAACCTTGATCAGCACTTCCTGCGTTTAGTTCGCACATCGCTTGACCAGCTAGAGAAGGCTTTGGCTGGTGAAGCTGGCAGCAAGCAACGCTTCAGCGATCTGCTGCCGCCTTTCTACGAGCTAACCCCGCTGACCTTGCCGCCCTCTGAGCGCGAGCGTGCCCAGCAGCTCGCCGTCCAGCTCGCGAAGCGCGGCACCAGGGACGCGGCGAGGGCCGAGGCGTTTCTGCTCAATGCGATCGGCTTCACCCAGGCCACCGAGTCGCTTCCCTTCTGGCAGGCGCTGCTCGACCTGAAACGCTCGCGCGACAGCTTCGCTCCGCGCAGGCGACAATTCGCCGTGGGGGCCCTGGCCCTGCTCGCGATCAGGCAGGCGAGCCCGGCCGCGTACGCCGCACTTGACGCCGCGCTCCAGCACACGAATGAGCAGGTGCGCGCCCAGGCTGCCTACTACCTCGGCAGCGCCTACGCCATCCCTAGGCGTCCGCTCCCCGAGCATGTTTTGGTTGCGCTCAATGCCTGCGCATCCAACGACCCCGCCTTCGAGGTGCGCTACCAGGCCCGCATGACTCTGCGCTACGTTGGGGTGCCAGCCCCGCTCGATCGTCCTGGTGGCGTCTACCTGTTCAGGGTGCAACTCAGAGACGACCGTTCGGGCGCGACGCGCACCATCGCTCTGCGCCCTGAGCAGACCCTCGAGGATCTGCACTTCGCGATCCAGGACGCCTTTGCGTGGGACGCCGACCACCTCTATAGCTTCTTCCTGCGTGGGAAGGAGTTCGACGCCGTCTACGAGATCTCCGGCCCCGATGGCGACCCCTTCGCGGGTGCGCTCTTTGGGGAGGATCTGCAGCTGATCACGGGTGAGGAAGCTGCAGGCGTAGAGGATGATGAGGACGTTGAGCCCCTGGATGCCACCACCGCTGTGCTCGGTCAGTTGGGCCTGCGCGTCGGCCATACGCTGCTCTACTACTTCGACTACGGCGACGACCACAAGTTTGATGTCACGCTCGTGACGATCCAGCCGCAGGCTGAGCCGGGCGACTATCCGCGTCTGGTCGAGTCAACGGGGGACGCGCCGCCCCAGTACTACGGCGACGAAGATGAGGATGATGAGGAAGATGATGACTGGGAGGAAGAGATATGACGATCATCCCGGGCCTCAGCGAGCAGGTGATCCGCCGACACGCCGCAGGCGAAATGTTCAGTCGCGGTGAGGACTACGTTCGCGAGGGCATGGTCGCTGGCCTGACGCTACATGAGGGCGTCCTGGAGGCGCTGGTGCATGGCAGCCAGTACGACCCCTACCGCGTGCGCGTCACCTTCGACGCCGGTGGCCTGGTTGCGGCGACCTGCACCTGCCCCGCTGCAGCGCACGCATGGTGCAAGCATATGGTCGCCGCTCTGCTCGTCGCGCTCCGGCAGCCCGAGTCCGTCCAGGTCGCGCCGTCCCTTGCGGCGCTGCTGGAGTCCCTCGACCGCGAGCAGCTCATGGGCCTGCTGCTGCGCATGGTCGCACGCCAGCCCGACCTTGCCGATATGCTTGCGGGAGAGGTTGCGGCCACGCAGTCCGCCACGCCACCGCGCGCTGCTCCGGCGCGCCCGCCCATAGACGTCGGCCCGATCCAGCGCCAGGTGCGCACGCTGCTTCGCGCATCGTACCGTGATTATAACGACTACTATGACGATGGCCCATCCAGCATGATCACTGAGGGTATGGGCGACATCCTCAACCAAATACGCGGCTTTGTCGAGGGCGGCGACAGCGCCAACGCCCTGAGCCTACTTCAGGCGATCACCGAGGAGTGTCGTGCGGGCCAGTATGCCTTCGACGACTCTTACGACACCCTTGACCCCGTCTTCGACAACCTGGGCGAGCTCTGGGCCGAGGCACTGCTCGTAGCAGATCTGCGCCCCGATGAGCTGGAGGAGTGGGCCGAACAGCTCGCGGAGTGGGCTGACGATACGGCGGACTATGGGAACGACCATGGCCTGCGGCTGGCGATGAAGGCCGCCCTGGAGGGTTGGCACGACCCGTTGATCGTCCGCGCCCTGCGCGGCGAGCCGGTGCTCACCCCTGCGCCGCGTGTGGTCGAGGTGGGCGAGCGTGAGGCGTCGGAAGCGGACGAGGGCTCGGACGGCGATGACGACGATGAGAACGAGAGCTTGGACGACAAGGATGAGGAGTGGGACGAGGCACCGCTCACCACGGTGCGAGCGTCGGCGACCGCCCCGCGTCCCAAGCTGGCCCTGATCCGGCTGCGCATCCTGGAGCGCCAGGGTCGCCTGGAAGACTACCTCAACCTCGCCGCAGCCTACGAACTGCATCGCGAGCGTGCCCTGATGCTGGCCCACCTGGGCAGAGCGGAGGAAGCTGTCACGGCGGGCATCGCGACCCTTGCCAGCGCCGCGGATGCCCTGGCGCTCGCCATGGCCCTGCGCGAGGGCGGCGCGCTCGACGCGGCACTTCGGGTCGCCGAGCATGGCCTGGGTCTGGATGGGCTGCGGGGTGCCCTGGGCGACTGGCTGGCCTCGTTCGCGCCTGGACTTGGCCGACCTGACCTGGCCCTGCGTGCGGCAGAGGTGGCCTGCGCCAGCGAGCCGAGCATGGCACGCTACCTGGCCGCCCGCGAGCTCGCTGGCGAGGACTGGCCCGAGTTGCGCGCGCGGCTGCTCGACCAGCTGCGCAAGGGCGCCGGGGGCTGGATAGGCTCCCGCGCCCAGGCCGAGATCTTCCTGCACGAGGGTCTGATTGATGATGCGATCAAGGTGGCCGAGCGAAACAGCTACGGCGTGCTGGAGCTGGTGATGGACGCGGCGATCACCACCCGACCCCAGTGGGTGATCAAGAAGGCCATCGCCCAGGCTGTGCCAATTATGAACGGCGGGAAGGCTCAGCACTACGACCGGGCGGTGAACTGGCTGCGCCGGGCCCGCGATGCCTACCGCGCCGCAGGCCAGGCAGACGCCTGGGAGCGCTACCTGGCGGAGGTGCGAGCGATCCACGGGCGCAAGTACAAGCTCATGGGGCTGCTCAAGGAGCTGTGATCACAGCCTCGTCCGGCTAAAGCCGGCACTCCGAAGCAAACCGTCGCCTTTTCAGACAGCCTCTGAAGTGAAGGAGCGAGCGCAATCGCATCGCACAGGTCGCTGAAGTGTCATCGCCACATCAAGATCATTATAGCATCCCAGGTGCCACACCTCAAAGCCGTTGAACTAGGCCAATTGCATCTTCTGCCGTGGCCGTCAATGGCTCGGCTAGGGGAAACGAAGGCCATCTTCGTGGCCTGATCCAGTCGGCGCAGGCCGGCTTTGCCCACCGGAGCCGAGGCGTTGACGCCGACGGTGGGGTTGCTCATCGATACGTTCTTGACCTCATCTTGAACATGACCATACGTCATCTTGAGCTTGTGTATGTACACTGCGCCGTAGACTGCCTTTTTCAAGCAAAGGATACACTTCGATGCGCCTCAAAACACTCTTGGTCTCATGGATACTTCTCGCTGCAGCAGGGCTGACCGTCGCGTGCGGTGTGGCCCCGTCGACCGTCGCGCCTTCCGCCACCGGCGCGCCGGATATGGCTGGAATGGATCACGCAACGATGCAGAACACCGGCGATACGCCCTATGATGCGCTTTTCATCGATAGCATGATTGTCCATCACGAGGGTGCAATTGTTATGGCGCAACAGGCGCTTGAATCGTCCGAACGCCCGGAAATTCGGCAATTGGCCGAGGCAATTGTCAGCGCACAGCAAACGGAGATCACGCAGATGCGCGACTGGCGATCCGCCTGGTATCCCGATCTGGCACCAACCAGTGGCATGCAGATGGACATGGGGCCAATGATGGTTGCCGCAGGAAGTACGCCTTTCGACCAGCGGTTTATTGAAGCGATGATCCCGCATCACGAAGGCGCGATCTTGATGGCCGAAGACGCCTTGCCGAACGCAGAACGCCAGGAGATCAAGAACCTCGCTCAGGCGATCATCACGGCGCAGGAAGCCGAAATCGCCCAGATGCGCCAATGGTTGCAGGAATGGTACAGCATCACGCAATAGCATAGTATCATACCTGTATGATGCTCGAAGCTGTTTCGATTGATGAGGTAACGTGACGTGACGGCGACTGCGCGAACGATCCTGATTGTTGACGATGAAGTACGACTGCGCACCCTCCTGCACAGCTATCTGGTGCAGGAGGGGTTTCGCGTGTTGCAGGCCGGCGATGGATTGGAGGCGCTCGACCTCCTGCGCGCCGAGCAGCCCGATCTCATCGTGCTTGACCTGATGCTCCCTGGTCTTGATGGGCTAGAGGTCTGCCGCCGGCTGCGCACCTTCTCCGACGCCTATGTGCTGATGCTTACGGCGAAAGCTGAAGAGATCGATCGGGTGATCGGCCTTGAAATCGGCGCCGATGATTATCTGACCAAACCCTTCTCGCCACGTGAACTGGTGGCTCGTGTCCGCGCCATGCTGCGCCGCCCGCGCAATAGCCTGGATATAGCCGGAGTGCAGCAGCCCCTACGCTTTGGCACCCTGATCATCGATCTTGCCCGCCATGAAGTCATACTCGAGGATGTGCCGCTCGGACTGACGAACCTGGAATACGAGTTGCTCACGGTCCTGGCGTCAGCGCCGGGGCGCACCTTCACCCGCGCGCAGCTGCTCGACCGGGTCTGGGGCGCCGATTACTTCGGCGACGATCATGTCGTCGATGTCCATATCGCCAACCTGCGCAAGAAACTCGGCGAAGACTCCACGCAGCCCCGCTTTATCATCACCGTCCGTGGCGTGGGCTATCGGTTTGGAGATCGGCGATGATCCCCACCACACATCGGGGGAGCTTGTATACCCGGCTCTTCCTCGCCCACCTGCTGGTGATCGTCGCCGGCACGGCGACCCTCCTGGCGGTGACATTGCTCACCGCGCACACCCTGCACGACCGACTGATGATTGCCATGCTCGGCCCGGAGCTAGCGCTCGCGGCTGACCCGGCCATGGACGCAATGGAGCGGGCGACGAACGATGTCTTTGAAGCGGCCATGATACAGGCGCTGTTGATCAGCAGCGGCGCGGCCAGCCTTGTGGCCGTGGTGGTTAGCCTGCTCCTCTCACGGCGGATTGTATCGCCGATCCAGCGTCTGCTCGACGCCAGCCGCCGCATCGCCATGGGGCACTACAGCGAGCGGGTTCCCGCCGTCGGCAATGATGAACTGGCCGCGCTTGCTAGCCAGTTCAACACCATGGCTGACGCCCTTGAGTCAGCCGAACGACGGCGTGTTGCGCTGATCGGCGATGTAGCCCACGAGTTGCGCACGCCCCTGGCAACGATCGAAGGCTATGCCGAAGGTGCGATCGATGGGGTGGTTGCAACCAATGATGCGACCTGGGCGCTGATTCTGGATGAGGCCGGTCGGCTGCGGCGCCTGGTGACCGACCTCCAGGAGCTCTCGCGTGCGGAGGCGCGGCAGCTGCCGCTTCACCCCACCTTGATACCACCGGCAGCCTTGGTCGAGCGTGTCCGCGCCCGGCTCGCACCGCAGTTTGCCGAGAAGGGCGTCACCCTACGGCAGGAACTGCCGACATCCGCCCCAGCGATCCTGGTCGACCCGGATCGCATCACACAGGTGCTGATCAATCTATTGGGCAATGCCCTGCAGCACACGCCGTCCGGCGGGGTCGTCACCATCAGGGTCATTGCTGAGCCGTACGCCATGCGCTTTCAAATTCAGGACACCGGCAGCGGAATTGCTGCCGAGCACGTGCCCCATCTCTTTGAGCGCTTCTACCGGGTTGACAAAGCGCGTGCGCGTACGACTGGCGGCAGCGGAATCGGCCTGACCATCAGCAAGGCACTGATCGAGGCCCATGGCGGCACAATCTGGGTGGAGAGTGCCGGGTTGGGTCAGGGCACGGTCGTTCGTTTCATGCTACCCGCAGCATGCTTGACCAGATCTTGAGCATAAGGCGCACCAAGCCTTGACCTTGCCGCACGATCATCATCACCGAGACAAGCATGATCCACGCAATGCGTGAGCATGGAGGAACCAGCGCTGATGAGCGAATTTGGCATGATGGCTGGCATGGACTGGCTCGCACCGTCCGCCGAGGACGATGCTGCCGAGGGCGAGGACGCCGAGACCCTAGCCCGCCGGGCCGAGCTTGTAGACAAGCGCCGCAAGCTCGTCGTCGCCGTGGTGCTCGGTCTCCCGATCTTCGCGCTGGCTATGGCCCGCGACTTCGGGCTGATCGACCCGTGGTTCATCGGCCAGGTCGCCGAGATGATGCGCCAGATGCCCGGTGCCTCGATGGCCGAGATGAACTGGGCCAGCATGAGACGGACGCGTTGGAGCCCTGGCACACCGAGTATCGCATAGAGAACGGTCTGGCCGCACCAGCAAAGCGAGCGCACCCAGCCTGGATCCAGACGTGCTGCAAACAGGTTCGAGAGGGCCAGGCCCTCTCGCGAACCCGTGCATCGCTCGCCCCTCCTGCCTGGCGTGTACCCCAAAGGCCCCTGCGTCGCTGCTTCGCTTCACCTCACCTCTACCCCTGTGCCAGGCGCGCATGATACAGCGCCACCAGAGCTGCGCCGATCGCCTGCGAGAGATCGCCCAGGGTTGCGGGCACCACGCGCATGTTGGCCTGCTGGGCGGGCCACAAGTGGGGATAGGCCGCCTCCCAGACCTGCTGCAGGTAGCGCTCGCGAAAGGCTACAGAGGTCGACTCGGTGTCCATGAGCCCCCCGCCGATGACCACGAACTGAGGATCGAGGGCCATCGCCAGCGTGGCGACGTGCAGGCCAAGGGCGCGCGCCTGAAAGTCGAAGATCTCGGTGGCGAGTTGGTCGCCCTGCTGGGCGAGGCTGCGCAGGGCGAACGCCCGCTCTTTGAGGCTCAGCGGCAAACTCGCCAGCGGGTGATCGGGCCGTGCGACGAGCTTCTCGGCGAGCAGCAGCGGCAGGCCCGCCAGGGAGGTGTAGCTCTCGACACAGCCCCATGTCCTGCCGCAGCCGCACGGGTAAGGGCGCACGTCGAGCAGGTGCAGTGGCGCGGGCATATGCGCTGCTTCCATCCCGGCGAGCGTCGCGCCATCGAGCGGCAGGCCGTGCTGGTCAATGTAGGCGCAGCCAAGGCCAGAGCCGGGGGCAAGCATCAGGACGCTGCCGGTGCTGCTGCCGCGCACGCGCTGGGCCTCGGCGACGCCGCCCATGTTACCGTCATTGCCCACCGCCAGCGCGATTGCGCGTCCAGCCCGCTCGGCAAGCGCCCGGCTGTAGGCGCTGTAGACATCGAAGCCGACGAAGCTCTCAGGCAGGTTCGGCCCACGCTCGAGCACGCCATAGCTCCGCCGCGGTCCCGGGATGGCGACCCCGACCCCGCGCACCTGATCCCACTGGAGATTGTTCTGCTCAAGGTAGGTGCTGATAGCTTCGACCCACCCTTGTACGACCATAACGGGCCCAAGGTGAGCATCAGTCGATCGCTGGAGCAGGTTGGTCGACACGGGGGTTGCATCTTCCCAGACGCCCCCGATCTTCGAGGTTGTCGCACCACTATCGGTACCGATATAGACGGGTTGCTGTGCGCGCATAATCATTTCAGCTTTCAGTTTTCGGCTCTCTGCTTGCCCTTCTTCCCCGCAAGAAACTACCCACGCCAACCTGATTGTGAAACTCCACCCTGGTTATAGTATACCGTACTTAGTACTAATACCCTCGCCACAATGACCACCTTGTCGGCCCCCGAACAATTAAGCATCCGTACTGTTCCATCATCGTCGGGTGAGCCGTACCGCCTGAAGAGGCGCACAAAACGGGTTTTTGTCGTATCGTTGGGGTGCGAAACCAAAACCAGCGAACCCAACAAAAGCCCATGCGCGATCGTATCACACGCTTTCTTTTCCAGCCTGGTGGGCAAACCGGTGCCGGGCCGGGCCTTCTTCACGCTGTCGCTGATCAGTACCAAGCAGTGGCGTTCGTTTCCCATCCAGGTGGGCCAGCCGTTCCGCGAGCGCCTGCCCAACGGGTCGGTGCAGATCCGCGATCTGGGGTATTTCAACCTGGAGGACTTAGCCCGCGACACGGCCGATGGGCGCTGGTGGAACAATCCTTTATGCAACGGGTTTCCGCGAGCGATCTGTCCAAGGGCAGTCTAGCACATAGGGTGGGCGGCAATATCAATGCCTCACGGGCGCAACACATACGCCGCCTGGTAGTGCCCTTCGCTATTCAGTTCATACCATTGGATCGGGCTGCCCGCTTTGAGGCCCCAGCCAATGAGGATGGACACCCCAAGCGGGAGCGCACCAAAGAGGTGAATGGTTGCACCAGGACGGCTCTGCGTGCTCAGCAAGGCACACACTTGTTGGGCAATCGCAGCCCCTTCTTCCGGCGTAAGTTCATACGGCTCGCGATGCAGCGCAAGTAGCAGGCGTGTGCCGATCCGCCGGTGCGTTTCTGCGGCAACCTGGTCTGAGCGCGTCGCCAACCACTGATCAACCGCCTCGGTGACCCGTGCCGCGCCCTGGGTAACCGCGAGTTCAACCACCCGATCGTCGCCATCGTTGTCCACCAGCGTCTCGGTGAGGGTCAGTGGCGCTGGGATGGACACGGCGGCATCGGTGCGCCACACCTGATCGCGATTGTCAGTGTAGTGGATCTGAAAGCCGGCGCGCTGACAAAAAACAGCCCCAAACGCCAACCCCGCCGCGTTTCGCGCAAACGCCCGCAGCGCAAGCACGCTCTTCTGCTCGCGCCGAAACATCCGTACATACCGCTCGAGATCCGGGAAAAGCTGCTGCTCCCATGTCAGCGGCGTCGGATCGCCTGACCCAAACGCCTCGATCCAATCGATCAGAACCTCATCAGGGCGTGCATCAATGCCACTGCGGAGTTTCGGATGCGCAGCCAGGCAGACAGCGACCATGCTCTGTTGTGGTGCGGCAATGGTCGCAACCGTGCTTGCTGGTTGTTCAGCGGCAGAAACCTGGGCGTGATGCTCACGCACACATCCGAGTAACCAGTCGCGTCCTGGAAAGACAGTTTTGACCAGAATAATGACGGGTGGCACCAACGAAACCGGATTGTTATGCACGCGTACGTGGTGGGTTTGCATATCCAGTGACCAGGAGACGATGACCCCACCATCGGGGGATGCATGCGAGATCTGACTCTGCTTCTGAATGAAGATGCCCATCTGCTCGGGGCAGCCATGCACAAAAACAAAACAGAGCAACCCGTTTGGATTGCGTAAGCCGGGACGTAAGCGGTAGTTGTGTGGCAAACGTCGGGTGATCTCAAAAAAGCTGGTTCGCAAGGCAACGATCTCTTCATGCGTGAGTCCATCGGCAAACACAAACGCCACCAGATCGATCGTCAAAGGGGTTTCGCGAAAGCCAATCAATGCGAACGCCGCATGACGCGCATCACGCGAGACATCATGAAATTGATGCTCGGTCACGAGCTTTTGACGGAGCAGTTCAATAAAATCAGCGTCATATGCAGAGCGCGAGGAAGGATCTCCCTCCGGGAACAAGTCTTCATCGGCTAACACGAGAGCGTGCCAAAAATCATCAACCGCCTGCATCGGGGCACTGCCCCCGTCAAAAAAGCGCACCCCGTCAAGCAACGCTTCCATCGCGCCACGATAGTTGTTGCAGGTCGTCACGATACTCAGCGCATCGGCCCGGCTCTGCGCGTGGCGGGGGATGGCATTGCGCACATGGGTCTCAAGAAAGTCGAGCACACTCCCGCGCTGGTGGCTGTCTTGCATTGCAGGGCAGGCCAGCAAAAGCTCAACGAGCTGGCCGCGCTCTTGGATGGTCAGTTGACGCATGGTTTGTCCTTTGGGTGAACGGCCGCCCCCGCTTGCTGCGGGCACCGGCCAACGAAAATCTGTGCCCCGTCGGCATCAACGCCGTCGGCTACGGGGGCGAAGCCGGCCTGCGCCGATTGGATCAACCCTTCGCACCTTTGCGTCAAAAAACGGGTCTCATTTGAAACATTCCAGCCTTCTCGCTTGCATCGATGAGCCTGAACGGGTACACTTGAAAGAACTACTTTGTCCTGCTGAGTATCAAATGGCCCGCAGGCCAGTGATGTCGTGAGCAACCAGTTTGTTGCACCGGCCCGCCCATGTCACCCCGAACGCCGCCCATGTCACCCCGAACGCCGCCCATGTCACCCCGAACGAAGTGAGGGGTCTTCCATGACGATCAGTGCAGATTCCTCACTGCGCCTGCGGCTTCGTTCGGAATGACCGCGGAGGCGTTGCGATCCGACTATCCATGAGGTTTGTTGCTCAGAAGCAAAGCTATGCATCAGGGAGGTGCATAATGGTAAACGTGCATGCTGTTGAGAGCATTTCAAGTGATAGTACCTACCTTTACCTGACCGTCGATGGGCAATCCTATCGCATTCGATGGGAGCATTGCTCCCCGCGTTTGAGGCAGGCGACCGTTGCGCAACGAAAACATCTGGAGGTATCACCATCTGGCTATGGCATCCACTGGCCGGAGGTGGATGAAGATCTGGCGCTTACGCCGTTGCTTCAGGACGCAGAGCGCATGATCGCCGAGCCGGTGAACGAAGAAGGGTAGCACCCGCCTGGCTGTGCCATCCTATGGTCCGCCGGAACACAGCAGACAGCAATCAGGATTCAGAACCGGGCAACGGAGAATGACTGGCGACCCGCAACCCGCTGATGACGAGGTTGCGCGGGATGCTGCTGACGCGGTACGAAGCCCGGACGTTCTCTTTCTTGCTGTACCACGATCCACCACGTATTCTCCGAACCTTGTCAGCTTCCAGATACGCTGCCTGCCACTCGTCTTCCCATTGATACGGATAAGATTTGCCAGACTTTGTCGCGCACCATTCCCAGACATTGCCGGCCATGTCCAGCACCCCGTACGGGCTGGCACCGGTCGGATACTGGTCGACTGGGGTCGTGCGTTTGTGTCCAGCCTCCTCGCTATTGCACCGCCCGTGCTCCCAGGTATTGCCCCACGGCCAGATGCGTCCGTCGGTGCCGCGGGCGGCTTTTTCCCATTCAGCCTCGGTCGGAAGGCGGAACTCGTGTCCGGTCTGCGCACTCAGCCAGCGGCAGTAGGCGACCGCCTCGAACCAACTCACGCCCACGACGGGATGCTGCGCACCATTCCAGGTCGAGTCGTTCCACCACCGAGGGGTAACAATCTCTTCCTGCTCGCGCCACGCCCAGCTCTCCTTCGTCCAGTAGGCGGGGTTGGTGTAGCCATCGCCCTCGACGAAGGGCCGAAACTGCGCGTTGGTCACCGGGGTCTTGCCGATCCAGTAATCGGGCAGCATCAGCGTGTGTTGCGGTTTTTCGTCTGCATACGCCATCCCATCCGCAGCACTGCTGCCCATCAAAAAGGGTCCCGCCGGGATGTGGATGAGGTGCGGCACCCAGGTGGGCAGCGGCGTCGCCGTCGTTGCTCCCGCATCTAGTGGCGCGACGACCGTTGGTGAAGCTACATCCAGCACCCGCCCAACCACCTCGGCCAGCCAGGCGTTCCGTGGTGCCCAGGTCTCGCCTGCTGGCCTGGCGAGGCCGATCAGTTCCAACCGGGCCATGTCGTCATCGAGGCGCGTGAAGGGCGGTGGGTCGCTGAGCAGGCGGCGGGCTGCGTCTTCGAGTTGATATGCGCGCAGGTCGTCGATAATGCGGCGCAGCAGCGGGTCGCCGTGCTCGATTTCGCCAAGCGCGGTTGCCAGTGCGTTCGCCGCCAGGGGATCGCCGGGCGGCGTTGCCTGCACAACGAGTTCGGCGATGCGCCGGGTCAGGTAGGGGTGCCCGCCGACGCGGTCGTAGGTCGCCGATGCCAGGTCGTCCACGAGCTTTTCAGGCAGATCCAGACTGCCGAGATCTTCCCACATCAGGGCGACCGCTTCGGTTTCGCTCAGATCACCCAGGTAGATCGCTTCGCAGATGTTGAGCAGCGGCGACGCCTCACTGCGCCCAAGGTCATATAGCTCGATGCCGCCGCTCACGATCACCTGGAGCTTGGCGAGCGCCCGAATTTCGCTCCGCATCTCGAAGATGGAACGCACGGTATGGGCCAGCTTCTCGTGGGTTGCGACGGGCAATGCGCCCCATTCATCAAGCATCAGCACGAAGCGGTTGATGTCGTCGCGATCGAGCGCTTCGATTAGGAAGCTCTGGAAGGTCGTGCCCTCCTCAACGCCTGTGGCTTCCACGCCAGCCGGGAGCGACTGACTGATCTGAGTGGCGAGATAGGCAAAGGCGCGCTCAGTGGTGGCCCCCTGGATCGCCTGAATATCAATGCGACACACATCGACCTGGGCAAATTGTTGCAAGGCGGCTTCCAGGTGCCGCAAGAGGCTTGTTTTGCCACTCTGCGGCGCCCCGTAGAGCACCACGTAGTGGTTGACCGGCTCCAGGCAGAACTGTTGCAGCAGGGCGAGTTCGGTTTCACGGCCATACAATGGCGGCAACGCCAGCCCCGGTCTGGCTGGCGTGACGCGGTCATCTGGAGAATTGCGCGACTCTGGGGGCAGCAAGCCCCCCGGGGCCGGCATCGTTTGCCCCAGGATCGTGACTGATATCTGAACCTGGGTTGGCTCTTCGGTGAGCGTGCGGGCGGGATCGGCGAGCAAGCGCCGGATCAGGTCGGCATAGGCGATCAACGCGGGATACGCCTCCATCTGCGGGGCGAGGGTCTGCGCGAGGCGGGTCAGGCGGGTGAGTTCGGCGCGCGTGCCGGTGGCGGTGGGGCTGTCGGCGATGGCTTCTAGGTTCTTTTGAAGCGCCTCAACCAGGGTGTGTACGGCCTCTTCGCGCTGGTCGTCCAGGCAGACCATGGCGGCCAGTTGCTGCGCCTGGAGTTCGGGGTCGCTGAAGATGGAACGTGCGCGGCTGAGGTGATGAATATAGCGGATCAGCAGGCGCGCCACATCTTGCATGCGGCGCGCACCAACGCGGGCTTGCAGGTCGTTGATCAGGTAGGCCCGCACCGCCGCATCCATCGCGTATTGTTCGTAGCCGACGGGCCGACACAGCTCCGAGAGCAGCAGATCCACTTCAGCGACCCACGGCACCTGCCCACGCAAGAAGGTATTGCGCAGATTGTGGACCAGTTCCGGCGTCAGGATCAGCGGCAGCGCCGCGTGGCAGGCCAGCAGACGGTATGACTCGTCGAAACGACGGACAAACCGTTCCACCATCTGTCGGGCATCATCTTCGGTTGGTGCAGTGGCTGTGTCCATAGTTAGTGATACCGCAACGGTTGCCCACGAAGAACATCAATCGCATTGCTCAGGCCATCGGCATCCATCTGAAACATATGGCCGCGCAAGAGCCCGGCAATCACCTGGGCCGACGAGTGCGCCCAGCGTTCGTGGGGCATTGGGTTGAGCCAGGCCAGCAGCAAGGTGTGCTGTTCAACCTGGCGCACAAAGGTGCGCGTCGCCCGAATGCGCTCCGGATCGCGGTAGCCGCGCGCCGCCCCGGCGTCGCTCGCAATGAGGATGCTGGTCTCGGGCGTGCATCGCTCCAGGAGGTGTGCCAGTTCGATGGAGGTGGTCAAGTGCGGATCGGTCGCGAGATGTTCGGCGGGGACATTGTGAAAATAATAGACCTCCACCTGCTCAAGGCTGCGTTCGTCCTGCGCCGTGGTCGCGAGATCGCGGGTAAAGCGGTGAAAGGGCATCATCGAGCCGTTCTGGTCAATCAGCAGCACCAGATGAGCGTGATTGCGCTCTCGTCGACGATAGACAGGCCCCAGAAAGATGCCCGAGCGCGTTGTTATGTCAATCGTTGCCGCCAGATCAAGCAGGTCGCACGGCCCATCGGCGAGCGGACGACGCAGATACCGCCAGGCGTAGGCCATCTGCCGGCGCGTGATCGGCCATGAACTGCCCAGTTCCAGATGGGCGTCGACGGGGGCCGGGGCAAAGGGCACATAGAAGGGCAGCGGTTCCAACCGTGCGGCGGCACCAGCGGCGGTTGGCGGCAACGGCTCAGGCGGCAGGGCTTCCGGCCTGGGCTGCTCAGGAGGAGTAACGGGTGAAGGATCGTCCGGTGCCGGGGGCGGTTTGTGCTCATCGATGCGCTGCGGTGCACCCTGCATCGTGCGCGCCAGCGTCGTCGCCCACACATCATCGAAGATCTGCTCCTCAGCGGGGGAATGGCACCAGACGAGCCGGATGGGCAGCCGCGCTTGCTCGTCCGCCTCAGGCTGCCAGGAAGCGTCGGTGATGTCAAGCACCGCCAGCAATTCGCCCACCCCCAGCACCAGGCCCTGCTGCCGCAGCGCCAGAAACAGGGTGATCACAAAATCGGTGGTCTGGAAGGCACTCATCGCTGGTCAATAATCGCATGCCAATCGGCACGCAGCTTCAGCAACACTTCTGGATACGGCAGCGGCCCGTCCGCCGTGAGTTGGCTCGCCGGCTTGAAGTTCGCCAGCGCCTCGAGCCAATCGAGAAACTCGCTTGTGCCCGGCTTCTTATGCAACCGTTCGCCATTGCGCAGCGCAAGAAAGCGCGTGATCGCCAGATCGGTGGTTGGCGGCACCACCATGCCGCGCCGGGCAAAGTGGGTCGCAACAATCGTCTTCAACTGCGCTTCCGGGAAGGTAATGAAATGGTAGATGCACCGGCGCAAAAACGGGGCCGGCAAATTGCCCTTCTCTTTGTTACTGGTAATCACGATGATCGGGCGATACGCAGGAACAGCCTGGATCTTCTGCCCGGTCTCCTGAATCTCAAACGCCCACGGCTCGTCGAGCACCGTGAGCAAGTCATTGGGGAAATCAATATCGGCTTTGTCAATCTCATCAATCAACACCACCGCCGGGCGATCGCGCAGTTCAAACGCCTTGCCGATGGCCCCCATTTGCACATAGTGCTGCGGATTGCCCGGATCGCTACGGCTCGTATCTTCCGTCTGCCCCGCCAGAAGATGGTGAACCTGCGCATCATGCAAACGGCGGATCGCATCATAGGCATAGAGCCCATCCTGGGCCTTGCTGTTCGAACGCACATACCAGGGATAGAGCGGCAGGCCAAGCTCAGCGGCCACCGCGTGCGCCAGGCGCGTTTTGCCACAGCCGGCTTCACCCTCAAGCAGCAGTGGGCGGCCCAGATGGATCGCCAGATTGACCGCCCGCACCAGTTCCGGCGAAGCCAGATACGGCTCCAGATGGGTGGGGGCATCGGGATGGCGCTCGGCGGGCTCGTGCTCCATATCACCAGCAAAGACATACGCGGAACGAGGCAACATCACCTTCTCCTCTTGCTATGGGGCATACGTATCACGCAACAGATCGGCCACCAACCGGGGCGTGCCGTTGATGCTGCTGGCATAAATGCGCTCGGCTTCGCGATCAATGACCCGCCTAGGGGACGTGGCTAGACGCGAAGACCTCGACAACCAGATCCGAATATCATCGACCGACCAGGGTTCAAGCGGCAAGCAGGTAATCCGCTTACTGTCAAACCTCCCATCGGGACACAGATGCGGCGTCAAGGTCTCAGGCGGGATCTGCGTATTGGTCACAAGTACCGCCACCACATAGACGCCGTACAAATCTTGGGAGGCAATGGCAAGTGCATCAACCATCCGCGACCAGAAGTGCTCGACAAACCAGGCGAAGAGCCGTTCCTCGGCATGATGCCATCCTGAAAGTTCAAGCAGGATCACTTTTTTGCTGTGTATTGACAAGCATATAGCCTCAATCAAGCTCGTCATATAGTGATCGCGATCATCACCATGATCATGCACCGCAAACCACTCGCCCAGACGCCGCAAGAGACCCTGTTCATCATGATGCATCCCCGGTTCAAACCCGATCGGCTTCGTATCAATAGAAATGGAATAGGTCACCTCTTTCAGCCGACCATCAATGCGTTGCATCAGCCACCGGGACCCCATAGCATAGCTATTTTGCAGCAGAAAGAGTGCTGCGCCACCGGTGGTGCCCATATCTCGCAGCGCCACCTCGAACGTCTCGATCGCCTGGGTAAAATCGATCCGACAGAGCGACGCCTCAAGCTGCTGCGGGTTCGCCGGGAGAGGCTGCCCAGGTACGTTGGGGGCCGCACCTGCAAGACCGTGCCAGAACGCCTCAAGCGCCTGCAGCGGGGCACTGCCCGCATCAAAACAGCGCACCCCCTCCAGCAACGCGTCGAGTGCGCCAGGGTAGTTGGCGCAGGTACGGGCAATATTGATCACATCCGCACGATCCTGATCCCGCCGAGGAAGCGCGCCACGCACATTGTCTGGCAGAAAGGCCAGCACATCACCGCGGATGCCCCGATCTCTGATCGCATCACACGCAAGCAACAGATTAGCCAGTTCAATCAGCTGCGCATTCGTCAGTTGCATGGTTATCGTTTCTGCTGCCAAAAATCATCAACCGCCTGCATCGCCACCGTGCCACCATCAAAAAAGCGCACCCCGTCAAGCAGCGCGTCCAGTGCACCCGGATAGTTGTTGCAGGTCGTCACGATACTCAGCACATCGGCCCGGCTCTGCGCGTGGTGGGGGATGGCACTGCGTACGTGCGCCTCAAGAAAGTCGAGCACACTCCCGCGCTGGTGGCTGTCTTGCATTGCAGGGCAGGCCAGCAAAAGCTCAACGAGCTGGCCGCGCTCTTGGATGGTCAGTTGACGCATAGCGTGTCCTTGGGGGGTAGCTGCTGGCGACGATGCGCCGCCAGTGGGCGCTGCTGGTTGTTCCTCTGGGTGGGCCGCTGGCGATGATGCGCTGCCAGTGGGCGCTGCTGGTTGTTCCTCTGGGTGGGCCGCTGGTGATGCACCGCCTCCAGTGGGTGATGCTGGTTGTCCGTGGGGGTGGGCCGCTGGTGATGAACTGTCTCCAATGGGCGATCCCTGGTGGTCTGGAGGGTTGACGTCTGGTTGAAGCGTGTCGCCACTGGTATGCCGTCGTTCATCCGCGACTGGTTGCACCAGATAGAGTGGGCGCTGCTCGCGGGTGCGCAGGTAGAGCGTCGGCACATACCAGCTTGCACCGTCGCTCTCGAGCACATAGAGTGAGCGGCGCGCCTCGGCGACTGCGGCCTGTACCGACTGACCACGGGCGAGTTCACCATAGAAGACTTCGCTAAAGCGGGTCGCCGCCGTGACGCGCACCGTCAATTGCATCGCGACCACCGCTTCGGCAACGGCACTCAAGGCCGGGGCCACGCCCGTAAAGAGCCCCGTGGACAGGCCGTCGGTGACCATCGCTGATTGACAGGCAAAGAGCATAATGAGCCGGATGCCACCCAACAGGGCAGACAGGCGTCCGGCGCTCACCAGTTCATATCTGCTCCCCCGCGCCTCGCTATCGAAGACCAGGGAGCCCTGACCGTGGTCATAGCTGCCATGGCCGTAGTAGTGAATGATATCGGGGGTTGGCCCGCGGCGCATGCGATCATCCAGGGTGCGCGCCGTCACCGGTGAGAGTTCATCCCAGGTCAGCAACCCCTGATCCTGCAGGATCGTCCAGCTCTGGAGGCGCGCGGCACGTTCGGCATCGCGTACCTCTGGTGGAATGCCGGCGCGTGGCGCGAGCGCCAAGATATGCAGCGTGTGGCTTGCTGGCAAGGGCGGGGAAAGGGCCTCATCCAGATCGAGATAGCGCTCGAGCGCATCAAGCTGACGGCCACCACGTGACAGCAGCAACGCCTGACGCTGATCCCAGAGCGCCTCCCACGGCAACGCCGCCAGTTCCACCGCCTCGGGCGGAAAGCGCAGCACATACGTCAGCGCTTTCCCCTGGCTCCGCGCCGACTCACGAGCCAGGCGCAGGGCGAGTTCCCCGTCACGGTCATCAATCAACGCCGCATACAAGCGCTGCCCAACGCACCGATGCACCTCGGGCACCACCCGGTCGGCCTCCCAAAGCCCAGCGCGAACCAGGTGCTGCACCTCTTCCGGGCTCACATCCGGCCCCACGCCAGGATAACCGGGGCGTTGCGCGGCATCAAGCGCTTTGAGCACGGTGGGCAACACGTCGCTGGCATAGGGCACGACCAACGAACTGGTGCGTGTCCCCCCAGCCACGCTCTCCCACCTAATCCGCGCCCCATCGCGCGTTGGCGTAAAACGCAGCGTCAGTTGATCGGAAGGCTCAGGCATCGTTTGCTTCAGAACTCACCTACGAATGAGGATATGCCGAAAGTATACCATATCAGATCGGTTTGGCACATGTATAGGGATCGTCCATGCTATAATTCTGCTGCTGATTTCTGCCAAGCGCGATCACACGAGGAGCCTCCCCTATGCCCCCACCAGCCCTCACCAACCCGCAACGCAATCACTTGATTGGCCTGCTCTGTGCATGCGATGCCATTGCGGATCAAGGCACCCGCGAGCTGATTGTGCGTCAGTTGCGTGATGGTATTCGTCACAACATTACGCGTCATCCCGCAATGAAGGCCGATGTCGCTAATATTGTGCAACGGTGTTTACAGTTTCCGGGTGGCCTCGAAGAGTTGGTGCAGGCAATCTATGGGTTTGAGGGTGACTCGTTCCGGATGCAGGCGTTGGTCAGTTGGCTACGCAGTGAAGTCAGTTACCCAATCGTAAACGATTGGGCTTGTCTCTGGCGCTACGAACCCGAAGGTCAGCATCCGAGACGTTCGGCCTACTGACAAAGGCCCTGTCGGGCGAACCCGACAGCGAGTGCAGATGCAGAAGCATACGACCTTGAACCTTTTACCCGTTCGAGGATTCCCGAACGGAACCGGCAAGATTCAGTTTTCAAGGTGCGTTTCAACCGTCTCCACCGGCGAACCGGCTTCGTGCCTTGCACACGAATAAGTGTACCACAGAACATATTTTTTGGCAATAGAAAGCGGCAAACGGCGCTGTGGGCTAAAGCCGCTCAAGCAGGGCGCTTCCTCCCAGCCGTAAACGTGCTGGGCTTCCGCGCCTAAAGGCAAGCAACTGTGAAGCTCACTATCGATCTGCCTCTTCATGCACCAGCGCCAGTGGAACCGAGCGATCCCACGGCGTCGTTACCCGCACCCCGCGGCGATCCCGCGCCGCAGCCACCCGCACCGCGCCCGCCGCCTGGCCCGGTGCGGCAGCGCTGGGCCTTGCTGGTCGGGATCAACGTGTACAATGAGCCAAGCTATGCCACGCTGCGCTATTGCGTCAATGATGTGCGTGCCCTCGCAACGCAGTTGGCTGACGGCGGTTATACCGTGGTCGCTATGCACGATGAGCTTGACCCCAAGAGTCATCGCTTTCCCAGTCGGGAGAACGTGGAAGCGGAGTTGCGGAGCATCTGTGACAGCGCTGCGCACGATGACTTCATCCTGGTCTTTTTTGCCTGTCACGGGCTGCTGCGTGACGGGCAACGCTGGCTGGCGTTGCAAAATACGCGGGCTCGTTCGCCCCAGTCAGCCCTGGCCCTTGCTGAGGTCGAGGCGATGCTGCGCGCTAGCAAGGCAAACCGCTGCCTGCTGCTGCTGGATGCATGCCATGTCGGCATTGATATCGGACGAAGCATGACCGACCCGGACTTTCTGCGCCATAGCTTTGAACTGGCCGAAGGTTTTGCCGTCCTGGCCGCCAGCACCTCGCAGCAGATCGCCCGGGAATGGCACGCTGTCAAGCATGGGGTCTTCAGTTACTTCCTGCTTGATGACCTGGAAGGAGCGGCGGATCGCGATCACAAAGGCTTCGTAACAGTGGACGACCTGAAGAATCACGTCATTTATGGCCTGCGCCGCTGGAATGTGGAACAGGGCATGCCGCTCCAGGAACCCAATGCCCGCTTTGAAGGCGTTGGTGATATGATCGTGGTGGATCGGCGCTCGTAAGGTTCGCCAAGGAGATCGTGATGCGCCACATATGGCTGTTATGCTTGCTTGGTCTAGGGGTGTGCTGGCTCCTCCTGGCTTCATCAGCGCAGGCCCAGGGTGGCCTGACGGCGACACCAGCGCGCATCAGTGCGGCTGGCGTGACGGGCGAACGCCTGACGCGCACGACCGTGATCCGTGCTACCACGCCGATCACCGGGCTGCAAGGGCTTGCCACGGATCTGATCAGCGACCAGGGCCAGGCCATTCCTGCACCGCAGATCACGATCCAGACCTCGGCAACCCAGGTGGCGGCTGGCCAGGTGCTGACCGTCACGACCACCTTTGATCTGAGGAGCATCGCCAGCGGTGCGTATCAGGGCGAACTGCTGCTCACCTCTGCCAACGATGTCCTGAGTCTCCCCGTGACGGTGCAGGTCAAACACCCCTGGGGCTGGGCGCTCGCGGTGCTGCTGGTCGGCATTGCCGGCGGCGGCGTGCTCACCTATTATCGCCAGCAGGTGCGCCCGTACGACGACATCCTCATTCGTGCCGGGCGACTGCGCAGCCAGCTCCGCAACGATCCCGAACTCATCCCGAGCTTTCGCCAGCAGATCGAGCGTCAATTGATTGATGTCGAAGCTGCCTTGCAAGGGGCTGATCTCGAGCAGGCAAATAGCCAGCTCCGCACCGCCGAAGCGATCTGGCTCCGCTGGCGGCGTGATCGTAGCAACTGGCAAGCACAGGCGACCTTTATCGCTGAGCTGGAGCAGCGCATCGCCAGCGCAAGCATGCCAACAGACACCGCCTACATTCGCACCGTGCAGCAGAATCTTAAGGACGCCACCCGCGACGCCCCGCTGGGCACCCAGGAGCCTGACGCGGTGGCAGGTCGCCTGAAGGCGCAGCAGGAAGCTGTCGCTGACTATCAAGCCATGTTTGAACAGATCGACAGCTTGCTGACCCAGAGCCGCCATGCTCCCTCGCTCCAGCAACGTCTCCGCGCCCTGGAAACCCGTCTCTTCAATCTTGACCCGAGCGACACCACCAATCGCAACTTGCTGCAAACCGAGCTCGCAAACCTGGCGACCGAGGTTGTTCCACCAGAACCAGCACCAGACGCCACGGATGCGCCCTTTGTCCTTGGTGGCGAACGAGGCGTGCAACCTCGTATTTTTGCCATGCCAACGATGCCCTCGGTTGTCCCGGTCACCACCTCAGAAGCCCAGGCCCAGCACGCAAGCGGACGCCGCGTAGGGGAACTCTGGCTCAGCTCAGGCTTTCTGCTCGTGCTCCTTGCGCTGGTAGGACTCGGGCAACTCTACGGCAACAACGCCACCTTTGGGGCCAACCTTTGGACTGACTACGCCACCCTACTCGCCTGGGGCTTTGGCATCGAAGCAAGCCGCTCGGCCATTACGGGGCTGGGCGGGAAGTAGGGGCGCAGCAGCCCTTGGCCCATCCATTGGACAAACGCCCCACCGCATTGCTGCTGCGCCCACTGGCGCGATGGGTGCGCCACCCGCCCCTGGTTGAACCAGGTCAGGCCTGTGGAGTGAGCGTCACCCGGGATCGTTGCATGCCCGCAGCAGGGCGCAGCAGCGATATCGGAGTGCCGACTTCAACGCTTGGTGTGAGATAGACAAACGAAAGGTGTCGACTATCATGGATGAAATAC
>NZ_SIJK02000063.1:7442-30321 GCF_004762035.2 Candidatus Chloroploca mongolica | reverse complement strand
CAGCCTCAACCGCTACCTCTACGTCCAGGCCAACCCCTTGAACTACACTGATCCGCTGGGATTGTTCAACTGGAGCACCAATACTGTCGAGCAAGGAGATACCCTATGGCATATCGCTACATCGATTGGTTCGACAGTTGAATATCTTCTCAAGCTAAATCCCCACATTACTAACGGCAACCTGATCTATCCTGGACAGCGGCTGAATCTGCCCACAAGTACCTCTGCGAAACAGGCGCAGCAGAACACACAGCAGCAGGCGGAAATTAAGGGAACAGGCACCACCAACTGCGGAAGGAAGGCTAGTTGCGGCGGAACACATATTGTCCAATTAGGTGAGTACCTATCAGTAATTGGAAATAAATATGGAATTCCGTGGCAAGAGATATATCATGCTAATAAAGATAAAATAGGCAACAATCCTAACACTATCCAGTCGGGCTTAAAGCTGTTTATTCCTTGCAACACATCTTCTCAAGTTGGAGTTGGAAGCTTGATTAGGAATATTATTGAAATCATTAAACCCAATATCATGGATCAGTGCTCCAACGGAAGTTGTAAATCTTCTAAACCTCATGTAAAAGTTTATTCTTTTGCCGGATTTAGACAAACAAGAAGTGGTATTTCCGACATTTATTTTGGAGAAGGTTATGAGGTTTTTTACAAAACTTGGAATGAAGATATAATATCTGTCATTAAAAATGACATAAATGAGGGATATAAAGTTGTTCTCGTTGGATATAGTTGTGGTGGGAAACGTGTCGTAAGGAATGGTCATCAATTAAGTGAGAGCAACATGTCTGCCTCGTTAATAGTGGCAATTGATGGATATTGTCCTTTCATTGGAGGGCAAGCACGTCTACCAGCATCATTCGAATGGGAAGCCTACTATCAGAGCAATGATTGGCCTACAGCAACTCAAACAGAAACTGGAGGGGTTGGCGCTGTAGGGACAGATGTGAGTAGTTGGGTATACAAGCAAGTGGAAAAAGAAGTGTGCTCTTGGAGTTTTGATTGGACACCGAGGAAGTGTGAAAAGCGAAGCGAGGATGAAAAAATTGCTCACCAGACGATCGATGATGATCATCGAGTGAAAGAAGGAATTAAAAACCTTGTTCGCACAATTCGACCTTGAGTATTTAATTCAACTTGCATTTGTGGAACTAAAGTCGGGATGCCATAGTAATCCTAAATCATTCCTACATCACCGTACACTGCGAGAGCTATAATGCAATGAATTATATACGAATGCGCAATTGAATTCTAAATCATTCCTACATCACCGTACACTGCGAGCTTGGCGAAATCACATCTTTGTTCGTCAAGTTGATCTGCAAATTGCGCCGCACACTCTTCGAAGGTTACCTCATTCTGCAGATTTGCTCGGAGGCCATTTTTACCTTAGCGTCACATCTCCTCAAGCGGATTCTGTTCTGGGGCATGCGGGACACCGTTCAGGCAGGTTATGATCCAATCTTCGGATGCCGTGTACGCGCTGTGGTAAAGGTTGTCCAATAGACTGAAGTGACAGCGCCTAGCACGCTCAGGGGCAACTCGTTCGACTGCTATTGACGGTCACGCTGCTGCATTTCGGTTTCACCTTATTCTTTCAGACACGTCGTACCCAAAAAGCCAGCCGGAGCAAACGCCTCTGATCTTGGGTGAACCCTGGGAGCCAAATATCCTTTCCTCGACCAAGTGACCACAACCAAGTGATCACAACGTAGACGTTGCAGTGCGCTCGACGCCGACCTTCGCGGCCAAGGCTCAGCCCAGGACGAAAACCGCGCCCCACCCAGATTCTTATGCGCCCCGTGCCTGCTCATGCCAGGCAGCGCCCATCGCCCGTCGCCCGCAGGCGATTGCAACCTCGCTCGATCTGCTCAAGCTCGCTGCCCCCTATGCTGCACCAGTGCTGGCTGGGGGCTATGGCAATGCGATCCCGGCAAGTGACTGCGTTAGCTTGGGTTTGATCTTCGTTGAACGCCTGAGTGCCACAAACGTCGAGCAGTTGCGACTCGGTAGGCAGATCGAGTGGCCAAACGTGTTGCGCCGCTGGGCAGGCCTATCCCTCACGCTCCTCGAACGTCTGCAAGCCCGCTGGCAGAAGTTCGCTCTGCCCTCGATATCGTGGGGGTAAAGCCATACGACGGGTAGTTTGACGCAAAGGCGCAAAGGCGCGAAGACACAAAGACGCAAAGGCGCAAAGGCGCAAAGGCTTGATGGATTATAGCCCGCGCAGGTGGGCTTGGCAAACCTTGGTGGAGGCGTGCAGGGCTTGATGCAGAGTCATCCTGATTGTCCGCAGATTACGCAGATTACGCAGATTAGAGCTTCCGCATCATGCATGGTGCGTGCCGTGTTCTTGCGCACGGCACCATCTTTTGAAAGCGCGCCTTCCTGTATACTTGCACCAAGGCAGAAAAAGAATTCTGGAATGCAAAGCACGGGTCGGGCCAGGGCTCGGAACGCGCCAGACTGGGGTTGAGGAAAAACAACGTGACCAAAACGATCTACCACTGCATGAAGGCGCTCAATGTCCGTATGGCGGCCAACTATCGGCGCGGGATCGGCCCCACGCGCGTGGTGCTGCTCTTGACCACCACTGGCCGCACCTCTGGATTGCCACGTGTGACTCCGTTGCAGTATGAGAAGGTAGGCGATGTTTTTTATATTGCCTCAGCCCGCGGCGTCGAAGCGGATTGGTACAAGAACATCCTTGCCAATCCTCGCGTTCATGTGCAGATGCGAGAAGAGGTCTTCGATGCCATAGCCGAGCCTGTTACCGACCCGACGCGGATCGCCAATTTCATCGAATTGCGTCTGCGCCGCCATCCGGTGATGATCCGCCTGATCATGCACCTCTTCGATCGGTTGCCGTTCCGCTTCGACCGCGCTGACCTGGAAAGATTGTGCCAGCACAAGGCGATGGTGGTTCTTCACCCTCTGTAGAGACATGATCGGCGGCCCGATCCGCCGCGCTGGGTAGGTGTATGCACCCCCTCGGCGGAATGGGCTTAGTCCGTATCCAACTCCGGCACATGCACAGCCTCATAGTGCTCGACCACCACACCTACAATATCCATCAAGGAGGCCAGGGGATGGCCTTCATCCTCCCCCACGACATCAATCAACGCATCCAGAATCGCCACTAGGCGATCATAATCCTGAACTGTCTGTGGGACAAACAGGAACGGGGCGACCTGGGGCCACACCTGTTCCACGGTGATCAGTTCGCTGGTGGTCATCTAGCTTACTCCTTCCATCGGTCGGCATCATAGTCATCGTGGGTTAGCACCGCCCGAATGTAGATTTTCTGCCGGTTGTAATGGATCGCGGCGATGAGCCGGACGTTGTTCCCACCGATATTGAACACCGTCAGTTTCCCGGCAGGCATGGGGGGCAGGCATGGACACGGGATGAACGCCGCCCAACGCCACCCGTTAGCCGCGCCGCTGGCAGCATTCCTTGAACGAGACGTGGATCAACCTGGGACAACGTCCAAAAATCGCGCCCAGTTGTCGCCCGCGCCAGCGGCGTCAGGATGCACGGCGTGGTTCGGCGGCTTGTCAGAAGTAGACAATACCTGCGATAAGCTTAGAATGCCAACCGTTATGTTCTACACCTAATGAGATGGTTAAATATATGTGTTTAACACTATCGAGTAGTTGTTTGTTTTTGTAATACTCTTGTTCAAATTCGATATCTGTAATCGGAAGATCATAGGTGGTTCCAGCAAAAATAAAAGAAGCTCGTATCGGTTCTTTATTCTTGTCCGTCATAGTTGTGTATACACTGAATTCCTGTGGCCTGATAAGAATTAGCGAATGGTTTAGTTCGTTGATCTTCTCTGAATGGACGGCCTTTCCTCGGTTTCCAAACAACATCCCTGTTTGCTGTGAGCATAACCTGTCAAGAACATCCTTTCGCAAGGGCGTCTTGCTCACAACTTGTAGTATTTCTTCCAAAAATAGACAATTTTCAGATTGATAGCCTTTCGGCATTGGACTGGTAACTGTAATTTCAACCACATCCAGTAGACTAATGTGATCTACCAAATGTGAATCAACCTCGCCGTGCTCTTGATTAGAGACGGGACGTATCCAGATAGGGGCGTCATTGTTTCGAACCACGCGAAAACCCAATTCCGTCTTTTGCAATTCTATACCTGCAATACACCTGTTACCATACTTTTTTGAGTTGGCAAGGCATACAAATAATTTCTTCATACGCCATCCCTATTTTAGATGTATTATTTGGATATCACTACTGGTCTTCTGTAGATATTCAGCAAGCAATCTGCGATGGCATTTGTCTGGCAGATGCTCACTACACAGAAGACATGAGTGGTTTAACTGTTCAACCACAACCTTGTTTTTTATATTTCGTATGTCAAGGAGGTTGAGATACTCAATCTCATATTCTGCCCAACTCATCTGCTTCTTTCGATATCTGTTAAGCAATTCTTTCGTTGGAGCAAATTCAATCTTGTGTTCATAGCCAATGTTTGCAACCCGGCGCGCAAAAAAAGATAAATCTGTACCTTTCGTATATCCTGCCAATTGAGACACGTTGTTAATTCGAGTATCAACTATTGTCTTAACTTTGCTTTGTTCCAATAATTCAAAGAACACCTTGGCCGATTTATTAGTAAAGCCAATAGTAAAAATAGTAATCATGCAACCTCCTTGTAGTTTGAGTCGCCCTCAGAGTATGCAATATCCTTATTCCGTAGTTTGTAAGCAAACTCTAGTTGATCTCTAATCGTAACTTCTCCGTCGAAAAGCGAACTTTGTGGAAGCTTTCTGAAGTATTTCTTTATCAACATATCTTCTAGAATTGCATTGTCGAGAATCTTTCCGTCTTTGAGGATATGCCTCACAGCCATTCCCTCTTTGACTAATTGATAAGAAATCATAGCAAACCTATGGCAGTCGAAAGGGTTTGCTTCTGAGCACATTAGGGCAATGCGGTATCCGATATCTAGACCGCTGTGTAAACGCTGTATGCCCTGGTTGAATTGTTCTGTCTTGCGTACTTTTTCAAAATCGACTTTTCCGTCATCGTCTAGAAGGTTAATGTCTGTGTGCCGTGCCCCAAACTCGCTTCCAAAATGAGAGTAAAGTATTTTTGCGGCTTTTAACTTGCTTGACAGGGCTGGCTTGTTATACTGTGGTGCAATTCTGCTAAAGGGTGCACTTCTTACGTCGATAACACAATTGATGTTATGAGTGATGAGTAGATCGTAAAACTGCTCAAAAGGATGAGTTGAGTGTCCTATAGTATATATAATCTTCTCTGTCATAGTGTGGCACCTTCCATCTGTTAGGATGATCTATCTCAAGTTATGATGATAGTAGCACACTTGTAGTACGGTCGTCAACAGAGCATTGGGCAGTGAGAGAAAGAGGCCCAACGCGGAAATAGCCTGCAGCTCCGCAGTCCAACCCCCTGACATAAGCCCATCGCCCACGCAATCGATCGCCTCTGCTGAGACAGTTTCGGTTGCATCGGCGCATGCGAAAAATTCTCTGGTTGGATGTTCGTCTGTGTGCTGCTTTGCGTAGCATCGCACGCACCGAGGCGGTATCTTCATCATAGCCGGGCAACGGTTTACCGCCCCAGCCACGGCAGATAGACCCGTTCATCGGGACCTGTGACCCACAGCGGATCATAAGGGCGGAACCTGACATTGTCGGGGAAACCATAGTTTGTTCTTGCCTGCTGATCCCGCTTCCCCGCTTGCGGTACCCGTGCTATGCTGAGGGTATCGCTACAGCGCCTATCTACGTGCTGGCCCTGCCACCTGCTGGTGAGGGCTAGCCGGACGTGCGCTGTCGCCCCAGTACTCTGTCGGTCTGGGCCCCAAAAGGCTTGACACATTTCACCTTACGCACGAGCAGGTCAAGGGTCGCGGGGCGATCCGGCAGCGCACACCGTTGCGCTGGGATCAAGCCTGCCAGTTCGTTTGTCCGCCACCTCGGCGGCGCGAAAGGAAACCCCCATGAGTTCTGACCCTCGTGTGCTTGGGCACGCCCATACCGCTGATCGGCATCGCAAGAGTGGACAAAAGGCCCGTCTGCGGGCGCTGATTGCCTTGACCCTTATTGTGCTCTGGATCCTCGCTGCCCTTACCGGTTTCATCCTGTATGTTGCGCCAGCAGGCCCGCACTCGGGGGGGCTCATTATGTTCATCCTGACCAAAGCCCAGTGGGCCAACGTTCACTTCTGGCTCAGCGTTGCGGCAAGCTTGGTCACGATGATGCACATTGTCATCGACTGGAAGGCTCTCACCGGGTGTGTACGCTTCCTGACCAGTGTTGAGCGCAAGCCGATGCCGTAGCGTTTTATGCAGAGGAGCCTGCGATGAACACGAAACAGCAACGCGATCTCTCAGTCTCGCTGCTACGCGCCAATTTGGTCGCGCTGGGCATTGGCCTCCCCATCGCGCTAGCGCAGATCAGCCTCTTTGTCTTGCTGCACGGCGGGCTCGAGGTGACGGTCACGTTGCCGGGGGCGCTGCTGTTCTTCGCGGTGATGCTCGTCAGCATTGTGGTGCATGAACTGATCCACGGGCTGACCTGGCAGTTCGCGAGCAAGAGCGCAGCTACGCGCGTTACCTACGGCGTCCAATGGAAAATGCTAACGCCCTATGCCCATCTGGAAGGCCCCATTGACATCGGTGCCTACCGGCTCGGGGGGCTGATGCCTGGGTTGGTGCTGGGCCTCATCCCCTACGCGCTGAGCCTCATCATGGGCAACGGAATC
Organism: Candidatus Chloroploca mongolica; assembly: GCF_004762035.2. Taxonomy (GTDB): domain Bacteria; phylum Chloroflexota; class Chloroflexia; order Chloroflexales; family Chloroflexaceae; genus Chloroploca; species Chloroploca mongolica. Next base: position 23,553 of record NZ_SIJK02000063.1, on the reverse strand, counting down.
CTGTTGATCTTCGGCGTGATCCATACCCTTGCGGCCGGCGGCGATTGGCTCGTTCTATGGCTGCTGCGCGAGATCAGGCCAGGGACGCTGGTGGAGGATCACCCGTCGCGGGCGGGGTGCTACGTGCTTGATGTAGAGGGGACGCCAAGCTAAGGCTTGCAGTGACGGCTCCGCTCAATGATCCAAGGAAGCAACCAATGGCCCATATTGATCCCGCGGTGGCCTATCAGCACCCAGTCGAAACCGTTCTCGTCGCCTTTGACAGCGACGCCATCAATGGCCTTGCCACTGAGGAGGTGCACCGACGCCTCGCCCAGCATGGCCCCAACATGCTCCAGGCCGAAACGCCAACCCCAGCCTGGCGACGGTTCCTGGCTCAGTTTCAGAACGTGCTGATCGGACTGCTGTTGATTGCTGCGGCGACCTCGCTGGCGCTCTGGGCTTATGAAGGCGCTACATCGGTGCCCTACGAAGCCCTGGTGATCTTCGCGATCGTGCTCTTTAACGGGGTACTGGGCTATGTCCAGGAGGCGCGGGCGGATCGCTCGGTCGCGGCACTGCGGGCGATGACCGCAGCCGAGGCGTCCGTGCTGCGTGATGGGCAACTCCAGCGCGTGCCGACCCGCGACCTGGTGCCCGGCGATATTATGCAGATCGAAGCGGGCGACACGATCCCCGCCGACGGGCGCTTGACTTCTGCCATCGCGCTCCAGGTCGCCGAAGCCTCGCTCACCGGTGAGAGCCTGCCGGTCGCGAAAGACAGTGACCCGCTTCCCCAGGAGCTCAGCATCGGCGATCGCAGCAACAGTGTGTTCAGCGGCACAGCCGCCAGCTACGGTCGAGGCCGTGCGGTGGTGACTGCGACCGGTATGCACACTGAAATGGGCAAGATCGCGGGGATGCTGCAGCAGGCCACGCGTGACCCGACGCCGCTGCAGCAGGAACTCGATCGCACGGGCAAGCTGTTGGGCCTGATCGTCGTGGGCATCGCGGCGGTGATGATCGCAATGATCGTCGTGATCGATGGCATCCGCGATCTGAACGGGCTGGTGGATGTGCTCATCCTGGGGGTAGCGTTGGCCGTAGCCGCCGTACCCGAGGGCCTGCCTGCCGTGGTGACGGCGGTTCTGTCGCTGGGCATGCTGCGCATGGCTAGGCGCGGAGCGATCATCCGCAAGTTGCCAGCGGTCGAGACGCTTGGCTCGGCCAACATCATTGCGTCTGATAAGACTGGGACGCTGACCAAAAACGAGATGACCGTACGCACGATCGTGACCGCCAGCGGGCACGTGGAGTTGCGCGGCACAGGCTATGCCCCCGAGGGCGAGTTGTGGCAGCATGATCAGGTTCTGGGCGACGATGCGCTACGTGCTGAGGTGACGACTCTCCTCCGCGCCGCCGATCGTGCGAACAACGCAGTGCTCCAGGAGCGCGAGGGGCGCTGGGTGATTCAGGGCGATCCCACCGAAGGGGCGCTCATCGTCGCCGCGCGCAAGGCAGGTCTCACCGACACGGCCCTCGACGCACGCTTTCCGCGGGTTGGCGAAATGCCGTTTTCGTCGGAGCGCAAGCTGATGAGCACCGTCCATACTGATGCCGAGCACCCCGAGCATCTGCTCGTCTTCACCAAGGGTGCCCCTGGCATCCTGCTGGCCCGATGCCAGGAGGAGTGGATTGATGACGGTTCTCATCAGCTAAGCGAGGAGCGCCGGGCGCACATCCTTGCGGCCAATGCAGAGCTTGCCGATGCCTCCCTGCGCACGCTGGGGATTGCCTTTCGCACCCTTCCGCCAGATGCGCTTGCAAACCCCGAGGCGTTGAATGAGCAGGTCGAGCAGAAGTTGGTCTTTTTGGGACTGGTTGGCATGATCGACCCGCCCCGATCTGAGGCCGGAGCCGCCATCGCGCTAGCCAAAGGTGCCGGTATCCGCACCATTATGATCACTGGCGATCACCCCCAGACCGCAGCCGCCATTGCGCGTGAGCTCGGCATCGTCACATCGTCTGCCGCAATCACGGGCGCAGAGTTGGAGCGCATGTCAGAGGAGGAACTCAGAGCCGTCGTGCGCGAGGCGTCGGTCTATGCCCGCGTCGCCCCAGAGCATAAGCTACGCATTGTCAAAGCCCTGCAACAGAACGGCGCGGTGGTGGCGATGACCGGCGATGGCGTGAATGACGCGCCTGCGCTCAAAGCGGCCAATATCGGAGTGGCGATGGGCATCAGCGGCACGGATGTCTCGAAGGCAGCCGCCGATATGATCCTGACCGACGACAACTTCGCCACGATCGTGGTAGCGGTAGGCGAGGGCCGCTCAATCGTCGCCAATATCCAAAAGTTCCTGCGCTTCCTGTTGTCGAGCAACATCGGCGAGGTCCTGACCATGTTCGGGGGCGTCGTGCTGGCGGATCAACTTGGCCTGACGGCCAGCGGCGACAGCGCAATCATTGCCCCGCTGCTCGCCACCCATATGTTGTGGATCAACCTGGTGACTGACGGCGCCCCCGCGCTCGCGCTCGGTCTCGACCCCGCCGATCCCGCGGTGATGGAACAGCAGCCCCGTGCACAGGGCAGCGGGGTGATCACGCGCACGATGTGGTTTGGCATCGCCTTTGTCGGCGTCATCATGGCCGTTGGAACGCTTCTGGTGCTCGACGCCGCTTTGCCGGGCGGCCTGATTGCCGGGACCGGCACGATGGCCTATGGACGGACGATGGCCCTCACGACACTCGTGCTCTTTCAGATGTTCAACGTCTTTAACGCACGCTCGGACACGCACAGCGCCTTCTATCGGCTCTTCCACAATAAGTGGCTGTTTGGCGCCGTCGCCTTATCGCTGATCCTCCAGGTTGCGGTGATCTACGTACCGCTCTTGCAGCGCGCCTTCGACACCGTGCCTTTGCAAGGCAGCGACTGGCTGACCTGTGTGCTCGTTGCCAGCAGTGTGCTCTGGCTGCGCGAACTGAGCAAGGCGGTCTGGTATCTAGGCCGTGGGGGCATGAGCAGCAAGCGGGGGGAGACGCAGGCGACAAGCTCACCGGAGCGACAGGGTCTCTCCTGACAAGGTCAGGGAAATGGCGCTCAGGTGCGCGGCCTTGCCCGCTAGAACACCCGCGCTGCGCGTGCTATGCTGAATCATACTGCCCGCCTTGCACGATCTCCCCGACCACGTGCGCACTCCTCTTTTCCGTGATGCCCTTCCCCTGAGCTACCGCTGATCTTCTGCCCTCGGGCTGTGTGTCGTGCGGTGGGCGGTGAGCGCTATGCGCTGGACTAGGCATGTAACAAGCTACAAAGAAAGAAGATACCTTGAAAGAGAACTCGATGGGCATAGGCATCGCCATTGGAGTAGGCTTGGGACTCGCTTTGGGGGTTGCAATGAATAATATTCCTATCGGGCTTGCGTTGGGTGTAGCGATTGGCACGGCGATTGGTACGAGCCTCGATCAGAAGCGCAAGCACAGTGACACGGCGAAACACGATGCGCCTGAAGAACCGCCCATCTAGAACTAATACGTTTCCAAGAAGCTCACGCGAAGGCGCGAAGGGTTGCTCACCTACGCGAAAAACGTTGCGCCTTTGCGCCTTTGCATCAAAATAACCACCTTCTTTGCAAGGTATTGCATCTAGAAAAGTTATCTGGGTTTGATCACCAAGAGAAAATAGAGGCTTGTATGCATACGATTCTTCGACTCACGCTGCTCGTCTTGCTGGGCCTAGCCTTCAGCGGCTGTGTAACGGTTAATCTGGGCCTTGGCCAGCTCCAGGGTTCAGGGAACGTCACGACTGAAACACGTGAGGTCGGCGCTTTCACCGCGATTGATGTCGCTGGTGTGGGCGAGGTCGTGATCACCCAGGGCGACACTAATGGCCTCACGGTGGAGACCGACGACAACCTGCAGGCGGTTGTGTTGGGTGACGTGCGTGACGACACTCTCTACCTGGACATTAAAGCCGACCAGGGCTTTAGCGACGCCACCCGCCTCACCTTCACGGTAACGGTCAAGACCCTCACGGCAATCAACTTCTCGGGCGCAGGCTCGGTCAGTGTACACGGTTTTAGCGGCGAGCAATTGACGGTGAGCCATTCGGGCGCGGGGCCGGTAAGCATCGGCGGCACAGTGCTAGAGCAACACGTGAGGCTCAGCGGCGCGGGCAACTACGATGGCGCTGCCCTCGTCAGCGAGCGGGCGACGGTCGATCTCAGCGGGTTCGGCAGCGTGGTGGTGAACGTGAGCGAGCGGCTCGACGCCACGATTAGCGGCGCGGGTAGCATCGCGTACATCGGCAACCCTGAATTGCACGAACAGGTCACCGGCGTCGGCTCGATCCGGCAGCGCGCACCATGAACGCCACCGCTTCTACCGCACCGCAACTCCGGTTGCTGCTTCAGCGGCACGCGCTGCTCGCCTTTTTCGGCCTGACCTTCGCGCTCTCCTGGAGCATCTGGGGGCTACAGTCTTTGCTTGCCGACGCCGACCCGATCAGCGCCGGCTGGCTCGGCATCGTCGCCGCCTACGGCCCAACTCTGGCTGCAATCGCGCTCGCCGGGCTACTCGCCCCCGAGCAGCAGGCATCGGCCTCGCCACGCCGCCAGCGCTGGCTGGCGGGTGCGGTGCTCGCAGGAACCGTGTGGCTGAATATCACCGTCGTGTCGAACCCGCTCGAGAGCACACGCCCGGCGGTGGCGGCGCTGCTGTGGCTGGTCATCACGCTGCTACCGGCCTGGATCGTGTGGAACGTCTTCAGCCGCCGTCGCGGCGTACGCGATCTGCTCCGAACGCTCGCCGCCTGGCGGGCGCCGCCGATCTGGTACCTTGTGGCACTGCTGCTGCCGGTGATCATCAGCCTCCTGGGCCTCGCATTGCTCGCCCTGCTGGGGCAGCCACTGCCGCCCTGGCCGCGCACCGAGCCGATGCGCGAGTTGCTGCCGCTGCTCGTGACCACCTTTGTTGCAACGCTGCTCTACGGCGGACCACTCGGCGAAGAGGCCGGCTGGCGCGGATTTGCGCTGCCACGGCTCCAGGCGCACCACAGCCCGCTCGTAGCGAGCCTACTGCTAAGCGTAGTCTGGGGCCTCTGGCATGTGCCGCTCCACCTCCAGGGCGTCTACCACGGCATCTTTCCCGACGGCCTGCCCGGCATTCTGTTGCGCATTGTGATCACCATTCCGACCACTGTCCTCTTCACCTGGTTCTTCAACCGCACGAAGGGCAACCTCTGGCTCGTCGTATTGTTGCACACCGCCGTCAACAACACTGCCGGGTTCTGGCTGCCGGTCACGGTAGGCGTGTACGCTGCAATGTTCATCATGACGGTGACGCTGATCATCACGGATCGCATGTGGCGCCTGCGGCCCCCTGAGCACGCAACGGTGCATGCCTATTCACACATAACATAACGAGGAGTACTTCTATGCCAAGCTTCAAGTCCGACCGACAGATCCAGGACGACGTACGCGACGAGCTCACATGGGATCCGGAGGTCACCATCACCGATATCGGCGTCACGGTGAAGGATGGTGTCGTGACGCTGCGCGGGGCCGTCGTGCTGTCTAGCGAGAAATGGGCCGCCGAGCGCGACGCGCTACGAATCGTCGGAGTGCGCGGTTTGATGAATGAGCTCACGATCGAGCCCGTTAGGGGCCAGCGCTATGCCGACGATGAGATCGCGCGCCATCTCGCCGACGCACTGCATTTTGACTCGTCGGTGCTGAGCGACCGCATCCAGATCAGCGTCGAAGACGGCTGGGTGACGCTGCGTGGCACCACCGACTGGTACTACCAGCGCAGCGCCGCCGAGGCCAACGCCTGGCGGATCGCGGACGTCAAGGGTGTGGACAACGAGATTACGATCGTGCAGCCGCATGTATCGGCGAGCGATATCGAAGCGGGGATCAGGAAGGCGCTGGATCGCAGCGCCGCGATTGATGCAAGCGCGATTGCTATCTTCGTCCAGGGCTCGCATGTGACGCTGGCCGGCACGGTTCAATCCTGGGCCGAGTTCGACACCGCCAGGGATGTGGCCTGGCGCGCAAAAGGGGTGACAACGGTCGCCAATGATATCGTCATCCGGGAGTGACGATGCCTGATGCTCTATGCCACTGCTCCGGGCTATGCGTATCAGCACGACCAGGATATCGTCATCGCACTTGCGCCCTTTGCTGCATCAGTGCGCTGGTCGTGCTGGCGATGTGGGCCTTTGCAGCAACCGCCTGGGTGCCGCTCCTTCCCGCTAGCCACGCTGCCATCGCACGAAGGGCAACCTCTGGCTCGTCGTGCTATTGCACACCGCCGTGAACAATGCCGCTGGGTTCTGGCTGCCGGTCACGATAGGCGTGTACGCTCCGAGGGCGTAACGCTGCCGGCAAAGGGGCAGGCTGAAGCATTGGGGATCATACTGAGTAGTGTGTAACCTAAGCTTCCTAGTATTCTGGAGTGCCGGCTTTAGCCGGCTGAAGCCGGCACTCCCTTCGGCAGCAGAGCAGAAAACGTACGTTACAGACTACTGAGAGGAACACGATGAGCCAGGACAACGACCACACCGGAGCGGTGGGCGCAGGTGATGAATCCGCGGCGGCTCGCCTGCGCAATACCAATTTTGGGGTAGGCATCAGCATTGGAGCCGGGCTAGGCATTGTCGCCGGGCTCCTGTTCGGCGATATGCTGAGCGGGATGGTGTGTGGCGCTGGGATCGGCATCGTGGTGGATGCGGTGCGCAATCTACGGTCTTCTGTCGGGTAAAAGGTTCAAGGGGTGTGCGTCCATCGAGACGGGCCGCGCTCGTTTCAGGGCTGCGGTCATCCAGCCTCTGGTCTCGGATGCCAGCTTTCGAGCTGGTAGCGCCAGGGACAAGCCCCACCGTTCACGGTTGGGTAGCAGATGCCCCAGCGTAGACTGCGAGTCTCCTTTTCGCCCTCGGCATTACTCACGCCTCCAATACCTTTGCCCCGCCATGTGCGGGCGAGCCAACCGCGCCGCCACTGACCCGGAACGGCGCGAAGGAACCCGAGCGGGTGGCGGTGGCGGCCCAGCAGCAGCCTGGCACCGCATCCTGACACTGACAGGGTAATCCTGACCTGCTAAACACAGTTCGCCTGCTACCTGAAGGCTGTTCCGATTACTATACTTAGAGTAGTACCACTAAGCGTAAGGAGCATAAGCATGATTAACTTCCTTCTATGGCTGCTATTCGGGGCAATCGTCGGGTGGCTGGCAAGTCTGGTGATGCGAACGAATGCTCAGCAGGGCCTGTTGCTGAACATCGTCGTCGGTATCGTCGGCGCGTTCCTCGGCGGGCTGGTGTTCAACCTCTTGGGGATCGGCGGTAGCAACATCAACGACAGCGACTTCAGCCTCGGCGCACTCCTGGTCTCGTTCGTCGGCGCCGTCATTCTGCTGGCAATCGTTAACCTGGTACGCCGTGGGAGTGTTCGCTAGCCTGGTGTGGTCCACGCCCCCGCTTTGGAGGTACGGGGTGAGCAGTGAGCGTCCAGGGTTCAAAGCTGAGCGGCCTGAGCACGCAGACACTTGTGCGCATTATCGGCGCAAACGGGCAGCAGAGACTGCAGGGCGATTGCATCTTCCGTGTATGCACCCCGCTAGGGCACCCGCAAGGGGGGCCCCCGTACACCGGGCCCGGCCCCCGGCCCTGTAGGGGCAACCCTTGCGGGTGCCCCGCCAGGGCCGCAGGGTACACTACGTGCGCCCAAGTTTGCCGCGGATATAGCCAACTAGTGCGGCAAACGGCAACACCGAGCGCGGCAAAAAGCCGATCCGCCAAAGGCCACCGTGGTTGGCACCGTCCATCAGCAGTTCGAGCGGATGCATCAGCGGCACGCCGGGATCGGCGACACAGTGACGACAGCGCAGATCATGCACCCAGAGCGCGGCCATAATGGCCCGTGTCGTCTCGGGCGCAAAGACCTCGATCCCAAAACGATCGGCACCATTGTAGCCAGCCTTCAGCGCCGGATTCTTGATCACCGAGTGCGTCATCGTTGAAGGGGTGACATTGATGGCTACGCGCTGACCTGCGGCGCGGGCCGTGATCGCCCGCCATTGCTGGAGCCGTTTGGCAAGGGCGTAGTTCGGCCCTTGTTCGATAACAATGCCGTCAACAATGCCATAGTGCCGCCCGTTGCCACCATCACGTAGCGTCGTGACATGCGGTTGCAAAAGTCGCCCGCCACTCAGGGTACGCCCGATCTGGGTGAAAAGCCGCCCCGGTAAGCCGCGACTGGCAAAGCGTTGCATCGCGATGCGGGCGGGCTCTTCGGGTACCGCAAAAACATCAGCCGGGGTCGCCATATACATCAAGGTTGTTGCGGTTTGCGCCGCACTGATCTGGGTGATGATTGCGTCCATCGCCAGCGAGACCCGCAGGTGCCGTTCGCCATCAAGATAAGCAATTGCGCCAAGATCCAGCGGTTGCTCCAGCGTTTGCAACCACGCAATTAGCTCGGGCGTCTGGGTCAGCAAATTCGCCCCGGCCAGGCCTGTCCAGTTCGCCGTTGGTGTTCCGGGCGGTACCGGCTGGCTGACAGGCGCGATCAGACGAGCGTTGCCCTCGCTCACCAGGCGCACAAGGTTCGCCCAGCGCGCCTGATCAGGCAAGTCAATGGCAACAATCGTCGCCCGCCAGCGGGCTAGCATCGCCAGCGGCCCCGCCTCCGAAGCAGCGCCAAGCAGCACCAGTGTGCGATCCGAGAGATCGAACCACTCGGGGTGCTCATTGACCCGGCGCAACGCACGGGCATGACTCGGCTCGATAATGCCGGCCTCTTCCCAACGGGCCAGCTGAGCGAGCAACGCCTCGCCGCGCAACTGCTGACCACGATACGGCAGCGACCAGGGTTCAACCTCAGGCGAACCTTGACCTTGCACCTCAACCGTCGCAAAGGCATTGGGCAACGGGTCATCGAGCGCCTCGGCAAAGGGACGCGCCTGACCATTGCGCACAAACTCGATCTGTTGCCAGGCAGCGGCCAGGCCAGCCTCGGCGAGCGTCAGCGCCGCAGCCGGATACGCAATCCCGGCCTCGGTCAGGGCACGCATATGGTGCGGATACTGCTTCCGCCAATTCGCCTCATTGCGCGCCGCCTGGGCGGCAAGCGGATCAACCGGCTCAAGGGCGGCACTGGCGATCGCCTTATTCACCCTCGTCGTACTGCGTTCGCCGTCGGCACCGGGCACAAACTGGATGCCCTCAAGATCTGATATTGACATGGGTTCTCTCAACCTGGCAAAAAGAGATGATCAGGCAAGCCTGTAGGCTGAATTATACCAAGTCTTGACGCAAAGGGTTATTTGACGCAAAGACGCAGAGGCGCGAAGGGTTGTTTGACGCAAAGACGCAAAGGCGCAAAGGCGCGAAGGGTTGATGGAACGGCATACCCAGCTTTGCGCCTTTGCGTCAACTATGGGCGCGGCGACTGCGCGGGGACATGCTGGTCAAAAAAGTCACCGACGCGGGCAATATACCGTTCGCGTTCCGTCGCGAAGTTCTGGGCGTGACCTGACCCCGGAATGAGCCAGAGTTCGGCACTCGGCAAGGCCGCAGCCAGGCGTTCGGCATGGTCAGGCAAAATCAGTGCATCGTCGAGACCGTGAATAATCAGCACTGGCCGTGGGGCAAGGCGTGGCATCGCCTCCAGAGCAGCGTTGGCTTCAAGGTCAATGCCATAACGCATACGTGCCACAAAGAGGGTCGTCGAGAGAAAAAACTCGGGCAGACGCAAGTTTCGCGTCCATTGCCGCTGCACAACTTCCTGAATGACAGCCGGCGTGCCATCGACAACCAGCGCCGCAACCTCGGGGTCATCGGCGAGCGCACGGATCGACGCCGCGCCGCCCATCGAGACGCCAAAGACACCCAGGTGATCTGCGGCAAAGCCCTCGGCACGGAGCCAATCGAGCGCCCCGGCGACATCGTCGTGCTCGACGGTGCCAAAGCCAATCGGTGCCGCATCGCTCGCGCCGTGCCCCCGCAGATCAATGGCAAGCACCGCAAACCCGCGCTGATGCAGCGCCGCAGCGAGTTCGCCTATGCCGCCGCCAAACTCGGCAGAACGGCTACTCGTATGCCCATGCACCATCACCAGCGCCCGCGTACTGCCAGGGTTGGGCATATACCATCCCGCCAACTCAAGCCCCGGTGTCCGTGAGGGAAAACGAACCTCACGAAAATCAAGCCCAAACTTTGCTGGATTATTGTTGGGATCAAACGTACGCGGGGCCATCGTAAAAATCGCCGCCGCATACGCCGCCAACCCCAAATAGATTGCACCAGCTAACAGCAGTGCCAAGAGGAACCGTATTGCTCGTTGCATTGATCGAGTTGTTTTGTCTATAAACGTGAAATACCCTCACCATGGTAACACAACCTCTCCCCCTCTGCGCCTCCGCGCCTCTGCGTTAAAGCATGTATCCTTCTCGGCACCTGTGCGGTATATGTTGCGGGGTTTTGGTTTTTTACACAGTGCCGTTGAAAGGAGAACTCGATGCTACGAGAGAATGAGATTAGTGGCATAGTCCTGGATTGCGCGATTGAGGTGCATCGAACGCTTGGTGGGCCTGGATTGCTAGAGAGCGTCTATGAAGAAGCGCTTGCCTGGGAACTCAGTAAACGTGGTCTGACAGTTAGGCGTCAGGTTTCTGTGCCTGTGGTATATAAAGGTTATCTCATCGCAGATCCTTTGCGTCTTGATCTCCTTGTTGAAGAACTGGTCATTATCGAAGTCAAAGCAGTTGTTCAATACAACGCCATTTTTCAAGCGCAGGCGTTAACGTATCTGCGTCTTACCCAACGACGGCTAGCGCTGATTATCAACTTCGGTGAGGTGTACGTCAAAAATGGCTATTATCGGGTTGTGAATGATCTGAAGTGATCTGTTTTTTAAACGCAGAGGCGCAAAGGCGGAGAGGCGCAGAGGGGAAGCGTCCAGACTCTCCGCGCCTCCGCGCCTCCCCGCCTCTGCGTTAAAACCTCCCCGCCTCTCACCCCCCTGCTTTCAATGGTATAATAACAACAACCAGCATATTTCCCATATCTCCCTTGAAGACCGGCCCCCGGGCCTGGAGTCGTTATGCCCGAGTTATTTCATGTTGTCACCGCAGATGAGGCCAATGCGCGGTTGCAGAAACTGCTGACGTTGCTCGACCATGCAGAGGAATTGCCTTTACATGCGGCGCTTGAGCGTGTGTTGTTTCAGGATCTGCATGCACCATGCGATCTTCCTGCGTTTCCCCGTTCGACGATGGATGGCTTTGCTGTGCGTGCCGCCGACACCTTCGGGGCGAGCGAGGGTCTGCCGGCTTATCTGACGCTCTGTGGCGAGGTGACGATGGGCCGCCATGCCGATCTGCGGGTTGGTTCCGGTCAGGCCGCTCGTGTCCATACCGGGGGGATGTTGCCGCCCGGGAGCGATGCGGTCGTGATGGTGGAACATACGCAAGCCGTTGATGTGAAGATGATCGAGGTCGTGCGCCCGGTCGCCGTTGGTGAAAATATGCTCCCCGTTGGTGAGGATGTCCGTGCCGGGGCGTTGCTTTTTCCTCGCGGGCATCGCTTGCGCCCTCAGGATCTCGGTGGGCTGGCGGGGGTAGGCCTGACAACCGTTCCTGTCGTCGTCCGGCCTCGGGTGGCGCTACTCGCAACGGGCGATGAGGTGGTGTCTGCGGATACAACGCCTGGCCCAGGGCAGGTACGCGATATTAATAGTTATACGCTTGCCGCCCTGACCCGTCGCGTCGGCGGCGAGCCAGTGCTGTGTGGCATTGCCCCCGATGATAAGGCGACGTTGCGCCGCATGGCCGTCGCTGCCCTTGCAACCGCTGATGTCCTGGTCGTTTCGGCGGGCAGTTCGGTGAGTACCCGCGATATGACCGCCGAGATCATTGCGAGTCTGGGGCAGCCGGGTATTCTTGTGCATGGCGTCGCTATTCAACCCGGCAAGCCAACGATCCTCGCGATGGCCGATGGGCGTCCGGTATTTGGGCTACCCGGCAACCCGGTCTCGGCAATGGCTGCCTTTGAACTCTTTGTGGCGCCGACATTGCGCCGCTTGCAAGGGGCCGGTGAGGCGCTCAGCGCTGTCACGACCGCACGCCTTGCGCGCAATATCGCCTCGAAACCAGGACGCGAAGATCTGGTGCCGGTTCGACTCGAACGACGCGCTGACCAACTCTGGGCCGATCCGGTCTTTGGCAAATCAAATCAGATCTATACCCTCGTCCGCGCCGATGGCATTGTGCGCGTTCCCCTTGACCAGTCGGGGCTCTATGCTGATGCGCTGGTTGAGGTGCGGTTGTTTTGACGCAAAGGCGCAAAGGCGCAAAGTCCTCAGCGACGCAACGGCGCAAAGTGTTGGGTCGGGTTTTGTCGGGAGCAATGACGATGACACGGAGACGTTATTATCTTGAGGATGTCGCCCTTGATGAGGCGATACGCCGTTTTGAGACGGCGTTGGAACGCGTCGGTGGGTTGCGGCTGCCACTAGCCGAAGTGGTCGCCCTTGCTGAGGCATGTGGACGATTGACGGCGGGGCCGGTCTGGGCGGCGCTCTCCTCGCCCCATTACCACGCGGCGGCGATGGATGGCATTGCGGTGCGGGCAGCCGATACACTCGGTGCAACGGAATCACAGCCGCTCCAGCTGACCCTTGGCACGCAGGCGATCTGGGTTGATACAGGCGATCCAATGCCGCCCGAGACTGATGCGGTCATCATGGCCGAGCATGTGCAGACACTTGATGAGACAACACTTGAGATTGCCGCCTCGGTCGCACCCTGGCAACACGTTCGTCCGCTTGGCGAAGATCTCGTGGCAACCGAACTTGTTTTGCCCGAGGGCCATCTGTTGCGCCCGGTTGATCTGGGTGCGCTGGCGGCAGCAGGTCACGCGACCGTCGCAGTGCGGCGGCGTCCCCGGGTCGCCATCATTGCGACTGGCACCGAACTGGTGACGGTCGAAGAAGCGGCGAAACGCACGCTGGAACCAGGCGAGATTATCGAGTTCAATGCGCTGATGCTCGCCGGCATGGTCAACGAGTGGGGCGGTGAGGCAACGCGCTTGCCGCCTGTTCCTGACCGCAAGGATCTGCTGCGTGCGACCGTCGCCGAAGCGCTAGATACGCACGATCTTGTGGTCGTCAACGCCGGTTCGTCGGCGGGCTCCGAGGATTATACCGCGACCGTTTTTGGTGAACTGGGCGAAGTAGCTGTCCACGGTGTTGCGATCCGTCCTGGTCACCCGGCGATCCTCGCGGTCGCCAACGGCAAACCGGCCCTTGGCTTGCCAGGGTACCCGGTATCGGCTGCCTTGACCGCCGAATTATTCCTGCGCCCGCTCGTCTATCGGCTCCAGGGCATGGTGGCCCCCAAACGTCCCGTCATTGAGGCGACGATGAGTCGCAAACTGCTTTCGCCACTTGGCGAAGACGAGTTTGTGCGCGTTGCGCTGGGCCGTGTCGATGATCGCCTGATTGCAACGCCACTCTCGCGTGGGGCGGGGCTCGTGATGTCGCTGGTACGCGCCGACGGCATAGCACATATTCCGCGCTTTGCCGAAGGCGTTCACGCCGGGGCCAGCGTTAACGTGACCCTGCTGCGCGATGCCGCCGAGATTGAAGGCACGCTGGTTGCCATTGGCAGTCACGACCTGGCGCTGGATCTGCTGGCAAGCCACATGCGCCGTCTCGCCCCAGGTACGCGGCTCAGTTCAGCCAATGTAGGGAGCCTCGGTGGTTTGCTTGCGCTCAAACGGCGCGACGCGCATCTCGCCGGCACCCACCTGCTTGACGAAGCAACCGGCATCTACAACAGCCCCTTTATCGAACGCCTCTTGCCCGACGAAGAGATTGTGCTGGTGCATCTCGCCTACCGTGAACAGGGCTTTCTGGTGCCACGCGGCAACCCACAGGGCTTCGCCGAACTGCGCGACCTGGCGCGGCCCGGCGTGCGTTTTGCCAACCGCCAGAAAGGCTCGGGCACACGGGTTCTGCTTGATTATCACCTCAACCGCGCTGGCCTCAGCAGCGACCAGATCATCGGCTACGAGCGCGAAGAATTCACGCATATGGCGGTGGCCGCCGCGGTTATGAGCGCATCAGCGAGTGTGGGCCTGGGCATTCTCGCGGCAGCGCGTGCGCTAGGGCTCGACTTTGTACCCCTCTTCAGCGAACGCTACGACCTCGCCATCCCACGGCGCCACTGGCAAAGCCCCTTGCTCGAACCCTTGCGGCGCACCCTGGCAGACCCGGCGTACCAGGCCGCCGTGGCGGCGCTCGGCGGCTACGACGTGCGTCATATGGGAGTCGTAGGGCCGAAGCACGCGCCTCCGCCTGCATAGCGGGCAGGGGCGCGTGCTTCGGCCCCATCTGGCACCCCTCCATCTCGTTGAGAACGGCAGCATCACGCAATGATCCCCGCGTCACGATAGAGTTGCTCGATTTCGCGGTGCCGCACCCGGACGATCGAACCGTAGCCAAAATAGCTTGCCCGCGCTGCGTTGTCGCGGGTCGCTCCGCTGGTGTACGGACTGTAGATGCTTGAACTCACCACACTGTAGGTGCGCGACTCCGGGTAGACGCGTCCTCCTCGGTCTTTCCCACTAAAAGGGCCAACGTAGATGACGACGTGATGGTATTCGTCCGGAAGCCAGCCCGCAACCGCATGAAAAAAATCTTTGTAGACCAGGATATCGCCAGGGAGCCAGGGTTCATGGTCGGGGACGTAGCGCAGCAGGGGATGGTGTGGTTCGGGGCGGAAGTAGTTGGCGGCACGATCCCCGCGATAGGCGGTGCCCGGAGGCTGCGTGACATTCCAGAGTGTATTGACACCGGCCTCTTTGAGGCACATCGAAACCAGATCGGCACAGACAACATCGGGTGAGCCACGCATCTGGGCGCGCTGCTTGGCGGTCAAGATCGCCAGCACACGGCTATCGTTCACCTCATATAAGACGCGGAGGGCTAAACGGATCAGTTTACGGATCGGATCGGGTGTCGTTGGATGATCCTTAAGCCACTGCGAAACAAACTGGGTACTCGGAATTTTGCCTTCCCCTGTCACAGGAATCGGCTCATCGCCCGACGGCTCAGGAAAATCACGCACCTCTTGCGGCAGATCAAGCTGACTCCAGCGCAGAATTGGTCCGGCAAGCGGCGAATAGAGCGTATCGAAGGCAAAAATCTGCATATCGTAGGGGACACCCTCGTGGCTGGTGCGATACCAACCGCTGAGCGGGGCACCGAGCCTGGCTTCACGTGCGGCATTGTGGAAATGGGGATTGAAGCCAAAGGTCTCATTGCCAAAGAGCGCCTGAGCCACTTTGTAGGCCTCAAACCAGAGCGGATGGTAGAGCGGATCATCGGGCGCGAGATCGCTCAAGCGCAGCGCATCGCGAAAAGGCGGCTCGGTACTGTAGAGCGTATCGCCAGCAAAAACCTGCAACTGCACGAGGAGATTGGGTTCTGGCGAAATCGCATAATTGCCACTGAGCGCCATCCCCAGCTTGAGCCGGATCGCCTCTTGATGAAACGTCCAATCGCGTTCAAATGCCGTGTGGGTAGCAATGCCTTCAGGCGGATTGCTTGCCCCAATCGAGCGCGGAAAGGCATGGCGGAGCAAGTGGAAACCGAGCGAGGTCGTAGAAGGCGGCTTGTCCTGCAACTCATCATTGAGACTACGAACATTCAACCAGAACGTTGAGGGATTAAAGAGCAGATCCCGCGCAAAAGGCTGATGTCCATAGGTCTGATTACCAACCCGAATTTGCTCTGCAAAAGGCAGCGACCGCGTAAGTGGCATCCCCAAACCACGTTTTGCGGCCAACATATGAAACGACCACTCCCGCTGAAAACCCTCACCCCGCTGACGGAACGACTCATTGGCAAGAAAGAACCACAAATTATCGCTCATGGTACCCTTTCTGACGGTACAACCGCCCGATGCCAGACCTGAAAAGCCTCCGTCTCAATCATACCACCGGCGATAGCAAAAGGATATACGTGCGAGCAAAGATCCAGGGCTGTTGCATCATACGAAATCGGATACAACGGGGCACCCGCAAGGGGGTGGGGCACCCGCAAGGGGGTGGGGCACCCGCAAGGGG
>NZ_SIJK02000063.1:0-7342 GCF_004762035.2 Candidatus Chloroploca mongolica | reverse complement strand
GGGGCACCCGCAAGGGGGTGGGGCACCCGCAAGGGGGTGGGGCACCCGCAAGGGGTGCCCCTACAGGGCCGGGGGGCGGGTCCGGTGTAGGGGCACCCCTTGCGGGTGCCCTTGCGGGTGCTTTGATCGTATACTGAAGGTATAAACAAGAGACATACTTGGAGCAACACCGAGGAGCCGAACATGACCATGCCGCGCTATACACGCGAAGTGGGACGTAAATTTCATGCGGATGGTACCCCGCAGTATTTTCCCGGCAATACGATCATCTGCATGCTTAGCCCGACCCACCCGCTGTTTCAGACGGCTAGCGCCTTTCAGGAGGCGCTTGGCAAGACCCCCGTTGGGGCAAAGTTTGCTTTTTTGCCGCCAGCGAGCTTTCATATGACGGTCATGGATCTGTTGTGTGATCAGGTTCGCGATCCAGCGCACTGGGCCCACGCGTTGCCGCATGAGAGTACCATGGCCGAGGCAGATGCCTTTGTGTATGCACGGGTGCAGCCACTTGTGCCACCAACCGAGCTTGTCATGCGCGTCGTCGGTATCTTCTACGGCAACAACTTGATGCTAACGCTCAAACCTGCCGACGAAGCGACCCGCAATTCCTTGCATGCCTATCGAGCGTCGGTTGCGGCAGCGACCGGCATTCGGTTTCCCGATCACGACACGTATGGCTTTCACCTCTCCCTGGCCTACCGCCTGATCGAGCTAACAGGAGCAGAAGAGGAGGTGCTCACGAGCGTTTGTCATCACTGGGAACCTGCGTTGCAGGCAGCCGGGGCAGCGCTTGTTTTGCCACCGCCGCAACTCTGTCGCTTTGATGACATGAGCAACTTTGTCCCGATCGAAGGCGTGCGTTGACGCTCGCGTGTGATGGCGCACACGGTCAGTGAAGCTGGCCGCGTGCGCCATCACAAGTTGGGGTGCGTACGTCTCAGCTTGTCTCGAGCCAGCCGCGCTCGAGGGCATAGCGCACCAGGGCTGACCGGCTGGTCAGCCCGAGTTTCTCGAGGGCGCGCGCCCGGTAGGTTTCAACCGTCTTTACGCTCAAGCTGAGTTGGTTGGCAATGTCCTTGTTGCTGTAACCTTGCACAACGCCTTGTACGACCTCGCGCTCGCGTTCGCTGAGTTCGGCACCCAGCAGATCAGAGGCGGCTGAGGGTCGTTGCACATACCGGCTCACCACATGCTCGGCGAGCGATGGTTCGAGGTAGACGCCTCCCGCCGCGACGATGCGGATGGCCCGGATGAGGGCGTCTGCTGCGGTGTGTTTGAGGATATAGCCCGAGGCCCCAACAGTAAGCATCTGGCGCAGGTAGCTTGTGTCGTCGTGAATGCTCAGGACCAGCACCTTGACCTCTGGGTAGGTCTGCTTGATCCGCTCGGTGGCCTTGATGCCGTTTCCCCCCGGCATCGAGATGTCCATGATTACCACATTTGGGCGGGTCTCAGCGATCTGCTCCCAGGCATCCTCTCCATCGCTTGCCTCGCCGATCACGTTCATATCGGCCTGGGCGGCGATCAGGGTCTTGAGCCCCTCACGTAATACCATGTGATCATCGACCAGGAATACCGTGATCGGCGTCATTGCTCTCTCCTTCCATATGATCATTGACCAGGAAGATCAAGATCGGCATCATCGCTGTCTCCTTCTATGGCGGCGGGCAACGGGATGAGGGCAAAAATTCTGGTGCCGCTGCCGGGTTCCGACTCGATCGTCATATTGCCACCCAGGAGCTTCACCCGCTCTCGCATCCCGATCAGCCCCAACTGCTGTGTTGCGACGAGGGTGTCCCAGTTTGCTGGCACACTAAAACCAAGCCCGTCGTCTTCAATAATCACACGAACCCGGTCGGCGTCCCGCTCGATGATGATGCTTACCTCGGATGCCTTGGCGTGCTTGAGTACGTTCGTCAGGCCCTCCTGAACCAAGCGGTAGATTGTTGTCTCGACCGCCAGAGGCAGGCGACTTTCGTCGAGCCCACTGGTGTGCAAATCCACAGCGACATGTGTACGGGCCGACCATTGCTCGACGTAGTTGCGCAGCGCCAGAATTATGCCTAAGTCGTCTAACACCGAGGGACGCAACTGTACTGCCAGATTGCGGATCTCCTGGCTGATCTGCATCGCCATTGTTTGAAGTTGCGTAACGCGTTCTGCCGAGGGGTTGTCGGTTGATAGGCGATCCTGGAGGGCCTTGAGGCCCAGGATCAGCGCGGTGAGATCCTGCCCCATCTGGTCGTGGAGCTCGCGTGCGATGTGGCCCCGCTCTTCTTCTTGCGCCATCAGCAGTTGTTGGAGCAGCCGCTGGCGGGTTCGCTCACCGCGTGTTCGCGCAGCTACCTGGGCCTGGAGCGCTACATTGGTAAGCGCGAGCTCATCGGTGCGGGCAGTCACACGCTCCTCCAGATCATTCCGAGCGTTCTGGAGCACCGCCTCAGCCTGTTTGAGCGTGCTGATGTCGGCAAAGGTAAGCACGACCCCGTCCACGGTACCCGCAAGGGTATGATACGGACGGATGTGCATACTCCACCAGCGATCCCGCTCGGGTTGGTGGATCACCTCTTCAATGGCCGTGACGGTCTGGAGAACCTGGGTGATGACGAGGGGGAGATTGTCGTGGTGGAAATAGGTGCGTAGGTCGCTAAGCGGACGCCCAATGTCGCTCTCGATCAATGCGAAGAGTTCGGTTGCCTGGGGTGTGAAGCGAGCGATCCGACTATCTTGAGACAGAAAAATGGCCGGGATCTGGGCGCTCGCAAAGAGGTTGGCAAGGTCGGCATTGGCCCGATCGAGCTCTATGATCTTGCTGCTAAGCTCGGCGTTGACCGTTTGCAACTCCTCGTTGATCGACTGAATTTCCTCCTTCGAGGTCTGCTGTTCTTCATTGGTCGCCTGGAGCTCCTCGTTGAGCGAGCGCAGTTCCTCGTTCGCTGCGGTCAAGTCGAGGTTGGCACTCTGGAGTTCGTTGATCGTTGCCTCCAGGGTTTCGCGCGTGCGTTGCAGCTCTTGGGCGAGGGCATCAGCGGGCGTTGTGGGTGAAGATGTCAGGTCGACGGAGGAGAGTTGGGGCAGGGTAACCCGACTCGCCTGCAGCACTACCAAAAGCAACCCCCCTTCCGAGTTCGTCTCGGGAAAGGGTCGCACCGTGAGGGTCAGTTGCCGTTCTCCTTCGGCAGTTCTCAGCATCAGATCTTCGCGTACCACTGGTGTGAGGGTCTGGGCAACCGTACGGATAGCGGCATGCAGGGGGAAGCGGAGATCGGGATGGGCCATGTCGAACAGGTTTGCTGTGGGTTCGCCGGGAGGCACGCTGATGTACGGATAGGCCTGGCCACTGAGGTAAGAGACGATCCCCTGCGGATCAACTGCGAGTGCCGTCGGCGTATAATCCTGGATCAGGATGCGCTCAATCGCGGCACCAAGATCGTTCGCTGCCACGGTTTGCTGATGCGCCGTCGCGCCAGAGATGCGCATAGCGGGTCGGCGGGAGCTGGCCCAGGGCAGCACAATCCGCGGCTGCACACTCCGTTCTTTGCGCTGGTAGATGCGGTGCCGACTATCAATGACCCGGAATAGTTCGGACGGATCGATCGCGCCAACCGCACTCTCGGCTGAGCCCAGGAAGAGATAGCCGCCCGGCGACAGGGCATAGTGAAAAACCGGGATCAACTGGCGTTGGAGGTCGGTGTCAAAGTAGATCAACAGATTGCGGCAGGCGATCAGATCCATCCGCCCGAAGGGCGGATCGCTAATCAAATTATGCACCGAGAAGAGGCACAACTCGCGAAGGGTTTTCTTTACCTTGTAGCCCGCGCCCTCTGGCACAAAGTATCGGCTGAGGCGCTCGGGGTTGACGTGGGCGAGAATCCTCGCATCGTACCAGCCCGTCCGTGCGACGGCGAGGGCGGTCTCGTCAATATCGGTGGCGAAGATCTGAATGGGTGGCGGTGTGTCGAGTTGCGCCAGTTGCTCGCGCAGGATGATGGCGATCGAGTAGGCTTCCTCGCCAGAAGCGCATCCGGGCACCCAGACACGCAGCGGTGCGCTGGCATCTTTGCTGCGCAACAGTCCAGCAATCACGGTCGGGGCCAGAGACTCACAGGCGGCCGGGTCGCGGAAGAATTCTGTCACGCCAATGAGCAGATCCTGGAAAAGCAGATCTACCTCATCCCGATCCTGCTGAAGGCGTATGAGGTATGTTTCGAGGCTGGACAGATGGATCAACCGCATCCGGCGATCGATGCGGCGCTGGAGGGTGGTACGTTTGTAGTGGCTGAAATCGTGGCCAGAGGCCTGCTGAAGGAGTGCCAGGATCAGACGGAACGCATCGACGGGTGGGGCGACTGGGGGCGGCGAGGCTGCGGAAGGGTTGCTTGCGAGCAGCAGCGCAGGCATCTCGGCAATCGCGACGATGTGATCAACGACGCCGCGTGTGATCGCCGCCTGGGGCATCGCTGAATAGGCTGCCGAGGTCGGCGTCTGGACAAGCGTGAGCCCGCCGTGCTCTCGGATCGCCGTCAGGCCCTCGGTGCCGTCGGCTCCGGTGCCCGAAAGCACGATGCCCACAGCCTGCGCCCCCTGGTCTATGGCCAGCGAGTGAAAGAAATAGTCGATTGGCAACCGTTGCCCGCGCGCTGCGGCGGGCGGCTCCAGGTGGAGTTTGTTCTGTTTAATAGTGAGCGCCGTGTTTGGCGGAATCAGATAGACGTGGTTGGCCACAACCACGGTCAGGTCACTGATCTGGTCTACGGGCATCTGCGTTTGTACCCTGAGGAGTTCTGGAAGATAGCTGGGCTGTTGAGGGTCGAGATGTTGAATCAGCACAAAGGCCAGCCCACTGTCGGGTGGCATGTGCTGGAGGAACTCGGTGAACGCCTGTAGGCCACCAGCTGATGCACCGATCCCGACAACTCTCGGGCCCGTCTCTGGCACGGGACTCTGTTCTGGGATCGGCGAGCGAATAGTATCCAGGTCTGGCGCTGAAGTGGCATTATCAGTCATCGTGAACCTCCTGGAGACAGTTAAGCTTCCTGAACCTCCTTATACCATTGTAGCTTACTGTGGGCTATAAGGCGAGCTTTTTTCATTAGGGCGATTGGATCTGCTGTTCCTGCGTGTCGCCAGGCTCACGGATGGCTCTGTTGCGCCGTCGCGCTGATGGTTATTTTTCATAACCATACCATCGCTACGCCCTTGCCATGACAGGATTTGCCTGACATAACACCGATGGTTTGCCCGCTTCCTGCCGAGGCCGCCTAGTGCTAGACTCAGGAGAGCATCCACCAAGGTTTTTGTACTGGCGATGAACGATTGAGCGCACCCGGGACGTGGGGGATGTCGTCTTTCCCTGCGGGGTGACGGTCGCAGACGACGGTGACACCATACGAAGGAGTTCAACTCAATGTCTGATCGCACCTTATCAGTCTACGAATCCGCTAATTGGGGGTCGCGACTCGCCGGTGTCGCCCTCGTCCGCTATGATGCGCGTGGCATTCTCTTGGTCAATGAAGTGCCTGTCGAGACGACCCGCAAAAGCGGGCACTTCACCGTGCTGCACTGCGTGGACGGAAGTACGAGCGTGGTGTTGAGCAGTTTTCTCCGTCTGGTACCAGATGCTCGCCATCAAGGTGAGCAGAGCGCTGCATTGGTGGAGATCTGTGGTTGACCCGTGTTGACGCAAAGACGCAAAGCGGCGCATGCAGAATCGGTCAGTTAGCAAGCATGGCGAGCGCCATGCTTGTATCGATGTGGAAGCCACCCGATCGTGTCAGGTATTTCCTGGCACGGATGTCAAACTTTACCTGCTAGAGGGCGCAGATCTTTCTTGCTACAATGAGCTATAAAATCGGTTGAATGTCGCTCTTACCGTGTAACCGGACAGTGACAGCGGTCTTTGCTGCGGCACTGAGTATGACGAACTGCCTTCCTCTCCCCACTCGGTCTCTCTTGCAACACTGAGCATCAGGATCTGTCAAGGTGTTTGCTCCCCTCTTCCACCCATGAGTCATGCGCACTCGTGAAAGGAACTACTCGTATGATCGAGAAAACCGGTGTCTCTCGCACCAATGGGCATTCGAAGCAGCATATCCCGCCCACCTCAATAGACATGCATGCAGCAAATACGACGAACGGTGTTGCGCAAGGTGCAGAATTGTCTGCCGATCACCAATTGCTTGCCGTCATTCCGGCCCTCGTCTTTACCAGCCAGCCAAACGGCTCCTGGAGCTACGTCAGCCCAAGGTTCTGCACGTATACCGGCAAGCCCGCAGAGGCACTCACGGATCTCGGTTGGGCGGAACTTGCACATCCCGAGGAGCGAACCACTACGCTTCAACAGTGGCAGGCCGCCATCAGGCATGGCGCGCCGTTCCAGATCGAACACCGGCTGTGCGGGGTTGACGGCATGTACCATTGGTTTCGCTCCCAGTGTACGCCTCAACTCGACGCAATGGGGAAACTCATTGGCTGGACAGGCATTGCCGTACCAATTGATAGTGAACACCAACTAGTAGGCGAGCAGATGTTGCGCCAGAAGGCAGAACAGGCGCGTGACGAGCGCGACTGCATGCTTGCGTTCATCGCCCACGAGCTTCGGTCGCCCCTGACGGTGCTGCTAGGCCAGAGCACGCTGCTCCAACGAAGACTGAACAACCACGAGGGCGTTGACCCAGATGTCCGCCGTATGGCCGAAATACTGGTCAAAGAGACCATTCACCTCAAAGATCTCATAAACACGTTGTTGGAAGCGACCCAGCTTGACTATGGCGAGTTCCAACTCTGCAAGACCACCCTTGATCTTGGTGCCCTTGTAGAGCGCGTGGTACAGTCGTTCGCGCCTACTCTGAGTTCGCACACACTGTGGCTACACTCTGATGCGTCACCGCTCTGGATTAAGGGCGATGCGCTCCGCTTAGAGCAAGTGCTCCATAATCTGATCGAGAATGCGGTCAAGTATAGCCCTGGTGGCGGCGAGATTGTGATCCGAACGCTGCTCCATGAAGGTCAGGTGCAGATCGACGTGTGCGACTCGGGGATCGGGATTCCGGCGCAGGTTCAGCCGTATCTCTTCCAGCGCTTCTTTCGGGTCAAGGCTGATGACAGACGCGTAGCCTCAGGGCTCGGCCTCGGGCTCTATCTCTGCAAGGCGATTGTGGATCTCCACGGGGGCAGCATTAGCGTGCAGAGCGTCGAGGGCGAGGGCTGCACCGTCACCTTGTTGCTCTCTCGCCTCCTTGTCGAGCATGCTCGGCACGTCTGAACTGGCTTTTAAGCATGAAATCAGGTAGTGCCGACTTCAACGCTTGGTGTGAGATCAGATGATCTACCAATCAATCAAATC
>NZ_SIJK02000062.1:13337-30980 GCF_004762035.2 Candidatus Chloroploca mongolica | reverse complement strand
CCGGTTGGTTGCGCATTTGTCCGAATCACCTCAAGAAATAAGCGAACGGTAAGTATGACTTACCGTTCGCTTATTTTTTTGGGCGCTAAATGAAATTGCATCCCCACTGGGAACCAAAAAGCGGCTCCGATTTGTATACCGTTCCCCACTTGAGGCTACATGATTTCGGGAAGTGTAAAACGTTTCCGCTGAATCAGCCGCTAAGTGGGGCACATCGCGCTCCAAATGGTCGGTTTTGAGCCGCTGGTGGGGAAATTTCACGAACCGGTTCTCAAAATAAGCGAACGGTGAGTCATACCTTCACCCTCCCCAAATTCCCCACAATCAAGGCATTCAACCACGCCTCAAACTCCGCCGTAAATCGCTTACTCATCGTCGTCTCCTTCACGCCGAAGCTCCAACCGCGCCCTGGCCTCGGCCATGGCTTTGTGCAGTTTGGCTTGCAGTACCTCCTTAGGAGGAAGTTTCAGCCAATATTCGGCGATATGAATGTTGTCCGGCTCCAAATCCATCAACTCGACGACTTCGGCATCTTTTCCGCCGCAGAGGATGATGGCGATGGGGGAGAGTTCGTCCGGTTGTTGCTCGTGTTTGGCGAGCCATTTCAGATACAGCTCGACTTGTCCTTTGTAGTCGGGCTTGAAGTCGCCGAGTTTCAGTTCGATGAGCACCAGCCGTTTGAGTCTGCGGTGGTAAAAGAGCAGGTCGAGGTAGTAGTCGTGAGTGCCAATTTGGATGCGCTTTTGGCGGCTCATGAAGGCGAAGTCGCTACCTAGTTCGAGAATGAACCGCTCCAACTCCAGCAGGATGGCGTTCTCTAGGTCTTTTTCGGAGAAGTTGTCTTTCAGGTCAAGGAAATCGAGCAGGTAGGGGTCTTTGAGAAACAGCGCCGGACTGGTATCGGCAGGTTGCAGTTGCGTCAACTCCTGACGGATGAGCGCATCAGGCAGTTTGGAGATAGCCGTGCGTTCAAACAACATGCCGTCCATGCGCTCGCGCAGGGTGCGCACGGACCAGCGGCCATCGACGGCCATGCGAATGTAAAACTCGCGTTTGATGGCATCGTCAAGCTTGATAATTTCTACAAAATGCGACCAACTCAATTGTTGCGACAGTGTCGCAACAATCTCTTGATCTGGAACAGCGGCATAGAATTTTGCCATCCGAGTCAGGCCGGAGTAGCTGAAGCCATTGCCATATTCGTGCGTCAGGCGCACAGCCAATTGCTTGAGAACAGCGGCGCCATAGTGTGCCCGGCCATGGTCGAGCACGTCCGTGGTAATGGTCTTGCCAATGTGCCAATAGGTCAGCACCAGCGCCTGATTCACCTGGGTAACAACATGCGCCCTCGCTGATTCAATCAGTTGGCGAATGTCCTGGTAGAGCTTGTCATCAGGAACTATTGGTTGATTGCCCTGGGTCATAACTTCACCTTCCCCAAACTCTCCACAATCGCAGCATTCAGCTTCGCCTCTTCCTGCAACTGCGCCTCAAACTCGGCCTTGAGCTGGGTGAAACGTTCCTTGAAATCGAAATCGTCCTCATCGTCCGGCAGGCCGACATAACGCCCCGGTGTTAATACATAGTCCAATTCGCGCACGCGATCAATACCGACAGATGCGCAAAATCCGGGAATGTCGGCATACGTAGGGGCACCCCTTGCGGGTGCCCGGGCACCCGCAAGGGGTGCCCCTACAGGGGATCGCCACGCATGATAGGTGTTGGTGATGGTGGCGATGTCTTCGGCGGAAAATTCCTTGGTGCGGCGGTTGATCAGGTGGCCGAGGTTGCGGGCGTCGATGAAGAGGATTTCGTCGGCGCGGTTGCGGAATGTGCCGTTGGTCTTGTTGCGACTCAGAAACCACAGGCAGGCGGGGATTTGTGTGTTCAAAAAGAGCTTGGCGGGCAGGTTGACGATGCAGTCCACCAGCCGCGCTTCGACCAGCGCCTTGCGGATGTCGCCCTCGCCAGAGCTTTTGGAGGTGAGCGCGCCCTTGGCGAGTACGAAGCCGGCCTGGCCGGTGGGGTTTAGGTGATAGAGGAAGTGTTGGATCCAAGCGTAGTTGGCGTTGCCGGTGGGCGGCACGCCGTATTGCCAGCGGCCATCCTTACGCAGCAAATCGCCACTCCAGTCGCTGTCGTTGAAGGGCGGGTTGGCGATGACAAAATCGGCCTTCAAGTCTTTGTGGGCGTCGTTGAGGAATGAGCCTTCGTTGTTCCATTTCACCTGCGAACTGTCGATGTGCCGGATGGCAAGGTTCATCTTGGCCAGACGCCAGGTGGTCTGATTGCTCTCTTGCCCGTAAATGGAGATGTCGTTGACCTTGCCCTGATGCCCGGTGACAAATTTTTCCGATTGCACAAACATGCCGCCAGAGCCGCAGCAAGGGTCAAAGACCCGGCCCTTGTAAGGCTCCAGCATCTCTACCAGCAATTCAACCACGCTGCGAGGGGTGTAGAACTGGCCGCCCTTTTTGCCTTCGGCCAGCACGAATTCGCCGAGGAAATATTCGAACACATGGCCGAGCAGATCGGCGCTACGCGCCTTGGCATGGCCGAGGGCGATATTGCCGACTAGGTCGATGAGTCCGCCGAGGCTGGTGGGGTCAAGATTGCCGCGCGCAAAGACCTTGGGCAGCACATCACGCAGCGAGGGGTTTTCCTTCTCGATAGCGTCCATCGCGGCATCCACCGTCTTGCCGATATCCGGCTGCTTGGCCTGGGTGAGCAGATACGACCAGCGCGCCGTCTCGGGCACAAAGAACACATTCTCGGCCTTATATTCGTCCTTATCCTCCGGGTCAGCCCCGGCATAGTCACCTTCACCCTGTTGCAGCTTTTCGTAGAGCTCGTCGAAGGCATCGGAGATGTACTTGAGAAAGATCAGCCCCAACACAATATGCTTGTACTCCGCCGCGTCGATGTTCTTGCGCAGCTTATCCGCCGCCTTCCACATCTGTTTTTCGATAGGTTCTTCTTGTTTTGGTGTTGCTTGCTTGGCCATGGTGTTGAAATAACCTTCATAATTGATTACACCCTTGTACTGCTGAGAATTTCTTTTGTATTATAAGTTAAGGACATTTCCTTAGCAATAGCACAATGGTACAGCCTAATCCTAGGCCACCCAACTACGAAATAACTTGCATCTTCACATTTCAATAAATCAACAGGCACGGATCACCTATGTAGCCTATCATTCCTGCTGAAGCATTTTCGCAGGCGAAAAGGCGCTGGTGCGACGTTGGCCTGCGTGGTGCGGCGCGAGGCGTCGCACGCACCGCTGCCGTCGCCAAGAAGCGCCGGAACGATGATCCCGTTTGATGATATGTTGCGCGCAAGCGCCCCTCCCCGTCATATCTTTACCCAGAACGTTTATGCTCGCGCTGGAGATGGGAGAATAGGGGGCCCGGGCTGGCGCATGGCTGGGCCGGGCCGGGCAGGGGCCGGGCGGGCCGCGCCGGGCAGGGCAGGGGCCGGGCAGGGCAGGGGCCGCGCCGGGCAGGGCAGGGGCCGCGCCGGGCAGGGCAGGGGCCGCGCCGGGCAGGGCAGGGGCAAGCCCTGCCCCTACATTATCATCCGAAACCGTAGGGTTTGGGCAACCGCAGGGGTTGCCCCTACGGAACCACCGTCATCGATCCAAACCGTAGGGGCAGGGCAACCGCAAGGGTTGCCCCTACTCGCCCCTGCCCGAATTGCCCCTGCCCCCATTGCCACCGGGTGTTGGGTGCGCGGGTGTTGGGCAACCGCAAGGGTTGCCCCTACGGAACCACCATCATTGGTCGTAACCGTAGGGGCAGGGCTTGCCCCTGCCCCCATTGCCACCGGGTGTTGGGTGCGCGGGTGTTGGGCAACCGCAAGGGTTGCCCCTACGGAACCACCGTCATCGATCCAAACCGTAGGGGCAGGGCTTGCCCCTGCCCCCATCACCCCTGCCCCCATCACCCCTGCCCCCATCACCCCTGCCCCTACCCCTGCCCCCTGCCACCTGGGCGACGGAGGAGTAGGATCATGACATCCGCCGCGTTTGCTGACCAACCTCGGTGAGGCTGAGGCGGCGATATTCATCGCGTTCGTCGCGGGCAAGGTAGCCATCGGCGATCAGGCGTTCGATGAGGTCTTCGATCGCGCTGAGGCTCAGGTGGCGCAGGGAACCATGTTCGGCGAGGCGCTCAGGGCCGATCGGGCTCTTGGGGCTGCCTTTGAGGATGCGGGCGAGGCCGCTCCGCCCAACGGCAAAGGGGAGGTGCGCCAGGCCGTCGAGCAGGCGCTGGATGTCGCTGCGCGGGTCGTCGTCACGCGGTGGCAGGGGCTGCGGCGCTTGCCCGGCAGCGCGGATCACGCGTACGCCCGTACTTGCCTGGGGGGCGCAGATATCGCAGCCGGTACGACACGGGGCAAGCCGTTGCCCAAAATGGGCCGCAAGCGTGCGGTGACGACACTCGGAGGAACGAGCATACGCCGCCATCGCTTCGATGCGCTGCTCTTGGCGGCTCCGATAGTCGTGGAGCAACTGCTCGATGCGGTCGGCCACATCTGCCGGGGCGGGGAGCAGTTCGAGTAACGGGAGCCGCATGCCCCCGCGGAAACGGAGGAAGCCTGCGTCGTGCCAGGCGAGTACGTGCGCCTCGATCTCCGCTGGATTCAACCCGGTGCGTTCGGCAAGTTCGAGCAGGTTGACTTCAACAGCAATGCCTTCAACAAGCTCGGCAGCCTGGGCGATCAGGGTCGCCTGAGGGTCAGGTGCCGGCATACCGGTGAGGGTCAGGGTTGCCGTCTCGGGGGTATCAAAGTGGCGCTTGAGCAGGCCCACCCGTTCGAGCATACTCAGGCCAACCCGGACAAGGGTATCGTCATCGCCGGGCAGGGCGCGTTGCAACTGGTTGAGATCCACGACATCAAAGCTACCGCGCATCATGCCACGCACGGCCTTGTAGAGTGCGCGCAGATCATCGCGGGTGATTGCCTCATCTTCGAGCCAGGTACTCAGCCGCGCCTTATCGCTGCCTGCGTAGAGCAAGACACAGGTGGCGGGACGGCCATCACGCCCGGCGCGTCCGGCTTCCTGGTAATAGGACTCGACCGACTGAGGCAAGTTGTAGTGAATAATAGCGCGAATATCGGCCTTATCAATGCCCATACCAAACGCAACGGTCGCCACGAGGATCCGCGTCTTGCCTCGCATAAACCGTTCTTGCGTCGCATCGCGGTCAGGAATCTGGGCGTGGTAGTGATCGGCCGAAATACCTATCTGGCGCAGGGTGGCAGCAAGTTCTTCGCACATCTGACGGGCGCGTGCATAAACAATGATCGGCCCGGCGATCTGCTGACACAACTCGCGCAAGGCTTGCAACTTCTCGTCACGATTGCCCGCCCGGATCACCTGAAAATAGAGGTTGGGCCGATAGACCGAGGCCACAACCGTTTCGCACGAACCAAGCGAATGGACAATCTCGTGCTGCGTCTCTTGCGAGGCCGTCGCGGTGAGTGCAAGCACCGGCGGGCGTTCAAGTTCCTCAAGCGCCCGCCCAATAAAAAGGTAATCAGGGCGAAAACTGAGCCCCCACAGGCTGAGGCAGTGAACCTCGTCAACCACAAAACGAGCGACGCCACAGCGCTTGAGGGCGTGGAGAAAAGCGCGCTGGCGCAAGCGTTCAGGGGCGACATACACGAGACGATACTGTCCGGCAGCCACACCACGTAGCCGCGAGGCGAGCTCACTAGTACTGAGCGACGAGTTGATCAGCGTCGCATAAGGGCGCGCCTGCGGGGGCAAGCCATCGAGTTGGTCTTTCATTAGCGCAATCAGGGGGCTGACCACCACGGTCGCCTGCGGCAAGAGCAACGCAGGCAACTGATACGTCAGCGACTTACCGGCCCCCGTCGGCATAACAGCAAGCGTCGCCGCACCAGCGAGCACACTCTGGATCACCCGGGCCTGATTGGGGCGAAACTCATCGAGACCAAAGATATCGCGCAAGACACGATAGGCCTCTTCGGGGAGCGCGGGAGCGGGTGCCTCAACCGGCACCTCGGCGAGGCGCTCGGCCTCGGGGCGCATGGCGATGCGATGCCCAAGGGCCTCGGCGGTTGCGAGACGCTCGGCCTGCTCGATCGCAGCAAGTTGACCGGCCAGCGCACTGGCAGTATGCGCATCTTCGGCAAGTTGAGCAGCGCGCAGCAGGATCTGGAGATCGGGGATACCGGACGCATACCCAGGGCGGAGCATCAGCGCATCAATCTGACCGCGTGCCCGTTCGGGGTCGCCCTCTTCCAGGGCAAGTTCAGCGAGCCGACGGATCGGCGCGACGGCAGTGGGATCAAGATCGGCGGCGCGGGCATAGGCAGCGGCGGCCTGCTCAGCGTCGCCCCGGGTACGCAACAGATCACCACGCATCAACCAGGCAAAGATAGCGTGATCTTCATCCTGCACCAGTTCAGCGAGGAGTTGCTCGAGTTCGGCGAAACGACGGGCGGACAGCAAGGCCCGCAGGCGCAACTGGCGACGACTGAGACTCACGGCCCGCTCGGCATCAAGTTCATCAAGGATCGCCAGAGCCTCATCACCACGCCCAAGCTCAACCATAACACGCGCGCGACCTTCACGGAGCGTCACGGCTGTCGGTTGCACTTCGAGCCAAGTCGCGAAATAGCTGAGCAGCGTATCGTAATGGCCCCAGCGATTGAGATAACTCACCAAACGCTTGCGCGCCTCACCGGCAACCAGATCGAGAGCCGCAGGAGGGATCACCAATAACGGATTATGCTCAACGCTTTTCATACGCCGTATGATACCACAGCCGTCTGCTTTGAGACTAGCCACGAGGTGATAGTTCAGACACCATCATGTAACCTTTTGCCACCGGTGTGCATCTAACAAAAGAAGTAAGCTACCCTCCAGGCGCATTGCGCATACCACTGTTCATGTCGGCGTAATGGTAGCGTTGCGTTCAAGCGATCGGTTATCGCATGCGAAATCGCTTGCGCGAGCTTGACCGTATACGGTGATTGTAGTGCCGACTTCAGTCGGCTTCTTACTCAGCCGACTGATTAGTGTGTAACCTACGTTTGCTGCTCTAGGGCTTGGCTTCGACAAGCTCAGCCAACGGCTTCTGCTCTAGGGATTGGCTTCGACAAGCTCAGCCAACGGCGGACGATGGGCGTTGCGAATGGACGGAGGCTGAGCCTGTCGAAGCCCCCGCTGGTATCAGCAAACGTAGGTTACCCACCACTGATTGGTCTTCAAGAAATGAATCCGCTCGACCAGACCTCACAGGTCGCGCAGACCTGTGAAGTCTCGGAAACATGCCGTATTGCGAGAATTTGCAGCGACTGTCACAAGGAGGTGTCAGATGGCCCGTGTTGTGATCATTGGTGCCGGATTCGCCGGCCACACAGCGGCGCTCTATCTAGGGGCGCAACTCGGCAAACGGCACACGATCACAGTCGTCAACCGGTACGACTATTTTGGCTTTGTGCCGTCGTGGGTTTGGGTCGGTGTTGGGCATATGCGCCCCGAGCAAACAACGATCCCATTGAAACCGGTCTATGATCGGATGCACGTGAACTTTGTGCAGGGGAAAGTTACCGAAGTCCACCCAGACGAACGGTATGTCACCGTCGCTCCCCACCAGCAGGGGCAACCTGAGCGGCTCGACTACGACTATCTGCTGATCGCGACGGGGCCAAAACTCAACTTCGCCGCGACCCCAGGGCTTGGCCCTGCGGCGGGCAACACCGTTTCGATCTGCACGCTTGATCATGCTATCGAAGCGCGTGACAGCTACCTGGAGCATGTCCAGCGGCTCGAAAAAGGCGAGCGCCTACGTTTTGTCGTTGGCACAGGGCATCCGGGGGCAACCTGCCAGGGGGCCGCGCTTGAGTACATCTCGAACATCCACAAAGATCTGGTGCGACGGCGGCTGCGCGACCGCGCTGAACTGATCTACCTCTCGAACGAAGCGGCTCTTGGCGACTTTGGGGTAGGGGGGCTGACCGCAAAGCACAAAGGGCAACTGCTCTCGAGCGAAGACTTCATCAAAGCCGTCTACAAAGAATACGGCATCGAATGGCACGTACAGCGCGGCGTCCACAAGGTCAACGACCGCCACATCCTCTGGGAGGACTACGCAGGGCAGTATGGCGAGACCGCCTATGACTTTGCGATGCTGATTCCCCAGTTCACCGGGCAACCAATCCGCTACCTTGGGCAAGACGGAAGCGACATCGCCGACAAGGTGGTTATGCCAAATGGCCTCGTCAAAGTTGACGCCATCT
This sequence comes from Candidatus Chloroploca mongolica, assembly GCF_004762035.2. Lineage (GTDB taxonomy): Bacteria > Chloroflexota > Chloroflexia > Chloroflexales > Chloroflexaceae > Chloroploca > Chloroploca mongolica. Next base: position 22,706 of record NZ_SIJK02000062.1, on the reverse strand, counting down.
ACGGGCTCGACTACGCAAGCTTACGCAACCAACCCGACGCGTGGCCGGCGACCTATCAGAACCCAACGTACCCGAACATCTTCGCCGCCGGCATCGCCTTTGCCCCACCCGGACCAATCTCGGCCCCCCACATCACCCCCAACGGCACCGCCATCACCGCCACAGCGCCGCGCACCGGCATGATCGCCGGCATCATCGGGCGGATCACCGCGCTCAACATTGCCGAAATGATCACCAGCGGCACCATGCATCACCGCGAACGCATGACCGAGATGTTCGCCGCGTGCATTGCCTCAATGGGTGACTCGTTGTGGGACGGCGAAGCGGCAACGATTATCATGTACCCCGTTGTGCCGGATCACCGTCGGTATCCCAACGGTACCGGGCGCGACCTCTTTGTCACCCACATGGAACTGGGCACAAGTGGCGCGTGGATGAAACGGATGGTACACGAAACCTTCATGCACAAATTCAAAGCTCGTCCGGGCTGGCAAATCATCCCTGAATAGGAGGCACCCGTGGAAATTAGTGATCGTGACCGCTTCTGGATGCGCTTCAAACTCTTTCAACTCTGGCGCTTCATTGTGCTCAACCTAAAGATTCTCAAAGCCGTGAATCACAGCAAACGAGCGTGACGGCTCCCAGGGCGAAAGCTCCTGGGCTTTACGGGCTATTTCCGTAACAAAGTAGGCCGACGCCCAACAGAATAGCCCGCGCAGCCGCTCGCGCTACGGCTCAAGGTTTGTACGCAATCTCATCCGCAAGCGGAGATACAGTGGCTTGAGGCTAGTTACCGCGCCCAAGCTAGATTTTTTCCAATCAGAAGTTCGGTCATCTCAGCATGATGTGAGCTCTTCATTGCCACAAGTTGGGTATCAAAATGATACTGACGAGCTAAATCATAGAGTTTATCGGCATTATCGTACGTGATCAGAAAATCACCGGAAATTGTTGATATCACGCGGAAGAGTTCCTCATGATCGAGATCAGAATGCGTGTAGAGTCGGCTACCTGCACGCTTGCCGCCAGCTGTATAAGGTGGATCGATAAAAAATACGGCATCCGCACGATGAGCGTTGGCACGAATGATCGAGAGACCATCACCTTCAACAAAGCTAATTCGGTCACGCACATCTATAATATCCATAATACGTTGCTTCAGCGTTTGTGGATACCATCGTGATTTGAGACCCTTCCCATTCTCACCATGCTTAATCCTTCCGGCCCCATTTGCCAGAATGCCACCGCGATTGACACGGTTTTTAAGGATTGTCTGGAACGCAAGATCAGGTAGATTGAATGCCGGTTCAGCTAGCGTTGCTTCTACTGTTTCAGGCGTAAGATCGAAGTTTACGATGCGCTCCGCTAGCCATACCGCATCACCATTTATGATGGTATGCCATACGGACGCGACGTGCTGATCAAGTTCAACGATGGTGACATGATTGGCGAGGCGCTCAAACGCAACGGTCAGACTGACAATAGCACCTCCTGCAAATGGCTCGATAAACTCGGCGGGATACGTGTTTCGGCTGCTTAACCACTCACGAATACGTGGCACAAGCCAGGTCTTGCCCCCAGGATAACGGAAAGGACTACGCTGTGGAACCATCGCCACATTGACGATTGGCCGAGGTTTTGGATCATCAATAAATGATAGTTGCTGCATAGCGGTTCTCATTCCTCTACTTCGTCTTGGGCGAATGCATCAAGCAAAGAAGAGGTGTCTGGAGGGATTCTACGACCCAATTGTTTCTCATCGAGCTTACGCTGCAAGAGCTTGAGAAAGTCATTTTCTGAGCCTGGATCAGCGTTTGTTATCCGCTGGAGGGCCGAAGTGAACTGTGTATAAACTGTTTGGCTATGGACAAGCTTATAACGCCCCTGATCATCACTGGCTTGGAGCTGATAGACAAGCCATGCTACATCTGCTTGATCTTTGGAAACTTGTGAAAGTGTTGGTAAAGTTTCAAAGAAACCACGATCAACCGCTACTGCCATTTTTCGCCCCCAAGCGTTGAGGATGCCTCCTTTGTAAATGAGTTGTGGAGCTAAGCGCTTACGAGACGAGGAGAGATAGTCAGCACGCGGATAGTCTTTTTTGTTAGACCAATCAAGATTTACGTGATTTGCCGGATCGCTCATATACTCGGCAAAGGGTTTCCGAATGTTACCTGAGATATAAACAGCTTGAACTTCCAGCGCACCAAAGTCTGTAATCTTTCCTTCTTCATCATATGAAACAAGCACGACGTCAATATTACCTGCGGATTTTCCGTAGCGATCATGGAGCCGAATCTCTGTTAATGAAGTCCACTTTGTTCCTGACGGAAAGAAAAAGGCCGCAGCATCGGTCGCAATAAGCCAATCCTGGCGGAAGCGCACAGGGCACGTGATGGTTATGTTAGTACCATCGTAGATGCTGCACACACCCAAGGGATCATTGGCCTTATCCTTTGTGCAGGATGGCACTTTGTTGTTGAACGGGCAAAGGCGATGTTGCAGATGGCGATCAGCTTCGCTTGTCATAGCATCGATTCGGAACCCAAAGACTTCGGCCATAGGTTGTCTCGGCATGCACATATCCTTAGCTTCAGATCGTCCCGTCGTGAGGTGCATCTACTGTAGCATAGATATGTGCGGTCAACAAGTTTTTTCGTACAAGTGTACTTATTATACCTGATTTAGTGTAAAAGTCAAGAGGCGCTTGGGTGAGACTGAGGGCAATTACATCTTGCTGCCGTGGCCGTGAACGGCTCGGCTCCTGGGCAGCAAAGGCTACCTTCGTGACCTGATCGAGCCGGCGAAGGCCGGCTTCGCACACGGTAGCCGAGGCGTTTACCCCAACGATCTGGGCGGATGGGGGCGTTCTGACGCTCTGACGGCACAGACGAACAGAAGATGCAATCGCCCTAGCACCAGCGGTGCCCTACCTTGATGGGTAGGAATTCCCCCCACATAACCCTACCCTTCTTGACGGTGCTTGCTATGATACAATGCGTTAAATAGTGTGTGTTCAAGATTTCACAGCCTGTGGAGATAGTGCCCATGCAGCCGCGAGAGTTTATCACGCCCGCGCAGATTGTGGTCGGTTCCGGTGCGCTGGAGCAGTTGGGGGAGCAGTGCCGTAAGCGCGGTTGGCGCAAGGCGTTGATTGTCTCGGATAAGATTATGCAGAGTCTCGGCCTCGTGACGCGGGTCGAGCAGTTGTTGGCCACTAGCGAGATTGGCAGCGCTGTCTATGCGGGGGTCAATACCGAGCCGGTCGTTGAATTTGTGCAAGAGGGCTTGCAGATTTTCAAGGATGCCGAGTGCGATTTCGTGGTCTCGGTGGGCGGCGGTAGCCCGATTGATGCGGCCAAGGCGATTGCCGTGATGGCAACCAACCCTGGTTCGATTGAATTGTATAAGGGCATTGGCAAAATCACGACCCCTGGCGTACCCCTGGTGGCCATCCCGACGACTGCCGGTACCGGAAGTGAAGCAACGCTCTATACGGTCATTACCGATCAGAAGACTGATGTGAAAATGCTGATTGGCAGCCCGTATCTCATGCCGACGCTGGCGATTGTTGATCCACTGCTGACCCTTTCGTCGCCTCCTGGGGTGACGGCGGCAACGGGCGTCGACGCACTGGTGCATGCGATTGAGGCATATGTCTCGGTCAAGCGGCAGCCGATGACCGATATCTTTTGTCTCTCGGCGATCGAACTCATTTCACAGAATATCCGTCAGGCCTGGTCGAACGGCAATAATATCGAAGCCCGCGAGAAAATGATGCTCGGGGCAATGCAGGCCGGGATCGCCTTTAGCAACTCGTCGGTGGCGCTGGTGCATGGCATGTCGCGCCCGATCGGGGCGAATTTCCACATTGCCCACGGCGTCTCGAATGCCGCGCTGCTGGCTGTGGTGACACAGTTTAGCCTCATCGGCGATCCGATACGCTACGCCGAGGTCGCCCGGGCAATGGGTGAGCCAATCGAAGGATTGTCGATGATGAAGGCGGCTGATCGCTCGGTCAAAGCGATCCGGCGCCTGGTCAAGGATATCAAGATCCCGTCGCTCAAGCAACTCGGGGTCGAGCGCGAGCGTCTGATGGAGCTCGCCCCAGCAATGGCCGATGCGGCGATTGATAGCGGCAGCCCCAATAATAACCCACGCAAGCCAACACGCCAGGAAATTATCGAACTCTATGCGCTGGCGTATGACGAAGACGATTAGGTTCGATCCGCTGGCGGTGCCATATCATCATAAAGATGAAGCATGAAAACGGGCATAGATGAGTGCCGACTTTAGTCGGCTGAACCGGAAGCCGACTAAAGTCGGCACTCCCGGATGGAATGCTTGATAACCATTATGACGTGGCGGTATGGTTTCCAGCGGCTCGGCCCTGGAAACCATACGCATTTCTTTCGCACAGAGAGACGTTGATGTTGGATTCTTCATTTACCTATACAGAGGGGTCTCGATGATGAGTGGACCTACAGGTGCTGGTCGGCTTGAGGGCAAGATCGCCCTGATTACTGGTGGCGCGAGTGCAATTGGGGCGGTGATTACCCAACGCTATCTGGCCGAAGGCGCAACGGTGATCATCAGTGGGCGCAATGCCGAGAAGCTGGAGGCGTTTCAGAAAACGCTGGTGAGTGAGACGGGGGTTGCTGCTGATCGAGTGATCGCGGTGACGATGGATGGAAGCAAGAGTAACGAGGTGCGCGCCGGGGTGGATGCGGTCGCCAAGAAGGTGGGCCGGATTGATATTCTGGTGAATAATGCCGGGGGCGAGGGCGTGCGTCAGCCACTGACGGCCCTGGTCGCTGGTGGGCACGAGGCCGAAGAGACGCTCGAGGGCAGTATCGCCAGTACCCTCGGCATTGCCTGGCATTTTATGCGGGCCGTTGTCCCCTATATGGCCCCTGGCAGCAGCATTATTAATCTTTCAACGATCTTTTCCCGAGTCGAATATTATGGACGGATCCCCTATGTAGTACCCAAAGCGGCCCTCAATGCCCTGAGCAAGGCGGCTGCCCGCGAGTTGGGGCCAAAGGGCATTCGTGTCAACCTGATCTATCCTGGGCCGATTGAGGGCGAGCGCATCAAGGGTGTCTTCCTGCGCATGGACGAGCTCAAGGGCGCGAAAGAACAGACGACCGCCGACGAGGTGCGGGCGATGATGGGTCTGAGTCGCCCCGACAGCGATGGCAAGCTGACCACGAACTTTGCAACTGCCGTTGACGTTGCCAATACAGCGGTCTTCCTGGGAAGCGATGAGGCAGCAGCGATCCACGGCGAGTCACTTGAGGTGACAAACGGGATGGCCGTTGGCGATGAAAGCAAGACCACCTTTACGGCGCGCCCTGGTCTGCGGGCAGTTGATGGCACGGGACGAGTGGTACTGATCTGTGCCGGCGACCAGACCGAAGATGCGATGGGGCTTACCGGGGTGCTGCGCTCGTGCGGGGCCGAGGTCGTGATTGGCTTCCGCTCGCGTGAGGCGATTGCCGAGCTCGAGGCGAGTCTCGCCGAGAGCCGCCGCTTCGCCGGGGTGAATTTCACCCCACCGGTGCTCGTCTATCTCAATCCACACGAGCCCGAAACCATTGATGAAGCACTGAGCCTGATGGCCGAGAGTACCGGTGGCCCGCACGGGACGATTATTCTCCCTGCCCAGGGCAAGACGAAAGCGACATCGGTAATCACGGCTGATGATGCCGCCGTGACCAGTTTCCTCAATGAGGAACTCGCCGGGACGATTGCGCTCAGTGCACGGCTCGCGGCCTATTGGCAGGATACCGATCTGATGGCGGGGGCGAATCTCTATCAGCCCCGCGTTCTTTTCCTGAGCAATGGCGACGACCGCAAGGGCAATGTGCTCGCCGAGATCCTCACTGCTGGCCTCGAAGAACTGGTGCGTGTCTGGCGCCACGAAGCCCAGCACGATCAGCGGCAGCCCGAGGTTGGGGCCGAAACCCGCCCCCTGCCCCCTGTCTGGGCCAAACAGATTATTCGTTATGTCAACACCGAAGAGGATGGCTTCGACTTTGCGTGTGCGGCAACGGCGCAGTTGATCCTGAGCGACCGCCAGCTTGAGGCCATCAGTCTCTATCTGCCACGCAATATTGCGGCGACGACAGGCGCAGGACGGCCTTCCTTTGGCTGGGCCGAGAGCCTGATCGGGTTGCATCTGGGCAAGGTGGCGCTGATCACGGGTGGCAGTGCCGGGATCGGCGGCCAGGTCGGGCGCTTGCTGGCACTCAGTGGGGCACGGGTAATGCTCGCGGCCCGCGATCACGTCAAACTCGAACAACTCAAGGCCAGCATTGTCTATGAACTGACCGAGGTTGGCTACAACGATGCCGAGTCACGGGTTGCGATTACGCCCGATTGCGATGTCGCGCGTGAGCGTGATATGGCGATGCTGGTCGAGCGCACGCTGGCGGTCTTTGGACGGGTAGACTACCTGCTCAACAATGCTGGCATCGCGGGCAAAGAAGAGATGGTGCTCGATATGCCGCTTGACGGCTGGCGCCATACGCTCAATGCCAACCTGATCAGCAACTATTCGCTGATCCGCAAGATCGCGCCGCTGATGAAGCAGCAAGGCAGTGGCTACATTCTCAATGTTTCGTCTTATTTTGGTGGTGAAAAGTATGCCGCGATCGCGTACCCCAATCGCGCCGACTACGCCGTGAGCAAAGCCGGTCAACGGGCGCTGTCCGAGGCAATGGCCCGCTTCCTCGGCCCCGAGGTACAGATCAACTCGCTCGCCCCTGGCCCAGTCGAGGGCGACCGCCTGCGTGGCACCGGCGAGCGCCCCGGTCTCTTTATGCGCCGGGCCCGTCTGATCCTCGAAAACAAACGGCTCAACGACATTTACGGGGCACTCGTGGTCGCCCACCGCGAAAGCGGCAAATCGATCGTCGAGCTCCTGGCCTTCCTCGAGGCCAATAACGTTGCGGCCTTGCTCGACGCAGGCGAGCTATTGCCGTCGGCCTTGCACAAACTGGCGGCGACCTTTGTCAAAGAAGGCGATGCAGCAGCGTCGTCCAGCAGTTTCTTGATGAACCGCAATATTGCCGAAAAACTGCTGATCCGTCTCACGACGGGTGGCTATTTGAGTGCCGACGAGACCGCCCAGGTCAAGCAACTGACTGATGTGCATCCACCCGATCCCTTCTTTGTCCGGGCGCAGATCGAACGCGAGGCGCGCAAGGTGCGTGACGGCGTGATGGGCATGCTCTATCTGCAGAAGATGCCGACCGAGTTTGACGTCGCGATTGCTACCGTCTACTACCTTGCCGACCGCAACGTCAGTGGCGAAACCTTCCACCCCTCGGGTGGCCTGCGCTACGAGCGTACGCCTGTGGGCGGCGAGTTGTTTGGCGAAACACCCGCCGAGCGACTGGCCGGGCTGGTTGGCTCGACCGTCTACCTGATCGGCGAGTATCTGGAAGAGCATCTGGAGTTGCTCGCCCGCGCCTACCTCGAACGCCAGGGTGCCGCGAAGGTCGTGATGATCACCGAGACCGAGGCGGGCATCGAGCAACTGAAGGCCCGGCTGAGCGACCACGTTGCAGCGGGAAGCATCACATTCATTGCCGCAGGGTCAAATATCGAGGCCGCGATCGACGAAGCAATGCGCACCTACGGGCGACCGGGGCCAATCGTCAGCACACCGTTCCGCGCTTTGCCCACCGATCTGCTGGTCGGACGCATCGACAGCGACTGGAGCACCGTACTGGACGAGCAGGGCTTTGCCGACCTGTGCGAGCACCAGTTGACCCATCACTTCCGGGTGGCCCGCAAAGCCAGCCTGATTGATGGGGCCGCATTGGCGATGGTCACCCCCGAAACCACCGCCACCTCGACGACCGAGCAGTTTGCGATGGCCAACTTCGTCAAGACGACGCTGCACGCATTTACCGCCACCGCCGGCACCGAAAGCGAGCGCACCGTCCACCGCATCCTGGTCAACCAGGTTGACCTGACCCGTCAGGCACGTGCCGAAGAGCCACGCAGCGAGGCCGAGCGCGCCCAAGAGTTGGAGCGCTTTGTCAATGCGATCCTGCTCACGACGGCACCGTTGCCCGCTGAGGACGACAGCCGCTACACCGGACGCATCAACCGCGGACGGGCGATCACCGTCTAAAGAAGACCTTTTTTGACGCAAAGGCGCAAAGGCGCAAAGGCTTGGAATAGGAGGGCGCCCGCAGGCTTGAAGCCTGCGGGCGCCCTCTTGTGTTTGACAGCTTCGAAAGTCGATTGTGTTTGACAGCTTCGAAGGCGCGTTACTCGTCTGCGGTAAGGCGGCGGCGCTCTAGGCGCTCGGCGCCAGTGCGCAGACGCTCGGCAGTGCGCTGCAGATCGTCCAGATAACGGCCGCCATCGCGGATGAAGAGCAGCGAGCGACGCAGGCCGTTGCGCTCGATCACCGCCGGCAGGCCGGTGGGCAGGGCGACGACCTGTTCAGAGACGCGGTTGAGCAGGCGGCTGCCGAGGCCGAGCAGGTTGCTGGCCGGGTCGGTGCCGCTGGGCGGGCTGATCACCGCCAGAGCCATGCGGCGCATGGTCTCGGCGAAGCTCTCGACGCGGATCTCGCCTGTGCCGCGGATCACCGTCTGGCAGGCCAGGCGCGTACCGTCCTCGAGTTGGGCCGGGCTGAGCCAGGCACGCTCGATCTCGCTGGGCGGGCTGAGTTGATCGACACCGGCGAGCACCTGGCAGCGGCAGGTTTGGCAGAGGCCGTTGTTGTCACAGACAAAGCCGATGTGCGCGGCATTGCGTCGGGCGACATTCAGCACCCGCTCACCGACCTTGGCCTCCATTGGGACATCGTTGATGATCACTGTAGTCATGGAAAAACCTTTCACGTCTCTACGGCTTGCGATTCATCTTACGCCCGCCGACGGTGGATGTCAAGCGAAGGCGATCGCCGTTAGGGCGGTTGCAAAGTCATCCTGATTGTCCGCAGATTACGCAGATTACGCAGATTTAGAGCATCCACATCTGCGTAATCTTTGGACTGGCGCGCCTATCTGAGTAGCACGAATCCCTTGGCGGCGGCCTTGATGGCGCGGATGCGGATTCCGCGTGAGGAACGCTGGCAGGTCAAAGCAACCTGTCTGCGTATGCTGGCGGGTTTACCGGTGACGGCAGCGCAGCAACGGATGCTGGCCGCCTTTGTCAGCATCTATCTCCCCTTGAATGACGCCGAGACCCGTCGGTTTGAGGCGGAAGTTGCCACATGGCAGACACCAATCCAGGAGGCAGTCGTGGAACTGATCACAGAATGGGAATTGAAGGGGCGGCAAGAAGGACGGCAAGAAGGACGGCAAGAAGGACGGCAAGAAGGACGGCAAGAAGGACGGCAAG
>NZ_SIJK02000062.1:8075-13237 GCF_004762035.2 Candidatus Chloroploca mongolica | reverse complement strand
AGGGGCGGCAAGAGGAACGCCAGGCGCTCATCCTCCGTTTGCTCGAACGCAAAGTGGGGCAACTGCCTGAGGCCACCCGGTACACCGTGCTGGATCTGACGCCCGAGCAGTTACTCACGTTAAGCGAGGCCTTGCTGGAGTTTGACACGCTCAGCGATCTGACGGCCTGGCTTGGCCAGCAGGAAGCTGGAGCGTAACATCCATGGTCTTTCACCGAAGGCGCTTGCGCGTCACTGTGCGGTGGTTTGTTTGACGCAACGGCGCAAAGGGGTAAGGGGGTTGCATGCGCAGCTTTGCGCCTTTGCGCCTTTGCGTCAATACGGGTCAACCTTCCTGGCAAAAGCCTGGGCCTGGAGGCACCAGATGGGCTGCTTGCCCCTCAATGGGTCACACCCAGTAGGCAACGGTATGGGCGAGCATCAGCGCGATCATCAGCCCCGCGCCCGGAACGGCTGAGTCGGTACGGGTCGCACGGAAGCCAACATAGAGGCCGAGCGGCAGCGTGAGCAGGCCCGCAAGCGCGACGGCAGCGGGGATGATGTGCGGCATGAGCAGCAGCGGCAGCAGATAAGCCAGGGCAATACATGCCCACCAGAGCCAGCGCAACCGCTGGCCGAGGATGACCGCCAGGGTGCGTTTGCCAACCAGGGCATCGGCGTTGCGGTCGGCCCAATGCACCCCCAGGATGCAGGTGAGCGCAGCCGCCACCATCGGGGCGAGTTGGAGATAGGCCTCGAGCGGCGGCGCGTGGTGGGCGGCAGTGGCATAGGCCATCAAGGGCATAAGGAGGCCGCCGAGCAGGGCATTCGTGATCTCCCCCAATCCGCGCCGCTCGAGCGCCAGGGGCGGCAGCGAGTAGGCCCAGCCGCCGCTGAGACCAATCAGCAGGATGAGACCGGCCGCCAGAGGCAACCGACCACTGAGCACCGCTCCGATGCCGACCACGATCGTCAAGGCGCTAACAAAGAGTGCGGCGTTGAACGCTAGCGTGGGCGTGGCCAACCCTGCGGCAATCGCGCCGCTTCCGCCAGAGATACCAGTGTGAACCGCAAGCGCATCGGTGTCAGCATCGGCATACTCATCCGCATAGTGAGCCGCCAGGTTAGCCAGCATCGTGAGGGTCAACGCAAGCGCCTGATCGCCCCAAATGATCGGGTGGCCTGCGTACCTGGCCATGGCAACCCCAACCGCATAGGCCAGCACCCCGCTAGGCAAAATGAGCGGGCGGCTCATCTGCCAGAGGCCACGCAGCGGGTTAGGAGCCATTAGCTGGCGAACGTGTGATGCTAATGAGTTGGGCAATATCCTGCACCGCGACAACGTTCCGTCGGCCCGTACCACGCCCAAAGATCGTCACCTTGCCCTGCTCGATCTGCGGCTTGCCGATGAGCCCGTAGGCGTGAGTCGCGAGAAACGCGGTGGGACGCACGAGCGTGCCACTCGCGCCAACAATCAGAACCATAGCTTTCCTCACGATCCTCAGAGAGTGACCAAACCCCGAACATAGCGTGCGCCAACAATAGTCGTGCAGTGAATACCGATTATACATCTTGGCATGAGCATCGTGCAAACGTTTCTCTGATCCCCGCATCGCGTTCGCTGACGTTGGAAAACGTCTGGTGATCTGGTTGACTTTTATAGAGGCGAATGATAGCGAAGCAATCGAGGCCCAACGGAGCAGATCCCGATGGTGCTACGGGCGGCGGCAGTTCAGCGATGATCAACCCAATGACTTCCCAACGAGACAATCTGCTTACCACACGCGAGCACGACGTGATGACCCTGGTGGCAAGTGGTGCCAGTGACCGTCAGATCGCCTTACAGCTCTTCCTCAGCCCCTGGACGGTGCGCCACTATGTGCGTCACGTCTGCGTAAAGCTGGGTGCGCCGAACCGCACCGCAGCAGCGGTGCGCTACGCCGTGCGCTACTGGCCGCACGTAGGCGACGACACAGGGCAGAAGCAGACCACACTGAGCCCGCAGGAGCACCGCGTGCTTGATCTGGTGGTAGAGGGCTTGCGTGACGATGCGATTGCGACCCACCTGGACGTGTCAATTTCCACCGTCAGGCAGCACATCCTACGCGCCTGCCACAAGCTCGGGGTAGAACATCGCACCGGCGCGGCGGTGGCGTACTACCGGAGGAAAGAAGCATAGGCAAGGGAGTGCCGTGGGAGCGGGGGCGTGTGCTCCCGAAGCGGGCGTCCCGCCCGCGCACCCAGGAAGGCAAGCAGGGCGATGGCATCTTCCTGGGCGTGGTCGTCAATGGCTCGGCTCTTGGTTGGCCCACCTGCGTAACCTGAGCGAACTGGCGCAGGGAGACTTCGCCTGGTCGAACCGAGGGCGCTGATTGATTGCTCAGCCCGACTATGTCTGTGCCGGGACACCTAGTCGGGTGCATGGGAAACCCTGCGGCGCACACCTGGCAGGGTGCCCCAGAAAAAAGAGAACCTATCCAACTCGCGTTGGAAAAGATCCCGTGGGCTAGTTCACTTTTATGAAAGTAAACAATCGCGGAGGCAAAGCGCGGAGACAGAGGCAACCATAGTGAATCTGAAACAACAAATAGGTGCAAGGACTACTGACAAGTAGGACTTTCTTCTCACTCAAGAATGACAGGTAGCAGGGGAGAGGAATGAACTCTACAATATGGAGATGAATATAGGTAAAAAATTACAACTTCGGATGTTCCAGCGCAGATTTCAACGATCATCACAGTGCCCACATCACACAAAGGATCAACCATGAAACGCTCAACCACCCTTCACCACCTGGCGAGTCTTGTCACGCTACTGCTCATGGTTCTACTCGTCGCGCCACTGGCCAGGCAGGTCTCGGCCACTATAGTGGGATCGACTGCAGAACAAGCAGACACGCTTGTCGATGCAGTGACAAGTAGGCTCGCTGAATACCTCACACCGCAACCACTACCCGCAGTCATAGTATCGGATATCCAATATGTCGACAACTGGGCCTTTGGGAATGTGATTGCTCCAGCCCCGCTGGACAGCGCTGCAAGCCCTCGCACATGGCTGTTTCTTGCACAGCAACAGCAACCGCAAGGCTGGGATATCGCGCTCGACATAGACCCACACTTTACACAATGGGTCATGTTGACCCCACCTGGTCTGCTCAGCGAAGATGCGCAGCGCGTCCTTGGCCCTTCAATATCGCCCCAGGGTGACGGATCGGGGGAGCTAAGCCTACCCTGGCCGACTGGCGAGACGTGGGCCCTGACTGGTGGACCCCATATTGCTGTAAGTGGGTCTGTTCGCAATGCCATTGACTTTGCAGGCGGCAGTGGGAGAATCGTTGCCGCTCGCGATGGTGTGGCCTACTACTCATCTTCGTGCCCAAACTATATCAGGATTGAGCATGGCGGTGGATGGAAAACGACGTACTACCACGCCATCAATATCGCCGTCGGCTATGGGCAAACAGTCTCACGGGGCCAATTTCTAGGCAATATCTCAGCCCAGTCCGGGTGCGGCGGTAGTGCGACCGGCCCTCATGTTCATTTTGCGACCTATTTGAACAACGCAGATAAGGCGATACATGGTCTCGATATTGGAGGCTGGACGGTAGAGAATGGCGCATCAGCCTATGTCGGCTGCATGATCCGTGTACGCGATGGCTCACGTCAGTGTTCACCCAATGGGCAGATCTACAACGATGGTGCCATCGGAAGCGGTGCTCCTCCCAACCAACCCCCCAACCCGCCCTCCCTCGTGTCCCCCGCCGATGGTGCTCGCTTTGCGAGCGGCGGCGTCACCCTGACGTGGAGCGATAACGGCGACCCAGATAATAAGCCGCGCAACTACCGCGACTATGCCGTTGTGGTCTATCGCGATGGGATCAAGGTAACTGAGAGCGGTTGGATAGACAGTACGAGCTGGACGGCGAATAACCTCAATGCCGGCTCCTACGAGTGGAGCGTCGTATCCGGTGATGGCGCGGTCGCAAGCAACTTGCCTCCTCGACGACGCTTCACCGTGGGCGATGCCCCCCTCGAGATCCTCTGCGATAATAGGGACGGGTGTTTCAGCAAGCATGAGTCGGCTGGATCCTGGGGTGTGGTGCAAGATAGCAGTACCTTCAACGGGCACGCCTACTGGACCTACAATACCCAGAATCAGGCCCTCGACTGGGGTAAGTGGCAACCCACCCTGCCCTTCGCTGGCACCTACGATGTCTATGTCTGGTACCCTGCGCTGACGTCGGCGTCAAGCTCGGTCACGTACAAAGTACATCACTCGGGTGGCGATACCAATGTTGCCTGGAACCAGGCCGCCAACGCCGGCAGGTGGAATAAGCTCACCAGTGTCCAGTGTGGTGCGGGCGGATCCTGTTACGTGCAGATTACCGACAGCACCTCCGAGGGCACCAACTCGCGCCGGGTCGGCATTGATGCGGTCAAGTTTGTGCTCACTGCTACCCCGCAGGTCTCTCTATCACCCTTGCAAGTCGCTCATGGCGTGAGTCAGCAACAGAATGCGAGTGGCTTCACGCCTAATGGCCCGCTGTTCCTCTCCATTCGTCTGCCCAATGGTGCCTACCACGAGGAAAATTTGCAAGCCGATACGGGTGGTAACTTTGCTAGGCTTTATACCATGCCTGCCAATGCCCAGATCGGAGCATACACCTACCGCATCCAGGACGTTGCCAGTGGCGTATGGAGTAACACGGTCAATTACACCGTTGTTGCAAGCACCTACACCATCAGCGGGCGCGTCACCGACGCCAACGGCAACGGTCTCAGCGACGTGACGATCAGCGACGGCACGCGCATGGCGAATACTACGAGCAATGGCGATTACACCATCAGCGATGTGCCCGCCGGCAGCTATACGCTTACGCCGAGCAAGGACGACTTCAGCTTTAGCCCGACCAGTCTGAGTGTGACGGTCAATGGCGATCTGACCGGACGCAACTTCACCGCGACCCCGCTCACTTTCACCATCAGCGGGCGTGTCACCGACGCCAACGGCAACGGGCTTGGCAGCGTGACGATCAGTGACGGTACGCGCATGGCGAATACCACGAGCAATGGCGATTACACGATCAGCGGCGTGCCCGTCGGCAGCTACACGCTTACCCCGAGCAAGAGCGACTTCAGCTTTAGCCCGACCAGTCTGAGTGTGACGGTCAATGGCGATCTGACC
>NZ_SIJK02000062.1:0-7975 GCF_004762035.2 Candidatus Chloroploca mongolica | reverse complement strand
GGACGCAACTTCACTGGCACGCGCAACACCTACACCATCAGCGGGCGCGTCACCGACGCCAATAGCAACGGTCTCAGCGACGTGACGATCAGCGACGGTTCGCGCATGGCGATTACCACGAGCACTGGCGATTACACCATCAGCGATGTGCCCGCCGGCAGCTATACGCTTACGCCCAGCCGCAGTGGCTATACGTTCAACCCTTCATCGCTCAGTGTGAGTGTCAGCGGCAATGTGACTGGTCACAACTTCACTGGCACGCTCATTCCTCCAGCGACCTACACCATCAGCGGGCGCGTGATCGACGCCAACGGCAACGGGCTTGGCGGCGTGACGATCAGCGACGGTTCGCGCATAGCAACGACCGATGCCAACGGCAACTATACGCTGAGTGAGGTGCCCGCCGGTAGCTACACGCTTACCCCGAGCAAGAGCGGCTTCAGCTTTAGCCCGGCCAGTCTGAGTGTGACCGTCAATGGCGATCTGACCGGACGCAACTTCACTGCGACCGCGACACCCCCGGCCACGGGCGTGACCCTGGCGATGGTGCCCGCGTCGCCGAGCCTCGCCGTCGGCAGCACGGTGATGGTCACCCTCGAGGTGCGCAGCGACACCCAGCCGATTGATGGCGCGGCCTTCTTCCTCGACTTTGACCCGGCTGTCCTCGAAGTGGTGACGGTGAAGCCCGCCTCCGTGTTCCCGACCGAGCTGATCTGGCGTATCAATCAGACCCCCGGTCAGCTGGACATGGTGCGCAGCACCTTGGATAAACCCTTCCCCCAGGGCACCTTCCCGTTCGCCACGGTCACCTTCCGTGCCCGCCAGGCCGCGCCCGACGGCACTTCGATCCAGTTCAGTCGTACCGCCGACCGCCAGACCGATGCCACCGCCAACGGAGCCTCGGTGCTCGGGCCGCTGGTGCCTACTACGCTCACCGTGCGCGATGGCATGGCCGTGCAGGTGCAGGTGCAACTTGAAGGCGAGCCCCGCTCGCCCGATCCACGCCTGAGCTTGCCACTCGCAGTGAGCCTGCGCCCGGCGGGAAGCAGCACGCCCGTCTATCAGGCGACCCCGACCCTCGACGAGGCCGGTCGCTTCCAGATCGAAGGCCTTGCCCCTGGGTCGTATACCCTGAGCGTCAAGCATCCCCAGACGCTGCGGGTGGAAGTGACGCAGGAGTTGAGTGGGGACACAACGACGATGACCATCGGGCCGCTCCCCTCGGGCGACGCGAATAATGACAATCGGGTCTTTCTGCCCGACTTCTCGGTGCTCGCCACCACCTTCGGGCGCAGCAGCGGCAGCACGGGCTACGATGGGCGGGCGGATTTCAACGGCGATCATGTCGTCAATTTGCTCGACTTCTCGCTGCTCGCCACGCACTTCAACACGGTCGGGGCTTCGGAACCCCCACCCGCCGAGGCCCGTGCCAGTCAGTCAGTCATCCGAGCGGAGCAGGTCGTGCCGAACCTCACCGCCGGGGCGATCGTGACCCTGAACGTGGCGGTACACGCGCCGGCGACCGGGCTGGATGGGGCCGCGGCAACACTGGCCTTCGACCCGAACGTACTCGAAGTGCTCGCCGTGACGGGCGATGCCACGCTCGAGCGCTCGCTCCAGCAGGTGGTCGATCCCATCGCCGGACGGATCATCCTGGCGCGGGGCACCCTCGCCTCGCCACTTCCCACGGGGCAGGTGCAACTCGCGCAGATCAAGGTGCGGGCGCGCACCGATGCCGCCGCGACCGCGATCAGGCTCGTGGATGACGGTGAGCACGGGCAGAGTGCGGTCACGGCGCGTGGGCACGTGGTGCCCCTGGCGGCAACGGAATGGCGGCTCACGCTAGGCCCGGCGAAGCATACCGTCTACCTGCCGGTGACGATCCGGGCAGCAACGACACGGTAAGAAGTCTGGGAAAGACGTTTCCCGACTTTTCCGCCCCCCTCCCAACCTCCCCCCGCTGGGGGGAGGAGGCCGGACTCCCTCCCCCCAGCGGGGGGAGGGCTGGGGAGGGGGGGAAAGAGCCTTTGCCACTCAGGGTGGCCCAACCCAAGCAAACGACATTGACCAACGCATCAAGCATCCGAGCATACCAGGGGGCGAAGAAGCCCTGTTGAAATGAATGATGAGGCGCAGCTATGCGGAGCAAGCGACAACCGAACCATCTCTGGCTTCCCAGTCTGATCGTCGTTCTGGTGATCCTTGTTGGTATCACCTTCTCGCTGGCCCGGCTGATGGCTGCGCCAACCGTGACTCTGAGCCTCGTACCGTCAACGCTGACGATGGCCCCGGGCGAGACCGTCACGGTGACGATTGAGGTGCAGGCCGGCACCGAGCCCATTGATGGGGTGGCGGCCTTTCTCGATTTTGACCCCACCCGCTTCCAGGTGAGTGAGGTCACGCCAGGGGCAGCGTTGCCCATTGAGTTGGTGAACCACTTTGATAATGCGCTCGGTACGCTTGACCTGGTACGTGGAGTGCTCAACCAACCCTTCCCCAGCGGCACGTTTACCGTGGCAACCTTTCAGGTGCGTGCGCTCGATGTTGCAGGGACGAGTACCTTCAGCTTTAACCAGGGTGTGCCCGCGCTCGAACGCCAGAGCGATGTGACCGCCAATGGTGCCTCGGTGCTTGGTGCGGTTGGCGCGCTTACCGTCGAGATTACCGACGCCAGCGCACCGACCCCAACCGAAAGCCCGACCGAGAGCCCAATCGAGCCGACGCCCAGCACGCCGACTGAGAGCCCGACCGAGATCCCGCCCCCAACCAGCATCCCAACCGAAAGCCCGACCCCAACGGCAACGGTTCCTCAGACGCAGACGGTGACCCTGAGCCTGGTTCCCTCGACACTGACGATGGCCCCGGGCGAGACCGTTACCGTGACGATTGAGGTGCAGGCCGGGACGGAGCCCATTGATGGGGTGGCGGCCTTTCTCGATTTTGACCCCACCCGCTTCCAGGTGAGTGAGGTCACGCCAGGGGCAGCGTTGCCCATTGAGTTGGTGAACCACTTTGATAATGCGCTCGGTACGCTTGACCTGGTACGTGGAGTGCTCAACCAACCCTTCCCCAGCGGCACGTTTACCGTGGCAACCTTTCAGGTGCGTGCGCTCGATGTTGCAGGGACGAGTACCTTCAGCTTTAACCAGGGTGTGCCCGCGCTCGAACGCCAGAGCGATGTGACCGCCAATGGTGCCTCGGTGCTTGGTGCGGTTGGCGCGCTTACCGTCGAGATTACCGACGCCAGCGCACCGACCCCGACGAGCACGCCGACTGAGAACCCCACCGAGAGTCCGACTGAGAATCCGACTGAGAGCCCCACCGCGAGCCTGACCCCGACAGCAACAGTTCCTCAGACACCGACGGTAACTCTGAACCTGGTTCCCGCGACGCTGACGATGGCCCCGGGCGAGACCGTCACGGTGACGATTGAGGTGCAGGCCGGCACCGAGCCCATTGATGGGGTGGCGGCCTTTCTCGATTTTGACCCCACCCGCTTCCAGGTGAGTGAGGTCACGCCAGGGGCAGCGTTGCCCATTGAGTTGGTGAACCACTTTGATAATGCGCTCGGTACGCTTGACCTGGTACGTGGAGTGCTCAACCAACCCTTCCCCAGCGGCACGTTTACCGTGGCAACCTTTCAGGTGCGTGCGCTCGATGTTGCAGGGACGAGTACCTTCAGCTTTAACCAGGGTGTGCCCGCGCTCGAACGCCAGAGCGATGTGACCGCCAATGGTGCCTCGGTGCTTGGCTCCGTCGGAGCGCTCACCGTCGAGGTTACGGACGCCAGTGTGCCGACCCCGACCAGCACGCCGACGAACGTCCCGACTGAGACCCCAACCAGCACCCCGACCGCGACCCTGACCCCGACCAATGCGCCGACCGACAGCCCGGTGCCCTCCAGCACCCCGACCGCGACCCTGACCCCGACCAATGCGCCAACTGACACCCCGGTGCCCTCCAGCACCCCGACCGCGACCCCGACCCCGACCAATGCGCCGACCGACAGCCCGGTGCCCTCCAGCACCCCGACCGCGACCCTGACCCCGACCAATGCGCCAACTGACACCCCGGTGCCCTCCAGCACCCCGACCGCGACCCTGACCCCGACCAATGTGCCAACCGACAGCCCGGTGCCCTCCAGCACCCCGACCCCGGCCACTACACCAACGGCCACAATCCCGCCCACACCGACGGTAACTCTGAACCTGGTTCCCGCGACGCTGACGATGGCCCCGGGCGAGACCGTCACGGTGACGATTGAGGTGCAGGCCGGCACCGAGCCCATTGATGGGGTGGCGGCCTTTCTCGATTTTGACCCCACCCGCTTCCAGGTGAGTGAGGTCACGCCAGGGGCAGCGTTGCCGTTCGAGTTGGTGAACCGCTTCAATAATACACTCGGCACACTTGACCATGTGCGCGGGGCGCTCACCCAACCCTTCCCCAGTGGCACCTTTACGGTGGCAACCTTTCAGGTGCGTGCGCTCGACGTGCTCGGGACGAGTACACTGAGTTTTAACCAGGGCGTGCCCGCGCTCGAGCGCCAGAGCGATGTGACAGCAAAAGGCGTCTCGGTGCTTGGCGCGGTTGGCGCGCTTACCGTCGAGGTTACGGACGCCAGCGCGCCGACCCCGACTAGTACGCCAACCGAAAGCCCGACCAACACACCAATACCTACCGCCACACCAACGCCCACCGTTCCATCGCCTACACCAACCGTACCAGAGTCTTGGCGGGTCTTTATCCCATCTGTGAGTAAGAATGCCAGCACCATCTTCACCGCCGATTTTACACCACCTATCGGAGTACGCCCGCTCACTATCTGGCAAACGTTTCATTATGTCCAGTTAAACTGGGATGACGAACCAGATGCAGTTGGCTACCATGTCTATCGCGCTGTTCAGCTGAACGCTTGGCAAAAAATAACCAAAGAGCCGCTATCATTGAGCGCATTCGTCGATGTTCCGGTCTCTGGAACGAGTGCTGTCCGCTACACCGTCACGTTTCTTGATCAACAAGGGCATGAGCATGCGCTAACGACAACGGCTGAGCTAGCGTATCAATCATCACAGATAGAACTTCAGAGTGCGACCAACTTTGATCGCCATAACCTGATTTCAGATCGCGAATATTTGAGTGATACAAGTGTCACGATAACGCAGGTGCAGACGTTTCTTGAGGCGCGGGGTAGCTTTCTGCGTAGCTATCGCTTACCCGATAACCGTCTGGCAAGTCAGGCCATTGTCGAAGAGTCGCTCCGCAACCAGATCAATCCCGTGCAGATCCTTGCGCGCCTTCAGATGGAACAAGGCTTAATCTCAGCAACCAACCCGACCCAGAACCAGTTAGATTATGCGCTGGGTTATGGTTGTCCAGATACCGCCGCCTGCGACCAGCAATACAAGGGCTTTGATCGGCAAATCCTCGCGGCAACGCTTACGCTTCGCGCTTATCTCCAGGAAATTGACACGAATGGACAAACCCGGTCGGGATGGGCCCCTGGCCGCACCAAGCAAACATCAGACCCCTTGAGCGTTACCCCGGTCAATCGTGCGACCGCCGCACTCTACACCTATACCCCTTGGGTCGGGGAGGGAGGTGGTGGCCGTGCGGGCGTTGGGGGCAACTACCTCTTCTGGATACTCTACTACAGCTACGCTCAAGCCTTTGATCTGACTCCCCCCATTGACAATGGTCTGACCGAGGTGATCTGTGATGATCAGAATGCCTGCTTTAGCAAATACGAGTCAAGTGGAGCCTGGGCCTCGAGGACAAGCAGCACCGCCCACAACCAACACACCTACTGGACCTACAACACCCAGAACCAGGCGCTCGACTGGGGCAAATGGCAGCCCAATCTGCCGCAGGCCGGGTTCTACGACGTCTACATCTGGTACCCACAGGTGACGGACGCGCTCCCAGCGACCAGTGCAGCCACCTATCAGGTGCATCACGCCAATGGCGACACCAATGTCACCTGGGATCAGACCACCAACGCTGGGGCGTGGAATAAGATTGCGACGGTACACTGTGCAGCGGGGACGGCATGTTACGTGCAACTCACCGACGCAACGCCAGAGAGCACCGGCACGCGCCGCGTCTGGCTCGATGCGGTGAAGTTTGTGCAGGTGCCTACCCAAAACTACCGCGTCAGTGGCACAGTAACCGACAACACCGGCACCGGTCTCAGCGACGTGACGATCACCGACGGCACCCGCACGGCGACGACCGATGCCAGCGGGAACTACACCCTGAGCGATGTCCCGACGGGCAGCTATACGCTCACGCCGAGCAAGAACGGCTTCAGCTTTAGCCCGGCCAGTCTGAGTGTGACGATCAGCGGCGATCTGAGCGCCCAAAACTTCACCGCGACCCCGACGCCCCCGGCAACGGGCGTGACCCTGGCAATGGTGCCCGCGTCCCCGAGCCTCGCCGTCGGCAGCACGGTGATGGTCACCCTCGAGGTGCGCAGCGACACCCAGCCGATTGACGGCGCGGCCTTCTTCCTCGACTTTGACCCAGCTGTCCTCGAAGTCGTCACCGTGACGGCGAACTCCGTGCTCCCGATCGAGCTGATCTGGCGTATCAATGCGACGCCCGGCCAGCTGGATCTCGTGCGCAGCGCCTTGAATCAACCCTTCCCCCAGGGCACTTTCCACTTCGCCACCGTCACCTTCCGTGCCCGCCAGGCCGCCCCCGCTGGCACCTCGGTGCAGTTCAGTCGCACCGCCGACCGCCAGACCGATGTGACCGCCAACGGGGCTTCGGTGCTCGGGCCGCTGGTGCCCGCCACGCTCACCGTGCGCGATGGCATGGCCGTGAATGTGCAGGTGCACCTCGAAGGCGAGCCCGGCTCCCCGGATCCGCGCCTGAGCTTGCCACTCGCGGTGACGCTGCGCACGGCGGGAAGCAGCACGCCGGTCTATCAGGCCACCCCGACCCTCGACCAGGCCGGTCGCTTCCAGATCGCGGGCCTCGCCCCCGGAGCCTATACCCTGAGCGTCAAGCATCCCCAGACGCTGCGGGCGGAGGTGACGCAGGAGTTGAGTGGGGACACAGCGACGATTGCCATCGGACCGCTTCCCTCGGGCGACGCGAATAATGACAATCGGGTCTCGTTGCTCGACTTCTCGGTGCTCGCCACCACCTTCGGGCGCAGCAGCGGCAGTGCGGGCTACGATGGGCGGGCGGACTTCAACGGCGATGGCGTGATCAATCTGCTCGACTTCTCGCTGCTCGCCAAGCACTTCGACAAGGCGGGGGCTGAGGCGGTGCCGCCCGCCGAGGCCCGTGCCAGCCATACCAATTGAGGCTGCATGAACACCCTTCACTGCGCTCCTGAGAAACAAAACCGCAAAACCGGCCTCTCACCCAAGGTCTGGCTGAGAGGCCGCCCCCCCGATGGACAGGTGCGGCGTAACGAAAGATCTTTCGTCTTAGACAAGGTTTCAGAAAGGCAGGGCCAACTTTACACTGCTCGTCTGCCTGCTGACAAATAAACTCCCTGGTGCTATGGTTGGTGTACTACCACAAGCCATACCACACAGGGAGGACCACATGGGTCAGACCCATCCTAGCACACCCGACCAGCGAGCACAATGCGCGGCGATGATGTTGGCCCACCAAGGAGACTACGGCCTCGTGACGACCCTGAGCCAGACCTATCGCGTCTCGCGCCCGACCCTGTATGCCTGGCGCGACCGGGCGCGCCAAGCGCTGCAGGCAGCCTTCGACCCACCGGCACCGTCTATGAGGGAGACCACGACGACCGAACGCCAAATCCTGACCCTCTGGATCCAACACGCCTCGGTGCGTGGCATCCAAGCGGCCACCAGTGAACTGCTCCAGCAGGGACTCAGTCTCGCCACCATCACCGCCGTCCTGCATGCCGCTGGCGACCGCGCCATCACATGGATGCGTACCCATGTCCCGCCCGACATGCGGGCCCTGGCCCTGGATGAGATCGACGCCAACA
>NZ_SIJK02000061.1 GCF_004762035.2 Candidatus Chloroploca mongolica | reverse complement strand
ATTATACGAGGGGTCTTCCGTGCGGATCAGGGCAGATTCCTCACTCCGCTCCGCTGCGTTCGGAATGACAGAGGACACACTGGAGCCGACAACACGGTTTGTTTCTTAGGAGCAGATGGCCCAGGCAGAGCTTTGCATTGATCCGCATGGCCCGCAAGAGCTACAATCTCCAACCAGAGGCTTACTGAAACGTAAGGCACCTGGAAGGTCTGCGATCTGGAAGTGATCCCTCTTGACTGCTATGGTGAACACATCTGATTCTCTGCTTTGAGATGGAGAAGGGATCTCCCCTATGCACACAGCGCTGCTCAACACGATCGCGTCGCGGCTTTTGATCGTCACAACCCTGCTCGCCACCTTGTTGCTTGGAGCATTGCTTGCGGTGACGCCGACGAAGGCGACGCCATCAGAACCGTTCCTGGTCAAACCCGTTGGTCGTTGTGAAAAGGCCCAGACCTTGGCTGTCGGTGAGCGTTACTTCAATCCGTGCGTGCCGTTACATCTGCGGGAGTGGGGGTATGGTATCATGAGCCGTAAAGATTGATCTTTCTGTGAGCAACGGTTTCGATCCCTTCTATCAATCCGGTGACGCAACCCCAGATGGAGTAATCTAGCAACGCGACTTCTTCCTCGGCTATTCGATCTCCCAACGGTTATTGCTGGTTGTTTTTACGGAACGTGGCGAGCGTACAAGAATTATTTCTGCACGCACGGCAACGCGGGCCGAAAGGAAGCAGTATGAGTCAGCCTGAGTTTCCCACTGAGTTGAAGCTTCGCCCAAGGCCTGTTACCAGGGTTGAACTGAAGGTGCCAACCGAAACCTACGAACACCTGGAGCGCATCGCAGAGGCACGAGATATGTCGGTAGACGCTCTGATGAAACTCTATATTGGGCAAGGTCTCCGCCAGGAACTTACCCAGCGCTTTGCCGATCAGGTGCTGGAACTGACCGCGCATGTACTCGCTCGTCATGGTCAATCACCAAACCAGGTTGAGGCCATTCTTCGCGAGATTCGTAGTGGAACTGGATCATAGGTTCCATTACCAGTTCAGGCAACATGCGCTGTTGGAACACTGAAGGTAACGAGAAGAGCGTGCCGTTAGCGTCAACGGTACAACGGTAGGCACGCCGCTCACCGTGGGAACTGATGGCGGCGTACGTGCTTTGTTGCAGACCGCCGCAGGGGCTGCGCCAGGCCGCTACCGCGTGGTGCTGCGGGTCGTCGCTGGGCGAACCCCGCGCTGCACACGGCCAGCAGCGCCAGCGAGGCCACAACAAGCTATCGCCTTGCCGCCGATGCGCGAACCGCCAGCAGGGGTTATCGGGTGCTGCGCCCCTACACCACGATTGCCCGCCGACGTGGATGAAACGATCCGCGCACACGCCTCTGGAGGGGCGCAGCAGCCCTGGCGCATCCCTCACGCACAACGTCCCGTCCATCGCTGCGGCGCCCATCGGCGGGCAACGGATCGTTCCCGGCGACCGGCTTATCAATATCAAGACGGTGCTACATTCTGGTGCTACCTTGTTGCTACAATCAAGGTCAAAGGCTCGGTGCCTTTCACGAATGCGGCAATATCTGCTAGCAAAAGTTGGAGTGCTGAGGCAATGCAAGACATTCGACAACCAGATGACCGGCACTTACCAGGATCAGAATTGGCTTATCTTGATACTAATCGACAATCTGATCTATTTTCTACTCCGCTTAAGAATCAGATATCTCTTCCACGAACCCTTCTCAGCGAAGACAAACTGGCAACGATCGGTTGCGATCCCTTACCAGATGAAGCTGTAGCCCTGCTCATTGATGGCGAGAATTGCTCTCCAGATCTGGTTGCCCTTGCCATAGCCGAGGCCCACAAATTCGGTGTTGTCCGTCTGCGTCGCGTCTATGCCAACTGGACGGTTATGAATCAGCGTGGCTGGCAGATGGCCTTTCAGCGCTATGCGTTGGAACCAGTTCATCACGAACGCACAGCGACTGGCAAGAATGCGACCGACATCGCTCTGGTTGTTGATGCGATGGATATGCTCTACAGAAAAAGCCCTGGCTCAACCGTTTCTACTTGCCTGGCAAGCCATCCAACAAGCACGCGGCGAAGTGAGTCTTTCCAATCTTGTCCTGGAAATCAAGCGCCGCTACCCTGACCTGGATCCTCAAGCATATGGGCAAAATCGTCTTGCTCTACTGATCAGGCAATGCACTGATATTTTTACCGTCGAACAAGCCAACACCAGTCCGAGTCATACCATTGTGACATTGGTGAGCAAGCAAGCCTCCGTGAGCAAAGAAAGTGCGAGCGATCAGCAAGTGAGCAATGACGATACGAAGAAGCAGAAGCAGGAGCAAAAAATCAAAGGCCATCTGCGCAAGTTGCTCGTCGTTGCCTGGAAGCAGGCAACGCAACAGGAAGGCTGGGTGCAAATGGGGGCATTGGGCAACCAGATTAAACAGCTTGAGCCAGCTTTCAGCCCAAAAACATATGGGTACAAGCAACTAACCACGTTGCTTCAGGCCCACGCAGATCTCTTCATCTTGCATCAGCGTAGCCCAGGACAGTATAACGTACGTCTTATCACGCAACAGTGATTGGTTTGATCACCATCAATTCCGAGGGCTGCGGCGCCCATCGGCGGGCAACGGATCGATTTCCGGCGACCGACGGCAACCCTACGCGGCAATGGCCCAAGGCGTGCTGCGGCACTACGAACCGGTCGGTGGCCCACACGCACCAACAGATGGCTTGCCGACAACGATCCAGCGTGCCGTGATACGCCATCGTTGTGCGTGCATGACCAGGTGAGGTTATCCCCCAGGCGCCTGCTGGCCAAGCCAGTCCGTCAGATCGCTGAGTGTGCCAAACTCCAGCAAGGACTCACTTAACGTGAGTAACTGCTCGGGCGTCAAGGCCAAGATCTCACGTCGGGTGGCCTCAGGCAACAGTCCAAGTTTGCGCGTGAGTTGGCGGAGGAGCAGAGCCTGGCGTTCCTCTTGCCGCCCCTCTTCCCGCCCCTCTTGCCGCCCCTCTTCCCGCCCCTCTTCCCGCCCCTTCAATTCCCATTCTGTGATCAATTCCACGACTGCCTCCTGGATTGGTGTCTGCCATGTGGCAACTTCCGCCTCAAACCGACGGGTCTCCGCGTCATTCAGGGGGAGATAGATGCTGACAAAGGCCGCCAGCATCCGCCGTTGCGCCGCCGTGACGGGCAACCCCGCCAGCATGCGCAGACACGCCGCTTTGACCTGCCAACGTTCCTCCCGCGCGATCCGCATCCGCGCCATCAAGGCCGCCGCCAGCGGATTCGTGCTGCTCAGATAGCCGCGCCAGTCCAACTGGTTCAATTGTATCATGAGGTAATCAAAGCGGAGGACTTCATGGCGGCCAAGCGTGACCTGATGCCGATGCGGGGCCAGCCGACGCGGGCTGGGATACGAACAGAGTGCGATCGGATAGATGGGCCGGTCGTACCGATCGTAGAACCGGGCAAAGTAGCGAAACATCCGGCGCGGCAACTGGGCATCGCGCTGAGCTTGATGCTCCAGGTGGATCAGGAAGGTTGCCACCCCCTCACGCCCCTGCGCCTGGATCACCAGGTCAGCGGTGCGGCGATCCGGATCGAGCAAATCGACGAACGACTCGGGCGCGAGCAGGGTCAGCGTCTCGGGCTCAAGCAGCGCGAGAATATCCGGAGCAAAGAGGGCGAGAAACTCGACGAGAAACGAGCTTAGCAGTTGCTTGAAGATGCCATCATGATCGAGCGCCATCGCGTGACCTCAGTGGGCAACAGGCTCGTCACGTGCTGGTGAACCCGCAACGAGTGCCCGGAAAGAACGTATGTACTATTTGTATCATACCACAACCGCCGTACGTACGCAAGGACGGTTGCGTGCCGCCCTCAGGCGATGGCATCATACGAAACCGGATACAAAAAGACGCGCTATCAGGGCACCCGCAAGGGGCGCCCCTACCGGCCGGGGGCCGGATCCGGTGTACGGGCACCCCTTGCGGGTGCCCTGGCGGGTGCATTCACGGAAGATGCAATCGCCCTGCGTGCCGCCCTCAGGCGATGGCAGCTTCTGCCGTCGCCGTGAACGGCGCGGCTCTTGGCTTGCAAAGGCCACCTTCGTGACCTGAGCGAACCGGCGAAGGCCGTCGCTGAACCGTTGACGGCCACAGTGTGGGCGCATCGGGGGCGTTTGCACGATCTGGTGGCACGTACGAACAGAAGATGTGCGTGCCGCCCTACCCAAACAACGGGGGCGATGGCTGCGCCAGGCTGCTGTGGTGCTCCGAGTCATCGCTGGGCCAACCGCGCTGCACCCGGCGAGCAGCGCCAGCGAGGCCACGACGAGCTAGCGCCTTGCCGCCAATGCGCCGATGCGCGAACCGCCAACCGGCGTTGATGCACCTGCAAGTTGCGGTTCCGGCCAGCAGCGCGGCTGGTCAGAAGGGCTCTTCCTGCCCGTGGTCAGGCGGTAACAACCCTGGTGGGCGGGGATCGCCCGGTCACGTAACCATCCCGAGAGCCAGGATCATCCGGTCATCAACAATCCCGTGGGCGCAGCAGCAATCAGGCGAGCCTGTGGGCAAGGGGTGAGCCAGGCGCTGCTGCGCCCCTACGTGGCAATGATGCTGCCGAAGTCGACGTAAACGCCACTTGACACGCTTCTGACACACCTTCGCCGTATCCTCTCTTTGTATTGACCCACAAGATGCTCTGGGAGGCTAGAGCGTGCATATTGTTGGAGGATCTTATGAAGCCGTTGCATATGCTTTGGATCGTTGTCGTTGCTGTTGTGCTCGTCGCATTGCCCGGGCGTGTTGCCGCGCAGGACAGTAGTTCGGTCAGCGGTATCATCACCTACAACGAACGCGTTGCGTTGCGCTGCCCGCCAACGCTGTGGTAACTGTGCAGATTGCCCGCATTATCCCCGACCGACCCGCAGATATAATCGCCGAACAGACGTTTGTGACCACCGGAGCGCAGCCGCCACTTGCGTTCAACGTTGCCTATGATCCAAACAAGATTGATCAGCGCGACACCTACACGCTGCAGGCGAATATCAGCCTCAACGGACAGGTTCGCTACGGCACTACCTCCATCATTCCGGTGATCACGCGAGGCGCCCCGACCCAGAATGTTGCGGTCACGTTGACCTCCAGGAGCCTGCCAAATACCAGCGGAGGGGCGTCGCCCCTGCTTGGCGCTGGAATCTTGCTCGTCGGAGCCATCGCCATCTTTGCCCTGCGTCGCTTGAGTGCTGCCGCTGTCGCTTCCTACTAACAGCCGTACCGGCACCGGCGCAGGCGCAGGGTGGCCAGCGCTGTTTTCTCGAGACGGGCTATTGCATCAGCGGAGGGGATACTGGCTCCTCCGCGCACGCCTCGGGCTGCATGGCGATGCAATGCAGCGCGGGAGAGGGGTTAGCGATTTGGTTGCCGCACCACTACCAAGGATGGAGGGAACAACACTGGGTATATGCAAAAAAAGGCATATACTATCTCTATGAACAACGCCACTGCCGAGCGCCACGCGCACATCTTCAAAGCATTGATGCATCCCGTCCGGCTGCAGATCCTCGATCTGCTACGCAGCGACGAGCAGTGTGTCTGTCACCTCGAGGCCCAGTTGGGCCAGCGGCAGGCCTACGTCTCGCAGCAACTTGCCGTGTTGCGCAAAGCGGGCCTGATCAGCGACCGGCGCGATGGCTTGAACAGCTACTATCGCATCGCACACCCTGAGGTGCTGACGATGCTCGACACGGTACGAGCCATCATTGGTGGTGACGAATCACCCGAAACAAGTCTAGCCATTGACTGCCCCTGCCCGCGTTGTAGCCCGGTGCGAGAGCCAATGCTTTTCAAAAAAGCTCACGCGAAGGCGCGAAGGCGCGAAGGGTTGCGCACCTACGCGAAGAACGTTGCGCCTTGACGCCTTTGCGTCAAAACAACCCCCTTATTTGCAAGGTATTGGTGCTAGAGCGCCGCACCGATCCGCTTGTTATCTACAGAGGAGATTCCATGTTGAACGTCAAAGTGCTCGGCTCTGGTTGCGCCAACTGCAAACGACTCGAGCAGCGTGTCCAAAAAGTGCTCGCCGACCACGGGTTGGAAGGTGAAGTCGAGAAGGTGACCGACTACGGCGCGATGATGCGCTGGAACATTCTGAAAACCCCTGGCCTGGTGGTTGATGACGTCTTGGTCGCCTCGGGCCGCATCCCTAATGAGGACGAGATCGTCGGTTGGTTGACGAAGTAGAAGGTGTTTGCGGGGGCCATGCCCCCGTATCCCCGTCGGGGCACGCTGATCAAAACTCTGTTTTGCGTCAAATACATTCAAAAATATGCATATTAGGAGTTATCCGCAATGGCTCAATCATTGCCTTCACCCGCCCAAGCGCAGCGCAGCGCCGATACCCGCGCCTGGCTGATCGTCAGTGGCGTCACGGTGCTCTGGCTGATCGCCTATAACAGCGTCAAGCCACTGGCTGACTGGCTGACCTTTGCGCTCTTGGGGCTTGCGCCTGGCTCGCGGCTAGGCGATGCGGTCGCGTTTTTTCTGTACGATGTGCCGAAGATTCTGCTACTGCTGACCGGTATGATCTTCGCGATCAGCACCCTGCGCACCTTCTTTAGCGCCGAGCGCGTGCGCCAGACCCTAGGCGGCAAGCGTGAGGGCGTCGGCAACGTGATCGGGGCCGGACTTGGCGTGCTGACGCCGTTCTGTTCGTGTTCGGCGGTGCCGCTCTTCATTGGCTTTGTCAAGGCTGGCGTGCCGCTGGGTGTTACCTTTTCGTTCCTGATTGCGGCACCAATGGTTGATGGCGTCGCCCTAGCGCTCCTCCTTGGTCTCTTTGGCTGGCAACTGGCCGGGCTCTATGTGGTCTCCGGGATGACAATTGCGATCGTTGCCGGCCTTATCATCGGACGGATGAATATGGAGCGCCATGTCGAGGATTTCGTCTGGGAGATCCGCGGCGGCGACGGGGCAGTGGCCGAGGAGCAATACACTTGGACGCGTCGCTTCGCCGAAGCCTGGGAGCAAGTGCGCGAGATTGTCGGCAAAGTCTGGCCCTATGTCGTGATTGGGATCGCGATAGGGGCAGGTATTCACGGGTTCGTGCCCGAAGATGCTCTGGCGGGGATCATGGGGAAAGAGGCCTGGTGGTCAGTACCCGCAGGGGTCATCCTGGGCGTGCCGCTCTACTCGAATGTCGCTGGGGTCATCCCAGTGGTTGATGCGCTGATGGCCAAGGGGGCGGCGATGGGCACCATGCTCGCCTTCATGATGTCAGTGGTTGCCTTGAGCTTGCCCGAGCTGATCATCCTGCGGCGCGTGCTCAAGCCACGCCTGATTGCTACCTTCGTGGGGATCGTGGCAACCGGGATTATGCTGGTCGGCTATCTCTTTAACCTGGTGATCTGAGTCATCTACCCAACCGTATGGACGCGCGACCCTACCCCGTCGCCCCGTCACGCAAGCGTGCGACAAACGCGGCGTGCTCGGGGCTCGCCAGGCCGCGCTGCAAGGCCGTGAGCATGGCGGCCAGGTCGCCCCGCCAGAGCGCTGCCGGATCAAGCCAGAGCCCAGGAAAGACCGCGCTGCGCAGCAGGCCCTCGCTATCGGGCGCTACCGGCGTGTAGACACTCTCACGCAGGGCAAACCAGTGGACTTCTTGCTCGTAGGCGCTGAGCACCAGGTATTCGGCGACCCCGTTGCGCGCATAGGCGCGCCGCTTGTCGTGCAGATCGTAGGCCGCACTGCTCGCGGCGACCTCAATGATCAACTCGGGCGCACCTTCCAGATAGTCATCCGGGCTCACCCGTGAGCGACCACCTCGCTCGGGGGGCAGGCGCAGCAAAACATCCGGCTGCACTTCGTTCTCGAAGTCTAGTCGCACCGTCGCATTGTCGGCCCCAATGACGCCGGGGGTAGCGGATTCGTATGCTCCCAGCCATGCGATGAAGAGATAATGTGGACGTCCATGATGTTTAAAATGCACCGGTGAAGCCACGTAGACAACTCCTTCAACTAACTCGGCCTTCTTGAGTTCGGGGTGGGCACGATAGATCTGCTCGAAAGCTGCCTGTGAGAGCCGGTCGCCCGAGTTGAGTGGCGGCACATCGGTGGTCGTCACCCCTGGTTGTCCACGTTCATCCTTCACGAAAACAGCCATCTGTTGCTCCTCGTCAGCGCATATAAACCTTGTCGTCTATCTTTATTTTACCACTACGCTTGTAGGGGCTGCATGGTCATGCCTGAGACCTCACAGGTCTTGAAGACCTGTGAGGTCTTATACTAAATCTACACCGCAGACAGATCTTCCTCCATCACGCTGAACATATTGCCCTCGGTGTCAAGACAATAGGCGATGTAACCCATCCCTGGTACGGATGTCTTTGGCATCGCCACGCTACCGCCATGAGCTACGATCTGTTCCATCATGGCATCAACCGACGCAACATCAATGGTGTTGATCACCCCAGGCATCGTTGGCGACTCGCGCCGCATGATGCCGCCATCAATGCCGGGTTGCTCACGCGAGCCGGTCATGGTCAGCCAATAATCGACTGGCCCGTCCCATTTGTTGATCTGCCAACCAAACACATCCGTATAAAACTTGCTCGCACGTTCCGGATCATCGGCACAGATCTCGAAATGAACCACACGGGGCATAGCCTTGCTCCTCTCTCTGCTTGCTAAAGATGGCAATGTGAGGGGGGGATGTCTCTTCATTTTAGCACAAAGGATCTATTTTGTCAAGAATGTCCATAGTCTACCTTAGGGCGATGATCCAGATGAGGATGAGTATCTTGATGAAGATAACTGGTATACTGCTATCATGCATACTATTCGCGGTACATTGAATAGTATGGTCTAGCAAGGTGGCAAAAACGAGCCTTCTATAGCAAACATCATGAGTTGGTATACGCCTTTGTGTGCGTGCTCGCTCCACAGAACACAGCACCTTTCCCTCGAACTGTATGGTGACGCAAACCACAACTTGTTGCCACTGCCGCGCCCCCCTCAGCTACACTCGCGAGGGGCGCTGTAAGAAGTGTCGGCGGGTGGTGCTCGTGAATGGCCAGTACCTGTTGAGCGGGACTATTTCCTCAGGCGGTTTTGGCACCGTCTTTTATGCACACGATCAGAAGTCACATCGACGTGTGGCCGTGAAACTGGTGCTGGCTGGGACGCCTTCGGACTACGAGTTGATCAAAAATGAGATCATGACGATCAGCCAGCGTCTCTCAGGACTGCGCTTTGTGCCCAGGTTTTATACGGCTTACCAGGAGGGCTCTGAAGTCTACCTGGTGATGGAGTATATCGAGGGCAAGACGCTCGATCAGGTGCGCACACTCCCCTGGACACCCGAGAGTGTCGATCGCTTTTTGAGCGTCATGCTGGATCAGCTCCAGAAATGCCACGAGCACCAGGTGATTCATCGCGATCTGAAACCACGGAATATTATCCGTAACAACGCAGGCGACTATATCCTGATTGATTTTGGCATTGCCAAAATGGATAATGTGACACGAACAATTGCGAAGGGCGTTGGTACGCCTGATTATGCCCCGCCTGAGCAACTTCAGAGTTATACAACCAGTGCCCAGAGCGATCTCTACAGTCTTGGCGTGATTGCCTATGAGTTGCTGGTTGGGCAAAGTCCACCCAACGCGTATGCACGCCTCAGTGGTACTGCGCTCACGCCTCCAAGCAGTCACCTCGCCAACGTCCCGCCTCGCTTAGAGAAGACGATCATGGCGTTGCTGCAACTCCGGGCCGCTGATCGCCCGGCCAGCGCCGCGCAAGCGCTGTTGATCCTGCGCGATCCTCCCCCACTCATCAAACGCGCGTCAGGGAAACCGATGACGCCCGCCGAAATGCTGGCGAGTCTTGCGGGGCTTGCGGTCTTCATTTTCATGTGCCTGATCATCTTTGGCATCGCGAATCGCCCAGACACGCCTCCACCGCCAGCGCTCATCCCCGTGGTCAAACTGCCCTCGGGCCGGCTGGTCTTTGCTTCGGATCGTGAAGGTGGCTACGACCTCTTTCTGGCGGATGCGGGAGGTGGGCCGCCGTGGAACCTTACCCGAAGCCCCCAGGATGAACTGGCCCCCGTCTTTGCGCCTGCCAAAAATTATCTCGTCTACCTCTTCAAGCACAGGGATGCGTACGGCATTGCGCGCCTCGATCTCGCCACGATGGAGCGGCGGGAACTGATGCCACCGAGGCCAGACTGGAATTACGGCACGCCGATGCCTTCCCCTGATGGGCAACGCATCGCCTACAACGCCGGGCCACTGGAAAATCTTGATCTCTATGTGATGGATGCAAATGGAAGCAACGCTCGCGTCCTTGCGGCCAGTCCCGGCCAGGACTACCACCCGGCATGGCTTCCCGATGGCACAGCGCTGGTCTATGTGGTGCAAGAACAAACCAGTTCGGCGCTGATGCTTCTGCCGCTCGACACGAACAGAGCGCCGGTCGAAATCTACCGCACCGAGGGCAGACTCAACGCACCGGCGGTCTCACCCGACGGGCGCATGATCGCTTTTGCGGAACGTCGCGACAATGGCGAGAGCAGCATCTATCGCATGTCCGTGCAGGGCGGGCCGGCTGAGCGCGTGACAAACGGGCTCGGCAACGCAGCCACCCCCTCGTGGTCAAGCGACGGGCAACGCTTGATGTTCAGTGCCGCGCGCGAAACATCCGACGAGCGCCTGAGCAAGATCTACCTCATCGACCGGGACGGCAGCAACCTCCAACAGATCTTTGCCGACAGGGGCAACGACATCTACCCGTATTGGGTGCCTTAAATGCTTGCAAGCTGCGCTTGCTGCATTGCCGAGGAGATAAGAACAGGGAGGGCAAGCCCTCCCTGAGATCCTCCCGACCGCTTTGGTTATGGTCTACTCATACGGGAAACCGGCAGCAATCCAGGCGCGCATGCCGCCGGCCATGCTGTAGAGTTCGACGTCGAAGCCGTTGGCAGCGAGCATGTTGCACGCGGTCAGGCTCCGGTTGCCAGAACGACAGACGCAGGCAATGGGCTGATCGCTGGGCACTTCGGCCATCCGCGAGGCCAGTTCTTCGACGGGGATCAGCACTGATCCGGGGATGTGTCCGTCGCCCGCGAATTCGGCGGGTGTTCGTACGTCAAGCAGAAAGATTGGGTTGCCGGCGTCAAGCGAGGTCTTGAGTTGCTGAACGCTGATCTCGGCCACCTGCGGAACCTGAGCAGCAGGCGGTGGGGCCGCAGCAGGGGTCGTGGTTGCGCCGCATCCCGCCAATCCAAAGGCGGCCAAGAGCGCAAAGAAGAGAAGCATTGTCCGTCGCATCGATTCATCCTTATCTAGCCTGTTTGAAGGAGCTCATCGTTGTATCCATCAATAGTATACACCGCTACGCGCATGAGCGTAAAGCTACCCACCGCTACGAGCAGGGCTGATACAAAGTCATTTCGATCGTCCGCAGATTACGCAGATTACGCAGATTAGAGCTTCCGCATCTGCGTAATCTGCGTAATCTGCGGACACTATCTAACCCTCCCGGGACGTTGCACCAGCCCTGCCTCTACGCGCTCGCGCCGGAAGCACTCACTGGTAACCGCACGATGAAACGGGTCTCGCCGGGTTGCGATTGGACCTCGATGGTGCCGTTGTGCTGGGTGATAATCCGGTAGCTTATGTCGAGGCCTAGGCCAGTTCCGGCACCAACGCCTTTGGTGGTGAAAAAGGGCTCAAAAATACGCGGCAAGACGTCGGGGGGAATGCCGGGGCCGTCGTCGGCGATTTCGACCATCGCAAAGTTGTGCTCGCAGCGCGTGATGATCTTGATTGTGCCGCTCCCCTTTAGCGCGTCAGCGGCATTGACAATCAGATTGGTCCAGACCTGGTTCAATTCGCCACCGCGCCCCATGAGCATCGGCAGATCCTGGCTATACTCGTTGATCACCGTGATCCCTTTGAGGCGATGGCGCAGGACAACGAGGGTGTGGGCAAGGTCGCGGTTTAGATCAACTTCTTGAATAGGAGCCTGATCCATATACGAGTAGGCTTTCACCGCTGCGACCAGTTCCGCGACACGGCGCGTGCTCAACTCAAGCTCGGCCAGCAGCCCATCAACGGTGGCAGCCTCGGCAATCCAGCCGAGCGTTTCGGTGGACGTGGCCGCATCAAGCCCGCTGATCAGCCCGGCAAGTTCATCAACTGTGACGCCTGCTGCAACAAGCGGTGCCGCCAGCGCATACGCCTCGGCAACCCCGTGGTCGTCAAGCCAATCACCCAACTGATCTTCGTAATCGGAGCGTTCGAGGCTCGACAGGGGCGGCAGGCTCTCTTGACGTTCGATCAAGAGAGCCTGAAAGTCCGTCAGGCGCTCAAGCGGTAGATGCTGATGGTGTACGCCAAGGCGCAACGCACGTGCCTGCAGCGAGGGCAACATTTCACGGAGCGAGACCGCAGCGCGGCGCGCCGCCGAAGCCGGGTTGTTCAACTCGTGCGCGAGGCCTGCCGAGAGTTGGCCAAGTGCCGCGAGTTTCTCTTGCTGCTGACGCATCGAGGCAAAGCCATACATCCGCTGCGATGCAATCTGCAAGATCTTTGACCCGAGCGTTGGAGCCGCCGCAAACATCTGGCGAAAGGCCTGCACCCCCATCACCAGGGCGCGTGAAGGCACAATCGCCTGGATCGTCACCATTGACGGCACTGCATTCAAGAGCGAAATCTCGCCGCCAATAATGCCCCGCGGGGTGGTTCCGATGACCTTGCGCGTACCATCGAGCATCCGCGCAATTTGCAGTTCACCCTCAAGCACCACATAAAAACGATCCGCTGGATCGCCTTCATACATAAAGACCTCACCAACCACAAGCGCCTGCTCGTAGCTATTGGTCAAGACCCACGCAAGCTCATCATCGGTCAGATCCTCGAAGAGGGACAAGCCGGCCAATTCACTGCTCGTAAGCATTGCTGAACCTCATACCGCTAAGTATCCGCAGATTACGCAGATTACGCAGATTATGACTTCCCCATCTGCGTAATCTGCGTAATCTGCGGACAATCAGGAAGACGTTGCATCAGCCCTGACCTTCCCCCGGCCTAACGCAGTCGCGCGAGGTGCTGGTGGACAAACTGCACCGCAATCGAGCCCTCGCCAACGGCCGAGGCTACTCGTTTGACCGAGCCTGCGCGGGCATCACCGACGACAAAGATGCCGGGCACGCTGCTTTCGAGCAAGAAGGGTTCACGGTCAACATCCCACCCCTTTGGCCGCCGACCATCCTCGAACACCTGCGGGCCGGTTGGAATAAACCCTTGTCGGTCGAGTTGAACGATATCGGTCAACCAGCCGGTACACGGCATCGCCCCGGTAAAGATAAAGAGGGCCGCTGCCGGGCACCGCTCTTCGCTGCCATCCGGGGCACGCACCGTCACCGCCTCGACGTGAGCGCTGCCATGCACCGCATGCACGGTGCTATTGAGGCGAACTTCGATATGCGGGCTCGCCTCAATGCGATCGACGAGGTACTGCGACATCTTGGCCCCCAGCGAGTCGCCGCGCACCAGCATTATCACCCGTTCGGCATACTCAGCCAGATAGATCGCCGCCTGACCCGCCGAGTTCCCAGCCCCCACAATGAAGACCGGTTGCGCCTGGCACGAGAGCGCTTCGGTCAACGAAGCTCCATAGTAGACCCCGGCCCCGGTCAGTTGCTCGATCCCGGGGACATCGAGTTTGCGGTACGAAAGCCCGACCGCAACCACAACGGCAAAAGTACTGATTTCCGATCCGTCACTCAGTTGAAGAAAGCGGTACGGTCCATCAATACGCATCCCGACCACCTCGACGGGCGAGAGGATCTCGACGCCAAAACGACGCGCCTGCGCAACGGCCCGCCGGGCCAGATCGCCTCCGCTGAGACCGGAAGGGAAGCCGAGATAATTCTCGATCCGCGAACTCGTCCCGGCCTGCCCGCCCGGAGCCTCGCGCTCGATCAAGACGGTGCGCAGGCCTTCCGAGGCGCCATAGACAGCGGCGGCCAGACCGGCTGGCCCACCGCCGACGATCGCCAGATCATAGTGTGTCTGCGCGGCCTGGCGCAGCAGACCAGCCTGATCGGCGAGTTCGGCGACCGTCGGTGCCACCAACCAGCGCCCATCAACGAGGCGCACCAGGGGCAGTGTCGGCGCGGGTTGCCCATACTGTTCGAGCAACTCGCGGGCCTGCGGATCAGTTTCGAGATCAAAATAGAGATAGGGCACATGGTTGCGTGCCAGGAAATCCTTGAGCGCGTGCGCCTCGGGCGACCAGCGATGCCCGAGAATGCGAATGCCCTCGAAGATCGGGCTATGACTCGCCTGCCACTCTTCCAGCAGATCATCAAGCACCGGATAGAGTTGCTCTTCGGGGGGATCCCAGGGCTTCAAGAGATAGTAATGCACAGCGGCGCTATTGATCGCCTGGATCGCC
Organism: Candidatus Chloroploca mongolica; assembly: GCF_004762035.2. Taxonomy (GTDB): domain Bacteria; phylum Chloroflexota; class Chloroflexia; order Chloroflexales; family Chloroflexaceae; genus Chloroploca; species Chloroploca mongolica. The sequence goes on along the minus strand of NZ_SIJK02000061.1, from coordinate 16,856 downwards.
GCCTCGGTATCGGCATACGCCGTCAAGAGCGCCCGACGCGCCTGCGGAAAGATCGGCATCGCCTGCGCCAAAAACTCAACGCCGCTCATCCCCGGCATACGCTGATCAGCCAGAAAGAGCGCCACCGCCTCACCGCGCTGCCGCAACTCACGGGTCGCCTCGAGCGCCGCCGCCCCCGAATCAGCGCGCACAATGCGATACTGTTCCGCATACCGACGCCGCAAATCGCGTGCGACCGCACTGAGCACATTCGGGTCATCATCAACCGTCAAGATAACAGGCTTGGCCATACTTGGTCTTCTCTTTAATCAAGGTGTGGAAACTGTGGTAACTATACCCTCTTTTGCCCGTGTATGGCAAGGGAGGGTGGGTTTGACGCAAAGGCGCAGAGATTTTGACGCAAAGGCGCAGGGGCGCAAAGATTTTTTATATTATGATTCTTTGCGCCTTTGCGCCTTTGCGTCTTTGCGTCAAATCCTTTGCGTCAAATCCTTTGCGTCAATCCTCCCCGCCGTCGCTCGCTTCTCGCCCCATGCGGTATTTGATGTCGTAGTTGATGATGAAGTCGAGTTCTTCGTCTGCGTGGTCAGCTCTGTGCAGAAGTCGAGCTAGTCATCTGTTACCAATCCGCCTTGGCGTGCCGCGCCCGCGTTGGCGTGGTAGAATAAGCGAAAATATGGGCTTGGGAACAATGAACGCTCGACGCAATCGTTCCTGCGCCCTCTTGATGAGCAAGGATCATACGAATGACCAACGAGCAGTGGAGTACCGTCGATCAATACTTCAGCGACATGCTGATGCCACCTGATACTGCGCTCGAGGCCGCGCTCGCGGCGAGTGACGCTGCGGGCATGCCGACGATCAGTGTTTCGCCGTCCCAAGGCGCATTGCTCTACCTCCTCGCCCGCACGCTGCGGGCGCAGCGCATCCTCGAACTCGGCACACTCGGTGCCTACAGCTCGATCTGGCTGGGGCGAGCATTGCCTCCCGGCGGACAGATGATCACGCTTGAGGCTGATCCAGGCCATGCTGAGGTAGCGCGTACCAACTTGGAGCGTGCCGGGCTGTCCACCGTCGTCGAGGTGCGCGTCGGGCCGGCGCTGACAACGCTGCCCACGCTGGCGGGGATGCCGCTGTTCGATCTGGTCTTTATCGACGCCGATAAGGCCAACATGCCGGCCTACTTTCGTTGGGCACGGGCGCTGACCAGGCAAGGCGGCTTGATCATTGCCGACAACGTCGTGCGCCGTGGGGCCGTGGTCGACGCGAATAGCACCGATCCAAATGTGCAAGGCGTACGCACCTTGATCGCCGCGCTGGCTGATGACCCTGGGGTACGTGCGACCGCGCTTCAGACCGTAGGCAGCAAGGGGTACGATGGCCTGGCGCTCGTGCTCGTTACCGGCGAGCCGCTGCCGCCGCCGCGCTGATCAAGGGAGACGCGGACAGCGCAGCGCCTAAGCCGACTGATGAGTTTTAAGAATTACATCAGGTAGTGCCGACTTCAGTCGGCTTCCGGCTCAGCCGACTGAAGTCGGCACTACGAGTCGAGGGTAAATGGTGCGTAACGTACGTTTTCTGACACCCCTGGGAGCGAGGGCGTCCCGCCCTCGGAATGCCTTCGAGGGCGAGACGCCCTCGCTCCCAGGCTTTGCCTGTTACCCCAAATGTGAAGACTTACCTATCCCGTTGAGAGGTATGATCAATGCGTCGCCTACAGTTGATCGAACTCGAAGATCTCGCCTGGTTCCCTGCTATCCTGCGCGACTTGGCGACGGACTACCTACAGATGATGTTGCACGTCTCGAACCCTTACGCGCCAGTGGCCCCGCGCCTACGTGACGCCCTTGAGGCCTCCGGTGAGTACCGGATCATCGATCTGGCTTCAGGTGGCAGTGGCCCGTGGGCACGTATGCTGCCTTTGCTCGCCGCCAACGGGGCACCGGTTCACGTCACGCTGACCGACCGGTACCCGAATATCAATGCCTTTGCGGCCCTGGCACGTCGCTTTCGGGGCAACGTCACCTTTGCCTCTGCGCCTGTCGATGCGCGGCGAGTGCCACACGAGCTTGTCGGCTTGCGCACCATCTTCTCGGCCTTCCATCACTTCTCGCCGGAGGACGGACGGGCGATCATTGGCGATGCCGTAGCTCAAGCACGTGCGATCGCCATCTTCGAGGCGACGGCACGCACGCCGGCTGTCTTTATGGCAATGCTGACCACACCCCTGCTCGTCTGGCTGCTCACGCCGTTGATCCGCCCACTTACCCCTGCGCGGCTGCTCTTCACCTATCTCCTCCCACTCGTCCCGGCGATCGTGCTCTTCGACGGGGCGGTGTCGTGTCTGCGCAGCTACACGATTGACGAGCTACGATCCCTGGTAGAACAGGTGCCTGGTGCAGAGAGCTATCAATGGGCAATTGGTGTGGAGCGGGCCGCCGCTGCGCCGCTTGGCATCACCTATTGTGTGGGTGTACCCCGCCCAGCGCACGTTGAAGCCTATGCTGGTTCCACCGACGAAATATCGGCCAGAACAATGGAGTGAGGGACTATGGCAATCACGATTGAGACCGCTGAATTGCCGGATCTGATCGCCGAAGCTGTCGCTGTAAGCGCCGAGTTTGAGCGACGTTTTGGCCATCTGAGCGAAGCTCAGTTGAACTGGCAACCCCATCCTGAGGAGTGGAGCATCGGCTATTGCGTTGAGCATGTGATGACCGTGAATAGATGCTACTTTGCGCCGATCGAGCAGATCCTCGCGGGAACCAGGAAGCCTACCTTCTGGGAGCGGGTGCCCCTTCTGCCGGGGCTGTTTGGCCCGTTGCTCATTCGCGCCTTGGTACCCGGAGCCAAAGGGCGCGTTGAGGCACAGTCTCCTTGACACCTTCCGCATCATTGTTGTCCATTTACAGCACCACCTCCATCAGACATCGCAACTCCTCGCGTTGCCTGAATTTCCCGGTGCCGGTTTTTGACGCAAAGGCGCAAGGGCGCAGAGGTCTCTTTGCATATGCTACTTTGCGCCTCTGCGTCTTTGCGTCAAGACGGGTCAGCTACCCCGTTGCATCAACATACCAGCGGATGCGGTGACGCACTCGGAAGCCGCAGTGCTCAAACACTCTGCGGGCGCTGGGGTTGCTGTCACTGACGCTGAGCAAGACGTGACTCAGCCCCTCGGCTCGCATAGCTTCCAACATCGCTAGGGTCAAGGCCCGTCCAAGGCCGCGCCCGTGCCAGGGCGCGGCGACGCCGATCAGTTCGAGCCAGCCAGGGGGCGTCGGATGGTGCAGCGCCGCGCCTGGGCCGTGCATGCCCAGACAGTAGCCAACCAGTTCGCCCTGCGGGCTGGCCGCGATAAGGTCGAGCTGGGGATGGTAGCCCGGCGCGGCCATAAGCTGCTGGCGCTCGCTGATCTGCTTGCGATCGCCGGCAAAGATCGTGCTGTGCAGAGCAGTAGCCGCCGCAAGGTCTTGAGGAGGGTTGAGAGGCCTGATCGTGCAGCCTGACGGTGGGCTGGGCGGCACCAGTGGATCGAGCACCATGCGAACCATGCGCAGCATCTGCCACGGCTCCTCCTCGAAGCCGCTACGCTCAAGCAGATGCACCAATCGCAGGTCATCGTCGCGCACTGGCACAAAGAGTCCCCCGCCATGCGCTTGGCTCCGCCCCCAATCGATCAGTGCCGCCTCGATGGCCTCGTCATCGGCACCCGGACGGATCGCCCAGACAAGGATGCTCCCTTCGAGCAGGAGTGCCGCCGCTACGAGTTCGTCGTGCTGATCAAACCAGAGCTGCGCACCGCTTGGCTGTGTGAGGGCCGCTGCCAGCATGTGCAAACCAGGCCAGGGATCACCCTGGCCAATAGCCCTAGCCGCCAGCCACAGATCCAGAGTGGCAGCGCGGTCGGCCTCATCACGGTAGTTGCGTTGGCTATGGTAAGGCATAGAGATGCTCCAAGCGTATCATGTCTCGAACAGACTCGCCAACTGGCTGAGTTCGACCACTTTCACGTGAATCTCTTCCGGCGACGGGTTGACCACCGGGTATTCAAACAGCAAGAAACTGGTAGAGCCCGCCATGACCTCTGGGGCATTGAACACATCGGTGGAAGCTCCTGCGCGGTCACCCAGCCAAATCGTCGCGCTGGGGTATGTCTGGGCAAAGCCGAGCAGGGCTGCTTGCTGGCTACTGGTGAGTTTGCTGCCATTATCGGCTGCGAAGGCGGTCGCAAAACTGTCCAGCGGGGCTCTCTTCTTGCTCCAGTTCTCATGACGGAAGACATTGACATGCAAAGGCTGTTCCCGTTTGACCTCTAGCACCAGCCGCGCCGCCGAGACGTAGCTACCGCGCCGCTGTCCCTCATAGTTGTAAGAGGTACGCTTGAAGATGATAGGGACATAGGCGCACAACCGACCATTGGGTAACCGCCCCTCATACCACTGCATCTGCTTGGCCCTGGCCGTTGGCTGCAAGCCCAACCCCTGAGCAATCGCTGCGCTCGCCGCACGTCGCTGCGTGTTGCGGTACACGACAAAACCAACTGATCCGCCAATGACCAGCACCGGAAAACAACACAAAAAGCCCGTCCAAAACATCACTGCAAACACATCGTCCATACCAGTTACACCTCACCATCCTGGCTTGCAACGGCTTCCAGCACCGCAGCGAAGGGAACGAGATTGCCGTGGAGACGGAACATCTAGTAACTGATGACCTCCTCGGCCTCGGGTGCTGCGGCCCAGATCGCTGCCTGTAGCACCTGGAGCCGCGTTTGCATAGCGGCCGGGAAGATCGGTATGGCGCTCCATCTTGTATTTCCACCTCTAGTCTACCACGCTCCTGCCGAAACAGCGGGCCACCCCACGCCGTGCAGCACAGCTGATGCAAAGTCCCGGTAGGGTTCGATAGTGTCCGCAGATGACGCAGATGATCAGGAGGACGTTGCATCAGCCAGGGGCCGGGCGATCCTCGTCCGACCTGTCAGGTGGGACGAGGATTGCCCGCTCGGTTTAACGCAGAGGCGCAAAGGCGCAAAGGCGCAGAGGAGTGGCACACCAACCTCTGCGTCTCCCCGCCTCTGCGCCTCTGCGTTAAAATAAGCAAGCCAAGCCGCACAGAGACGGCGCTGCTTGCGTCGCGCCAGGCCCCGCCCTCAGCGAGGAATCGTTGGCATCGGTGCTTGGAAGATTAGTTATGCAATCGCCTTCGTAGAGGACTTCATTCTCACTTGACAAAAGTATCTCTACGTCGTATATACTTGTCCTACCGCCACTGTGGTCGCATCTGTCATGTCTTTCTCGACGGCTATCAGGTAACGCCTCTTCATTTTTAACCAGCGCAGCTAGAGAAAAAGACGCCCATGCGCAACATCTCAGAGCTTATCTCTTTCATAAAAAGCACGATGTCGATGACTGACGTGTATCAGCCCGCAGTCATCCTGCATCTGCTTGAACGAGGTGGCACGTCGACGAGGGCTGAATTAGCCAAAACGTTAAGTGGCTATGATGAGGGCGTGCAGGCGTATTACGACAAAATTTTGATGCGTTGGCCAAAAATAACGCTGACGAAACATAAAGTAGTCACATACGAACGAAAAAGCCTCTCTTTTGTGCTCAATTTTCATCTTTCAGATCCACACGCCGTTGAGGAAGCAAAAGAGCTTTGTGAACAGAAGATACGTGAGTGGATTGAGAAGAAGAAACAGTACCGTACGCTGCCGCGGATCGAAGCATCGGTTCGGTATCGTATTCTCAAGGCTGCACGAGGAAAATGCGAACTCTGTGGCATCTCTTCAAAGATAGCTCCTATCGACATTGATCATATCGTCCCCAAAAGCCAGGCTGACAAGCACGGTTATGTGGCAAAAGACAATATCATGATGCCCGTCGATGACGAAAGAAATCTTCAGGCGCTTTGCTACCGCTGCAACAGGGCGAAACGCGATCAAGACGCAACTGATTTTAGGCAGCCGCGCAGCGGAATTATTCGGGATCAATCCGTTGCATATGTTGCAGGCGTGGCACATACGGCCCGGAAACTCGAAGGGATTGAGTTGAGAGACAAACTCCTCGAAAAACTCGTTGGCGATCATGCCCGCCTGATCGATCAAGACAGCGAAGAGCAGCTTGATATTCGCATTACCGACATGATTGAGACATTGCTCGCGATAGCCCAAGGTGAAGGCAAGACCGAGAGCGAATTGCTGGAATTGATCAAGCAGCGCCGGGAAGAACTGGGGAGATTGGATACCGGTTTGTATTTGGATGACAATGTGGCATGAAAAGCCGGCTCGATCTTTGTTTCAGGAGTATCGTTTTGAAGAATGAAATCAGGGAATGCCGACTTCAGTGGGCGGGGGCAGCGCCGCTGGCGGCGGCTCTCCACCTGCGCGAACGCCTCGCAGGGCGGAAGGTCGGCCTGGTTTGCTCAGGCGGGAACAGCTCGCTCGCCCACCTGCGCCAGGCCCTCAAGAAAGAATGAAGATGGTTACTGAGCGGCCCGATCCCGAGCCAGACGCTATGCGGATCACGACCTTCGCACCCGGATTGGCCCAGTATCTGCCGAACACGGCCACGCTGCTCGGCACGGCCAACCTTGTGCTCCACCCGGCAGTCGAGCGCCTGGTTCTCTCTGGTTCCCGCGGGCTCGGCGGGACACCACGCCCAGAGTCAGACCTTGATGTGAGTCTGATCATTGCCGCTACGGCGCTACCTGCCGCCGAGCCTGCACGCGAGCAATTGCTGCGCAGCGTCTTGGAGGTCACCCTGTCGAGGTGGCAAGGCGCCGTGGAGTGCGACCTGGCAGCGATCTTCCCTGTGCATACCTGTGGACTGCGCTGCTTCACCGGTTTGCAGCACGCGCCGCCGCTGTGCGCCCACCCGCTAGGCTGTCGCTTCGGCATCTTCAAACTCCAGAAGGGCTTTGATGGCTACGTGCCCTGGGAGGGCGTCGATCTGAAGCGCCTGTACCCAATCCTAGAAATCTGGCAGCGCGCGGGCGGCCCGCCGGCCTAGGTGCAATCCCTTGCAAATGAGGTGGTTATTTTGACGCAAAGGCGCAAAGGCGCAAAGTTTTTAGCGTAGGTGAGGAACCCTGCGCGACTTCGCGCCTTTGCGTCAAAAAGCCGGTCTGGGTTGAGTAGCCTGATCGCCTATGATGTGCTTTCTTACCTCGCGGCGGGCATGACGCCCCAGGATATTTTGCATGACTTTCCCTACCTCACCGCAGAGGATATTCAGGCGTGTCTCAGCTATGCCGCTGACCGGGAGCGTCATCTGCTTGTGGCCCACGCATGAAACTGCTCTTTGATCATAATCTCTCGCCTTCAGCGATATGAGCGTGCTGTGCGAGTTTCCGCCTAGAGTAATCTGGCTGCGGCTTTCGTCAACCAACTCTTCCTCGTCCACCAAGGCCTCGCCCAACCCCACAAGTTCATCAACCACCATGCGGTACGTGCTGATCGCCTGCTGAAACGCCTCCCACGAGGGATCATCCGCCCAGATCCCGCCCGCCCGCAGCCAGGGATCATCCACTGGTGCCGGTGGCAACCACATCCGAGAGTGCCAGGGCACGAGCCGTAAGTGGCACACAGCATCTTCATCGCTCGACGTCAGCCCACGCGTACGTAGTCTGTCACCGAAGTTTTCTTCTCTACCTCTGGCCCCACTATCCGTCGCATGCTTGGCGTCCAGATGCGGTCGCAACACCCTTTGCGCCTTTGCGCCGTTGCGTCAAAGCATGCGGTCGCAATACCCTTTGCGCCTTTGCGCCGTTGCGTCAAAATCCGGTCATAATTTGGCGCAACGGCGCAAAGGTTTATTTCCAGCTTTCTTCTCCTTGCGTCTTTGCGTCTTTGCGTCAAAATCCGGCCAAACAAGCCTCGTTTGCGAACATGCACCCTCAAATTGAGAGCAAATTACGAGGGAGCAGCGTAGCAGATCTGCTATGCTACGAGAGATGTTTTCATCCGCAGGGAATGGGGTGCCTATGAAGCGGTCAGAGCGTGTGATCATCAGTATCGAAGCCGCAGCATCAGAGATCAATAAAACTACGAATCTCGATCAGGTTTTGCTCCAGATCTGTCAGGTTGCCGTGCAACTCTTCGATGTTGATCATAGCGGGCTCGTGCTTTTTGATAAGGACGGTGATAGCGGCAAGGTCGTAGCTGAGTTCCCTGACCTGGGGACAGTCAACACCCGGATTCCGGTTCGCGGCATTCCTGCGGAAGAACGGCTCATCTATCAGCAAGAGCCGATCTTGCTCAATGCCGTGCCCGAGACACCCCCGGCAGAACTTGGTTCTGTGGCCCAGACCTTTGCGAGCTTTGCGATTCGTGCGATCCTCGTGGTACCCGTGGTCAGCCAGGGGCGCGTCATTGGCTCGTTTAGCCTCGATGCGATCGAACGTGACTATACCTTTACCGATGAGGATATTGAATTATGCCGCGTCTTTGCCGCACATATTGCGAATGCCCTCGATAAGGCCCGGCTTGTGCGTGAAGTTCAGCAGCACGCGGAACAGGCCGAGATGCTGCGCACGATGACGACTGCCCTTACCTCTGAGTACGATCAGCGGCACTTGCTTGAGTTGATTGTGATGCAGGCGACCCAACAGTTGCATGCCCACGGTGGCGGGATCTATATCTATGATGCCCACCAGCAGACGTTTGCCCTCGGTGGGGTCTATGGGCATGGCGATCCCCCGCTTGCGCCCCATGTGCATCAACACGAAGGCATCGTTGGCATGCTGGTCACCGAGGATCTCCCCTTCCTGATTGTCTCTGACTATGCCAACTGGACCGAACGGGTCAGTACCTATCACGATGTGAGTCCCTTCGAGGCGGTGATTGCGGTGCCAATTCGCTGGCAGATGCAGACCCTCGGGGTGCTCTTTGTTGATGCCGAACGTGGGCGCGTCTTTACGACCCAGGATGCCAGTCTGTTGCGCGTGTTTGCCGATTATGCGGCCCTTGCGCTCGGCAATGCGCTCTTGCATCATACCCACGCGGTAACGGCGGCGTATCTCGAGCACGTGCTCACTGGTCTCGAAACGCTTGTGCAGACGATAAGTGGCCCGGGCCTTGACGAACAGGTACAGTCCATCGCCAATCAGCTTGCGACACCGCCACCGCTTCCCGAATCTCCCCTGCCCCTGCCCAAACAACGCGACGACGATCCCCAACTCACAGGACGGATCAACCAACTCTTTGCCAATCTCCGCACGACGCTCATCCGCCCGACTGCCCCCCCTCCCCAAGCTACGCCCGATCCTGGCTGGCCTGCGCTCGTCGCCCAGGCCCCCGGGGCCATGATGCTGACGAATCACGCCGGTAAACTGATGGCCGCATCACCCTGTGCCGCCCTTTTGCTGGGCTACCCCGAGGCAACCCTCGCTGAGCAGACGCTCGCCACCCTCATGGTCGATCCGCAAGCGATGCCGCGCCTGCTGCGCTCGCTCGCCAGAAGCCCCGACATGTGCCTCATTGAAGAGATCGGATTTTACACCGCTCGCCACGAAGCGCTGCCTGTCAAACTGCGCGCACGCCAGTGTCGCCTACCTGGGGAAGACCAACACGGGATCATCATCACCTTCGAAGAATTGCGCCCCCTGCAAACAGCGCAGACCCACCACGCGTTGCTCGTGCAGGCTAGCAAATTGCTCACGATGGCCGATGGCCTGCCTGAGGCCTTGCGAAGCCTCGGCGATGGACTGGTGAAGAGCCTGAATCTGGCCTGCTGCCGGATCTATCTTGCCGACACCGCTGAACAACTGATCCTCCAGGCAAGTCAGGCCGTTCCCGGCCTGGCCTGGCATCCAGGTCTCGGGACAACGATGGTGATCAACGCATGGCCCGAACTAGCCCATGCGATCCAGCAGACGGGTCTCACAGTCATCAATCAACCTCAGGCATGGGGCCGACAAACCGGGCTTCCCTCCAGCGTGCGCAGCGTCGTGCTGATGCCCCTGCGCCATCGTGATGGTCTGGTGGGTCTGCTTGAACTCGGGCGAGGCGTAGCGACGCCTACACCAGATTTTGCCGAAGCCGATCGTGCCTTGATCGAGGATCTTGCCACCCATACGGCCCCGCTAATCGACCGCATCCGCCAGCAAGAACTGAACGAATACCATCAGAACCGGCTCGATCAGATGGAACGCGCTGTCCGCACCTTGCGGGCCGATAATGATGCGAGTCAACTGCGCAATGAAATCCTCCGGCTGGCCATAGATATGTTGCGCCAGACAATGGGCGTCTTTTATCTGGTACGGCCCCACCTGGGTGAAGTGGAAATCGCCCATGTCTATGGGTTGCCCGAAGCGCTGGTTGGCTATGTGCATCAGGCCAACATCGGACTGGCCGGACGTGTGGTACAAACCGGCACACCGCTGGTCAGCGCTTCCCTTGCCGATGACCCCGCTGATCCACTGGCCGTCTATCGCTGGCACAACGCGTATGCCGCCCCCATCGAATGCGGCGGTGAACTGGTCGGCGTCGTGCTGGTCGGGGGCGTACGCCGCGATAGCGCCCGGCATGCGATCGACCTGACGGTGTTGACGCGCTTTGTCTGGCAAGCTGCCTCGGTGTTGCAAACCGCCCAATTGTCAGGCCGCGAACAGCGCGTTGTCTGGCGCATGGCGCTGCTCGGCCAGTTGAGTCGCTTTTGCCAGGAAACCACCCAGAAAGACCTGATGCTACATGCCTTTCTTACCGCGATTACCGCTGGCTACGGGCTACGCTTCAATCGTGCAATGGTCTTTCTGGTCAATGAACGCCAGGATTATCTGATCGGACACATGGGCATCGGTCATCTGAGTCTCGAGGAAGCCAACGAGGATTGGGCGACCCTTGAACAGGATGGCATGACGACCTTCCAAACCTATCTTGAACATCTGAGCAAACAAGATCTACCACCAACCCCGCTCTTCGAGCGCATCAATGCGCTGCGCATCCCGCTCACGCAAGACGAGCCCGACCTGCTACGCACGATTCTGGGTGAACCAGGCACGATGACGCTCGCTGGCAGCGAACTCGATCATTTCTTGCCGCCACGCCTGCTCGATGTGCTGACGCCTCGCGGGCCAACGGCGATCGCGCCGCTTATGGTCGGTGAGAAGATCCAGGGCATGGTCATCGTTGATAACGCGTTTACCCAGGCCGCCATCACCAAAGATGATAGTGAAGCCTTGCTGATCTTTGCCCATACCATCGCCGTAGCTCTCAAAAACCAGAATCTGGTCAGCCAGTATCAAGCAACCCAACAGAGCCTCCATACCCTCCTGGAAGGGAGCCATAAACCGGTCTCGGGTGGCGCAGAAACACCCGAACAGGTGCTGAAAGCCGCCGTCCACCAGGTCTGTGCGGTCGTTGAAGCAATGTGGGTCAGCATTATTCTGATCAATGATCTGGGTGAAGTGACACGGGCCATCTCGACCCGTGACGGCATCTTTGAAGCACAGTCCATCGTGCGTGAAAATGGGGTGTCGATGGACGTGCTGCGGAGTGGTGAGCCCCAGATTTTCGATCAGACGATGCAGTATCAGGATCGCCTGCAACCGGTCATTTTCAAACGCGGCGTTGGTGCGGCAGCCTGTTTGCCCTTAATGACGGGCGAACGACGCTTTGGGGTGCTCTGGATCCATTGGCACGAAGCCCACCCGAGTCTACCCGCCGAGCTTGAAGCGGTGCGCCTCTATCTCAATCAGGTGGCGCTGGCCTATCAACACGCCGCTCAGATCAGGCTGCTCGAACAGATCCGTCATGCCGCCGAAGGCATCGGTGGGGCCGAGAACTGGCATGATGTGCTTGAGCAGGTCGCTCGCCACGGGTGCATCCTGCTTGGCGGCACCGCAGCCGTCGTCTGGTCATACGATGCCGCCAGTGGGCAGATCGAGCCGGCGCGCTCGGCTGGCTATCAACTGGCGCGCGATGTCTGGCATCAACTCAAGTTGCAACCCGCTCGTACCGATCGCCTGCTCAACCAGGCCCTGAGTGGGGGATGGTACGCCGAGTCGGATCTCCGCGGCCCGGTGGCAGCGACAGCCCCTGATCAACCAATGGCGCTCTTGCTCGAACAGACCAGTGCCCGTGCCCTGCAAATCGTGGCGCTGCAACATCGTGAGGCCCTGCTGGGGTTCCTGACCGTCGTCTATAAACGACCGCAACGCTTCGCCGCCGAAGACCGGAACAAGGCCAGGCTTTTTGCCAACTCGGCAGCGATGGTGCTCAGCAAAGCCGCACTCTTCGATCGGCTGAGGCTTTCGCAGGGGCACCTCGATGCCGCCCAAGAGACCATGCGCCTCGTGACCAGTGCTAGTATGCTTGAACATCCCGAAGAGGCGCTGCGTTCGATTGTCGAAGGGGTCAGGACGCTCCTCAATGCCGATACGGCGGTCATCTATGTCTGTGACGCCAAACAACGTCAACTAACCTATGCACCAGTGGCAAGCGGGGTGCTCGATCCGCGCAGTGTGGCCCAGAAAGTGCGGGTGCTCCGCGAATCCCTGGTTGCCCAGGTGATCCATCACGACGGGGTCTTGATCATTGATGATGTGAGTACCGATCCGCGTTTTGGGATCTCCCATTTTGTGCGCCGCGAAGAGATTGTCGCGACGATTGCGACCCCGCTGATCTGTGGCACCATGCGCGTCGGGGCTCTCTTTGTGAGTTACCGCAAGCCACATCCGTTTAGCGCGGAAGAGATTGAGCATCTGACCCTGCTTGCCAACCAGGCAGCTATTGCGATCCGAAGTGATCAGTGTTATCGTGAACGAGAGCGGCAACGCTCAACCTTTGAAGCCCTGCGCCAGGCCGGTCATGCCGTCGCTGATTCGCTTGTCCACACCACCCCCAACCCGGCCTCGCTGCAACTGACGCTCGACTGTATCGCCGAACAATCGCTCTTGCTGATCTCGCCCGAAGTGCGCGACCGGAGTTTCAGCCACCTGGCGATGGTCGAAGGCAATTATCTGCGGTTCACCGCAGCCCATCCGGGAAGCTACCTGGAGCAACTGCACCATCAGGTTGGCAATATTGATCTGGACGGACCTCAGATTGGGATCACGGGGCGCGCCGTGCAACGCAAAGAGGTCATTCGCATTGATCATGTTCAGTATGATACGGATTATCTTAGCTACGATCCCGCAGTGACCTCCGAATTGGCTGTGCCAATCAAACTGGGCAACCAGGTCTTCGGTGTGATCAACCTGGAACATCCCAGTGAGGCCGCCTTCGATGAGGAAGATGAGCACGCGTTGCAGTTGCTGGCCGATTATGCCGCAACTGCCTTGCAACACAACCGCCTCTATGCGTGTCTCGAACTGGTACAAGAGATGGGCCGTCGGGTCGCGATGAACCAGCCGATTGACCTCTTTCTCCACCAACTCTGCCATCGCCTCGAAGCCGACATCTTCCGCGGGTGCCTGGTATCGGTTCGCCTGGCCGCTCGCCACTATGATGAACGCCCGGTGCTTACCTTTAAGCCAGGCTGGAGTTCACCGAAGAGCCACGGAGACGAGATCGTGCAAGCTTTTGGCGAAGGTATCTGTGGGTATGTGGCCGCGCACCGCCGTGTCGTCAACTGCCCCGACGTCCATCAACTTGACGGTGAACCAGGCTATCTTGACCTCGTGCCTGACAAGCCATTTCGCACGGTCTCGGAGCTCTGTGTGCCCATCACATGGGGCAATGAGCACAAAGATATGCTGGGCGTCCTTGATGTGCAAAGCCCGCGGCAGGCCGCCTTTGCCCACGATGATGAACAATTGCTCGGCATTATCGCAGGGCAAATTGCGTCAGCGCTGCACAACGCCGACCATATCGAGTCGCTCTCTTCGATGCGACGCATCGTCGGCGGGCGCACTAGCCTCGAATGGATGCGGACAATGGTCAATGTCTGGCGCCACGAAATTGAAGATTATGCCCAGAATATCCGCAACCAGGTGCTGATGGCCGAAATGCGCCCCCCCGCCGGCCAGTCGTTCGAGCAGTGGATCAAGGTGCGTCTCGGTGAAATTGATATCAATGCCCGCCGGATCCTTGATCGCTCGCTGACCCCGGCCCTCAAAGCCGACGAAGGCGTGCAAACAACCCCGCTTGATGATTTTGTCCGTCGCTGTGTCAACAAGCTCTGGATTCTTGAACGGTACACCGCGACCATTGCCTCACCGCAACTTGATCTGCATGCCCAGGCGAGTGTACAAGTGAATCAGGAGCTTTTGCGCATTGCGATCGAAATGCTGATCCGTAATGCCATCCACGCAATGCGAGAGGCTTCCACGCGCCATCTGCGCCTTGCGACCCAGCGCACCGATCGGCATGTGCAATTGACGGTCGAAGACAGTGGCCCTGGCATCCCACCAGCCATCCAGCCGCTCATCTTCAAAGAGCAGGTCTTGCGTCCCGAGGGGGGGCGCGTCGGGGGCACCGGGTTGATGATGGTACGCGCAATTATTGAGGCGTATGGGGGGCGGGTTGATCTCGTCAAGACCGGGCCCGAGGGCACCACGATGATGCTTGAGTTGCCCATCGAAGGGGGTACGTAAGCCCTACAACGAAGGTTGTCATTCCGAGCGAAGCGAGGAATCTCCTCTCCTGATGCCATGCCGAGACCCTTCACTCCGGCTGCACCTCCGTTCAGGGTGACAAGTGGACTGCGTTCTGATGCGACGAAAAGCGAACCCTCGTTGTAGTGCTACAATCAGCAATCTACAATGGTGTGAAGCGTTACAATGAGCACTGCATCCTGACAGGGGGAACGGGAATGTCAAACTATAACCTGCTGATTGTGGATGATGTGCCAGAAACCGTCAAGACCACCGGCGAGCTGCTTGCGCTGCACGGCTTTCACGTCTATACCGCAACGAATCCGGAACAAGCTCTCCAGGTTGTCGAGGCAACCCGCATTCATCTTGTGTTGCTTGATCTCTGCCTGACCGGGGATGGCAATCCCTCAGACGGTGGGCTCGATCTGGCGCAAGCGCTTGATGCCGCCATCCCCAAAATCATTATCACCAAGTTCCCCTCCTTTGATACCCTCTACCGTACGCTCCCCGCGGCCGGCCAGAATGCGTTCATTGTTGATTATGTGCTCAAACAGGATGGGTTCGAGCATCTGCTGCAACGCATTCAGGATGCCCTGGAAAAACATGCGCCGATTAACTGGCAACTGAAGATCCGCTTTAGTGAACGCTTCCCCGTCTGGCAACGTCTGTCCCTCGCCCGCCTAACCGAGTTGATTGTCCCGACGTCAGAAGATCCCATGGTCGAAGCGCAAAAGATTGATGAGTTATTGCGCCTGCTCTTCCGCAAGCACGAAGAGATCACCATCGAACGGGTTGTCAGTGCGACGCAAGGGCGCGTCGCGCTTGAAGTGCGCGGCAATCACCCCGAACGTGGCAACGGACACTATCTGGTGGTCTATGGAAGCAAAGCAGATGTGGCGGTCTATGAACAACAACGCCAGCACTACGCCCCCAAAGATGGCGATGCCCGCGTCTTGCATAAAGAATTCACCGCCCGCATCCCGGGGTACACCGCCTATGCCTATCTGCTCCACGGGCTGCGCCTCGCATCGAGCGTGTCGCTCCGTGAGTTCTACCACACCGCCGACGCCGCAAGTATGACCGAGGTACTCGATGACCTGTTGCGCCATGTGGTGCAACCCTGGTCTGCGCGTGCGCCCATTGTGACCAATCCCAAAGAAGCAGCCACTTTCTTTCGCACGTGGTTGCACGCAGACAGTCCAACCTCGGCGGAACGCCAGTTGCAACAGTGCATTGCCCGACTCGCCCAGGCAACCCTGCGGCTGGGGGCCTTCCGGATCAATCTGGTTGGTCAGGCGATCGAGTTCCTCCTGCCCGATGCCGAACCCGCCGTGCGCCGCCTGGCCCTGCCAACGAATGCCCTGCGCGTCGAGTACCTGCTCTCGGGCAGCGAGCATCTGGTCGGCACGGTGAATGGGGCCGTTGACCTCGAAACGGTGCTGGTTGACCCCGAACGCAAAGGATGTACCCTGATTGAATTTGCGCACGCGACGCGGGGGCCTCTCTGCGCCGATTATGCCCTGCTCGAGCATAGTCTGCGCCTCCAACTCTCGTCCGCCGTCAGTCTTAGCACCCGGCTCAAATGCGAAGCCGCGCTGCTCGCGATGCCCAATCTCACCACACCTCCCGATATGACTGGGCTCGACCCCGAGGTACAGAAATTGATGCGTGCAATCACCCGCGTGCGCTACCTCGCCGGTACCTTCAGCCCCATCCGTGACCTCAAAGCCTATCACGTCGGCATCCTCTTCGCTGCACTGCGCCATCTCCTTGCCACCCCAGTCGAAAATCAGGAAGATCCCGGCATCCTGATCAAACTGGTGCATAGTCTGCTCTGTGCTTCGCTCATCTATGACGATCTGACCCGTGAACAGGAGCATGTGACCGTTGATCAAAACCAGCGCATCGTGACCATTCATGGCCGCGAAGTCCCGCTGACGCCGCAACTCTTGCGCCTCTTTACCTACCTCTACGAGCGCCGTAACGAGGTCTGTACCAAAAAAGAGTTGCTGCGTGAGGCCCTCGAGATGCCAGATATTAAAACCTCGGCTGATGTGCAACGCAACGAAAGCACCCTCCAGAACCTCATCTCGCGCCTGCGGCAACTGATCGAACCCGACTTCCAACGCCCCATCTACCTCGAAACCGTCCGCTCAAGCGGCTATCGCCTCAAACTCTAGGCCAGCACCCCGCCAGGGCACCCGCCAGGGGTGCCCCTACACCGGCCCCGGCCCCCGGCCCTGTAGGGCACCTTTTGGGGGTAGGTTTTTTATCCACGCGCCGAGGGAGCGACATGACGTTCGTTTTTTTCGTACGAA
>NZ_SIJK02000060.1 GCF_004762035.2 Candidatus Chloroploca mongolica | reverse complement strand
GCGGCTGGTTGAGCATTTGTCCGAATCACCTCAAGAAATAAGCGAACGGTAAGTTCGTGTTTCATCCTTCGCAGATGGGGCCATGGTACACCACAGGCCCGCAGAGTACGAATAAACCAGCAGTATCCCAAAAGGGGTGGGGCACCCGCAAGGGGTGCCCGTACCGGGGTGGGGGTGCCCGTACCGGGGTGGGGAACCCCTTGCGGGTGCCCGTACCGGGGTGGTGTCAAGGCCGGTTTATTTTTGACCCAGATCGCCGGGTTGCTTTTGACCCACCCCGGCGGTTGGGGTGGCGCGGCCGGGCAGAGGGCACGGGCCGCACGGGCGATCAGACTTCCGGGCGTGTGTGGTTGTTCTTCCCTCCTTCGTTCGGCTGACCTTCCCTGAGCAAGGTCTCCAGCCGGGCCTGGGTGATGCGCTGGGAAGCTCCCAGCGCGATCCTGCGAAGCGTACGCTCCTGGCGGCGATAGGCCGTACGGTCCAGCCGGAGGCCGGCAGCTGGCAGGCCGGGGCCAAAGACCCACTGCTCCGCAACCACCGGCGGTTTGTGTGGTGGTGTCGTCTGGTTTTCGCGGGAAATGTTACCCAACACGCGCCTCCTCCGGGCTCAGCGGGCGCGGCTCGCCGGTGCGGGCGCCCTGCGGGTGGTCGGCGGGTGTTAAATGTCAACTAGATTTGCCGCCCGCATCCCACGGGTTGCGCAACGAGCTTCATGCTGCTCCGGCTGAGGAGAGGCCAAGTGCGTCCGCGAGCGCGAGAGGCACGCCAGGCAAGGTAATCCGCCAGTGCGCAGCGGTAGACTTGCGTGCATTACCGGCCAGGCGGCTTGCCCACCTGCGGCGGCGATGGGCGCGTTCGGCCTTCGTGCTGACCGCTGGCTTCGCTGGAGCCGGTTCCGGTGCGCTCGTCGATTCCTGCACGGTGAGCGTCACCTGCTGACGGCGGAGCTGCGCGACCAGCTCACGCCGCACGCGACGGCCACCGCAGTCGCCCCACTGCACGCGGCGGCACTCCGGCTCGCCCGGCTGCGGCTCCGCCACGGATGGTGGTACCGCCGCGGTGGGCGTTGGGGGCGGCAGGTGCCAGCCCGTGCGGTGACGCACGCCACTGACCCGCCGTGGTTGCGCGCCAGACGCGCCCTGGCCCAGACAGTCGCCTGCCTGAGGACACGTGCGGCAATCGTGAGCTTTGGCGGCATAGAGCACCCGGAGGTCACCGTTCTCCAGGGTGCGCCGCTCACGGGGACGCACGACCTTCCCGGCAGGGCAGATCAGCATGTCGTCCTCCTGGAGCTGAACGTCGTGCGATGAAAAGCGACGACGCGCCTTGGCCCACGGTTGCGCAAGCTCCAACGGGCCGTAGATCGGCACGAGATCACTGGGAGTTGGTGGCGTCGGCACGCATGCCGACGACGGCGGGGGCGGCGTGGATGCCCGTGGACTGGGGGCCACTTCCGGCGTGACCATCGCCGCTGCCGGGGGCGTGGCGGCAGACTCCGTCGATGCAGGCACGCGTGCCGCAGGGTCGGTCGTCGTCGCGACGGGGTCGTGTTCCAGCTCTCAGGTCGTCCAGCGGAGTGGCTGAGGCTGGGTGATGCGCCCGAGCCGCAGGCGGATGTTCCAGACCCACTGGCAGCGGATCTGCCAGAACTCCTGGCCGCAGGGGGTGTGGGAGCACCAACGGTTAGGGTCCTGCTCCGTGTCTTCGTCGCTCAAGACCTGCTCGAAGACGCCGCGATGCTGGGAAAGCTCGAGCACGGTCGTGGCGGGCAGGCTGTGCGCCGGACGTGACGTCAGCGACAGTTCGTCGACGTGCGCGTCGCGCAGCTTGCCCACCGTGATCTGGGCGTGATCTGCCGGCGCCGCTCGCCGGGTCACCAGCACACGATAGGTCACGACCACGCCAGGCTGCTCGGGCAGCCAGTCAGCGATGAAGCCGACATCAAAGAGCTCACGCTGCACCTGGCTCGCCAGGTGGGGCACCGTCGCATCTGCAGGCTGCTGCAAGCGGGCCTGAACCGTTGGGTGGTCAAGCACCTGATCGTCGCGCCCGCGCGTCAAGAAGCCGAGCTGGAAGGGCTGGATGCGGGCCAGCAGGCCCAGGGTTCCATACAAACCGTCGAGCCGAATCAGGGCGTGGGCTGGTGGGATCTGGCGTGCGGCGCAGTACGCCGTGATGGCGCGACAGCCAGCTTCAAGCTCCAGGGCGTCGTCGCCGTTGCCAGGGTTACCGAAGGTACCGAGCCACTCCTGGGTATGCGCCTGCAACACCGTGGTGCGGGTACGCACGACTTCGCCGCGTTTGCGACCGGGATAGCCTGGGGCGCAGACCGCATCCATGCGCCGTTGCGCGACGGGCAGGGTGGCGTCGTGCGCGAGCGCACGCTGCCGCGCCGCTTGGCGCGTGCCATCGATGTCGAAGACGACGAGCGGGGTTCCCTGGACATCCCAGAATCCACCAACGGCGTCGTCGGTGATGCCGTGCTGGAGCAGATCGGCCTGAAATTGCTGACGCAGGGCCTCCAGGCAGGGCGGGTCAATGGCGGCGAGGAACCGGCTGAGGCTGGAACGATGCGGCACCTGTGCGCGCCCGAAGAGCGCCAGCACCGGCTGCGCAAACGGGGCCAGCCGATCAGAGAAGGCTTCGAGCGTCGCTTCAGCACTGACCGCAGAGCCGAGCAGGATGGCAACGAAGTCGATCACATCGAACGTGCCCGCACGTCCTCGCGCCAACCGCACATGGTCGCGGATCGCCGCCAGCAAGCCATGCTGCGTGCCGTACTGAACCAGAAGCACGACTTCGGCCAACCAGGCCGGAATTGACGGCTGCTCCTCGGGGGTCGTCTGAATCGTCACGGACGGTGGGTGCTCGGTGCCCATCGCACCCTCCTGCAAGCGGGCAGGAAGATCCTGCTATACAGGAGTATCAGGGATGCGATGGCGTTGGCGCAATCAGGGCGAAGCTCGTTGCGCAACCCGTGGGAGGCAGAACGGCAAATCTAGTTGACATTTAACAGGTGCTCAGGCTATTGGTGCTGATCTGGTCTGCACTGGTACGCATCTGGCGTGCAACGGCCCGGAGGTGATCGGTGTCAACGCGGATCATGCTTGGCATAGGTGTGTGCTCTCTTGGGTTTGGTTCGCGTGGCGGGTATCGTGTTGGTTTGGGCGTTACGCGCTCGCAAGCAGTTGCTCAAGCGCGGTATGCAATACCGGGGTTGTACTTGGCAGCAGGGTTAGCATCAAATCATCGGCTTGCGGTTGGGGCTGGAAGATCCAGTAGTGTTCTTGCCCAAAGAGCAGCAACAGCCCTTGATTGGCCTCAGGCGTTCCGCTTGGGCTGGGCCGCACATCAAGCACATCGCCAACCGCCACGGTCGCCACGACTGTTGCGCTCAAGGCGTCAAGCACGTTGTCTGGCAGTTCGGCGGTCTGCAACAGGCGCTTTGCTGTGGCAACGTCCGTGCAGCGTAGAGCTTGGCGCAGCAGCGTATTCGTGATCTTCCCGGACAGATCCGGCATCTGGGGATAGGCATCGAGGTTGAAGAAGATGGGGGCTGCTTCAAAGAGTGCGGCTGGCGTAACAAGGGTGATGACATGGGTCACGCCTTGATCAACCCAGTGCTCATAAAACCCATTCGTGGTGGCGTGGTACGAAAGGAGGCGTTGACCTTCTGGGATCGAGAGCGAGAAGCGAATGGTGCGTTGGGTGGCGGTCAACACGGTCGCAACTTCATCAAGCACCGGCGATACCAGGAGATTGCCCACATCATCAAGGGCAATCAGTTGTTGACCGAGCAACGTATGACTGGCTGCACTGAGTTTGCCGCGTACCTCGGCTTGACTCAGCTCAGTCCCAAAACTACTGACCAAGAACGCATGGGCGACTTGGTCTTGTCCAGTGAGCGAAAAGGCCAGGGCAAGTTCCTCAATCGAAAGACGCAGTGTGCTCGTCATCGTTTTAGCCTTGATTGTGCAGGGTTACCACCGAAACATATTCACCAAACCGCCAATTGCCTCATTGACTGCTGATTCAACCTGTTGGGCTGCTTGTTGAGTCGCCTGCGCGAGTGATTCACCAGCTTGTTGCAGGTGTTGTCCAGCGCTCTGCGCTGCATCACCAACTGCTTTTCCAACCGAGTCAATCATATTTGCCCCACCAGTAACCGCACTCTCGCGGTTATCCTTGTAAAAATCTGTACCCATGAAGACGTCGGCAGCCCATCCACCGGCAAGCCCCCCGATCATGCCACCCACATGGGTACCAAGCGCAATCCCAAGCGGGGCGGCAACCCCACCCGAAACGGCTCCTAGTGCTGTCCCAAGGGCTGCCCCACCAAGCGTTGCACCAACATATGTCCCGCCGGCGACAAATCCCGTCTCGACAGCTGTATCAATAGTTGTGGCAACCACGGTTTTCTGAACCGCTTGACTATCATCTTTGTAGGTTTGCCAATTGTTAAAACCGTTTTCGGCCCCACTGGTGATGGCTGTGAGAATCGCTGCACCCTTCGTGACATCACCAGCACCCTTAAAAACTTGTTTGGCGTAAGCTCCAAATGTTGCCTTAAAATGAGTCAAATTGGGTTTGAGAAAGCCAGCAATTTTAGCGTCGTGTGGGCCACGCACAACAATCTGCTTGGCATACGTTGTGCCTTTCGAGAAATCGAGCTTTTTTAGGGCATTGAGGGCTTGAATTGTGCCAAGCCCATCGCGTATCTCAAGAAAGCCTTTGCCTACTTGGATCCCAAGTCCAATCAAGCCGGTGATAACACTTGGGGCTAGACCATTCGGCCATGCCTGAGTCACGGCGCCTGTCCCAAACCCACTGCCTTGCCCAAACACGCGAGCCGCCTCATCATAGGCATTCGCCGCCCGCTCAAGGCGACTGACCATGGTCGTGAGATTGTCATGGGTTGGGTTGATATGAACCCGCAGCGCGTCCCAAACCGCTTCGGCAGCACTACGGTGCCGTCCACGCCACAAACTTTGTTGCATCGCGAGCATGGCCTGCTCTGCACGGGCAACTTCGGCAGCCAAGGTCTGGTTAGACCGCTGAAATTGTTGGGCGGTAGCGCGAAGCAGATCTGTATCAACCCGTAGTTGGCTGCTCATGCAAGGTTTCTCCTCAACCCATGAAAGAAATGCTAGGCTCCGTACATCTGATCGGCTTGCCGGAACTCTTCGGCCTCGGTACGCAAACCCTGACTCAGGTCGTTTAGGTCTGTGAGGATGGCCTGCATGCGTTGCTGCTGCGAAGCCCACGCTGCGGCATACCGGGTGCTACTCTGCCCGCGCCACGTTGCCAGCAATGTCTCGGAGGCGCTGCTCATCTGGTTTAGGCGGTCGGCCAATTCTTGTTGCGCCGTGGTAAAGCGCGCCGCACACTGGTCGGCTTGATCGGGATCGAGGCTAATCAAGGGCATAGGGGTTCCTTCGCTAGATACTGTTTCAAGTTCATGCCTCTAGTCACTCGCTTGGCGTCCAGACGCGCTCCACAAGACCTTTGCGCCTTCGCCTCAAACGAGGTAGAGGCTACCCAAAACTGGCCCCAACATCGCGGAAGTGTGCGGAGGCACGGCTCAGTCCTTGGCTCAGGCGGTTCAGTTCATCCAAGAGTTGCCGCAGTTGAGTTTGTGTCGCCTGCCATTGGGCTTCGTACTGCACCCGGCTGTTGCCTTCCCAGGTTGCCACGACCTGCTCGGACGCACTGAGCATGGCATTGAGTTCGGCTTCGATGCTGGCATAGCAACTGTTCAGGGTTTGAACCGTGCTATCGGCGAGATCGACGTCAAGGCTAATCATTGAATCGTAGACACTCATTGAAGCGGTTCCTTCTGTGTGTTCGACAGCGGTGTGTAGGGTGCCCTACTGTATTAGTTGCGGCTACGCAGATTTTCCGCTTAGCCATGTCTAGTACTTACATCCAATACCTTCGCCAAAACTGACCGCGAACGAAAGGGGCTTCTGTGGTACCGTTGGGGTGTTCAAACGCACACAACGGAAAACCACACAAGCCATGGACACTATTCTACCATTGCTCTCCTGCCTGTCCGGTACCCTCAAGATGACCACGATTCGCCAATTGAGCCGAATTGCGCTGGCGATGCTGGCGATGACGGGGCGCGTAACGATGCTGGGAATCTCGCGTTGGACGGGAACCGGTGGCAGCTATCGCACCATCCAGCGTTTCTTTCATAGCGCCTTGCCCTGGGCGACGATGCTCTGGGTCTTCGTCCAGACCCACTTGCTGGCACCTGACGAGGAAGTCTTGCTGGTTGGGGATGAATGTGTCGTGACCAAAGCGGGCACGGAGATCTACGGCGTGGTTCGCTTCTTCTCCAGCATCTTTGGCAAACCCGTACCGGGGGTCTCGCTCTTCGCGTTGGCCCTGGTCAGTTGCCGTGAACGGCAGGCCTTTCCGGTGCAGGTGGAGCAGGTGCTGCGCGACCCTGCGAGATCGTCGCCCCCGACTCCGCCCGCAGCGAAACGGAAACCAGGGCGTCCCAAGGGGAGCAGTACGCAGGCCAAGGCCGATGCGCCGCTGAATGCAGAGCATACCCGTATCAGCGCCATGATCCAGGGTTTGCTGGCCCGTATCCGTCCGTACCTCCGCGTGACCTCTCTGGTGTTGGATGGGCATTTTGGTAACCAGAATGCCGTGCTGATGGCCCGTCGGCTGGGCTTGCAGATGATTTCCAAACTGCGCAGTGACTCGGCGTTGTTCTATCCGTACGATGGCCCGTATGCCGGCCATGGCCCCCGTCGAATCCATGGTGAGCGGATCGATCCGACTGCGATCCCGGAGCGCTTCCTGAAACAGACCACGGTGGAAGACCACGTGGAGACACGCATCTATCAGGTTGAGGCACGCCATGAAACGTTTGACCAACCGTTGAACGTAGTGGTGATCGTGAAACGCCAGCTGACGACGGGCAAACAGGCCCATATCTACCTCTTCAGCAGTGACCGTACGCTGGCCTGGGATCTCCTCCGTGAGTACTACCAACTGCGGTTCCAAATCGAGTTTGTGTTTCGCGATGCCAAGCAATACTGGGGCTTGGAGGACTTCATGGTGGTGAAAGAAGCCGCCGTCGCCAATGCGATGAACCTGGCCTTCTTCATGGTTAACCTGAGTCGTCGCCTCGTGCGTGATCGTCGTCGGATTGACCCAAACGCCAGCGTGCTCGATCTCAAAACCCACTATCGTGGGCTTTGCTATGCGGAAGAAGTGATTAAACTCCTTCCGGAAAAACCAGAGCCGGGTTTATTGCGTCGGCTTCTGGCGCAGGTCACAGGGCTTGGGCGTATCCATCCGCTTCCCCCTGAGTCAGGAGCCGGATAATTGGCGAAGGTATTGTACATCCCAATTAGCTTTAGTACTTTTCATGCAACCGATCCGCGACCTGAGCCAACGCCGCCCGCAGATCCGCCGCCGCTGCGGGTTGGCAGTTCAATGCGCCGTCAGCCGTCGTCTGCATCAGCCAGAAGCCGTGGTGATTGCTCAAAATCGTGAAAGTCAGGGTTTGTTCTTCGGCCTCATTCTGGGTGCGATTGATCGCCTGACAGATTGCCGAGTCGCGTGGATTGCTCAGCAATTCGGCAAACAGGCCGGCGGTTGGGGCATCGGCTCCACTGGCTTGTAACCGCGCCACGAGCGTCTCCGCCTCGTTTGCACTTGCTTCCTGGAGGCTTTCGAGTTCGGTTTGGCTGATAGTAAATGCCGTGGCAGGTGGGGCACTCTGCTCCGGTGGCATGGAAGATCGTGTGTGCGACGGCCAAAGGTGCGTGGCGACCGTATTGGGAAGCCTTGTTCAAGCACCTTGAGGGCAGTGTTGCCGGCACGTGGAAGGTAATCGTCATGGCTGACCGGGGCTGGTATGCCCAATGGCTCTACGCCACAATTGTGGGTCTGAGTTGGCATCCGTACCTGCGCATCAACCGGCAGGGCAAGGATCGTCTGATTGAGGAGCAGGAGTTCAAAGGGCTCAGCACGGCGGTCACCAAGGGCGGTTCCGGCTGGAACGGTCGCGTCGTCTGCTTTGCCACCAAGGAGCGCCAGGTGACATGGCCCCTGCTGGCCCGCTGGGACGCCCAGTATGCCGATCCGTGGCTGATTCTCACCGACGTGGAACCCGATGCGGCCGATGTGGCGTGGTATCGCCTGCGGGCGTGGATTGAGTGCAGTTGTAAGGACATGAAGCGGGGCGGATGGCATTGGGAAGAGACCCGGATGACCGACCCGGCCCGTGCCGAACGCATCTGGCTCGCCATGGCCGTCGCCACGCTGGTGGTGGTCAGCATGGGCGTGTACGATGAAGGTACCACCCCCGAACCGAACCTGGAACGTCTCTCGCCGCAACACATTGCCCATCAACGCAAACGCGATGACGACACACCTCAACCGCGCCGCATCAGTTGCTTTCATCGCGGACGGCTCCTCTTGTTGGTCGCCTTGATTCACGGTCGCTCGCTCCCGCCAATGGCGCTTCTTCCCGAACCTATGCCAAAAAGTCTTGACACTTCCGATTCTGCTCCGTCTGCTGCTCCACCGCATCAGAAAGCGGCGTAGCAAAAAACTGTATACCTGAAAGGTGGGGGCGGGCCCGGTGTAGGGGCACCCCTTGCGGGTGCCCGTACCGGGGTGGGGGCGGGCCCGGTGTAGGGGCACCCCTTGCGGGTGCCCTGGTGGGGTGCATACACGGAAGATGCAATCGCCCTAGGCGTAGCACGGGTTACGCCGCGCTTGCGCTCGCTGGCTCGATAGAATCAATGATCGCTGATCTATCATCGCACGATGCGGTGGTCGCGTCGCCCACCAGGGCAAGCCTGCATGAGCATAGTGCAATGGATGGCGTGTCCGCGACCTGCCGCCTAGCGCACCATCAGCGCGGAGGGATGGTACGACGCAAGTGGCGTACTTCTCTCTCATGTTCAATCAAGGCCAAGCAGGTGATGCGTGTGCGTATTTGCGCACGGTCACATCAGTAGACTAAATGCAGGCAGGTGATCGCCATCTGCACCCACACAGGAGGATACCATGCAACGTCTCATCGCAACGCTTTGTCTGATCCTGGTTGCCTTCATCGCCCTGGCCGCCATCCCCGCCGCACCCGCGACTGCCCAGGCGGGCGAACGCTGCTTTGCTGAGACGAATCTGTGCATCAGCGGCGCGATGCGTACCTACTGGGAGCGCGGCGGCGGATTACCCGTCTTTGGGCTGCCGATCACTCCGCAGAGCGTTGAACTGGTCGAGGGCCAGCCCCTCCAGGCCCAGTGGTTCGAACGTGACCGGCTCGAGATCCAACCGGATGGCCGCGTCACAACAGGGCGCCTGGGGGTCGAACGCCTGGCGCAAATGGGGACACCCTGGCAGCCTGGTTCCACCACAACTGCCGAGCCGGGCTGCGCCGCCTTTGCCGAGACTGGTCACCAGGTCTGTGGGGCCTTCCACAGCTACTGGCGCACCAACGGCGGCCTCGAGCGCTTCGGCCTCCCGGTAACCGGCGCGTTCACGATAGAACTGGAAGGTCGTCCGTATACGGTGCAATTCTTCGAGCGTCGCCGCTTCGAACTTCACCCCGACATCGGCCCGAACGCCGTGCTGCTCGGCCTGCTAGGCACCGAAGTACGGGCCAACGCCGCCCCAACCCAGCCGATCAGCTTCAGTGGCAGCGGCCAGCAGGTGACCGCAGAGTTCGCCCTGCCCGCCCATTTCACCCAGATCACCTTCAGCCACGATGGTCAACGCAACTTCATTGTCTGGGCCTACCCGAGCAGCGGGTCCGAAGAACTGCTGGCGAATACGATTGGGGCCTACAATGGCACGACCCTGCTCACAGGAGCGCCCGGAGATCGGGTGTATCTCGGCGTGCAGGCTGACGGTGCCTGGACCGTGCAGATCAGCGCGGTCGGCTTCGACAACAGGGCCGTGAGCTTCAGTGGGCGCGGCGACGCAGTGAGCCCGCTCTTCACCCCGCCCGCGCAAGGGCCGCAGCCCTACGCCTTCAGCCATGATGGGCAACGCAACTTCGTCGTCTGGCTCCGCTGTGCTGACCGTGACCACCTAGCTCAAAACACGATTGGGCATGCGAGTGGCACTGCCGTCGTGCGCTTCGAGCGCGGGCCTTGCCTCTGGGAGGTGCGCGGCGACGGCAACTGGAGCATCACGCCTGCACGGTAGCGCACCTCACCCACCCCTGCCGCCAGGCTCGCTGTGGCGTCAAGGCACATCCTGGCAGCAGGGCGTGGTCGGCTCCGTTCTGATAGGAGGAATATGCCGGATCATGTGATTTCTCGCAACTCAGAAGTGAGGCAATTGCCCCACCCTGAACGGATACGATTCTCGCCACGCAGCACGGCGTCTAGCTCCAATACTTTTCAAATAAGCTCACGCGAAGACGCGAAGACGCGAAGGGTTACGCTCACCTACGCAAAAACCTTTGCGCCTTTGCGTCAAAATAGCCGCCTTATTTGCAAGGTATTGCGTCTAGCTCCCCGCTCTGAACGGAGGTGGCTCCGGATATGGAGGTACTGTTGGGCGTGGTGCCGGTGGCTCCGGACGTGGAGGTGCAGGTGTTGGAACTGGGGTAGAAGTAGGTGTTGGAGTTAACGGTGACTCCGGTTCTACAACCGTAATCATCGCCTCAAATGGCAAACCAGGAACTTCGATGGTGAACGTACCAGTCATCGTAAACGGGAACGTTACCGCACCTTGTGGTGGAATGGGGCCACTCACCCACAAAGGTTCTTGCTTAGGTCTTTTCCAACTATGATCGTGCGCGTCAAGGAGTGATCTGGCCTCTGATCCACCTTGATAGAGGAGTGGAAGATAAACCTTATAGCTGGCCGGTGTCACCGCCAACTGAAGGGTCTCCGTCGTTGTATTCACCCAGGAGAGATACGTATCTTTGTCAATCCGGACATACGCAGGCTCAAAGCCCGTCTCGGTAATGGTCATCGTCATAGCCTGAGTCTGTTGCAACGCAGAGGCATTGGTGGCGCTGGAAAAAGGCCAAAGGGAGATGCGACGATGTGGTTCAATCGTACCGATGTCAGGCCGGTGATCAACAACTCTCTCAACAGGCGATTCTGCTACGACGTGCATATGTGACGAGGAGGCGTGAAGCGTCGCGATCACAAAAGCTGTGAGGAAGCTACTCAGTAGAATCGAGAGGATTAGGATCCAGCGGATAAATCTTGAACGTGGGGAACGAGATGAAGCGGGATTCATGATTAGCCCCTTTGGATAACTTACAACCTGTCGATGGTTTCTCATGCGTACTAACGTGTATCAAAAGACTCTTGTCTTTCAAGCAATGGTAACAGCATCATATTTCCATTCCATTACCATACATGGGCCGTTCGCCACAAACGGGGGCATGGTTCAGCCCATTTGGGTGGTACGCGGTATGAGTGAGTAACAACCGAGCGTTCACGAAACCGCTGGATATCCTTACAATGCGCAGCCGTAGCGGCGGCGTACCGCGCCCGTGGCGCGGTGTGGGGGGCGTGCGATAAGGAGCCCCCTATGAATGATGGTGTGTCCGCCTCGGTCCCGCCGGTTGATCTGCAGCACGTCTGCGGCCAGGAGCATGTCAACCCCCAAGTGCATTGATCAACTGCGCAGCTTGCTCACGAACCATCTCATTGTAACGGGCATCAAGGCCAAGCCAACGAAAATCGTCGTGCGCCATTGCCATACAGAAGAGGCTGTACGCGACCGCACGGCAATGCGCCTGCGGAGCCTGAGGGTAGAGGCGCGCCAGCCCAGCTGTCGCCTGGGTTACGATAGCCTCGCAGGCCTGGGCGACTAGATCACGCGCCTGCGGGTAGCGCTCCGGCGGCGCATTGAGCACCGCATTGAGCGCTTCAACGTCGGTCGGCTTGATCATGTCATGGCCAAAGAAAACCTCAAGGATGCCCGCGCCCCCGCGCTCCACTGCCAGATCCATCTGTGCAGCGACCTTGCGCGGGTACTCTTCGGCAATCCGTACGACCAGCTGCATGACGACTTCGTCGCGGTTGCCCAGGTAGTGCCTGATCAGGCTGCGCTGCACCCCGGCTTCTTCGGCAATGCGATCAAGGGCGACATCAATGCCGTAACGCCCGATGCAGCGCTCAAAGGCTGCCAGGATCTCTGCTCGCCGCGCTTCGGCAATGCTCTTTCTCCCCATCGGTCTCCTGCTGTCGCTCGTGGTTCTCGGCAATCCAGATCAAAATGATATTCTATCAGAGTTGACAATCTATCGCAACAAGCTTATAATCAAATATAGATTGTCAATATAGATAATCTATTCAATCATGGGCGACCAGTTCTCATGGAGGCTTATGCAGCCCCAGCACGACCTTGCATCGTCGGCTCCCGATCCCGCGTTGAGTGAGCCGTGGCAACTCCGTTTCTGGAGCATTTGGCTTGGCCAGGCGCTCTCGTTAACTGGCAGCGCGCTGACCCAGTTTGTTTTGCTCTGGTGGATCACGCTCAATACCGGCTCGACGACCGCCCTGTCCATTGCAGGCGTGATGGCGTTGCTGCCGCAGGCGCTGCTTGGTCCCCTCGGCGGCATTCTGGCCGACCGTTACAGCCGCCGGATGCTCATGATCGTTGCCGATGTCATCTCGGCCGCCTGTATGCTCGGGCTGGTCTGGCTCTTCCAGAGCGATCAAATCCAGCTCTGGCACCTCTACGTGATGATGTTCATTCGTAGTAGCATGCAAGCGTTTCAGGCTCCGGCGGCAGCAGCAAGCACGGCGATGCTCGTCCCCACCGCTTGGCTCAGCCGGGTGGCCGGGCTCAACCAGATGCTCCAGGGGGTGATGACAATTGCCGCCGCACCTCTGGGGGCGTTGTTGTTAGCCTTCTTGCCCTTCGAGGGTGCGCTGTTGATAGATGTCGTTACCGCACTGTTCGGGATCGTCCCGCTGCTAGTCTATCGTATCCCCCAGGCGCCGCGCAACGTGGCTCAGCGTGGTGGTCTGTGGACCGACTTTCTCGGCGGGGCGCACGTCATCGTCCACAACCGCGGCCTCTTGATGCTCTACGGGCTGGTGGCCCTGGTCGTGCTGACGATCATGCCTACCTTCACGCTTACCCCGCTGCTGGTCAAGGATCATTTTGGTGGCGGTGTGAATGAGGTAGCCCTGATGGAGGGGCTGGCTGGGATCGGAATTATCGTCGGCGGCGCGCTCATCGCTGCCGTGCCGCTCTTCAAGCGTCGTATTGTGACTATCTTGCTCTCGTTCGCGATCTCATGCGTCACCGTCGCTTTCACTGCCCTGATGCCCAGTTCGCTCTTCTGGCTCGCCGTATTCTGGTGGACCCTGAGCGGGGTGACGTTTTCAACTGGCAATGCGCCACTGATTGCGCTCATTCAGTCGCAGGTGCCGAACCAACTCCAGGGTCGGGTGCTTTCACTGCTGAGTACCGTGATGGGCCTGGCGGCACCGCTCGGGCTAGGCCTGGCGGCACTCCTAGGCGCGTTCATTGGCGTACGGGGGATTTTCATCGTCGGCGGATTGGCCTCGGCGACCATCTGCTTACTGGGGTTCGCGCTCCCCGATCTGCTCAGGATCGAGGATCAGCCGCTCAGGGCCGAGCGCACCCATACGGCTAACGTGAACCTAACCGATAGGCGCTAGCCGATGCCTACCAGCAGGTCATCGCCCGCGCCCAGCTCTACGCCGATCTGCTCGGCATGCACCAGCAGGACATCCAGACCGCCATCACCGACCTGAGCGCCGTCGCCCGCTCATTGCTGCTCAGCGACACCCGTGACGGCAACGACACCAGCGCCAACAACGTCAATGACACCCAGATGCCCGCGCCTGAAGCGACAGTCCACGGTGATGCTTACACACCGCAAGCGCCAACAACGTCAATGACACCGAGGTGCCCCCGCCCGATGGTGGCGACGCACCGATGAGACTCATCGGTACGGCCTTATGAGGGGGAACAACGCTAGCGTAACTGGGGTTATCCTTCGATGAGCCGTCGCTCAGCGAGCGACAGCTTGTAGACCGATGCCACAACTTCATTGAGCACGGTAAGATCTTCTTCCTCCGATAAGGTGATCAATTCGTCCTGGAGGGGCCTTGCAATGTCTTGCCAGCGGGGAAGCCTGATGCGTCGAAGATATTGCGCTTGAAAGCGTATATACCCTCCGCGCATTTTCGTTGAATAGGTTGAAACAAAGAGATAGGCCAAGTGTGATCGCAAGACGGTTTGCAAGGCACGGAGATCCCACGTTGTTGAGGTCACATAGTACAGATTGTGATGTGGATAATAGCGTCCTTGTTCCAGCACAATGTTGGCTCGGCCCTTGATGTCTGGAACTAATAATTTTGGTTGTGCCGCAAGATGGGGGTAAATACGGTCAATCGTTCGATACCATTTTTGTTGGTTCTTTTTGGCGCAATTCCTCTGGCGAATGACCACTTCATGCTGATGAAGGTAGGCGGCAAGTTGCGGAAAGCGGGCGAGGTCAACCAACGTTCCATCATCATTGAATGGATTCACGACGGCAAGCCCTTGCCATGCGACGCGCCCCGCAGCAATATCTCTCGTCGTAACTAATGGCAGCTTGCGACTGGTTTCAACGGGTAGTTCGCTATACTTGCCGATAAAAACCTTATCAGCCCCGGTTGCCACACCGATCCCGACGGTACAACCAGCCATTTCTAAGGTGGGCAAACTTGCCTCGAGACGGCGCAGCAGAGCGACGTGCTCGCCCGCCTGGAAGAGCCAGGGTTCACGCCCATGCGCGACATTCGTCACCTCGGTAATGTCGGCGTACGTGGGAAGCTCAGCGGTATGCATCGCGGCCGCAATGCGGCTCAAATTGGCCCGATCAAGCGCTGGTTTACAGACAACGCGGGTTGGGCCTGGTCGTGTCTTGCTCAAGACCGTAATAGCAGGATACGCAATCACCTCGCTCGAAAAAGCATCCGTATCGACCATGTCAATATACGCTTTGAGGTGATACTGTTCCGCGATGAATTGGCGTAAGGGCCCACCATATTTATTCTTTGTCCATCGATCGGCGCAAATCAAGGCACAGACCCCATCGGTCGCGAGATGGGTAAGCGACCGTTCAATGAAAGGAATGTATAAATCTGCGCGATCATAGATCGTGCGGTATCGTGCGCGATATTCAGCCAGTAACGCATCTGGGATCCGTTCCTGGCGCACATAGGGGGGATTGCCCACCACATGGGTAAACGAAACTGGTAAATCGACCAGCAGAAAGTCGCCTTCAATGATCCACTGATCGAGCAGCAAGCGTATCTCGTGGTCAGGCAAACCGTGGTCACGAAGAAGGCGGGCCAGGTCTGCTTTAGTATGCGCAATACTCGCCTGATGCACTTCAACGGCCCGGATCGCCGGGGCCAGGTGAGCGATCAAGGTGGTGCGCTCAAGCGGTTGCGCCTGGATTGAAGCTAATAAGCGATGCGTGATTCTGATCAGGAAATCACCTCTACCAAAAGACGGTTCCAGGATGCGAAAGCTCGCGAGCGGCTTATCGGAAGTGTAACCCGCCAGATCAAGCATAAAATCGACGACTTCTTCGCGTGTAAAGACAGCCCCTCGTTCAAGCTCCTCAGCATTGGCAAAGTGATGTTTCAGGACATCGGCCATAGGCAGATTCAACCCAAGTTGCCGTGCCGCTTCGGCAAGCCCTCGTTCTTGATGCTGCACCTGCTCATCGAGCCATTGATCCTGCATGCGCGTCTCCACCGGACTCTTGGTCGCTTCTGTCCAAAAATTATACACCAGGCTGGTCAACCTGGACACATGTTCGCCGAAGGATCACGAACCTGTTTGGAAACAGGTTGGTTATATTCTCACAACTCAAGGCTGCACACCAAGAGTTTTTCAGGCCAATGTGGTACTGATGAGATAAGAGCAGGAAGTCACACGTTGTATAGGCTTGCCGGATTTACTCGACTTGCGGAGGAATCTGCGTGCTGTGCTAGGAATAAGCTATGTCACTCTCGCCCTCTTTCAAAACACGTTCAACGTTTCTGTTCGTTCTCAGCTTGTTCGTTTTCTGTTCATCCATATCGTTTGGCGCAACGCCTGTCTTGGCCGCCTTGCCATCGAATAACGCCGATGGATGGCATATCTATCGTGACGATGAGCTTGGTTTTACCCTGCGTTATCCACCAACCTGGTCTCGTGGCATGACCAAACAACGTGCATCTTCTGATCCACGTGTCTTGCTCCATCAAGTTGAGTTTCGTGGGCCGTATGGGAGTACCATGCGTGTCAGTCGTTGGCCCTTGCTGCCTGACCAATCATTAGAATCCTGGTGGGAAGAGGTAGCACAACACCAATTTGGAAGTTCCATTGCTCAGCAAGGAACCCTTGCGGGAGCCCCTTCTATTGTGAGCTATCCAGAGGCTCTAGGTGAGGCTCGTTCCATCTTTGTGGCCGTTGCTGCACAGAAGGAAGTGCTCGTCTTCGATTTTTATGCTCTACCAGAGAATAGTGAGGCGGAAGGTGAATTCAATCAGATCGTCCGAGGCCTCGCCTGGACAGATCAGGTAAGCAGTTCAACTGCATCCACCTTGCCTGATTTTCTTCCCCCTACCACAAACCTCACTCCCCAGGTCGCAGTCTGTTGTGGCCACTACAGTCCCAACAATCCCTTCCCTTGTGATTCAGCAAATAACAACGGGAATTGTACCTGGTGGGCCTTCCACCGTCGTCCTGATGTGCCACCTTCGTGCCGTCTTAATGCCGATCTGTGGGCAAATTGTATGCGTGGTCAGGGCTATGTCGTCAATTCATTGCCACAAGCAGGTGCGATTACGGTCTATCCACAAGCAGGGGGCACCTATCTTCAACACGTAGCCTATGTTGAGCAAGTCCATAGCTACAATGACACTACGATTGATTTCACGATTACGCAACTCAGTTGGGCCGTCGGTGGCGAACAAAACAATTGCAATGATCCCACCCGTAATGGCACGCCGTATCGGATCACGAATAGGCCACGTTCAACGATTGAATTTATCCAACTCCCCAATTTCGATCAGGTTGCACCCACGGGCGGCTATGATGAACCCGCCGACGGTACCGCCTTTCGTTCGCAGATTACCTTGCGCGGGCATGCAAGTGATGCGCTCAGCGGGGTCGATCATGTCAATTTTACGGCCCACTATGACGGGAACTGGCACCTGATTGCGGCTGACAACACGGCACCTTATGAATATACCTGGGATGCCTCGGGCCTTGCGGATCAAACCATCATTCTGGGCTTCGATATCTACGATCGCGCCGGTAATGTCGCCTATGCACCAGAAGGGACGCGCACGATCATCAAAGATGCCACCCTGCCGACCGGTGGCTATGATGCCCCTGCGCACCAGGCCTTCATCGGCAAGGAGGTGCAACTTGCTGGGCATGCCAGCGATAATCTGAGTGGCGTGGCGTATGTCAATTTTACCGCCCACTACAATGGGAGTTGGCACGTCATTGGGACAGACCATGAACCGCCCTATGCGATGACGTGGAACACGGCAGGGATCGCCGATCAGGCGATCATCCTGGGCTTTGATATCTATGATCGCGCCGGCAATGTGGCGCTGGCCCCCGAAGGAACACGCACCGTCACCAAGGATACCACGCCGCCAACGGGCACCTTGAACACACCGGTTCACCAGAGTGCAACCAGTAACCCTGTCTTTCTGTTGGAGGCCGAGGCGAGCGATGCGTTGAGCGGTGTGGCCGTCGTATCGTTCCATGCCCACTACGATGGCACGTGGCATGAACTTGGGCGCGTTGCTGAACTTCCGTATACCTTTACCTGGGATGCCAGTGCGCTGGCCGATCAACGCATCGTCTTCTCGATCCACGCGATCGATCGCGCCGGGAATACGTTGATGTTGCCCGCACAGCGCGTGCGCGAAGTCATCCTCGACCGCGAGGCCCCGGTAGTGACGGCGACGCTGGCCCACGCTCAACCAACAGCCGATCACACTAGGCTGCCCATTCACCTCACGACCACTGATCTCAGTGGTGCCCGTGAGGTGCGCGTCAGCCTGGATGGTATCACCTGGGAGGCTTGGCAGCCGCTTGTCTCGCCGTTCTGGTGGTCAACGGAGCAGGTGCATGGCACGACCGTGCGTCCCTTCATCCAGGTGCGTGATCGCGCTGGTAATCGCACACAGAGCCTTCAACTCAATGCCGTCACCCTTGATTTCTACCCACCCCGTCCGACTTCAACGCGCTTCCGGCTCGCTCAAGGGGTCATTGGCACCAGTGGCGGCACCATGAGTTCATCACGCTTCCAACTTAACGGAACCAGCGGGCAAACCCTCGCCAGTAGCGAACAACTCACCAGTGCGCGTTTCCAGGCGAGCCTGGGCTACTGGGCGACCAGCGATCAAGCCATGCCATCACAACGGGGCAATGTCTACCTGCCTTTGATTCGACGCTAAGGGAAGCAGGAGGTTTCAGATGTCATCGATCACCCTTCGCACGCAACTCATCATCAACGGCGCTACGATCTTCCTGGTTGCGCTGCTCGTGCTTGCCAGCCAGACCCTGGCCGGGCCGACGGTCTCTCTCCTGCAAACGGGCACCGCTGCCAGTACCATCACCTATCAGGGGCGGTTGAGTGATGCCAATGGCAGCCCTCTTACCGCAACCTTGCCAATGACCTTCAAGCTCTACGATGCCCAACAAACCCTGCTCTGGACAGAAGTTCGCACCGGCGCGAATGCCGTCCCCGTCACCAACGGCCTCTTTACCGTCGCTCTCGGCTCGGTCACGCCACTGGAAACCACCACCATCAGTCAGGCCGTCTGGCTGGGCCTCAGTGTTGATGGTGACCCCGAAATGACCCCACGCGAAAAACTGGGCAGTGTCCCCAGTGCCCACACCGTGGCGGACGGGGCCATCACCACCAGCAAACTTGCGACCGGGGCCGTCACCAGTGACAAACTTGCGACCGGCGCGGTCACCAGTGACAAACTTGCGGCAGGAGCGGTCACCAGTGCTACCTTGGCAACGCAAACCTATATGGCTCGCGATAATAGTCAGGTGTCTTGGGAAGGTGGCCTTGCAACCATTAGTACCTTTACCTTTGAAGATGTTCCTGCGGGCGATCTTGTTATTCAAGCAACCTTGACTGGAGTCTATCAAGGAGGATCGCATGGATCGATTTTCTTGGATTCACCATCAGGAACAATTCTGTCAGACCACATTCCCTCACATATCTTTTTCTCTACCTCGTCTT
Source organism: Candidatus Chloroploca mongolica (assembly GCF_004762035.2). Classification (GTDB taxonomy): domain Bacteria; phylum Chloroflexota; class Chloroflexia; order Chloroflexales; family Chloroflexaceae; genus Chloroploca; species Chloroploca mongolica. Next base: position 12,994 of record NZ_SIJK02000060.1, on the reverse strand, counting down.
GGTCACAAGGGACATTAATTGGCACGATGGAGGATTTTGTTGGTGGAACACTTGTCATTCGCATCCTTGGCAGCCCGGAAGGTAGCAACACGAAGTATCAGTTTGGCATCGATGGCGACCCTCGTTTTGGGCGGCGCATCATTGTGACCGCTGGATTGTGAGGCTCTTGCGCAGACCCAAGACCCAGGCCTATCCCACGATAAAGGAGGTTTCAGATGTCATCAATCACCCTTCGCACGCAACTCATCATCAACGGCGCTACGGTCTTCCTCGTTGTGCTGCTCGTGCTTGCCAGCCAGACCCTGGCCGGGCCAACGGTTTCCCTCCCGCAAACTGGCACCTCTGCTAGTACCATCACCTATCAGGGGCGGTTGAGTGATGCCAATGGCAGCCCTCTTACCGCAACCTTGCCAATGACCTTCAAGCTCTACGATGCCCAACAAACCCTGCTCTGGACAGAAGTTCGCACCGGCGCGAATGCCGTCCCCGTCACCAACGGCCTCTTTACCGTCGCTCTCGGCTCGGTCACGCCGCTGGAAACCACCACCATCAGCCAGGCCGTCTGGCTGGGCCTCAGTGTTGATGGTGACCCCGAAATGACCCCGCGCGAGAAACTGGGCAGTGTCCCCAGCGCCCACACTGTGGCGGACGGAGCCATCACCAACAGCAAACTTGCGGCAGGGGCCGTCACCAGTGACAAACTTGCGACGGGCGCTGTCACCAGTGACAAGGTATCATTGAACTCCGGGCGCAAGTGCGTGAACGGGCCTGTCGAGTTGACCCCTCCTGGGAACTGGCAACTGCTCGACGTACCTGAACTTGAGCTCGCGTTTTCCCTCAACGAGGCAGCGCACGTCCTGGTATGGCTTGATGGTATTGTGCTTGCGAATGATGGGGCATCGGTAGGGCTATTTAACGTATTCACTTATGTGAATGGGACACACGTGATGGCGAGTATTCACCTCACCGATACTGACACATGGGTTAATCTCGCTGAGCAGCGCCTCCTGAATCTTGAGGCCGGGAGCCATACGATCCAGGTCAAAGTCAATTCAGAACATCCTGGCACAATCGTGTTCCATGAAGGCTGGGATGGTGGAGTCTATCAAACCTGCGTCAATTACCTGGTCTTCTGAGCGGGTAGCGCAGGGCGAAGAACAGGGAGTCGTCGTCATAGTAGGCGATGAGCGCAGCCTAGCAACTGGTACATGCTATACTTGCATCGAGCAATGGTGATACGATGGCCGCCATCGTTCAAGCCCTGACGGTAGGTCGATAGCGAGCAGGTGAATGAGATGGGGATGGCGGGGATGCAGGAGGAAGCAGGATGAACGAAATGAAGATGCCACGTGCATCCGTCCCGCGCCTTGAAGAGTTGTCGGTGCAAAACTACCGTGCGCTGCGCGACCTTCAGTTGCGCCATTTGACCCCAATGACAGTGCTGCTTGGGCCGAATGGCAGCGGCAAGTCCACCATCTTTGATGTCTTTGCCTTCCTCGCAGAGTGCTTTTCAGTGGGACTGCGTAAGGCATGGGATCGCCGCGGGCGTTTTCGTGAACTGCGGAGCCGTGGGGCTGAGGGACCGATTGTGATTGAGTTGAAGTATCGCGAACGACCTGATTCAATGCCCGAGTCGCGGGTGATTACTTACCACCTCGCCATTGATGAAAGCGTTCGCGGTCCCTTCGTGGCTGAAGAGTGGTTGCAGTGGCGACGTGGACAGCAAGGCAAACCTTTTCGCTTCCTCGATTTTCGCCATGGGGTAGGCCAGGTGATCAGCGGTGAAGCCCCGGATGCGTCGGACGAGCGCATTGAAGAGCGTCTGACCTCACCAGAGTTGCTCGCAGTGAATACGCTCGGCCAGTTCGCCAGCCACCCCCGCGTAAGCGCTCTGCGCCGCTTCATTACAGGTTGGTATCTGTCGTATCTCACGGCCGAGCATACCCGCACCACACCCGAAGCCGGGCCACAAGAGCGCCTCTCCGCCACGGGCGATAATCTGCCCAATGTGATGCAGTACCTCAAAGAGCACCATCCCGAACGGCTCGCTGAGATCCTGAGCGTCCTGGCACGCCGTGTCCCGCACCTGGAGCATGTGCAAGCAAACTTGATGGAAGATGGTCGCCTGCTGCTCCAGCTGAAAGACGCACCCTTCGAGCGCCCAATCCTCGCGCGCTTTGCCTCTGACGGCACCCTCAAGCTCTTGGCGTACCTGATTGTGCTCTATGATCCCGAGCCACCACCGCTCATTGGCATTGAAGAGCCGGAAAATCACCTGCATCCACGCCTCCTGCCCGAACTGTCGGAAGAGATCCGCACAGCCTCAGCGCGTACCCAACTGATGGTCACGACGCACTCACCGTTCTTTGTCAACACATTGCGGCCCGAAGAACTCTGGGTGCTCTACCGCAACGAAGAGGGTTATACCCAGGCCCGTCGAGCGGCAGAGATGCGCGGCATTCCAGCGGCAATCGCCCAGGGCGGCAAACTTGGTCAACTCTGGATGGAGGGTGCCTTCGAGCTTGGCGATCCACTCACCGCCTCTGGGCAACCAAAGCGAAGGAACTTCCGCCTTGACACCTCACCGCAACGCGGTGATAACCCAGACGACCGCCATGAGTGACCGCCATCCAAGTGCTATGTTCATCCTATTTTTCACAGAAGAACCTTCAGCCGAAGCGGCGCTGCGCATCTTAGCCCCAAGGATGCTGGGCGAGGCCATCGAGTTCGATGTCCAGGTCTTTCAAGGCAAAGCCGATCTGCTCAACAACCTGCCGCTCCGCCTACGCGCCCTGGCAAGTTGGATGCCTGCGGATTGGCGCATCGTCGTGCTGGTTGATCGCGATGATGATGATTGTGTGGCCTTAAAGCACCACCTCGATCAGATCGCTCGTGAGGCCGGACTAACACCGAAAGGGGCTGGAGAAGCAGGGCAACCTTTCCAGGTTTTGAATCGTCTTGCTATCGAAGAGCTCGAAGCATGGTTCCTTGGTGATCTTGCCGCTCTGCGCACGGTCTACCCACGGATACGTGCCAACCTGGAACGGCGCGAGCGTTACCGCGATCCCGATACAATGGTTGGCGGCACCTGGGAAGCGCTTGAACGCGAACTTCAGCGGGCGGGCTACCACCAGGGCGGTCTGCCCAAGATTGAAGTGGCGCGCCGAGTGGCGGCCCACATGCAACCTGAACGGAATCGCTCGCGAAGCTTCCAGACCTTCTATCGGGGCTTGCAGGAGTTGATCACAGCTCGCTAGTGCGCAGAAGGCGATAACAGCGGCCCAACCACCGCTGGCAGCGGTGCCTCGGTCGCGCACGCTGCCAACACCTCGGCCACCGCCGACGCCCCGACGCGGGCGCGCAGCTGATCAAGCTTGGCCGTCAACTCGGCATCTTCAAGCAAGCCCTGCGCATGGAGTCCCAGCAATTGCGTGATCGTCGTCGCAAGGGGATTGTTCATAGGTTCCATCAATCGCCAGATGACATGCTTCATTGGCCCCGATCAGCGAAGTGGCACAGAGAGAACTTGATGCTCCCACTCGTTCGGCAGACTTCCCTGAATCAGGAGGATAAGATCCTCAATGACGACGCCGATCGGCGCAGTTTGACTCACCTCAATCACCCCAGGCATGGGCAAAGCAGATCGTACCCGCACATAGGCATCAGCAATCAAGGTTTCGGCATCATGCGTAAGAATCAGCCGACCTTCGCCAGCGGCCCAGGCCAGGACGGTTGGATCATCAGCGCCACGTAGACCAACATCTTGCACACGAACAAGATCAAGCTGCGGCATATGCCGCAGGAGACCGCGCACAATCGCACGGTGAAAATTCTCATCAGCGAGGAGTTTCATGCTCGGCCTGACGTGCCAAAAGACGGGCGCGGAGCCCATGGAGCTGTTGCTGGGCTTCAACACGATCCTGCACCTTAGCACGACGCTGCCCGCGTTCCTCAAGGTACCGTTCAACTGCGGTCTGGTGCTGCAAATAGTAAGCGATGACCGCATATGCATCCGCCACACTCACCGTAGGAAAATTTTGGGCCATCTCTTCGGGGGTGTCACCCTGGAGAAACGCGGTAATGAGGGTCTCAATCGGCACGCGTGTCCCCCGCACCAACACCACCCCATGCGGCGTCAGTGTCATCGGCAAGACAGGTGGTTCAAGGGTAAGCGTCATCAACAGAATCCTTTCCAGCGCATTGGCTAGCCGCCATACCATCAACCCACATTGCCTCTATTGTAGGACGATTGTTCAATGCCTGCAAGATGCTGCTTGCTCGTACATGTTCACATGTGAGGTAACAGGCCAGCCTGGGAGCGAGGGCGAGACGCCCGCGAAGGCATACCGAGGGCGGGACGCCCTCGCTCCCAGGACAGATGAGAAAAAACATCACGTCCAGCCCACGAAGGTGGGCTTCGCATACTCGAGCCGAGGCGTTGACGCCGACGGAAGGCGTGTCTCCCCGATGGATGGCTTCATCACCGTTGCGCCACGGGCGCAAGCAAGGGGGTGCGCCCCCTTGCATCCCCCCGCACCGCGCCGCGCCCCCGCTAGCCGTACCTGTGCTCACTGCACGGCGGTACTTACGCCTCGCGACAGAACACAGAACGCTTTACACATGTGGGTGCCGGGCAAGCCGAAAACCCACATCCCGAAAATGGAGGACGGGCGTATTACGGGGGCGGTAGGCCGCGCGCAGGAAGAACGACCCATCGTCCCACGAGCCGCCACGAAGTGTAAAGCGTTTTTCGGCGGCATCAGCCCCCTCCTCCTGTCCGTCGTCGAGGGCGGGATCGTAGGGATACGGGCGATACACGCTCCGCGTCCATTCCCACACGTTGCCTGCCAGATCCAGCACCCCGTCCGGCGTTGCCCCGGCCGGGAAACAGCCCACCGCGGTCGTGCCATCATAGATCCGATTAAAGTTGGCCCGCTCACCCTCAGGCTCAGCCGCCCCCCACGGATAGATCCGTCGCGTTGGCCTCCGCGCCGCATACTCCCACTCCGCTTCGCTCGGCAGGCGGTAGACGAAGCCATCGTTCAGAGACGCCGTCAGCCAGCGGCCAAAGGCCATGGCTTCATACCAATTGACCCCGACCACCGGAGAGTTCCCACGCCCGTGCCCGAACGCTTCGTCATCCCATTCCTCTGGCTGATCTTTACGCTGCCGCCGCTGCCACGGTTCCAACCCCTCCGTGGCAGCATCATCGCGGGCCAGCCATGCCCGCCCTGCCGCATCCCACCAGGGGGCCGCTGGATCATACCCGCCTGCGGCGATAAACTCGGCATACTGCGCATTCGTCACCGGGTAGCGCCCGATGGCGAACCTGGGAACGGGCACATCCGCCTCATTCTCGGCATCGCGAAACAAAACCTGCCAATCCTTTGGCAGTTGGGCACGCTCCGCAGCAGTCACCCCCAGCATTATGCTGCCCCCAGGCAGTTCCACCATCGCGGGGGGCAGCGTGCAGACACCGGGGCGGGGGTCGCCCAGCGGCGCGACCAGAGCGCCCGCCTGAACGCGTACCGCCGCCGGGACGGTCGGGTCGGTGATCAGGGTCGCCAGATCCGCCGCCAGATCCTCCTGGAGTTGCCCGAATTCGTCGCCCCCGCGTCGCAGGCGCTTCCAGCCCACATCCGCCGCGATCACTGCCGCCAAGAGCAGATCCTGCTGTCGCTGCCCGGCACTGCGCTCGCGCAGACAGCGCAGTCGGTTCAGGAATTGGTACGGGATGGCAAACAAGCCTTCATGCACCGCATGCCCGAGCCCCAGCATCATCGGAATCTGCCACCGGTCGTCGTGCCGCACGGCCATCATCCGCTCGACGAAGGCCGGACCCCTCACCAGTTCCAGGCCCGCCAGATACTCTTGAAAGGTCTGATGCGGAAAGACATAGTCTTCCCCGGCCCCCTGCGCATGCAGTAACCCGGCCCGCCCGTCGGTGTAGGTCAGGAACTGTTTCGCCCCTTCGTAGGGATTGGGATGCTGCAACTCGGCTAACGCCTCCGCGACCAACTCGCGCACCTCGGCCCGTGCAAGCCGACCCGGCTGGCCCGCTGCATGCGCCTGGTGCGCACGATAGGCTGCCTGCTGCAGCATCGGACGCAACCGCTGCACATCCACCTCGGGCATCCCCAGATAGGTCATCAACGAGCCATAGGCACTGACGTAGCCAGCATCAATCCGTCCCAGTTCCCACCGGGCCAGCAAGATCGCCACGCAGCGGCCATACAAGGCCGCACGTTCTTCGGGCAACTGGCTCTCATTGAAATGCACCAGCGCCATGATCGTCAACAGCATCGGATTGCTCCCGAGCCGTTGCAGGTCAGGGCGACGCGTCAGCGCCAGTTGCAAATCGGCCTGGCGCCGCGCACGCTCGGTTGCGGGCAGGCCACCGATCGCGGCATACCACCCGGCCACAAACTGGCGCATCTGGCCGTCTGTCCAGGGGGCCAGGGTCGCCGTCGGCCACCCCGCCAGGTGCCACCCGTGGTCGCGGGCACCCTCGTAGGCGCGCACGCGGCAGGCCACCACCATATGAGCGTCAGGGTACGCCGTTGCAAAGGCCTCAAGCGCCTGAACCACCAAGCGGCGCGTCGCCACGGTGGGCACCTCGTCCAGGCCATCCAGGAAGAGGATCATCCGCCCGGCGTCGAGTTCGTGATGCAGCGCGGCCGCGAGCCCAGGCGAACGGCCCTCGCCTTGCCACGTGGCCGCCACGTGATTCCAGAGCGCCGTCGCATCCAGCGCCTGTCCCGGCGCAGCTTCGAGCCGACGGGCAAAGGGCAGCAGCGGCACCAGCACCGGGATCTGAGGCACGGTCGCCGCAGGCCACCCCAGCAGGACATCAGGCAGCGGCACCGTGGGCGTCAGGGCCGCCTGGGCCAGGGTCAGGGCGAGATAGCGACAGGCGGTACTCTTGCCACTCCCTGGCTCACCCAGCAGCACCAACCGCAGCGTTCCCGCAATCGCCTCCGTCACCAGTTGGGGCCCCGTTAGCTGCACCCAGGGATGTGCGGCCACCACCTGAGCGAACTGGGCCGCATCGAGCGTCTCGCAGGCGTGTTCAACCCAAGGGTCAGGCCGATCAGGGCGTCCTCCGCGTTGCCCTGGCGGCAGCGCGTGCGCCTGGCGCTGCTCGTCGTCCGTCGCCGGGCGGATCACGGAGAGGCGACGCTGGCGAGGCCCATGCTGCGGACCCACATGGTCACGCCAGAAGGCTGCGGCATCGAACGACGCCAGTTCCGCCGGCGTCAGTCGTTCACGCCGCACGGGATCAGCGGTGGTCGCCAATTCAGTATAGACCTGCGCCAGCCCCACGGCCAACGTTTCGCGCAGATCGCGCTGATCATGAAAGGGCTGCAACGAGAGCGTCGCACACGCGGCGACCACCCGCTGGAGATAGGTGGCAAGCAGCGTGGCATGGGCCTCTGTGCGCTGACCATCGAGAAAGAGATGCCCGTGGACATCACCCGCCACCGCCACCTGCGGACTGCCAGTCACGGTCTGCACATGGACACGCGGCACCTCGGCTGGCGACGGCAGCGGCGCCTCGGTTGCGCACGCGGCCAACACCTCGGCCACCGCCGACGCCCCAACGCGGGCGCGCAGTTGATCGAGCTTGGCCGTCAACTCGGCATCATCAAGCAAGCCCTGCGCATGGAGCCCCAGCAATTGCGTAATCGTCGTCGCAAGGGTATCGTTCATAAGAAAAACAGGTGCGCCATCCCCTGATGTTCAGGCACCGTATGGCCCTACTAGCCCTGGCATGGCGCGGTTCTCTTTGGCCCCTTCTGCCGTGTCGCGCAGAATTGACCTTTGGGAACCCGCCGCAAGCCGCCGCGCTTGAGCGCGTGCGGTGAGGCGGGTTTCTTGCTGGCTTCAGCCAAAACATTGCCGTCATTGAACTTTTGTGCTATCATGCCCGCAATGTGGGCCTTCGGGCTGCACAGGTGCTCCTTCGGGAGCCGCACCTGAACAGAAGGATATGTTGCGGGTTGCCACGCCCAAATCCTGCGTGGCGTCAAACATGTCAGGTGTTCCTTTGCATGGTGCACCACGTTCCTTCGGGAACCGGGTCGGACAGATCCGTTGGTCGTCAAGCTCGCCACGAGGCGGGTTGGGCCAAGAAGCCGCGCGGCTTGAGCCGCTGCGGAGTGTCACGCTATTATAACGCCTTCCCGTTGATGATGCATGCGTGCGTAACTGTTCACACAGGGCTGATGCAACGTCATTTCGATTGTCCGCAGATTACGCAGATTACGCAGATTACAGCTTCCGCATCTGCGTCATTTGCGGATACCACTTAACCCTATTGAGACTTTGCATCAACCCTGGTTCACACGTCTCCTGGGAGCGCGGGCGGCTCGCCCGCATCCAGACCCGAGCGGGCGAGCCGCCCGCGCTCCCAGGGTGGTGCTTTCCCTCAAGTCTGAACAGGTACATGTATGCCGATCAGGTGGCCTGCTCAATTCGGCAGCCCCCGAGGGCGTTCCAACGGGTTCAAGAGGTCGTCGCCAGGAAACCACTGCATGGTATACTCGCTCTCCAGGTGACCGGCCCCGGTCGCCAAGATCAGGTCAATCAAGGCCATGACCTGGGGATCAGCGATCCGGCGGGCCAACAAGGCCCGGAGGATCTGATGATCCACACTGGGAAAGAACTGGACGATATCACCTTGCAAAACATAGCGATAGCGGCGGGCCAGGGCTTGCGCTGCATCGAGGGCACGATGCGTGCCTTTGCCGACACGGCACGCATACGAATGATGAATAAACCGGCACTCGAAGATCGGTTCAATGACGGCGCAGAGGGCATGATGCACCACCCGATCACGAAAGGGGGCCGCACTGATCTTCCGTCGTTTGGGTTCGGTGATATAAAAATGGCGATAGCCACCTGGTTGATAGGTTCCCGTGAGCAGTTCGGTTTCTAACGTCAACAAGTTGCGCTCGAGATGATACTCAAACGACGCGACTTCCCCATTGCTCCGTTTGCCACGGCGGGCCCGGTGAAAGGCATGCCAGAGGTTGTCAAAGGAAGCGACCTGGGCAAAGAGATGGTTGTATGTTTTCATCGCTCTCCACCCCTACCTGCCGCGCCGTTGCGCCACGGGCGCAAGCAAGGGGGGGCGCCCCCTTGCATCCCCCCGCACCGCGCCGCGCCCCCGCTAGCCGTACCTGTGCTCGCTGTACGGCACTACTTACGTCACGCGACAGAATACAGAACACTTTACACATGTGGGTGCCGGGCAAGCCGAAAACCCACATTCCGATCATGGTAGTCGGGCGTAACATGGTAGCGGTTGGCCGCGCGCAGGAGGAACGAAACATCGTTCCACGAGCCGCCACGAAGTGTAAAGCGTTTCTTAACCGCATCAGCTCCCTCCTCTCGTCCATTGTCGAGGTCGGGGTTATAGGGATACGGACGATACACACTCCGCGTCCATTCCCACACGTTGCCTGCCAGATCCAGCACCCCGTCCCGCGTCGCCCCGGACGGGAAACAACCCACTGCGGTCGTGCCACGATAGATCTGATCAAAGTTCGCCTGCTCACCCTCAGGCTCAGCCGCACCCCACGGATAGTTCCGCCGCGTTGGCCCCCGCGCCGCATACTCCCACTCTGCCTCACTCGGCAGGCGGTAGACGAAGCCATCGTTCAGAGACGCCGTCAGCCAGCGGCCAAAGGCCATGGCTTCATACCAATTGACCCCGACCACCGGAGAGTTCCCACGCCCGTGCCCGAACGCTTCGTCATCCCATTCCTCTGGCTGATCTTTACGCTGCCGCCGCTGCCACGGTTCCAACCCCTCCGTGGCAGCATCATCGCGGGCCAGCCATGCCCGCCCTGCCGCATCCCACCAGGGGGCCGCTGGATCATACCCGCCTGCGGCGATAAACTCGGCATACTGCGCATTCGTCACTGGGTAGCGCCCGATCGCGAACCCGGGAACGGGCACCTCCACCTCGTTCTGAGCATCGGCAAACCAACTCTGCCTATTACTTGGCAGTTGGGCACGCTCCGCAGCGGTTACCCCCAGCATCACGCTACCCCCAGGCAGTTCCAGCATCGCGGGGGGCAGCGTGCCGACACCGGGGCGGGGGTCGCCTAGGCGGGCCAGAATCCGCCCGCATTGCACGCGAGCCCGCGCTGGCACCGCCGTGGCGGGTTGACGTTCCAGGATGTGGTGTGCATCAGCCTGGATCGTAGCAGACAGGGAACCCTGACCTTTGAAGCGCTCTAACTCGGTCAACGCATCGCTGGCAAGCGCCAACGCACTGACCCGCTCAGCGGGGGTGTCGCCACGCGCACAGAGGAGGCTCAGGAAGCGCCAGCAACGCTCCTGACTCAGATGCCCCGCGCACAGCAAGATGACCTCGCGCCACCAGGTATCCTGGTAACGGTCAAGGAGCTCCCCCCAGCGTTCGTCGGGGGCCTCGGCAATGTGCCGTGCCGCCAAGAATTCCTGGAACGAGAGATGGCTGAAACGGTAGCGGTCAGGCTCGCGCTCATCAAGCAAGCCAATATGCACCGGCAACTCGTCCACGAAACTCTTGGCCAGTTCCGCCGGCGTTGCATAGCGCCCATGGAGCACAGCGGCGACTTCGCGCACCAGTTCGTCACGCTCGATGAAGAGTCCGGCTTCACCCCGCTGGTGCATGCGATACGCCACAGCCGCCAGGATCTCGCGCTTGGGATCCAGGCCCATCGTCAATTCGGGACGTCCCGCATACTCGCGTCGCTGCTGACCGGGGCGGTCAGCCTTGCCCCGCCCACCCCGCAGCAAGACCTCGACACACTCTTCATAGAGCGCCGCCCGGTCTTCGGGCAACACATAGTTGTTGTAGAAAATGACCGCCACCACGGTCAGCAACAGGGGATTGCTCGCCAAACCGGCGACCCGTTCATTGAGCTCGAGCGCCTGCCAGAGTTCGTCGGCGTACCGCCCGGCCCGACGCGCTAGTTCCGGCCCATCTACCTGATAGAGCAACCGATGCAGACTACGACTCCAGTTGCCAATGAAGCGCTGCTGTTGCGTTGCATCCAGATCAGCGACCGTACAGATGCGAAACCCGGCCCCCAGTTGCGCATCGCCCTGGTAGGCGGCCACCCGCGACGTGATCACATACCGACAGCGCTGATACCGCCCGACAAAGGTGCGCACAATGCTACTGACCAGCGCACGGTCAGCGGTACTGGCAACTTCATCAAGCCCATCGAGCAGCAACAGCGCACGCCCGGCTTCGCACAGGCGAGCAAAGAAATCCGCAGGCAACGCTAAATCAAAACGCGCATAATAATTCGTCAGGCACTCGAGCAGCAGCCGTGGCCCCACCCCCGCCAACTCTTTGCCGTTGCACTCGTGCAGAAAGCTGCCCAACTCGCGCAGGGGCAGCAAGAGGGGCACGGGAGGGGTCGTCGAACCAGTCGCCGCAAGCCCCAGCGCCGCCAACTGGGGCGCATCATCCCGCGCCAGCACCTCAGCCAGACGAACAGCGGTATAGTGCAAGAGCGTCGTTTTGCCACTGCCCGGCGCCCCCACCACGGCCAGGCGCGGATGGCGGAGCGCCTGCGTCCAATCGACGGACTCAGGCCGCCCCGCAACGTCGCCCACGTCAACCTCGCCCTGGCCAACCTGAAAGAATCGCCCAACCTTCGCCATAAAGCCGCGCAGCGCCCCGCGCCCCGCTAAGTCCGCAGGCGGCGGTTCGTGCAGGTTCAACGAGACATAGAGTTCGCTGAGCGGCATATCAAGCGGGCGATCGTCAATGCCCCGCAGATCCAGCCCGGCATACTCACGGTAGAGGTGAGTCAAATAACGCCGGAGCGCGGCCCCATAGTCAGCAGGATTCCCTGCAAGCAGCGCCAAGCCATCCAGAAACTGGGCCCCGCTGAAATGCAACTGGTACTGATGGCCCTCGATAAACGTACCCATCCGTTTATCGAGCGAACCCTCGGCATAATCACCGCCCTCGGTGCGCACCTCGTGCGCTGGGAGCGCTTCCAGACTGGCGAGTAACCCGTCATACATCGCCCGCGATGCGGCATCCGGGGCGGCATCCCGTTGCTGGCGCAAAAACGCCAACTGCTTGGCTCGTTCATCAGACATTACCATTGCTCCCTCGCACGATCCGGCACCAGGACACCTATACGATAAACGTCAGGTACGCCGCTGGCAGCTTCCCTAATACGGCACGATGAGGGAGGTGAGCATCGGAAAGTGCTTTTTGTTTAATGTCACCAGGGTGAGCGAATGAAGCCTTGCTGTTGCGGCAATGAGCGCATCTGCCAGTCCGGTTCCATGACTTTTTCCATAGTCGCGGCGATACAGACCGCCTGTAACACCGATCTCACGATCAAGCGGCACAATGGTGAAGGCGTTGATAAACGCGTCCAGTTTCGTCCGTTCGGCCCCATCCCGCACGCCAGCGTAGAGTTCAGCTACGTTGATGACCGACAGAAAGAGCGGCACCGTCAGATTGTCGACATAAGCAACGGCTTCTTGCTTATCACGGAGATAATCGATCAGCACGTCGGTGTCGATCAGCACGGGTGTGAGGGGTGTCGTCATCAGGTTTATACCCCAGCGCGATCAAACTCGCGGCGCAAGGTTTCGAGGGTCGGAAGGTCGGTGCGATCGCGCCACATCCCGCGTGCCTGCTGCAAGAGGGCACGGCGATGCGTTTGCTGATACTGCACCAGCAATTGCTCGACGGCTTCACGCAGCAGTTCATCGGGTGTCTTCCCCGTCTGCTGCGCAATTGTCTGAAGCGCTGTTTCTTCCTGTTCAGTCAAGGTGATCGAAGTTGTCACCGTACCATATCCTTTCCTTTAACAGAGCGTACGGGTAGTGTACCGTGTGCTACCGTCCTCTGCAACAAACAGGTGATGGTGAGGCAGAGCGATTGCATCTTCCGTGTATGCACCCCGCCAAGGCACCCGCAAGGGCACCCGCAAGGGCACCCGCAAGGGGTGCCCGTACACCGGAT
>NZ_SIJK02000005.1:179606-188602 GCF_004762035.2 Candidatus Chloroploca mongolica | reverse complement strand
CCACGAGCCTACCAGATTCTCCGAACCCTGTCTAGAAATAAGCGAACGGTAAGGATAAGGTTGATGAAACCCTGATTTGTCGCCATCTCTACAGTATTGATGACAACTTCACCAATGGTTGCACGGCTAGTCATCAAGACCGTGCCTGGTGGTAGCAACTTTGTTGAGGAATTTTCTAGCCCGTTGCTCGTAATGTTTCTACTTGTGCGACTAATATACAGTTCAGGATTACTTGTCACATCGCTTGGCACGAGCCAGGGTATGTCACCATTCCAGTAGGCATCAATGCTTGTTGAAGGAGTCCCCCCTCCGCTTACAGCTCCCATCTCCCCAAGCGTAGTGGTCCGCCACCCATTGGGCAAGTTCTCTGCGCTTTGCGCTTTACCGCTTTGCGCTTCAGCCACATCTTGCAACAGCACTGGTTCAGTAGTCATTTAGATAGTACTTTCGGATCAACTTGGCGGGCGGCATACTGGAAACAAGCGATCAGATCCTCGTGCTTGAGATCGGGCAAGTCGGCGATCACTTCGTCTCCAGATAAGCCCGCCGCAAAGAGATCGAGCACATCGGCCACCCGAATCCGCATGCCCCGAACGCAGGGTCGCCCGCCGCATTGGTCGGGGTTGGTTGTGATGCGATCCAGTGGGTTGGTCATTGCCCTCCACCAGGCGCTTCAGGTGTCTGCATCAGTCGGCTCAGCAGTTCCATCGGTGTCAATGTGAGCATGGGTGCGCCGGTGTAGTCAGCACCATTGCGGGTGACGATAGCGTCGATCCCGGCGGCCTGCGCCGCTGCAACCTGAACCGCGTCCTCGAAGTCGGCCATAGACGAGCTATAGGCTGTCGTGAGGACGTACGCATTGATGTCGCAAACCTTCGTCGCGGCGAGCAGTTCACCGACAGCCAGCCGTGCTGCTGGTGCGCCGAGGAATTTCCGTGCGATGTAAAAGGCATTGACCGGCGTCATCGCTGCAACATAACGCTCATAGCGTCCCTGGTCGCCAGCTTTCCAGACTGCAAAGGCGTCGGCAAAAAATGCGGCACGCTTGAGCATAAGGTCAAGCACAACATCGGTATCGATCAGCACCCGCATCACGAATGCTTCTCCGTCAAATGCTCAAAACGGATACGCTCAACATCCTCGTCAGTCAGTTCCTCATCCGTCGTGATAATGCCTAGTAAACGCTCCGCCGATCCGTGCATATCATACGCATCGAGATCCGCTCGCAACGAGCGACTGACTGCCTCTAACAACAGCAACTGCTCACGCGTCGTAAGGCGAGGGATCTCTCTCAGCATCTCTTGCAGGGTCATGATTTGCCTCCTTGAAACGTACCGTGGGAGAGCGGTTGCTAGCGGCTAGTATACCCATGTTGACGCAAAGGCGCAAAGATATAAAACTCCTCTGCGCCTCCGCGTCTCTGCGTTAAACAACCGGCCTTCTTTCGCGATCTTTAACGCAGAGCCGCAGAGCCGGGGAGGCGCGGAGTTTCCATGTTCCCCTTTGCGCCTCTGCGCCTTTGCGCCTTTGCGTCAAAACAACCGCCCGCTTTGCTTCGCTTGCTTTACATTTTGCGCTTTACCGCTTTACCGCTTCAGCGCTTCCATCACCCGTGCCAACTCTGCATCGGCCCGTTCGCGCTCGGTGCGGGCTGCGGCGATGTCGGCGAGAATGGCGTCGAGCGGGCGGTGCTGTGCGCGGTCGGTCACGGTGACGAACTGCGAGGGGCTGAGGTTGTAATCGGCGGTGCGAGCTTGCTCCAGCGTGATCACCCGACTCAACTTGGCGCGGCTCTCCCAGGCGCGGTAGACCTCGGCCACCGCCGCGATGCCCTGCTCGGTCAGTTCGTTCTTGGGCTTGCGCTTGACGAAGTAGGCAGAGGCGTTGACCAGCAGGATCTGGCCCTTGCGTGTCGCTGGTTTGCCCCGGTGTAGCAGCAGGATGACCCCCGGTGCGCTGGTATTATAGAAGAGGTTCTCGGGTAGCAGCACCACGCCGTCGATGACATCCTGCTCGACCAGGGCGGCGCGGATGGTCTTTTCTTTGTTCGACGACTTGCTGCCCGAGCCACGCGAAACCGCGCCGGTGTCGAGCACAATTGCCGCCCGCCCGGTCTCCTTGAGGCACGCCAGGATATGCTGCACCCAGGCCCAGTCGGCACTGCTGCCCGGCGGCTGTCCAGCCCCAAAGCGGCCCCAGGCATCGGCGTCATAGAACGCCTCATCGTAGTTGTCCTGGTTCCACATCGGATTCGCGACGACATAGTCGAAGCGTTGCAGCCCCGCCCCGGCGCTCGCAAAACGCGGCGTAGTGAACGTATCGCCAATCGCGATCTCCGAGTCGGTATAGTCATGCAGGAACATATTCATCTTCGCCATCGCGTAGGTAGTTGGATTCAGTTCCTGGCCAAAGAGGCGCGGAGCCTGGCTACGCTGCGCCGGGTGCTTCTCCTCGAAGCGCAGACGCGGCTTGAGCAACAGCCCACCAGAGCCACACGTCGGATCGTGGATCTCGGTATAGGGCTGCGGATCGAGCAGATCGGCCATCAGAAAGCCAACCTCTTTGGGCGTATAGAACTCGCCCGCGCTCTGACCCTGACCCTCGGCAAACTTGCGCAGCAGATACTCATAGGCCCGCCCCAACACATCGGGCTCGGTATGCTGGAGGCCCAGGCGATGGCGACTGATCACCTCGATCAGCGCAGCGAGGCGGTCATCATCAAGCGTGCGCTGACCGCTCTGACGCTCATTAAAGTCTTTGACATCGAGCACACCCTGGAGATCGGGGTTCAACCGAGCCGTCTCGCGCATCGCCGTGGTAGCAAACTCACCGAGCGTCCCATCAGCACCATGGTTACGAATGCGGCTCCACTGATACGCCGTTGGCACAAAGAAGCGCACAATCGGCTTACGGCCCGTGCGCAACGCATCAGCGTGATCCTGCTCGATCACCGTGCGGGCAACATCCTCGCCCCCGAACGTCGCCGCATGCTTTGCCACTTCATCGTCAAAGACATCGGAAAGCCGCTTGAAAAAGACCAGCGGCAGAATGAAATCTTTGAACTTCGGGGCATCGGTTGCACCGCGGATCGCACATGCGGCATCCCAGAGCCAGGTCTCCAACGCGCTGATAGTCAACTGCTGACCATTCGAGGGCACCTGATCGAACCCACTGGCCGCAGGGAGATCATTGGAGGGCAACGACGATTTTTTGGAGCGTCCACGCGACACGGTGATCATCCTTCGCCCAATCCAGGCACTATGGGGAGCCCACAGCGACGGGCCAGAGCCGCAACGTACCGTGGGAGAGCGGTTGTTGACGGCTAGTATACCCATGTTGACGCAAAGACGCAACGCTGCCTATACAGATCCGTATTGACGCAAAGACGCAACGCTGCGCATACAGATCCGTATTGACGCAAAGGCGCAAAGGTATTGCATACCTTTGCGCCTCTGCGCCTTTGCGTCAAACAACCGGCCTTCGTTGCGAGGGCAGAAGATGCCATCGCCCTGAAAGCTGTGGTAGGGCGATGGCATCTTGCGTGCATGCACCCGCCAGGGCACCCGCAAGGGGTGCCCGTACACCGGGCCCGGCACCCGGCCTGTAGGGGCACCCCTTGCGGGTGCCCTGATAGAGCGTCTTTTTGTATCCGGTTTCGTATGATGCCATCGCCCTGAAAGCTGTGGGTTCTTATCTTGACATGAGAAAACCCTCATGAGTATAATACTCAAGATACCACCTCTGTTAGGAGCTGCGTGTATTTATGAACCAGCGTATACACTGGCGCAATGCCACGGTTGCCACGTTCGTCATTGTTGCACTCTTTCTCGCGGTAACCGCCCCGTTCACCTCATCCCCGCTTAGCGCTCAAACCGCGATTACGGTTGATCCTCCCACCCCTGCGATCAGCGTTGCGCCTGGTGGGACAAATCAGATTCTGATTACCGTCACGAATAATAATATCCCTGGTGCGGTGGATCGTACGTTTACCCTTGCTTTTAGCAATATTCCCGCTGGGATTCACATCGCTACCTCTGGTTCGACCTTCATTGCTGTCGGTTCGTCACAGCAGATCAGTATTGCCGCTGCGGTGGCCAACACGGTTGCGCCAGGGGTCTATACGATTGCTGGCATTATTACCGGTACCGCTGCGGGTCAGACGAATGTGACGCAGAGTATCTTCTTGCAGCTTACCGTCATACGCCGCTTGCATGTGCTGTTCTTGAGCTTCACTGCGGTCGGAGTGGTTCCATCGAAAACGACATCTAGCGATACCACATCACCATTACCGCAATGGAACCGCATCAGCACAGATCATGCCATTGGCACCGTTGCCAGCGAGCACATGGTCGTCTTTGTTCAGGCCTCAGGCTCGGGGCGATGGTCGGGCAAGCACATTGCTCGACCATCGCCGTGAACAACCAATGCACCGGCAGCGTGACACGGTGCTTCTTTACACCGGCGTGTTTAGCAATTCGCTGAGGTGATGATCCACCTGCTGGATAAAGGTTGGGGCGACCCCGAACAGACCCAGGTGGCCAAGCAGATCGTCAATGACGCGTAATTCGCTGCCCGGAATCAGTGCTTGCTCAGCCTGACAATCGCGTACCGGGAAAAACATATCTTCGTTGATCGGCATCACGAAGGTTCGTGCGGTAATCCGTCCCAGCGCAGCGGCGAGATCGCCGTTCGTATGGCGTGACACATCGCCGTGCTGCCATTTCCAGGCCATGCACAACAGCGCGTTGGGATCCATCGCGGTAAAGTACGGCTCGAGAAAACCTGTCAGGAAGGCCTCCTTCGAGTCAAAGTCCATGCCTCGCCAGATTTCCTGCTTCCAAAACTCGGTCGAGAAGCCCATGACCGCCCAGAGGCGGGCCTGGCGCTGCAAGCCGGTGATAACCTCGGTGTGTGAGCGGTAGTTTCCGCCATTCCAGCCTGGATCAGACCAGATCGCCTCGTTGAGGGTCGCGGTAAACAGGTAGTCGTGGGGCGTATTTTGGGCTGTGCCCGCAATCGGCGCCGCCCGCAGCACCTTGTCAGGGAAGCGTACCGCCCACTCGTAGGTCTGCTGTGCGCCCATCGATCCGCCAACGACCAACTGGAGCCGTTCGATCCCAAAGTGTTGGCGCAGCAAACGCTCTTGCGCCACCACGTCATCGCCAATCCGAACGCGGGGAAAGTTCGCCATGGCAATCGCCGCATTTGGGCCGGTCGCCGTATGCGGCGAGGTCGACAGGCCATTGCCAATTTGATTGATCGCAACGATGAAATACTGCGCTGGGTTCAGGGCATGCTGTGGGCCAACATACACATCGCGCCAGATCTGATGGGTGCCAGAATACCAAGTGGGGATCAGAATGGCATTATCCTTGGCGGCATTCAGCGTCCCCCAGGTCGTAATCGCGAGCTGACAGTCGGGAATGATGCCACCTTCTTCGAGCTCAAGCCGACCAATGCTGACGAGTTCATACTCGCCGTGAAACTCCGGGCTATAGTACGCATTCTCAATCATGCTGCTCCTCCTTTGGCGCAATGGGAACGCGCACCTTGCTCGTCCCACCTGGCGACCCCCTCGTCATCCCGCTTGCGATAGCCATCCATCATCATACGCGCGTTCTCCTCATTGAGATGCAAAGCCTCGCCCCTTGAAAACCGATAACCCGCTCGGTCGCAACACCTGCCGACCCACCGACCGTGCGTTGAGCGAGGCGAAGAACCTGGCCCTCAAGCAGGGCACAGGAACCATCCCCACGAGCGGGGAAATCCAACAACGTTTGCTTTGCACAAGGCTTGATGCATGGAGTATACCATACCCATCTGCCCAGGGCAGGGCTACGCTGAAAATGGGGGAACCAAGTTCCCCCACGCCCCCGTTTTCCTTCGTGGTGGCGCACCGGCAGGCGCATCGCGTGCTGTTACAAAGTCCCGGTAGGGCTAAATAGCATCCGCAGATGACGTTGCATCAGCCCTTTGCGGCGCACGAGGCACCGGAGCAGAGCGCACCTCCTCGCTTACCGACGCAACACTGGCACATAGACCCGTTCATCGCGACCCGTGACCCGCAACGGATCACGCGGGATGGTCGTCTGGCCAGAGGAGTTGCGCCCCCAGCAGTGGAGCGTGCCCTTGGTCGTTACCACGCACGTATGTGCCCCACCCGCACGAACCTGACTGATAGCACCGAGGTCTTCCGGTACTGTCGCTTGTCCAGCTTCGTTTTGCCCCCAGTAACGCAAGGTTCCATCGGCTTTCACCGCGGCCGTGTGCCCACCTCCTGCGCTGACCTGGCTGACCAGACCGAGATCCGTCGGCACGGTCGCCTGGCCGAGGGTATTTTCCCCCCAACAATGCAGTGTCCTGATCGCCCCGATCGCACAGGTGTGATTAGCCCCCACACTGACCTGGCTGACTGCACCGAGGTCATCCGGTACCGTCACCTTACCGTAAGAGTTACTCCCCCAGCAGCGCAGCGCCCCTCGCGCTGTCAATGCACAGGTGTGATGATCACCCGCGCTGACCTGGCTGACTGCGCCGAGATCGGATGGCACCGTCGCCTTGCCGTACGAGTTATTCCCCCAGCAGCGTAGATTCCCGGTCGTCGTCAATGCACAGGCGTGCGACCCACCCGCGCTGATCTGGCTGACCGCGCCCAGATCGCCCGGCACCTCCGCCTGGCCCCACTCGTTGTACCCCCAGCAGCGCACCGTACCGCGCGCCATCACTGCGCACGTATACGCCCCCCCCAGGCTCACCTGGCTCACCGCGCCCAGGTCAACTGGCACCTCTGTCTGGCCGTACTTGTTCCATCCCCAGCAGTGCAATAACCCATCTGCCGCCACCGCACAGGTGTGAGCAGCACCCGCGCTGACCTGGCTGACCGTGCCGAGATCTCCCGGTATCGTTGCCTGGCCGCTTCCGTTCGCCCCCCAACAGCTTAGTGTACTGCCGTCAATAGTCAGCGCACAGGTATGATAAGAACCGGTACTCATCTGGAAAACCACCCCCAGGTCGGCAGGGACAGCACTCTCACCATACCCGGCTCCGCCCCAGCAGCGCAGCATACCTTCGGTGGTCACCGCACACGTGTGCCCACTTCCTGTGTTGACCTGCACCACTGGGCCAAGATTCACTGGCACGCTGCTCTGTTCAAACCCATTCGCGCCCCAACAGCGCACTGTGCCCGACCTGGTCACTGCACAAGTGTGACCAAAACCCGCGCTGGCCTGGCTCACGGCACCGAGGTCGCCCGGCACGGTCACCTGGCCGTACTCGTTCCAGCCCCAGCAGCGCAACGCCCCCGCCAACGTCACCGCACAGGTGTGACGATTACCCGCGCTGACCTGACTGACCGCGCTGAGGTCACTCGGCACAGTCGCCTGAGCGTCATTATTCCTCCCCCAGCAGCGCAAGGCCCCGTCCATCGTCACCGCACAGGTGTGCTCACCACCTGCATTGACCTGGCTCACAACACCCAGATGACCTGGAACCTCCGCCTGGCCGTTTCCGTTCGCCCCCCAGCAACGCAACGCCCCGTTCGCCGTCACCGCACAAATGTGACCACCACCCACACTGACTTGACTGACTGCGCCAAGGTCGGATGGTACCTCAGAAGATGCGCCCCAGCAAGACAACTGCCCGGCGCGGTTGATGACACACGTACGATCGCCGCCAGCGCTCACCTGGGGCAGGTCGGTGCTGCTGAGATCGCGGATGGCGTGCGAATGCAGATCGATCACCGTTTGTGTCGCCGCCGATGCCAGCGGTTCATGCACTGGCGGCGCCGCCAGCGACGTGAGGCTGGTCAACAACAGCGGAACCCCGAGGCCGACGATCATGAGCAAGAGCATGAAGATGCGACGCATCACGGGTCTCCCTTCGTACATCACCACCCGCCGTGCCTCTGCACACGATGGCGTCAGCGAAGCCACGGGCGCGCCACGGGCGCAGGGTGGGCAAAGACGGCCTCCTGCGCATCGCGACGCTTCATCGCCGGCGTACGGAAAAGGATCAGGTGGACACGACCCACTGCTGGAACAACCCAACGCACGGTCAGCATGGCGATGATGCAGGGAGGCTCCTGGTCTGAGCATACCATAGCCGCGAACCCGCGATAGTGAAGGTTGATGAAGCCCTGCGTGAAGATCTTTTTTTGTATGGTTATGCACAATTAACTTTTTCCGTGGCGGTGGATGCACCAGTCACCGCTACCGGAACGCCCCGGTGATCATGGCGCAACGGCGCAAAGGTTTTCGCGGAGGGGCGCGCGCCATGCGCGCCCTGCGCACCTTTGCGTAAGCGTCTTCGCGCCTTCGCGTGAGCGTCTTTGCATGGGGCACGCTCCCAAAGATCGCCCCCGCCCGCTGGTTCACACCTCGCCACCTCTGGATCAACAGCCACAACGGTCACACCTTTATGACGCGCCCGAGCCAGTTGGGCGCGTAATGAGGCTTTCCGACGAAGCACATTCGGCCAGTGCGCAGGATCCCAGCCTGGCTCGGCCCCAAGTACCATCCGCGCCGTCGGCGTTTGCCAGGCCAGCGCATCAAGCAGTGGTGCCTGGGCACCAAAATAACAGACCCGCTCGCCATGACTGGCCGCATCAGTCGCAAAAGCACGTGTCACCTCAGCAAGCCGCTCTGGCGAACAAACCGGCGCCGCCGCGACGACCCGTGTCCGGGCCGCAGAGACATAGCCGACAACCACATCACCTTCAGGCGGAAACCAGTAGGTCAGGCCACGGGTCAAAAGCTGGCACGACATCGTGTGCCAACCATAACGGTGCAACAAAAGCCGAATGTTTGTCTGGACGATAATGTACGCCTATTGCTTCTGGGCTAGCCACGCTTCCAGATCAGCCACACCCTCGAAATCAAGCACCGCATCGATCAACGCAAGCCTTTGCGCAGGCAACAGTTGCTCTACCTGGTTCAATAATGTCGCAGGTACGACACCACAGCGACGTTCCAACAGGCGCAGCAACACGGCAAACTGAC
>NZ_SIJK02000005.1:175516-179506 GCF_004762035.2 Candidatus Chloroploca mongolica | reverse complement strand
CCTCTTCACGACCCTCTTCACGACCCTCTTCACGACCCTCTTCACGACCCTCTTCACGACCCTCTTCGCGACCCTGCTCACGCAGTTTGCGCATCATCGGAGTCTCAGGCAAACCGTAATCGCGCATAATAATCTGTTCAGCCATTGCTGCTATCTCCTCGTCAGTGCATAGAAGCAATAATTCTGCCAATAATCGTTCACTTTGGTCATCCGTTGTGCCCTCGACTACCTGTCGAACGGCTGCCGTTAACATCACTTCGGGTTCGCGCATCCGCGTTTGCCCAATCAGCGCCATAAGCGCCGGACGCTTCAAGGCCAATAACTCCTCGGCGGATAATTCCCACAGCCTCACCACCTGATAACGCCATGCCAAATAGGTCGTTCCATCTAGATTATACAATGCGTGTATACCCTTATCACGCACTCCGGCCCCACCTAAATACAGCACCACACTGTAAATGGGGATATCACGATAACTGACTGCCAGGCGCGCCTGATACTCCAGCAAGCGTAAATGCATCGGTCGTTTGCTCCCTGGCCCCTGAAATTCCAGGTGCAAGATAACTTCTTGTCCCGAATCCAGCGTCACAAAGAGCACCATATCGGCGTCTAACACATCTGGCTCGGCCATCAGTTCATTCCGACGCGTGCTCACGTGCTGTACGGGACGAGCCAGGAGCCACGCCGCCAGATCGAACGCCGCCAATAACACAAACCTTTTGAGAGGATGATCCGTTTCTGCCATCGAGGATTTGCCACTGTTCTTATAAATACACACGGATACGTGTAGATTTCATTATAGCACACAAGAGCTATTTGTCAAATGGCAATCCCCGGTCTTTTAGGGCGATTGCATCTTCTTCCATCGCCGTCAACGCCTCGGCTAGTAGGTAGCGAAGGTCACCTTCGCGGCTTGATCGAGCCGGCGCAGGCCGGCTTCGCGCTCGGTAGCCAAGGCGTTGACGCCGACAGCGTGGGCATGGGTGTATTCCGCTAGGGAAGTGTTACTCGCAATCATGGGTAGCCAAGGCGTTGACGCCGACGGCGTGGGCATGAGGGCGATCCGCAGGTCTGGCGACACGCACCAACTGCGGCATCTCCTCATTCACGCCACAGCGCCAACCCGATGATTGTCCCTGTCACCAGAAAGACCCCACCAAGGCCAAGTGACAGCGCCCACGGACTGACACCCTGATCGGCAATGACGCCGGTGAGATACGCCGAGAGCGCGGTCGTCAATGTGAGCGCCGCATATTCGGTCGCAAACACACGCCCAAGCAATTGATCAGGCACCTTCGTCTGCAATAACGCCGTGCTGAAGACCCATTGCACACTGCCGCCAAGGTGGGCAAAGAGCACCGCCAGCGCTGCCAGCGCCAGCGTTGGCATTGCACTGAGCGCAAGGTAGCCCGCCGCCGTGACAAAGAAGCCCATCACGATGGCGCGGCGCAGAAAGCGTTGACCGTCGCCGCCGAGCCGCAGCGCCAGCAGCGGCCCAATGCCCGTGCCAAGCCCCCGCGCCGCATAGAGCAAGCCAATGCTCAGCGCCCCATCGCGCCCCAGCGGAAAGACCTCGCGCCCCAGCAGCGTGAGCAACAGCAACACCCCGCCCCCAATGCTCCACAACGCCTTCGTAACCGTTAACCAAAAAACCTCGCGATGGCGCACGACATAGCGTACCCCATCAAGTAATTCACCGCCGGCTTGCCCCGCCAGCGCCCACACCGAGCGCCCCCGTGACGCCTGATCAGCGCCGGAACGCTCCGACGGGCGCACTTGCACTGTCGCAATAATGGCCGCCGATAGTAGAAAGGAGGCCGCATCTAGCAGAAAAGCCGCCCGCACGCCCAGGGTAGCGGCAACCAGGCCACCCAGGGCCGCCCCGATCGCCAGCATGGCCGACCAGGTCGCCCCACTGATCGCATTCGCCGTCACCAACTCTTCACGAGTACAGAGACTCGGCAGAATCGCTGAACGAGCCGGCTCAAAAAAGGCCGCCATCGAGACCTTCAGCACCACCGCAACATAGATCAGCCAGAGCTCTGCCGGGCTATTGACAAGCAGCAAGAGCAAGACCATTGCCGCCCGACCAAGATCGCTCGCAATCAAAACCAGCTTACGCGGTAGCCGATCAATCACCACGCCCGCAAGCGGACTGACCAGCGCCCCTGGCAAAAACTCGGCCAGCAACAACAAGCCCAGCGCCTCACCCGAACCTGTCAAATTCAAAAGCAAAATAAAGAGGGCGATGCTATCAAGCCAATCGCCCAACTGACTCACAATCTGCCCGTACCAGAGCCGACGGAACTGCTTGTTGCGTTGCAACAACTCCAGATAGCCAACAGCCATTGCTAGTCCCGCGAACGCGACTTCATCACACGCTCGATATCACGTTGCGCATCGCGCTTCGCAATATCCTCGCGCTTATCATACAGCTTCTTGCCCCGGGCAACGCCCAACTCAATCTTGGCACGCCGTCCCTTAAAATAGATCTTCAGCGGCACCAGGGTCATCCCCTTCTGCCGGATCAACCCATCAATGCGCCGGATCTCACGCCGATGCAGCAACAACTTACGCGGGCGCGTCGGCTCGTGGTTAAAATACGTGCCTGACTGCTCATACGGCGAAATATGCGCCTCATACAAAAAGACCTCGTCACGAAAAACGCGGGCATAACTCCCCCGCAGATTCACCTTGCCCGCACGCACCGACTTAATTTCGGTGCCCGTCAAGACCAACCCCGCCTCAAAGGTCTCTTCAATTGTATAATCGTGGCGCGCCTTCCGATTATCGGCCACCACCCCGGCAGGAGGCTTCTTTGATGCCATAGAATCACCTCAAACATCCTCAACAAAGAAGCCAGGTAGCGCTGCTACCTGGCCTATCACTCGTGGCTCCCCGACGTGGATTCGAACCACGAACCTACTGATTAACAGTCAGCCGCTCTACCGTTGAGCTATCGGGGATCACTCCGCTCACGGACAGGGCGGATTATAGCATAGGTTTTCGCTTTCTGCAACTCGTACAACAAGCCTGGTATCCACGATGGGCTACCACTTTGACGTAGCCCTAGCACAACCGGGAATTTCTAGGCAACAGCGCCGAATTATGCTACTATATCCTCTATGCTAAACGATCAACACGCTGCTAATAGATCTTCCACGCGCCTCAAAGCCTACCTCGTCCACCTCTACACCGCCTCGACGACGGTGCTACTGCTGCTCTCGACCCTCTTCCTGCTGGATGGGCAACTAGCCGCAGCGCTCTTTACGATGCTGCTCTGCATTATCATTGATGGCACCGATGGAATGTTGGCGCGGCGCTACAATGTCAAGAAGTATGTGCCCGAGATTGATGGCCGTGCCATGGATGACGTGATTGACTTTGTGGCCTACGTCTTCCTCCCAGTTCTTTTTATGGTCAAAGCTGAGATGTTGCTCCAACCAGTGCTCCTCTTTGGGTCATTGCCATTGCTCGCCAGCGCTTTTGGCTTTGCCCGGGTTGATGTGAAGCTCGATGACGAAGGCTTCTTCCTCGGCTTTCCCTCCTACTGGAACCTACTCGTTGCCTACCTCTACCTCATCAGTGTGCCCGCCTGGCTCAACACGGTGATCGTGATCATCCTCTCCATCCTGGTCTTCATCCCGACACGCTACATCTATATCACACGCTTACCGCGCTACCGCAAGTCGCACCTGGCCGCAGCAACCATCAGCGGCATCTTTCTGCTTGCCGCCGTCCTGTCCACCGAAACGCTGCGGACTCCCCTTGCCCTGATTTCGCTCATCTATCCCATCTTTTACATAATCCATTCATTGCGCCTCAACCGCGCAGCGCGTTAAATACGGGCACGGCGGTGCCGTGCCCCCCCGCCGCCCTGCCCCCCCCGCCCCGTACGGGCACGGCTTGCCCGTGCCCCCCGCCGCCGCGCCCCGCCGCCCCGTACGGGCACGGCTTGCCCGTGCCCCCCGCCGCCGCGCCCCGCCGCCC
>NZ_SIJK02000005.1:139506-175416 GCF_004762035.2 Candidatus Chloroploca mongolica | reverse complement strand
GCCGCCGCGCCCCGCCGCCCCGTACGGGCACGGCTTGCCCGTGCCCCCCGCCGCCCTGCCCCCCGCCGCCGTGCCCCCCGCCGCCCTGCCCCTTGCCACGACCATATGGATAGACTAGAATGTACCTGAGACCGATTGGAGGTTTTCGTCACCAGGCACGTGGTACTTGTAAGGATGTATCTGTGAGAATTGCTGGCAATTATACGTTTGAAGCAACCCGCGAAGAGGTCTGGACTGCCCTCAATGATCCCGAGGTGCTTGCGCAGACGATCCCAGGTTGTCAACAACTTGATGAAGTTGCGCCCCATCACTACCAGACAACCCTCAAAATAGGGCTCCAGGCGGTTCGCGGTGTCTATACCGGTACCGTCCAGATTGATAATGTGGTCGCCCCCGAGTCCTACGATCTCCATGTCGATGGCAAGGGCAGCAATGGGTTCCTCAAGGGGGCCGGTACGATTAAGCTTCGTACCGATGGCGTCGAGACGATTCTTGATTATGGCGGCGAGGCCCAGATCGGTGGCAAGCTTGCGAGTATTGGTCAACGCTTAATCGATGGTGCCGCTCGTACGTTGATCAATCAGAGCCTCAAAGCCCTCGAACAGCAGATTGCGTCGCGGCGCTTTGCCCATGCCGCTGCCCACGCCGCTGAGGTAGAACATGCGGTGGCCGAGGCGCTCTACGAAATACCCTCTGTGACCGCGAACCTTTATGCACCACCACTCTCTGCCGACATACCTGTAATACCAGAGGCTTCGCCTGCGACGGTGCAGGAACCGCTTCCGCCCGATGCGGTACGCCGCTCAATCAAGGTTGAGCCAGGTCAAGGGCTGACCGAGACAGCCGTGGTGCGCGGGGCTGTCGAGGATTTCCTCAAGCAGAACCCGGCAACTCCCTGGCTTATTATTGCATTCCTCGTTGGCTACTTGCTCGGTCGTCGTCGCTAAAGCAAGGCCTGCCTCTATGGCAGTGATCTATCATAAGGGAAGGTTCCAGGACATGTTACCGTTCAGAGCTCTGCACCGCATCTTGATCCGCTCGATCTGAACCCTGAACCCTGAACCTTTGTCTAAAGGAAGGTAACTTGTGGTGCGGATTTCGCTGACCGTCAATGGTCGCCCATACCAAGGTGAGGTTGAACCACGGACGTTGCTCGTGACGTTGTTGCGTGACCATCTGCACCTCACCGGTACCCATATTGGCTGTGATACGAGCCAGTGCGGGGCTTGTGTGGTTCATCTCGATGGGATCAGTGTCAAGGCATGTACGGTGCTGGCCCTGCAGGCCGATGGCGCTACCGTGACAACCATTGAGGGCCTCGCCCAGGAAGCGACGTTGCATCCGTTGCAAGAGGGGTTCTGGGCTGAACACGGGTTACAGTGTGGGTTCTGTACCCCCGGCATGATTATGTCGGCTGCCGATCTTTTGCAGCAGAATCCCGATCCCTCTGATGAGGAAATCCGGCACGCCCTCGAGGGCAATCTCTGCCGCTGTACGGGCTATGAGAATATTGTGCGCGCGGTGCGCTATGCGGCCCAACAGATGCAGTCGGCCCAGAAGACCTAACCCGCTGAGCCAGGAGTTGCGATGATCCCTAGTCCTTTTGCCTTCTATGCGCCGTCTCGGCTTGATGAGGCCGTCCGTCTCTTGCAGCAGTATGGCGATGAAGCGAAACTGCTCGCCGGCGGCCATTCGCTCTTGCCCACGATGAAACTCCGCCTCGCCACGCCTGCGGTGCTCATTGATCTCCATAAGATCTCTGACCTGGTTGGCGTTACCGTTGGTGAGCGGGTGACCATTGGCAGTATGACAACCTGGAGTGCCCTCGAAGCTGATGCCACGCTCTGCGAGGCCCTCCCGGTGCTCGCTGCGACCATCCGGCTGATCGGGGATCGTCAGGTGCGTAATCGCGGTACCCTCGGTGGGGCCCTGGCTCACGCCGATCCCGCTGCCGATGCACCCGCTGTGGTGCTCGTGCTCAATGGGACGCTGACGATCTATGGGCCTGCCGGGATACGCACCATCGCCGCTGATGACTTTTTTGTTGATATGTTGACGACCGCGCTCGCGCCCGATGAGATTCTGACTGCCATCACGCTCGACCGCGTCGGCCCCGGTGAAGGGGCGGCCTATCTGAAGTTCGCCCATCCCGCCAGTCGCTATGCCCTGGTAGGCGTCGCGGCGTTCCTCCGCGTCGAGGCCGGTCAGGTGAGCGCCTGCCGCGTCGCTGTCACCGGTGCCGGTGTGCGCGCTGAACGCCTCACGAATGTCGAGGCCATGCTTCTGCATCAACCCGCTCAACCCGACCTCTTCGCTCGAGCCGCCAGGGGTGCCGCCGATACGCTTGAGATTCTGGGCGATCTCCACGCCAGCGAAACCTACCGCCGTGCGATGGTCGAAGTCTATATCCATCGCGCTCTCGTGGCCGCTGCCGCAAGCCTTCGCGCATCGTGATTGATCCAAGGAGCCCCTTATGCGTCGCGTAACGTACATGCTATGGATGGTGCTGATTGTGCTGGCGCTAGGACTCACTGGTTGCAATAGCAATCAGGCCCTTCGCCCTGTGGTCTCACCTACGCCAACGCCAGCAATGGACGCGACGGAAGTACCACCAACGCCTGCGCCGAGTCCGTCGCCAACGGTGCCTACGGTGCCCCCGTCACCGACCACAGCGCCCCCGCCGCCAACACCGTCACCCGTTGCCACGACGCCCCCCGCCGAGGCGCTGCCTGGCAGCGAGATTCTCTTTCTTCAGGCGGACGATCTGGTTGCGCTCGATGTGACCACACGGTCAATCCGAACGCTCGCCGCTGCGGTCAGTGAGATGGCCGCAACGCCCGATGGACGCATGCTCGCCCTGGTGCGCACGGTCGATGCGCAGGGCGAGCTCTGGCTCGTAGCCCGTGATGGCTCGGGCTTGCAACAGGTGACATCCAACAATCGTTTTGCAAGCACGCTGAGTTGGGCCCCCGATGGTCAAACCATCGCCTACACCTCGGCAACGATGGCGCGCCCGAGTTTGCCCGAATGGGCCGCCTGGAGTGCCTGGTGCGCCGAGGCCGAGGTGCGCCTCCTTGATGTCGCTTCAGGTGAGGAACAAACCCTCGGCAGTGGCTGCGAACCAGCCTTTAGCCCGACCGGGCGCCGTCTTGTGTATGCAACCCCGCCCGAGTATACCCTCAATGGGCTTAATTTTCGTGGTGCTGCCAATAATCTGCGGATGATGAATCGCCAGGGAGATAACGATTGGGCGATTGCGATCTCTGATGGCGCGGGCGGCTTTCCCCAGGGTCACGTCCTCTATGCGCCCGCATGGTCACCTGATGCCCTGACCATTGCCTATCAGCGTTTCCTTGGCTATCAGACGCTCGTTGATCTCAATCTGACCGAGCAGACGAGTTCGTTTGATCGCCGCGGTGAGCCGCTGAATCTCGGGGCAGGCTGGGCCGAAACACCCCGCTATGGCCCTGGCAATCGCCTGGTCGCTATCACCGAGTATAATTTCAGCGATGCTCGCGGGTTTACCGGCTATGATGTCTGGTATACGACGCTGTTGCAACTCGGCGAGACGTCGACCACGATGATGCCTGACCGCGAACTGACGCTGAGTGCAAGCCCAATCACGACGCTCCCGCATGCGCGTACCGTCGCCTGGTCGCCCGATGGTTCGCAATTGGCCGTGCTCTTGCCCCCTGACTGGAAACCCGGTTTGAGTACCTTCGAACCGCAGTTTCCCGACGTTGAAGCTGGTGAACTCTGGCTCTGGGAACCTGAAGCCGACCCGAGTGAGCGGCTGGCACAGGATGTTGCCTTCGCGTCGCCCGTGCTCTGGCTGCCGCCGCCACCCGTCATCACGGTCAGCAGCGCCGAGATTGCCCTCGCTGTACCCGCCGAGTGGGAGGAACGGCGCGGCCCGGTGGATTATCGTATCGCCGATGGCCCCGATAGCCGCGTAATTGCCTCGCGCCTGGTCGCCGGTGGGCCTCCCGGTGGTTCGATCACGCTCTTCCCCGAACTGATTCTGCCCGATGCAACGCTCGGCGAGCCGCTCGTCTTGCCCGATGGTAGCATGGTGCGCGAGCTGCGCGGCACAACCCCCGAAGGCGAGAGTGTCGCCGGGGCCTTGCGCATGAGTAGAAATAATCAGGTGGCCTCGCTCTACCTTGCCCCGACCGAGACATGGTTGCTCGATCGGCCCTTCGCACTGGCCCTGTTAAGTGGATTATAATAGGCCTTATGAGTTTTATCGCAACGCTGCGCCCCTTGCTGCTTAGCCTCGGGGCCTCGATCATGCTGTTTGCCTGGCTGGCTGCCTGTAGCATGCCCGGCTCGGCAACGCCAACCTCACTTCCCGAACCACCCTCTGCGCCAACCGAGGTTCTGCCGCCAACCCCGACGCCGTTGCCGCGTGGCGGCGAATTGACGATCCGCCTCGCCGCCGACGTGCCCGCGTTGCGTCCCTGGCAGCCTCGCTCACGCGATGAAGAGCAGCTTGTCGCGCTGCTCTATAGTGGCCTACTGCGCCTCGATAGCCAGTTGCGGCCTGTCCCTGATCTCGCCGAACGCTGGATCACCGATGCCGATGGGCGCGTGCTGACCTTTACCCTCCGCAGCAATCTCACCTGGCACGATGGCGAGCCACTCACCGCCGCCGATGTGCTCTTTACGCTGGAACGCCTGCGGAACCTGCCACTCACCACGACGGCCTTGCTCGCCGATCTGCGCTATATCAGTGCAGCGACCGCCCCCGCCCCCGATACCGTCGTGATGACCCTGACAAGTCGTTTTGCCCCCATCCTCGCGACGATGGCGCTGCCTATTTTGCCCCGCCATCAGTTGCTGGATCAAGATATTGCCAGTTTCAATGCCTGGGCTATGCCAGTCGGCAGCGGGCCGTTTCAACTGGCTAGCGTTGCGCCAGGCCGTACGCTGGTGCTTGAACGGTTCGAGCGCTATCATCACGGTGCGCCGTTGCTCGAAACGATCACTTTTCAGCTGCTCGCCGATCCTGCGGCAACCCTGGATCAGCTGAGCGACCAGCGCTTGCTGCTCGCCGAATTGCCATGGTTCCCGACGCTGACCCCGCCTGCCGGGGTGCGCGCCTCGGCCTACCCCGAGAATGGCTACTATTTTGTCGGCTTCAATCTGCGTGAAGGACGGCCCTTTGCCGACCTCCGCCTGCGTCAGGCGCTCGCCCTGGCCCTCGATATCCCGCGGTTGGTCGAAGGCGCCACCAAAGGCCAGGGCATCACCTTCGGCTCCACGGCCCTCCCCGGCTCATGGGCCGATCTCACCCCACCGCCAAACACGCCGGTCAACCTCGAAACCGCCCGCACGCTGCTCGATGAAGCTGGCTGGGTCTTGCCTGACGGCGCAACAATCCGCCAGCGCGATGACACCACGCTGACCGTGAGCCTCTATGTGCGCGACGACGACGAGCGCCGCTTGCTCGCTGCTCGCCAGATCGCCGCCGCCGCTGCGACCATCGGGATGGCGATCGAGGTTGAGACCGGCAGTTTTGACGAGGTCATCCGGGCGCGCTACGCTCCACCCTTTGCCTTCGATCTGCTGATGGGCGGCTGGATCAACGGCGCGGGCGATCCGAGCTTTGGCGATGTCGCCTTCTATGACCCCGACGATTTTGCGCTCTTTCACTCAAGCCAACTCAATCAGGGTGACGCCGATACCCGCGCCACACGGAACGTCGTTGGCTATCGCAATTCTGCCTACGATGCCAACGCCGAAGCCGCGCGCCAGCTCTACAACCTTGACCAGCGCGTAGCAGCACTCAGACAGACCCAGGCGATCATCGCCGAAGATCTGCCCTACCTCTTCCTCTGGGTTGACCAGATGCCCGTTATGCTCAACGAAGCGATCACCACGCTCGATGGCCCGATCGACCTCAGTTCACCACGCTACTACTGGAACATCGAACGCTGGTACCTCCAACGCTAATTCTTTTGACGCAAAGACGCAAAGACGCAAAGTTACCTATTGACGCAAAGACGCAAAGACGCAAAGACGCAAAGTTACCTAAAAACCTCTGCGCCTTCGCGCCTTTGCGTCAAAAACCTCTGCGCCTTCGCGCCTTTGCATCAAAACCTCCGCGCCTCTCACCCAGGCTTCCGCGCCTTCAACGCCAGCGTCACAAACGTCCGCTCAGTACCCCGCAAACGGTCATTGCGCGCATCAAAGAGCCGAAACAGCCCCACCCCGAGGTTGATCGGATTCAAGGGGCTACCGCTGTTGCGCTCGCCACGAAAGCGGTCAGCACTATCACGCAGCCCTTTGGGCAACAGATTGCGCTCGATCAACGGCTTGCCAATGCTGTACACAATGAAATGAATAAACGGGAAGGAATAGTGGGTCTGTTCTTCCACCACCTCGACCGTGAAACCAGCCTCACGCACCGCCTCACGTAGTTGCTCAGGCAGATACAGGCGCTCGTGGTTGCTCCAGATGCCGGTAATTGGCCCGGCACTGGTGATCGGTTGCCCCCCAAACGCCTCGATCGTCTTATTGATCGGATCCCACCAGAAGGGATAATTGGCGTGCGGCACACTGATCGCAAGGATGCCACCAGGCTTGAGAATGCGCCAGATCTCGCGCAGCGCCCCGCGATCATCCTGCAGATGCTCTAGCACCTCACTCATCAGCACCTTATCAAAACTCGCATCAGCAAAGGGCAACTGATGAATATCAACCTCGGACAGATCGGCGGGCACCTGCTCGCGCTCGGCCCAGTGCAAACGCTCGCGATCGCCATCAACACCGATCAGGTTGAGTCGGCGGAGACGGCCCATCATCATCAGATACACCCCCATCCCGCAGCCACAATCGAGCACCGTCTCGCCATCGTGGAGATCGAGAAAGCCAAGCAGCGTCGGCGCACGGCGGCGATAGGCCATATCAGCCTCGTTGCGCAACAACTGCCCAAGCAAAGCCCGATCGTCGGCGGAAAGCCCGGTGTGCGCCTGAGGCGCCCCGTTGAGCGAATGAAGCGAAGCTGCCGCCGTCATTGGGGCCGCCGCCAGGGCAGGCCAGGAACCACCGACCAGCCGACGTGATGCCCGTGCCCCAAGATCAGAGCGACTCCGCGTCTGCACCAACCGGGCCAGCAACTGCTCATAAGCGTTCATCGTTTGATCCGTATCAAAGATCCGACACACCACATCCCGGCTCGGGCGATAACGCTCACGCTTGGCCAGGGTCGCCAGAATCGTCCGCGCCAAGCCCGGCGGATCGTGCGGCGGCGCAAGTTGCCCAAAACCAGTCTCACGCACCACCACCCGCGCCCCAGGAATATCCGTCGCCACCACCGGCGTCCCACAGAGCAGCGCCTCGACCTGGGTAATTGCCATCATATCGGTATGGCTGGGCAGCACAAAAAGATCGAGCATCGCATAGAAACTGGCAAGCCGCTCGCGATCCTTGATCAACCCCAGAAAGGTGATATGCTCCTGCTCAGCCTCGATCAGGGGGCGGCAGATCGCATAAAAATCATCGTAGACCACATTGCGCTCACCGGCAAAGACCAGATGCGCCTCGGGCACCTCGGCACGGATCAGCGGCAAGGCACGGAGCAGATCGTCAAACCCCTTCTCACTGACCCAACGGCCCCCAAAGCCGATCAAACGCCGGTCAGCCAGGCCAAGTTCCTGCTTCCAGGCAGCGGCAGCGGTGGAATCGGGTTCAGGGAACTCAACCGGCGGCAAAATACAGGTCAGCTTTTCATGAAAAGGCGAGAGCAAGCGCGAATGACGGGCATAATCCTCACTATACGAAGTAAGGCCATCGGCGAGGCTCGCGGCGGTACGCAGCACCTGAAATGCCGCCTGTTCCAACAACTGCTCAACAGGGCTATCCGGCATCACCACATCACCGTGATGCGTCATCAACAGCGGCCGCCCCAGGCTCCGACAGAGCAGCGCCACCAGCGGGGCTTCAGGCAGCGGCGTATGGATCTGCACCACCTCATGTTCCGCAATCAGGCGCGCCGCCGCCCAGGGAAACGCCGGTGTCACCATCCCACGACTAAAGCGCGCGACTGGTTGCAAGCGCACGACCCGCACCCCATTGAGCATCTCATCGCGGGCAAGATCGGAAGCATGGCGACTGGTTAACACCGTCACCTGGTGCCCACGCACGGCCAAATGCTCGGCCACCCGTACCGCGTGGACCGTCAACCCGGTCCAGTGGGGGTGGTAATAGGTCAAGACAATCAAAATCTTCATGGTGTTTCGGGGAGCACAAGCTGGGCGAGGGCAGCCTCTTCGCGGGCGCGCATCAAAGCGGCATCATCGGGGCCGCGTTCGTGATCATAGCCAAGCAGATGCAGCATACCATGAACCGTCAAATAAGCGAGTTCGCGGTCGAGGCTATGGCCATACTCGTGCGCCTGAGCGACGACCCGCTCATACGAAAGGGCAACATCACCGAGGTAGCGCACCGCATCGGGTTGAGCCACAAACGCGGCACCATCGCCATCATCGGCAAACGAAAGCACATCGGTCGGCTCATCAAGGCCACGAAAATCACAATTCAGGGCCTGCAGGCGCGCATCATTGGCGAGCAAAATACTCACCTCCAGCGGGCCAGCGACGTCTTCAAGCGCAAGTACGGCGGCCACGGCCTGCTCAACCAGCGCCAGATCGAGGCCGACCATAGCGACCTCTGCCTCCAACCCATCTTCCACCAGTACATCAATCTGATAACGACTCATATCCCATCAACCAGACAGGCGCAGGCCCAACAGACAATCAAGCTTGCAGCACGAAGGCTCGCAGCTTACTGATGCTCCTCATCACGAAAAATCAGGTTCTGCACCTGCACCAGCACATCACGTTCGCGGGCAAACGAAACGCGCAACACCGCCTCATCAAGGGGAAACCAGCGGGCATCGTCCACTTCACTCTGCTGGGGGCGAACCTCACCGCGCTCATAGCGCATCAAAAAGAGATCGACATACTTATGCACCCGGGAAGGTCCGGCGCGAAACCAGTACTCGATCGTCGCAAGGTGACACACAATTGCCCCTTCAAGGCCAGTCTCTTCGGCCACCTCGCGTAACGCAGCCGCTTCAGCCGTCTCACCGCGATTGACATGACCTTTGGGTAAACCCCAACGGCCGCCCCGATCCGTAGCAATCAGGGCGACCTCGATCTGATCTTGAAGCACACGAAACATCACCCCACCCGCAGAATAGGCGGTACGATGGGTAAGCGCGTGATTGGAACGTGCGGGCATAGGCAAAGACTTTTTATCAGCCACGCTTGATACTGCGCCCAGCGCGCATATCCCAGTAGGTATTGATCGCATAATGGATACGCTGCCGCGCAACATCAACATGCTCCCAGCCTACCGGCTCTACCCGCGTACCCTCAAGATCCTTATACACCGTAAAGAAGTGCTCGACTTCCTTCAAATAGTGCGGCGGAAGGTCGGTATAATCCAGGAAACTCGAAAAGAACGGATCATACTGCAATACCGCCAGGATCTTATCATCAGCTTCGCCCTTATCGAGCATCCGGAAGACCCCGATGGGGCGGGCTTCGACGATACAGCCCGTGAATGTGGGCAAGTTCGTCATCACCAGCACATCAAGGGGATCGTTATCGTCGTAGTACGTCTGGGGAATAAACCCATAATCACCAGGGTACTGCACGGCTGAATAGAGCACCCGATCAAGCTTAAAAGCCCCGATCCGCTTATCGAACTCGTACTTGTTCCGTGAACCTTTGGGAATCTCTACAACCGTATGGATCACATCGGGGACATTCGGCCCCGGATCCAAATCATGCCAATAATTCTGCATTGTCGGCCCCTCAATAGACCCTTCTTGCACAAACATCGCCATTATAGCATGTGATAGCTATTCAGCGGCAGCCCTATGCACCTAAAAGCACTCTTTGGCTAGGTCGTGCCCATGCGACCTGTTCGGGCATCAGCGCGACGCCGACTGCGTCCCGATGCGCTGCGCCCAATCTATCATCGCAAATCTGCCATCTGCATTTGGCTAGGTGGCGGGCGCACGCCCGCCACCTAGCCAAATGGATAGCATCCTCCACTAGACCTGATAGCTTCCATCACCACAAAGAAATGCTATAATACAGCAAGATCTGGCTGTGATAGAATACACAAAGGCTGTGCGCCTCATGAGGAGGTTCTAACCCTCCCGGAAAGATTGCTGCACGTGAAAGAGTTTTTCCGCCGAACGAAAAAGAGTTTCCCCGCTGATCAGAGTAGCGAACAGGCCCAGATCCCCGATGACCTCTGGGTGAAATGTTCCTCGTGCCGCGAACTGATCTATCGGAAAGAACTGAACGACAATCTCAAGGTCTGTCCCAAGTGTGGCCACCATATGCGCATGAGTGCCCGCGAGTGGATCGGCCTGCTTGATGTTGGCTCCTTTAGCGAAACCGACGCGCACCTCTTGCCAACTGATCCCCTTGGCTTTGTGACTCCCGACGAGGCTTATGCTGATAAGCTGAAGAAGTCGCAACATCGCACCGGTCTCGCCGATGCCGTGCTTGCGGGTGTCGGCAGTATTGATGGGCTCTGGATGGCTCTGGCTGTCGGCGATTTCGCGTTTATGGGTTCGTCGATGGGTAGCGTCTATGGCGAAAAGATGTCCCGGGCAGCTGAACGCGGTGCCGAGCTTGGCATTCCCCTCTTGACGATCAACACCTCGGGTGGGGCACGTCAGCAAGAGGGCGTCATCGCGCTGATGCAGATGGCCAAGGTGACGATGGCGCTCAGCCGCCTCGCCGAGGCGCGTCAGCCCCATATTGCCATCCTTGTTGACCCGTGTTACGGCGGGGTCACCGCATCGTATCCATCGGTCGCCGATGTGATCATTGCCGAACCAGGGGCTAATATCGGGTTTGCTGGCAAACGCTTGATCGAGCAGATTATGCGTCAGAAACTGCCCGCTGGCTTCCAGACTTCCGAGTTTATGTTGAACCACGGGATGATTGATATGGTCACTCCACGTGGCGAATTACGTGATGTCCTGGCACGTTTATTGCAACACTATCGCCGTCAGTCACCCTCCATGGAAGAAGGTGACGATGGGATGGAAGCAACTGACGCAACGCCGATCTATGTGCATGGGAGGGTCTGATGGATCAGCTCGATACGCCCCATGTTCCTGTCGAGTTGACGCCCTGGGATCGGGTACAACTGGCCCGCCATCCCCAGCGCCCTCATTCGCTCGATTATATTTTCGCGCTCTGCGAAGATTTTGTGGAACTTCACGGTGACCGTCGTTTTGGCGATGATGCAGCCATCGTCGGTGGGATGGCCTCGTTCGGCACGCGGACGGTGATGGTGATCGGGCATCAGAAGGGCAATGATACCCGCGAGAATATGAAGCGTAACTTTGGCATGCCCCATCCCGAAGGGTATCGTAAAGCCCAGCGCTTGATGCGCCACGCCGAGAAGTTTGGTATTCCGGTGCTCTGTTTTGTAGATACCCCTGCCGCCGATCCGAATAAAGAGTCGGAAGAACGCGGCCAGGGCAATGCCATCGCCGAGAGCATCCAACTCATGACGGTGCTCAAGACACCAATCGTCGTGACGGTGATTGGCGAAGGTGGGAGCGGTGGGGCCCTGGCGCTTAGCGTCGGTGACCGCATCTTGATGCAGGAAAACTCGATCTATTCGGTCGCTTCACCCGAGGCAACGGCATCGATCCTGTGGCGCGATGCCGCCCGCGCCCCCGATGCTGCACGGGCCCTCAAATTGACCGCCCAGGATCTCTATGCGCTCGAAATTATCGACGAGATTATTCCTGAAATCCCCGGCGGCGCACATACCGATCGCCTCGCCACCATAGATACGGTCGGTAAACGCATTGCGGCTCACCTTGAAGATGTCTGCGCCCTTGACCTCGAGATCCTGATGCGTCAGCGGTATGACAAGTATCGCCGCATCGGACATTACGAAGAACAGCAGAGTTTCGGTGGGCGCGGGATCTTATAAAACACGTCCAAAACTTGTTTCTTTGCGCGAAAAAAGCCAGCGTAGCTGGCTTTTTTCGCGCAAAGAAATCGGATGTAGTCATTCTAGGTGCTTAATCACGCCTTCATCGCGCCTTAATACTTCATTGACCCCCGATTAATGCAACTCTAGTACGATACCACAGCAGCTTTTCCAAGATCAATTCAACGTATACGCACCATGATGTGCAACCGAGTCACCGCTTCAATGATGCGTCATGTGAGCATGACGCGCTGTCTGGTATAAGCAATGCTTCAAAAACAAACTCGTCATGTGACAATGCGCGAACGACGCGAATGGCTTCTCTTTGCGCTGTTGATCGGCCCCAACCTCTTCTTGTTCGGGGTGTTTACCTACTGGCCCTTGCTCTACAATTTCTACCTCAGCTTTGTCAGTTGGAATTTTTTGCGTCCCAGGAAACGCTTTGTCTGGTTCGAGAATTATCTCGACGTCTTTAGTCAGCCTCAGTTCTGGACGATCGTCTGGAATACCGTCATCTTTGCGCTCTTTTCGGTGGGCCTGACCCTGCTTATTGGGCTTGCCCTTGCGTTGTTGCTCAATCAACCCCTGCGCTATCGCAATGGTGCCCGCGCCGTGCTCTTCTCGCCCGTGATTATGTCGGGTGCCGTGGTGGCGGTGGTCTGGAGCTATATCTTTGATCCGCGCTATGGGCTCATTGATCAGTTGCTGGGTCTGATTGGCCTCAATTCGCCAAACTGGCTCGGCGACCCGGCCTGGGCGATGCCTGCCGTGATTATGGTCTATGTCTGGAAGAATCTGGGCTATGCGGTCGTCATCTATCTCGCCGGTCTTCAGGGCATTCCCCGTGAACTCTATGATGCGGCACGCGTGGATGGGGCTGGCCCCTGGGATCGTTTCTGGCATGTGACGCTGCCCGGGCTTTCCCCCGTAGCCTTCTTTTTGTCAGTGACCAGCATTCTCGCCACTTTTCAGGCCTTCGATATTATCAAGGTGCTGACCAATGGTGGCCCGGTCATTGCCACGACAACGCTTATCTTTCATCTCTACGATCTGGGTTTCGTCAGTTATAACGCTGGCGAGGCGGGAGTGATCGCGATCGTGCTCTTTGCCATCATGCTCATCCTGACCATCATTCAACTCCGCTATCTCGAACAACGGGTGGCCTACAGTTAAGCCTGACAATGCGGTATGGAACCCGCCTGGGAGAAGAGAACATGGCTTTGAGTGAAGAAATCACGCTGACCCGTACCCTCGAGACAAGCTGGCGCACACCACGGCTCTGGCGCTTCGCGGGGTATCTCGCGATGCTGGCGACCGTGATCGTGATTGGCTTGCCTGTCTACTGGACGGTGAGCGCGGCGTTTAAGACGACCGGCGAAATTTATCGCATTCCGGTCACCTGGTTCCCTGCGGAACCAACCCTGGCGAATTTCCCCCAGGCCTGGAATGCGGCTCCCTTTGAGCGTTACTATCTCAATAGTTTCATTACCACGCTGGGGGGCATGGCGGCTGAAGTGACCCTGGCAATTATGTCGGCCTATGCCCTGGCTTTCCTGCGCTTTCCCCGCAAGCAACTCGTCTTTTTACTCTTGCTTGCGGCATTGATGATCCCGGTCGAAATCACCATCGTGCCCAATTACCTGACCGTCGCCCGTCTCGGCTGGATCAATACCTATGCGGGCATCATTATCCCCGGTGCCGCGATTGCCTATGGCACGTTCCTGCTGCGCCAGGCGTTTCTCTCGCTGCCCTACGAGGTGATCGAGGCGGCGCGCGTCGATGGGGCCGGGCACCTGCGCATTATGTTCAATGTGGTGATGCCGATGGCCCAGCCAGCCATCGTCACCATGGCGCTGCTCTCGATGGTCGCCAAATGGAACGATTTCCTCTGGCCCCTCATTGTTACGAATACCACCAATATGCGTACCCTGCCCATCGGCATCT
Source organism: Candidatus Chloroploca mongolica (assembly GCF_004762035.2). Lineage (GTDB taxonomy): Bacteria > Chloroflexota > Chloroflexia > Chloroflexales > Chloroflexaceae > Chloroploca > Chloroploca mongolica. The sequence goes on along the minus strand of NZ_SIJK02000005.1, from coordinate 161,490 downwards.
TCTGGCTCCGCAATAGCGAGGGCCTGATCAACTGGGGCGTCATTATGGCTGGTTCACTCTTTTTGATTATCCCTGTGCTGATCGTCTTTCTGATGGTTCAGCGCTACATCGTTGATGGCATCGCTGCTGGTGCTGTCAAAGGGTAAGGTAGGCACCGCTGGGGGAGGAAACGCCCCGTGGGCACATAGATTCGTGAGGAGAAAGGAGTCCGTGAGATGGATCAACTGAAGTTGACGCGGCGACAGATGCTACGGATGATGCTCGCTGGAGGCAGCGTGGCAGCGCTCGCTGCGTGTGGCACTGCCCCGGCGGCCACAACGACCCCCACCGATGAACCAGCGGCCCCAGCCGCCGCCACAGGCGCTCCGGCCCAGGTGAGTCAGACCGGTTCAACTGTAACGATTACCTACTGGGGCTCGTTCAGTGGCAATCTTGGTGAAGCCGAGCAAGCAATGGTGCAACGTTTCAACGAGTCGCAGAACGATATCGTCGTTGATTACCAGTTCCAGGGAAGCTACGAAGAGACGGCCCAGAAATATACCGCTGGCTTGCAGGCGAATACGATTCCCGATCTGATCCTGCTCTCGGATGTCTGGTGGTTCGGCTTTTATGTCGCCGGGGCGATCAGCGAGCTCGATGGACTGGCGCAGCAGGCCGGGTTGGATTTCAGTGACTACGAGCCAGTCTTGCTCAATGAAGGCAACCGTCAGGGCAAGCAGTTCTGGATCCCCTTTGCCCGCTCGACTCCGCTCTTCTATTACAACAAGGATCTCTGGGCCGAGGCGGGCTTGCCTGATCGTGCGCCCGAGACCTGGGCCGAGTTTGGCGAGTGGGCACCGCAGTTGATTCAGCGCGAGGGGAACACCTTGCGCCGCTCGGCATTTGTGCATCCCGACGGGGCCAGTTACATCGCCTGGCTCTTCCAGGGCGTCACCTGGCAGCACGGTGGGAAGTACTCGAACGATGACTTCACGATGACCATGACTGACCCGAATACGATCCGTGCCGCCCAGTTTTATCAGGATACGGTGCGTGACCTGGGATGGGCCACCCTCGGGCAAGACATCAACCGTGATTTCCTCGGCGGGGCTGCCGCTGCGATGATGGCCTCGACGGGCAGCCTGGCCGGGCTAACAACAAATGCAACCTTCCCCGTTGGCGTCGGCTTTTTGCCCAAAGAGGCTAACTTTGGCTGTTGTACGGGCGGTGCTGGTCTGGCCATTCCGAACGGCATTCCCGACGAAAAGAAACTCGCGGCCATGACCTATCTCGCCTTTGCCACCAATCCCGAACAGGCAGGCATTTGGGCGCGCAACACCGGTTATATGCCGGTGCGCATCAGCACCAAACAGACACCTGATATGGTCGCGTTTTTCGAGGAAAATCCGAACTTCAAGACAGCCGTGGATCAGTTGCCGCTGACCCGCGCCCAAGATGCCGCCCGCGTCTTTGTGCGCAACGGCGACCAGATCATTGGCAAGGGCCTCGAGCGCATCATTGTGAACGGGGAAGTGCCGAGTACAGTCTTTGCCGACATTGACGCTGAACTAACGAAGGCCGCTCAACCGATCCTGGAGGATCTCCGCGAGGTGGAGGGATAAAAAAGAGGCGTCTCTGCCAGCGGTGCTGGCAGAGACGCCTCTTGCTTGTGATCTAGTCTTGCTCGCGGCGGCGTGGTCGTGGGCGGTCGCCACTGCCACTCCGTGGTGGGCCACGGCGGTCGCCGCGATCTCCCCCACGATCACCGCGATCGCTGCGCGGCGCTGCCCCGGCTGCCCGCCGATCATCAGCCGTTTCGCCGGTCAACACCGCCCGACGGCTCAGGCTAATCTTGCCCGTTCCACCGTCAACCGCGATCACCATCACATTGATCTCATCGCCGATCTGGATCACATCCTCAACATTCTCGACCCGAGTTTCGGCGAGTTCACTGACGTGAACCATGCCGTCTTTGCCGGGCAGAATATTGACAAACGCGCCAAACGGCTTGATGCTCACGACCTTGCCGAGGAAGATATCGCCGACCTTCGCCTCACGGGTCAGGCCTTCGATAAACGCCACCGCAACCTTGGCCCCTTCGCCATCACTGGAAGTGACAAAGACGCGGCCATCGTCTTCAACATCGATCTGCGCCCCAGTGCTTTCGACAATGCCACGGATTGTCTTGCCACCAGGCCCAATGAGCGCCCCGATCTTCTCGACCGGAATCTGCAGCGAAATGATGCGCGGCGCATGTGGCGACATCTCGGTACGATGGCTAGGAAGCACCGCATTCATCTTGTCGAGAATGAAGAGCCGCCCCTGGCGCGCCTGCTCAAACGCCTCGGCCATAATCTCGTAGGTAATGCCGGTCGTCTTGATATCCATCTGCAAACCGGTAATGCCATCGGCGGTTCCAGCAACTTTGAAGTCCATATCACCGAGCGCATCTTCGAGGCCCTGAATATCGGTGAGCACCTTCCAGCGGCCATCGGCACCGGTGATCAGGCCCATCGCCACGCCCGCCACGTGTGACTTCAGCGGCACACCCGCATCCATCATGCTCAGCGACGAACCACAGACGCTCGCCATCGACGACGACCCATTTGAACTGAGCACCTCAGAGACCAAGCGCATCGTATAAGGGAACTCGGCCTGTGAGGGCAGAACCGCGTGGAGCGAGCGCTCGGCAAGGGCACCATGGCCAATATCGCGGCGCCGGGGCGAGCCCATCCGCTTTGCCTCACCGGTCGAGAAGGGCGGGAAATTGTAATGATGGATATAGCGCTTGGTCGTCTCGATTCCCAGGTCATCAAGGCGCTGCTCATCACCGGGTGAGCCAAGCGTCGTAATCGTCAAGACCTGCGTCTGACCACGCGCAAAGAGCCCGGTACCGTGAACGCGGGGAAGCACCCCAACATCAATGGCAATCGGACGAACCTCGTGCAGCGCACGCCCATCAACGCGGATGCCCTCGTCAAGAATGGCATCGCGCACTTCAGCCTTGAGCAACTTCTCGAACGCCTTGCTCACCTCTTTGCTGCGGGCAGCGAGCTCCTCTTCGGGCTCATCAACGGTAAAGTGGGCAACCACCTCAGCCTTGAGCGCACTGGTACGCTCTTCGCGCTCGGTCTTATCGGTACTTCGCACAGCATCACGCAAACGGTGAGCCATCCATCCACTGACCGACTCCTCTAGAGAGGTGTCAGCTGCCGGGGGCACAAACTCACGTTTGGGCTTGCCGCAGAGGCGCACCAGTTCTTCTTGCAAAGCACAGAGTTGCTGACAAACCTGATGGCCTTCAGTCACCGCCTGCAGCATCTGCGCTTCGGTCAACTCATACGCCCCGGCCTCCACCATCAACACCGCATCGCGGGTACCTGCGATCACCAGATCGAGGCGGCTCTGCTCTATTGCGCTCATCGGCGGATTCGCAACAAGTTGCCCATCAAGAAAACCCATTTGCACGGCACCGACTGGCCCCTGGAAGGGCAAATCGCTAATGGCAAGGGCGGCTGAAGCGCCAATAATCGCCATAGGGCCAGGATCATTGACCATATCCATCGCGAAGGTCGTAATGATGATCTGCACTTCGTTCTGGTAGCCTTTGGGGAAAAGCGGACGAAGCGGGCGGTCAGTAAGGCGTGAAGTCAAAATCGCCGTCGTCGTCGGGCGGCCCTCGCGCTTAAAGAAATTACCAGGAATCTTGCCCGCCGAATACATTCGCTCTTCATAATCAACCGTCAGCGGAAAAAAATCCACCCCCTCGCGCGCCTCTTTCGCCCCAACCACCGTGGCGAGCAACAGCGTATCGCCGTAGCGCACCGTCACCGCACCATCAGCCTGCTCAGCGAAACGCCCCGCCTCAAGCGTCAGCGTACGGCCAGCAATCTCAGCACTGACCGAAAAGACCTTTCGTTCTGTCATACGTTCTTTTTCTCCTCATCTGGCTCAACACGAAGCCAACCATTTACATTGCAGAGGAGGGGTTCGGTACTGGAGCCCGCCAGCGGATAGCAACGACCAGCCCCTGGCGCGCTCCAATCCCGAACAACCTGATCCTCTGCCAAAGACAACACAAGAGTGCCGACGGTCAAACGACCATCAGCACCCCTTGCTTTAACCTGGCATAAGCGACACAATCACCATGCCTTAACGACGCAGACCAAGCCGCTCGATCACACTGCGATACCGTTCCTTATCACGACTCTGGAGGTAGTTGAGCAAGCGGCGGCGGCGCCCCACGAGCTTCAACAAACCACGCCGTGAGTGGTGATCGTGAATATGGATCCGCAAATGTTCGATCAACTGATTGATCCGCTCGGTAAGCAACGCGACCTGAACTTCAGGTGACCCGGTATCAGTGCTATGCACCTGATAAGAATCAATCAGACCGGACTTCTCATCTTTTTCGAGCGCCACGTCTTCCTCCTGGATAATCGCGCACGGGCCTGGCGCAGCCCGGCGTTCCTGGCTTTTGGCAAGCTTGTACAAGCGGTCACATTATAGCACAGATCGCCAGCATGTGCTAACTACTCTAAGGCTTTCCCTTCATAGACAACGGGCCAGGGCACAACCCTGGCCCGTTGCCTATGCTTAAATCCCGGGGCGACAACCAGGCGGATCAATTTCGAGGTGGCGCAGCGCGAGGGCAGGGAAAGACGCAGCACCCGCAACGGTCTCGCCGTTGCGGGTGCTGCGTGTGGGTCAAACGCTGGTGCCAAGGACCGGACTTGAACCGGTGACCCCCGCATTTTCAGTGCGATGCTCTACCAACTGAGCTACCTTGGCTGATTTTGGTTTACCGACAAACAGACGGGAAGATTTCGGAAAACCCGATGGTGGGCGATGACGGGGTCGAACCGCCGACACCCTCGGTGTAAGCGAGGTGCTCTACCACTGAGCTAATCGCCCCAAGTTTTTGTGGTGCCCAGGAAGGGACTTGAACCCTTACGACCGTGGTTAGGTCACTAGGCCCTCAACCTAGCGCGTCTGCCAATTCCGCCACCTGGGCAATCTGTTAAACACCGCATTATTATAGTCAGGTCGTGGCGGTTTGTCAAACATTGCCATGAGGCCACAGCCCGCAGAATATTGCCAGCATGTTGCGATTTCTTTACAATGAATTGAACAATCAGGGATTATACTGCATATCAGACAAGATTGTGCCTGCGGCAAGGTCATCAGGGCGACCTATGGGTAGGGTATGTGACACGCTGGGTGGAGGGGGCATGACCAGCATTTTGATTGTCGAAGATGAACTTCTGGTCGCAATGGATACCAAGGCGTTGCTGACAAACCACGGCTATAATGTGACCGGGGTCGTGGCGAGTGGAGGCGAGGCGATCAAGCAAGCGTTGAACCTGCGCCCCGATCTGGTCTTGATGGATATTCGGCTCAGGGGCGAGATTGATGGCGTGACTGCCGCAACCCAGATTTTAAGTCATTTAAGCATACCGGTGATCTATGTCACCGCTTTTGCTGATGAGGCCACGCTGCTGCGTGCACGTACCATGGCCCCCTATGGCTATCTCGTCAAGCCGTTTGATGAATCGACACTGATTGCTTCAATCACGATGGCCGTTGAACGCCATTCCCATGATAGCCGCGCTACTTCGCGTGCCCAACTGCTCAGTACCATCCTCAATGGCAGCGGTGATGCGGTGCTTGCCGTCGATGCGAATGGCCTTGTGACCTATGTAAATGACCACGCGGCACGGATTTTGCACCAGGATCCCCACCAAGCAATCGGGCGACCTGTCGCTTCGGTGGTGCCGCTGCGCGATCCGTTTACCGGGGCGCTCGTGGCCCCCCCTGCGCTTGATACGCTCCTCGGAGCCGCAGCGTCCCCACGCCCCCGAACGCTCGATCTTTGCATCCCCGGTCATGCCATCCGCTCGGTTATGGTCGGCGCTGCCCCTGCCAATGACACCTCGGGGGTCACCGGTGCGGTGATGATCCTCTGGGAACAACCCGCTGGTACCAATCGCACCCCACAATTCACGCCAATCGCACAAGCCCTAACGCCCGAAGCGTCCCCGTCGCCTCAGTCTGCGCCACGTCCGCTTAGCCCGGCAACCCAGGTCGCAAACCTCAGCGCAGTCTGCGCAAGCTTGATCGCCCCCGGCCATGTTGACCGTCTGCTCAAACTACACCTCTTGCTCGTGCTTCAGCAACATCCGCAATTACACCACGATGCGCTGAGCCTGAGCGAGTGGCTCAAAGAGCCGCCCTGGGATGTGCAAGAGGCGTTGGCCGAATTGACTGAGATTGGTCTGCTTGCCCATAATGGCGAGACCAGTACGCCTGCCTACCATCTTATCGCGGGCAATGGTCAGCGTGGGGTTGCCGCGCTGGCACGCGCTTTTGATGATCCCGAGTTACGTCAACTCCTCGTTACCCGTGTCCGTGCGGCCCAACAGGAACGGATGATGCGCCAGCCACCCCCCTGGGATTTTCTGTGCTAAGCCGTGCTCTCGGGGATACGAAGCGTGACCGTTGTGCCGGGTGAGTGTTGCCAGATAAGCTTGCCGCCGATCTGCGAGGCAAGCGCATAGATGATCTGGAGACCCATTGTCGAACTGATCGACGGCTCGCGATCGGCGGGCAACCCCGCTCCAGTGTCGACAACCGTCAGCATGATCGCCCGTGAGGCCTCGCGTACCCCGGTGATCGTGATTGTCCCCGGCTGCCCCGGTAGGGCCGTAATATCACGCAGCACGCTCTGGTGGAGATTGGGGCCAACCCGTACTACGGTAGAGTGGGCCACACAACGGGTACCGTCGGGGCGACGAAAACGGTGCCTCAATTGCCTCAACAGGATGGGCTTCGCCATGCCTGGCAACATGATATGCCCCGCAGCGACGGCGCCACGATGGCAAGCAAATAGCCAGACGATGATTCATAGGCGTTCGCGCCCTGCTCTTTCTTCTTTCCAGGGGAAAACCAGCCCCCGAGACAAGTTGCGCCTCAAGCTTGCTCAGACTATACTGCGTAATGCAGACAAAATCTAGTCCTCAGCCAGAACAAATCAGGCGTCTGATCACGGAGGAGTCACCAATGCGGGTCTTGCTCTTGGATAACTACGACTCGTTTACCTATAATCTCTATCAGTATCTCAGTGAACTTGGAGCCACAGTCGACGTGCGCCGGAACGATGCGATCACGGTGGACGAAGCCGCTGCACTGCAACCTGAACGCATTGTCGTCAGTCCCGGGCCGTGTACGCCCACCGATGCCGGGATTAGCATCGCGTTGATCCAGGAACTGGGGCCTCATATTCCCACGCTGGGCGTCTGCCTGGGGCATCAGGCACTCGGGGCCGCTTTTGGCGGGGCGGTCATCCGTGCCCCCCAGGTGATGCACGGCAAACGCTCGGCCATCTACCACGAAGGTGAAGGCGTCTTCGCCGGGATGCCCCGGCCTTTTCAGGCGACCCGCTACCATTCCTTGATCGTACGTCGCGACGACCTGCCCGACACCCTCGCCATTACCGCCTGGACTGACGATGGCCTCATTATGGGCCTGCGCCATCGCACCTATCCTATTGAAGGGGTGCAGTTCCATCCCGAGTCGATCCTCACCGACGATGGCAAGCGGATGTTGCAAAATTTCCTCATCGGGTGAGGCGATGAGCCTAGTCACAGGCGGATAGCGGATTGACGCATCACGCCAAACTGACATCCGCTATAATAGAGCGTACGATGTCATCGTTCTTCCGCGTGGAGCAACTATGCGCCTGGTAACTTTTGTGCCGCCTGATGGTCACGCCCGTGCCGGGGCTTTGCTCGTAGAGAGTGTCATTGATCTGGCCTCTGCTGCACCACTCGTGCTCGAAGAGTCTGCCGACCTGCGCTGGGATCTGCTCAGTCTCTTGGGAACTGAACAGGATGTTGGCCTCGATACGGTCGAGGTGATTGTAAGCGCCGTGGTACAAATGCTTGGTTTTGCGCCTGAAGAGATCGGTGCGTACGAAGAGATGCTCTCCATCTCAACCGGCAGTGTATCGCTCGGCGGTGAGGCGATGGTCTATCCATTGAACCAGGTGAGCTTGCTCGCGCCATTGCCACGGCCGGCGAGTCTGCGTATCTATGCGAGCTTTGAAGAGCATGCGCTGGCCTTGGCAAGCCTCCGCGAGACCCAACTCACGGATGTTTGGTACCGTGGCCCGGCCTTTAGCTTTGCTAATCACGGGGCAGTGTATGGCCCCGGGGCAGAAATCCCTGCCCCACCGAGCGATGAACTGGATTATGGGTTGGGTTTGGGCTGTGTCATCGGCCAGCGTATTCGCGATGTTAGCCCTGAGACGGCACGTGAGGCCATCGCTGGCTACATGATTATCAATACCTGGACGGCCCGCGATTACGAGGCCGAAGAGCAGGCGTTGGGCCTTGGCCCGATCAAAGCGCGTGATTTTGCCACATCGCTTGGGCCCTGGCTCGTCACACCCGATGAGCTTGACCTCTATGCCGATGATCAGGGGCGGATGAGCCTGACGATGATCGCTCGCGTCAATGGCATCGAGATGTCACGCGCGACGGCAGCCCTGCAATACTATTCGTTCGCTGAGATGATTGCTCACGCCAGTCGCAATGTGACGCTCTATCCAGGTGATGTGCTTGGTACGGGCGCTGTGGGTGGAGGTTCGCTCTTCGAACGTACCAATGGCTACGGACCCTGGCTAGCCCAGGAAGATGTCGTTGCGTGTGAAATAACCGGTCTGGGAATATTGAGCAATCGGATAGTCTGAGAGGGAAAGAGCAGCATGCAAGCACTTTCACGCATAGTCCTTGGCATTATAACTGCCGTTCTGTCGGTGGGCCTGGTCATTTTTGGGGTTCAGAATACCGAACCAGTGCAGATCAAGTTTCTCAATTTCAGCAGCAATAACATCTCGGTTTCGCTGGTGATGATTGGATCGGTTATTATGGGGGCGGTGCTCATCTGGCTGATGGGGCTCTGGCGTGAAGCACGCCTGAGCCTTCGCCATCGCCGCGAGGCCAAGGAGCGGGCCTTGCTAGAAAGCAAGAATAAGACACTTGATACCCGCGTGAAGGAACTCGAACGTCAACTGCGGACTGCCGGTCTGCTCGATGCAAACACGGAGAGCCAGACGGCAACCAAAAAATCAACCTCGCGCCTGTGAGGTTACAGGGCTCTGTTGAGGTAGCATGGAAAAGGGTGAATACGTAACAATGGCAGCCGTCGAGCGGCAACACTGGTGGTATGTGGGTATGCGTACCCTCAGCGCGGCCTGGCTCGATCATGTGTTTGCCAGCAGGCGCGACCTGCACATCCTTGATGCCGGCTGCGGTACCGGCGGCGATGCGCTCTTTTTGCGCCGGTATGGGACGGTCATCGGGCTTGATTATGCTGCCGAAGCGGCGGCTTTCGTTGGGGAACGGCTGCCCGGACGCTTTGCCCGTGGCTCAGTCCTTGATCTGCCGTTTGCCGAGCATAGCTTTGACCTTGTCACATCGTACGATGTGCTCTATCATACCGGGGTGCCCGATGAGATCCCGGCGTTGCGTGAGGTGCGGCGTGTCTTGCGTCCCGAGGGACATCTGTTGTTGCGCCTGCCGGCCTATGAGTGGTTGCGCTCACGCCACGACCGTCAGGTGCATACGCGCAGGCGCTATGTTGCCAGTGAGGTACGCCAGATGCTCGCCAGGGCGGGGTTTGTCGTCGAGCGTCTCAGTTATGTGTTGAGCCTGCTCTTTCCGTTGCCGGCAACGACCCGCTTGCTCGAACGGTTCCAGCCTGATCACGGTGAAGCGTCAGCTATGGAATTACCTGGCACGCTGCTCAATACGATCCTCTATCTTCCCATGGCGTTTGAGGCCAACTGGCTCAAGATGGGCGGAACGTTTCCCTATGGTCTGTCGATTCTCTGTTTGGCACGGGTCAAGCCAGCCTTGCCCAAAACAATGCTTCCAAGGATGGTGAAGTAGTTATGCATCAGGTTGAACCTGTTTCGTCGCCCACTGAACGGGCTCTCGATCGTTTGAGTAGCTCACCACGGCTCTGGAATGCCCTGCGCTGGCTCGCCGAGGCTGGGTTTGCCGGTGAACGGATGGCGATTGCCCGTGAGTTGCGCCCCTGGCACGGTGATACGCGCCGCTTCCTTGATCTTGGCTGTGGTACCGGTGAGTTTGCTCGCGAGTTTCCCCCGGGCCATTATGTCGGCGTCGATCCGTCGATTGCCTATGTCCAGTTTGCCGCCCACCATCGCCCCGGGGCCTATCTCACCGGGCTCGGTGAGGCGTTGCCCTTCTACGATGCAAGCTTCGACGCCGGCCTTGTCTGCGGGGTGCTTCACCATCTGCCTGATGCAACTGCCAGTGCCGCAATGAGCGAAATGGCCCGCGTCTTGCGCCCCAAGGCTCCGCTTCTGGTGATCGAAGATGTCCCACCGCCAGGCCGCGCGAATCCTGCCGGGCAGGTGCTGCACACGCTTGATCGTGGTGGCTATATTCGTACGACCGAGGCCTATTGTGCTATCTTTGGGCCAGCTTTTCGGGTTGAGCAAACCTATCCGATGCGCACTGGTATCTGTGATTATGCGGTCTATCTGCTGCGTCGTGGATGATGATGAACGATAGACAGCGGGTGGCAACCGATCAGCCAACAACATCAATGAGCCAGTCTCACGTGTCCCAAAAGGGGCTAGTACCTATGCTGCTTGTGTTTTTAATGCTGCTGACAGCCAGTACGCTGACCGTGATTGGTGAAGTACTGCTGAAGCTTGGGGTCAATGTGGTCAGTGAGCAGGTCGGGGCTTTTTCGCTTGCGCCCGAGGTGCTCTGGGCAACATTTACGGACTGGCGGGTGATCAGTGGTTTTGCACTGATCTTTGGGGGCGCGATCTTCTGGCTCGGGGTGATCTCACGGGTGAACCTGTCGTTTGCCTATCCGCTGCTCGCCCTCAATTATGTGCTTGTGCTCGTGCCTTCGCGCCTGGTCCTCAATGAGATGATTACACCAACCAAGATTATTGGTGCCGTGATTGTGGTGATTGGGGTGATTGTGATTACTTGGGGCGCCGCTAATCAGGGATGAAAGGCGGGGCATGAAGGGGTTTCTGGTTCCTGCTGGCTTGCTCGTTGTCGCACTCACGCTCTGGATTTTTGCCTATCAGGTACCGTTCCGTCAGGTCATCCACGTCGGCGGCGATGTCACAACGCAGCGCCGCTTTGATGATCAACCTTTCTTGCTGCAAGTCAATGGCTCTGAACCTGCCGATCGCGTGGCTGACCCCGAACAACCCGAGGCGTGGCTCTGGTGGTGGGAGGTGGTCGAACGTACGGGTGGCCGTTCCTACCGCTGGACAACCGCTGAGTCGACCCTGCTGGTGCCCGGGATCGGTGGGCAGACCTATCTGGTTGAGCTTGTGGCAGGCGGTCAACCTGGTGGGGTGGTGACAACATGGGAGACCGGGAGAGGACTGGGCACCACGCTGTTCTTGCCCGAGGGCGACCCGCGCCGCTACCAACTCCTTGCGAGCACCGAGCGCAATGGCGATCTACGCATCACCATGCGCACGCCACCGTTTGAAGCCCCCGGTGATCGGCGTGAACTCGGTTTTGTGCTCTATGATCTTCGTCTGCAAGGCGTTGATCAGGGGTTACACACCCCTGCCTGGCCGCAACTGCTCTGGCTTAGTGTGGCCTTGCTCGCCCTCTATGTCTGGGTACTGGCCGCTGGGGCTGGCCTCGGTGGTGCGGTTGCGCTGACCAGCCTTGCCATGCTCGCAGCAGCGGCAACCTTGATCTGGCAGCGCCCCGCCCTCACCCTGTTTACCAGCCTGACGGCCCAGTTAGCCCTGATTGGGGCGACGGCAACCCTACTTGCCGCATGGGCCGCACGCCGTCTCGGTGAACGCCATCTGCTGGTGGCTGGCCTCGCACCGGTTGTCGGACTGGTAACAGCCGCCTTTGCGCTGCGGATGGCTGGCATGCTGCATCCGCACGCGCTCTACAGCGACACCATGCTCCAGGCCAATAAGCTCTTTGAGGCCAGCCTTGGGCAGATTTTCATGACTGCCGGGTTGCCAACAGCAACCGGAGGCGGAGTAGGGCCTTATCCGCCTGCGCCTTTTCTGATTATGATGCCGGCCATGCTCCTGGTTGAGTCGAGTGCGGCCAACCGCGTGCTTGTGGTGCAGACAGGAACGGCCATGCTCGATAGCCTGGTCATGGTCGCGCTCTGGGTGATGCTCCGGCGCGCCGGTTATCGTCAGCATGTGGCCTTGCTTGCCCTGACAGGCTATCTGCTGCCTGTGACGGCCCTCGAATCCTTTTCTGTGGGTGAACTTGCCAATCTGAGTGGTCAGGCGCTGGCCATCCCGCTGTTGCTGCTGCTCGCGCTGGGGGCAGGAGCGCGACCGATCGGCCCTGTGAGCCGGCACGCGCCCGCGCTAGTCAGCCTGCTTGTCGTCGCGCTTGCCGTCGCGCTCGTCGCCCATTCAGGGGTAACGCTCTCGATCGGGGCGGTGATGGCCGTGGCCTGGCTGATCGCCCTGCTCGACTACCTGCGCCAGCGCGATGGCCCCTTCAACCTCGTGCGCCTGAGTCTGGTTGCGGCCTGTGCGCTCGGGTTCGTGCTGATCTTTTATTACACGGCACCGGTCTACCTTGCCAGCCTGCGTGAGCGTGGCGGAGGTGAAGGGGTCAGTGGGATGGCGTTAAGCACCATTGTGGTCGATACAGCAAAGGGCATCCTCGGGCTGGCCCCACCAGGTCGACGGTCCATTGCGATCCCCTTTGTGCTGAGCCTCGCAGCCCTCGGTGGGCTGGCGCTGATCTGGACCCAACGGAACCTGCAACCCCGCGCACGGGCCTTACGAGCCACCCTGCTCGTCTGGTGGGCCGGTACCTTGCTCACCCAGGGCTTGCTGCTCGTCGCCGACCAGGGCGTCCGCTGGGGGCTCTTCCTCTACCCGGTCCTCTGCCTGAGTGCGGGGCCATTGCTCGGGGCCTTCTGGCAACGCGGACGCGCTGGCAGATGGGTCAGCAGTCTGATGATTGCCTTCATCATCACCTACGGCATGATCCACTGGATCATCCAGGTACGCGATTATTTTCACATCTAAGTTTGTCCATGAAAAAAAGGCCAGCTAAGCTGGCCTTTTTTGCATGGACAAAAGAACTTACTCGTCGCGAGCGATATCACGGACAACGTCGGTGACCGAGAGAATACCCAGGGGCTTTTTGCCCTCATCGCTATCATCAAGAACCACCACACGATGAATCCGCCGCTCCATCATCAGCTTACTCGCATCTTGCATCGTATCCTGGCTGCGTACCGAAACAACATCAGTCACCATAATATGACCAGCCGTCAGACCGCGCCAATGCTTCCAATACTGCTCATAGAGCCGCGCATTAACAAGGTCAGTGCGCGAGATGAGCCCGATCATATCTCCATCCTCATTAATCACAATGAGGGCACTGACATCATTATCGGCCATTTGCCGCGCAACATCCTGAATCGGGGTATCGCGTGAGCAGGTAAGCACACCATGATGCATAATCTCACTGACCAGACGCTCCATACAGAGGGATCCTTTCGCGCAAAAGAAGACGACCTTGTGAATAATTCTACATACGAGTGTAACGGGAGTGGCATATTGCGTCAACTACCAATGCGGGTAGGGCGGCCCATTCGTTTGTCAGTACCCTTTTGGTGAGCAGAGGCACGAGAGGATCGCTATGCTCGGTCACTGACGTGTCCAGGTCAGCAGATTCCAGGTAAAGGGTGCCGTTGGATCGGCCTCGATCCCGAGGATCGTCGGATTGACGAGAACCAGATCCACGCGTTGGAAGAGGGGCAAGACCGGAACTTCCTGCGTAAAGAGCTGTTGCTGCTTGAGATAGGCGGCAAGTCGTTCCTGGCGATCGAGCGAGGTTGTTGCCACACGGATCGCCCGGTCGGCCTCAAAGAAACACCAACCCGAGAAATTATTGCCTGTCCAGCCATTGCTCTCATTCGGCACCCCCGCACAGCTCCAGCGCTCCCATCCGCGGGGGTCAGGCCCGGCGATCCAGGCAAAGAGGGCGAGATCAAAGGTGCGGCGGAAGAGTTGCCCCTCAGGGCTATAGAGGGTTGCGGTCGGCAATTCTTGCACCGAGATGCCAAGGCCAACGGCCGCGAGATCATCGCGAATCTGTTCAGCGGTAGCAACGCGCAGCGGGGAACCCTGGGTCGTAATGAGATTAAGAATGAAGGGTTGACCGGCCACTTCACGCAAACCATCGCCATCCGTATCAACGATGCCAACTTCATCAAGCAACTGCCGCGCCAGGTCAGGATTGAAGGGATAGCGCGTCAACTGGTCAAGCGGTGCGGCGGCCCACTGCTCAGGCACAATCCAGCTTTCGAGCACACGGCCATAGCCGCCGAGCAAGGTCGCATTCATCGCCTCGCGATTGATCGCGTGGGCAATAGCCCGACGAACACGAATATCTTGCAAGACCGCCACATCAAGATTGAAATCGAGATGTTCCCAGATCGGGCTATTGACTGCATCAACCATCAGCAAACCAGCCTCGGCATCGGCACGAAGCGCAACCAGGAGCTCGGGAGGGGGCTGATTGAGTGCAACGACATCGAGACTCCCACCTGAGACCGACGTACGCAAGAGATCGACGTTATCACGAAAGACAACGCTAATGCCCGTGATATTCTCGTTTGCCTCGGGATAAAACGGATTACGGATCAACCGGACGCTGCCCGGTTCACGGCGTTCGACCATAAAGGGGCCATAGCCCACCGGCTTGAGGGCAAACTCACTCTTCATGAAATCAGCGAGTGGCTGATCGGCCAGCAGATGGCGGGGAAGGGGAGTAAAGTAGGTACTCGCATACGCTGGATCAACAAAATCGGGCTTCAACACGGCGCGCGTCGTATAGGCATCAACGAGCTCATAGCGTTCGAGCAGCGCCAACTTATCGTTCGTCTCCTGGCCCAGATTGATCTGGCGTGCCAGTTCGTAGGCAAAGAGCGAGTCTTCAGCAGTCAACGGCGTTCCATCTGACCAGACAAGGTCAGGATTCCAACGGAAGGTCACATTGATCTGTTCGACTGTTGTAATCGTCTCGGTTGGGGTCGGGCTAATGAGGCCGAGCGCGTCAAGATAGACCTCGACCTCGGTGAAGGTCACATCGCCATTTTCGAAACTGGGCACACGTTCAAGCACGCCAGTATTCGTATAGGTATAGCCCATGAGCAACAGGGGCGAAGGAAAGAGCAACTCGGTCAGCGGCGCACTCACTCGTTCATCGGCACTATCAATGTGGTAAGGCAAGAGATCAGCTGGTTCAGCGGCGAGACCGATGCGCACACTGCCTGCGCTGACAACCGGTGGTTCCGTCGCGGCAAGGGCTTCGGTTGCCGCTGTCGCCTCAGCAACCAGTTCACCTGTTGCCATTGCGGTGGGCGCAACCGTCATACGTCGGTCAACACCACCTTCAATCTGACAGGCGCTCAAGAGCCATACAAAGAGTAGTATGGAGAAAAGAATAGGTTTTTTCATATCGATATGACATTGTAGCTGATCAGGGTCTAATTGTCTAATGCCCTGGCAACTCACGTAAGCTGGTTGACAAAACAAAACAAGACGGTTTACAATCGCGCTACGCATGTTCTGAGAATATGCCGGTATGGCTGTACAGAAACAATGACCCTCCCTTCTATTCCAGTACGATATGAGAATCATATTGCCCTTGGGCATCCTGATCGCCGTCGGGTGCTCGTCTTGCCCGCTGCCAACGGATGGCGCCTGCCAGCGTTTGTTGAGGCTAAAGGCCACTTCTGGCAGGAGATCGGGCATATCAATCACTGGATGGCTGAACATCTCGGGATCGCCGCGACCACACTGCGCTGCCTGGCGATCAATTATACGCCCGACGACGAGGTGCTCTCCAAAGTCTATGCCGCCGTACTCGAAGAACGAGTTCCTGTTCTGCCCCACGAGGCTTCCTGGGTCTCAGCCGAAGAGGTCTTGACCCTGCCGCTGGCGGTGGAAGAACATCGGACGGCCCTGGTTGACTGGTTTGCCTGGTACAGTGCAAGTGCAACACCTGCGCCAGCACTGCGGACGCCATGGTATATGCCAGGGTGGTATGAAGCTGCGGTTGCCTGGGCCAACCACACCCTGCATAAACACCAGATGCGGCTCACCGGCCAGCCGATCCAACTGCGTTCATGGCAGCGGTCGGCCATTGTGCGCCTGCCAACCGACCAGGGTGCGGCCTATTTGAAAGTGGTACCATCAGTAGCGCATTACGAGCCAGCCCTGACGACGGTGCTGGCCTCGCTGATGCCACGTCGTGTGGCCCAGCCCATTGCGCTTGATCAGCAGCACGGACGGTTGCTGATGCGTGAAGTCCAGGGCACCAGCTTGATGCTGTACCGTGACGATGATGATCTCGCCCTCTGGCAACAGGCCCTCGCCGAATTTGCCACACTCCAGATCGCGACGACCAGGCACCTGAGCGACCTGCGGGCAACGGGCCTCCCGACACGCCCACTCGCTGAACTCGAGCGCCACGTGATGGCCTTGCTCCACGATCTTCCCGCCACCCTGCCCAACCGTCCAGCCGGGCTTTCACGCCATGAACGTGAACGGCTGCGCCGTCTGGCAGGGCAGATCGGGAGGCGCTGGGAAGCGCTGCAGAGCGATGGCATTCCCCTTGCGCTCGAACATGGTGATTTCTGGGCCGGGCAGGTACTGATCAACCAGGACGCCTTTGTCTTTCTCGATTGGGCCGACAGTTCACTCAGTCATCCCTTCTTTAGCCTGCTGCTCTTTCTGGTCGAGAGCGAGGATTTCTTGCCCCATATTCCCCACGTACGCGAACGCCTGCGTGATGCCTATCTTGAACCGTGGACCTCGGTTGTGCCAGGGGTCAACCTGGTGCATACCTTCGAGCAAACCCAGTTGCTCGCCGCGCTTCAGCAGGCCGTCTATTACCATACGGTTGTCTTGCCCAGCCTCGAAGTCAAGTGGGAACTCGAACTTATGCCGCCGTTTTATCTCAAAATGGCCCTCCGTCTCAGCGAGAGCGAAGGATAGTTGGGGCGCAGCGCGCTGCGCCCGTACCGCTCGCCCGGCGCAGCGCGCTGCGCCCGTACCGCTCGCCGGCGATCCATCAGCATAAACGGCAGGCCTTCAAAGCCCTAGCCGGAGGCTGACGTTCAGGTCTCGCTCGTGGCGAGTTGCTGCAACATCGCCTGGGTATCAATCAGGTGATTGTTAAAGATGCTGCGGGCAAGGTCTAGCAACTCGGCAATCAACGGGTCACGCAGGCGGTAAAAGACACTGGTACCATCTTTGCGTGGCTCAACAATATTGCGCGTACGCAAGATCGCCAGTTGTTGCGACACACTTGACTGATCCACGCCAAGCGCTGCCTGCAAGTCGGTCACGCTCTTTTCCCCGGCGACCAGTTGCTCAAGGATCACCAGGCGTAACGGATGGCCGAGCGCTTTGAAGAACTCGGCTTTGAATTGATGAAGAGGCTGATACATTATGTCACCTTTGCCTCAAACGCCAGGCGTTCCTGGGCTTGCTGCAAGACACTGCAACGCTCGCCGTGGGCATGACAATGGGGGCACCCCGCCACCATACGACGCTCGTGCAACTCAATAATTACATCGGCAGAACTCCAGTAGATGTAGCGCATGCCAATCTTCTCGGCAAGCCCGGTACGCTGAAAGAGCTCCATCACCGCTGGCTGCAAGGCGGTAAAGAAGATCTCGCCCCCACGGGCGCGATGCTCTTCGACAATCTGGCTGATCGCCTGGGTTCCCATGACATCGATCATGGGAACCCCGCGCATGCTGATGATGATACTATAATACTCGTTCGCATGCTTGAAGGCTTCAAGAATCGTATTGACACTCCCAAAAAAGAGTGGGCCGGTCAGATAATAGACATGAATGCTTGGGCAGGTGGCGGTAATCGGGAAGCCCTGCTGCTGCATCTTCTCGGCATCAATCGGCTGGCTCGTGACGGTGGTACTGATGGCCGACTGCCGCAAGTAAATAATGGCCGACAGGCTGATCCCAATCATGATCGCCTGAGTCAAATCGAGGGCGGCGGTCGCGATCATGGTCACAAAAAAGCCAATAACGGCATGTTTCAGGCCACTATGCACAAAGAAGTGGATGCTTTCCCATTCATTCATGCGCCAGGCCGTAACCAGCAACACCCCGGCAAGGGCAGCCAGTGGCACACGGCTAATCAGGGGGGCCAGCACAAAGACACTAAGCAAGAGCACAAGTGAATGCACGATGCTCGTCATGCGCGTGACCCCACCACTCTTGATCGCCACACTCGTCCGGGCAATGGCGGCCGTGGCTGGCACGCCACCAAAAAAGGGAATGATCAGGTTGCCAATGCCCTGCGCCAGCAACTCTTGATTGCTCTCAAAACGTCGTCCACTCATCGTCGCCCCCACCGAACCGCAGAGCAAGCTCTCGATCGCGCCGAGGGCGGCAATCGAAACCGCAGGCAAAAGCAGATCGTTCAGTTCGAGCCAGGGGATCGCGCCAAAGGTCAGTCGCTCATCGAGCAAAATTGTCTGCGGGATTGCCCCGATCACCGGGATATCCCAGCCCACCACGGCCACCAGGATCGTCACCAGCACCATGCCGACCAGCGAACCAGGGATCACCCGGGTCAAGCGTGGCATAATGATCATCACCACAATGACCAGCGCCGTCACCAGGATCGTACGCCAATCGGGCATCAAGGGATGGGTGAAATAGTGTACCAACCGTGCAAACGCATTCTCGGCGGGGGGCGTCGTCACGCCGAGCACATTGTCGAGTTGCCCGATCACGATAATGATGGCAATGCCGCTGGTAAAACCCGCAATAACTGGTGAGGGAATGAACGAAATGTAGCGGCCAAGACGAAAGAGCCCCAGCAAGAGAATGAAGACCCCGGCCATCAATGCCGTAACCCAAAGCCCGCCTAAGCCATAGCGTTGGGCTACCACGATCAACACCGCCGACATGGCCCCCGTCGGGCCAGAAATCTGAAAACTCGCCCCACTCAACCCCCCAATGATGATCCCAGCGAGGATCGCTGTCACCAACCCTGCGGCGGCATCAGCGCCTGACGCGACCCCAAAGGCCAGGGCCAATGGCAAACTGACGGCCCCAACCGTAATGCCCGCCAACAAATCACGCCGCAAGGTATCGCCGTTGTACCCGGCAAACTCGTGACGCAACTGCTCAACGAGCGGAAACTGCGCAAGACGCTGCATAGATTCATCCGCTCCTTTCTTAAATAATCAAATATATGAATATTCATATATTTAAGAAAGAGTATAGGATGGAACCTTTGCTCTGTCAAATAGGGGCGATCCCCGTCAAACCTGACAGGTGGGTGCCAGGATATGTCTCGGATACCCCAAAGATTGCGGCGGCGCCCACCTGTCAGGTTTCCGGAACGTGCTTGTGCTGACCGTTGCCACCAGCACAAGCACAGGTTTTTAGGGCGCAGCCCGCTAGAGACGGTGCAAAAGAGGCCGCGTATACCGCAGCGGCGCAGGATCATTGCGCAGCCGTTCGAGGTCAGCAGCGGTGTCAATGTCATACCAGGCTGGCAACAGGGCCGTGCGTAGGCCCAGTTCGGCGGCACGTTCGAGGGTGTCGTGCAGGACGTGCGGGGTGCTCATGGTGACCTCGCGGAAGAGGGGCGGGGCAGATTGAGACAAGGCAGCCATATAATAGCCACCATCCTCGCATGGCCCGATGCTCAGATCGTATTCCGCAAGCAACGCAAACGCACGCTCCAGATAGCTTGGCGGCAAACTCGGGCTGTCGCTGCTCATCACGCCAACCGCAGGCGCCCCATCCGCAAAGGCGGCCTCACTCACACGAGCCAGGCGCTCACCTAGCGTCCCATCGCCCTGAGGCAGTTGCCGCAGGTCAGGCGCAAGGCCACGAAAATAGGCCTCGCTGACGGGTGAATCAATCCCCAGAACCACTTCAATCCCAGGTACGCGCCGGGTTAGGGCAAGCGTATCACGCAACATCCCCTCATAGAGCAGCGTAGCCTCTTCGAGGGTCAACGGGGGACAAAGCCGGGTCTTGGTACGGCCAGGCAGGGGCTGTTTCGCCATAATAATCAGGACAGGTCGCTGTTTCATCGGCTACGCGTTACTCCTACACGGTCACACGCGGCGGCAATAGGACAGAGGGAACATTTCGGCGCGATCGGGAGACAGATGTGCTGCCCGAGCGTGACGAGGAGCCGATTAATCGCGAGCCAGTACGTACCAGGTAGCTGTGCCCGCAGGACCATCTCGGTTGCATCAGGATTGCGGGTGCGAACGTAGCCCCAGCGATTGCAAATACGGTGGACATGAATATCCACACAGATGCCGGGCAACCCGAAACCAGCTGTGAGCACAAGATTGGCCGTTTTGCGGCCCACCCCTGGCAAGGCCAGCAACTGATCGAGCTCGCTCGGCACCTTGCCATCGTACTGCTCCAGCAAAATCCGGCTGATCTCGCGCAGTGAGCGGGCTTTGTTCCGATAGAAACCGACCGGAAAGATCAGTTCGGTCACTTGCGCTTCGCTTAGGTTGCGCAAGGCTGCTGGTGTATCGGCAACCGCAAAAAGACGTGGCGCAACCACGGACGTCAACGTATCTTTGGTCCGCAGACTCAAGATCGTCGCAACCAGAATCCGAAACGGGGTAGCCCCTTCGCCACCCATCTGGTCAATCAAGGGTTGCGCATAGTGTGGCATCGTCGCTGCGAGGGTCGCCATGACCGTATCAATCGGAAACGGCTGACGCTCAGCCGGGTCAGGAAGATCAGCTCTTTTTGTCATATATGTATTTTACTCACTCTCGCGGTAGGCGCAACCTGGTGGCATCTCGGGTTGTTCGAGAGCGTACCCATAACTGAGTGGGGGTGCGACCAGGCCACATGCCCGGGCGATCGCACCAATCACCAGTTCACTGATCGCCGCCTCTTGCGTCACCCGATCAGCTACCACCGACGCCCCCGGCCCACGAAGGGTCAACGCCCCAAGCCACGGCTCGCCCCGACTGGCAACCGCAACCAACGCACGATCGGCCCCGCGCCGCACGCGATCCGTCGCAATCGCTGCCGTACAGGCCACCCCCAGCAATGGCCAGTCGCCTTCAGCAAGCATTCGAGCGCGTTGCAAGGCCCAGTTTGCCAATGCCAGCGCGGTCGTCGCGCTGACGGCCTGCGGCGCTGGATCAACCACGAGCTCGGCAAGCGCCTGTGGTGCATACACATCGCGCGCCTCAAGGATCGTGCGCGACGAACCGGCCACCGCGTGCAACCAGGCAAGCGCCAGCGAACCAGCCCCTGCGCAGACATAGACAAGGCGGGGCGGTGCCGCATGGATGGCAATAATCGTCTGGTTAACAGGAAGCGACGGCAACACGATGTTTCTCCCTCTTGACATTAGGGAACCTATGTAGGATGCTTATCATACAACAAAAGTGGTCTCCGTACATCTGCATAAGGAATTTGGTATGTCAAGTGAACCGACAAAGAATCGACCACAACGCACAGGCGATCTCCTCGATACGGTGAGCGAAGTAGCTGTTGGCGTTGGACGTTTTGGTTATAGCCTGCTCTCACTCGGCCTCAACATTCTGCCGAAACAATCGCGCGAGTCGATGCATACAGCGGTCCGCGAACTCAGTTACGGCTTTGCCCGACTCCCACGTGATTTTGCCGATATCGCGGGCGAAGAGATCGAGCACTGGGCCAACACCGATGAAGAGCCCCCCGCACGAGTGCAAAAAGTTACGATTGATCTTTTTGATGATGAGCCTGTCGCCCCGGCGGCCCCAGTTGGGCCTGCGGTCAAAGCGACATCAGCTGCGGTAGCGACGAACCCGCCACCCAGAGAAGTCCCATCACCCGAGGCAAAGGCGGCCCCGGCCCCCGAAGCCCCCAAGCCCGTAGCAGTGGCCCCTGAAGCCCCCAAGCCCGTTGCGGCGG
>NZ_SIJK02000005.1:0-139406 GCF_004762035.2 Candidatus Chloroploca mongolica | reverse complement strand
CTGCTCCCGCAGCCCCCAAGCCTGCGGCAGTCGCCCCGGCCCCTGAAGCCCCCAAACCCGTTGCGGCGGCCCCTGCTCCCGCAGCCCCCAAGCCTGCGGCAGTCGCCCCGGCCCCTGAAGCCCCCAAGCCTGCGGCAGCCGCCCCCAAGCCCGCCCCTGCAACCCCGGCTACCGGCGGGGCAAAACCAGCAGCAGGGCCAGAGCTCGAAGCTCCGACCGGCATCAACATCGTTCACATTGAATTTGACCCACCCGGTCGTGATGTTGATGGCGAATACGTGCTCTTGCGCAACACCGCGAAAATGCCGATGCTCCTGGCAGGGTGGAAACTCAGTGACGGAGGCGACAAGCACACCTTTACCTTCCCCTCCTTCACCCTCAACCCAGGTGGCGAAGTCAAGATCTGGACAAAGTCTGGCAAAAACAACGCGGGCAACCTCTACTGGAACAACCGCATCCCCATCTGGAATAATACTGGCGACACCGCAACCCTGCGTGACGGACAGGGCAACGTCATCGCCCGTTACACCTACGAGGGCAAAAAATAAGCGCGGAAACTCGCTGATAGTAACACAAACGGCCAGCCAAGCTGGCCGTTTGTGTTACTATTACCATAGAAGGGTAAAGCATATGCAGCAACGACAACATCTTATCTTGATGGGGCCACCTGGAGCAGGGAAAACCACGATTGGGGATCTGCTCAAACAACAGGAACCCCTTGTAAGCATCGCCACCGGACGCTTCCTGCGACGCGAAGTTGCCCAGGGAACCACCATGGGGCAGATGATCAAACCGCTACTCGAACAGGGGCAATTTGCCCCCGACGACGTCGTGGATCGCCTGATGCAACAATGGCTCAACGAAGTGCCGGCTGACCAGGGATTTCTCCTTGATGGCTACCCACGCAATCTAACGCAGGCGCGCACACTCGAAGCGATGCTGACTGCAATCAATCGTCCACTGACGCGGGTCATCTCGCTCGAACTCAACGAAAGTCAAGTTCTTGAGCGTCTAACCGGACGAAGGATTTGTCATTGGGAGGGCGGGACCTTCACCCTCCACATACGCGATCAAGCAGCCATCGAACGTTGCGCGAGTCTCGGGGGCACACTGAGGCAGCGTGACGATGACCAGCCAGCGATCATCACCGAGCGCCTGGCCGTCTATGCCAGCGCAACGAAGCCTATCCTGGATTTCTACGCCGAGCGAGGGCTGTTGAGCAGGATTGAGATTGATGACGCCAACGGGCCACCCGAACTCGTCGTCGCAGCGGTACTTGCCGCCATCAAGCAAGCCTGAAGAGCTACGGTGCCTGCGCATCTGACCGCCCATCGGCCAGATAGGTCTCTAACTGAAACATCGCGGCCACCAGTTGATCCTGACGAAGGGCGGCCGTCATATCGCCACGGGTACGTTCGACAACGGCACGCAGGGCATCAGTCGTGCGGCGCAACCCGCCGGTAATGGCATCAGGAAAATCGACAGTCACCAACCCACTGTAGACCTCGTCCATGGTCTGGAGCAGGCGTTCACCGCGTTCAACTTCACCGTGGCGCAACCCATCAAGGATCGCCCGACGCAACTCACTCGCTGCCTCAGCGAGCCCATTGAGATAGGCTGCAGCCTCGACACCAAGTTCGCGATGGCCTGGAGCCGGGGTATCCGCAAGAAAAGCCAGGACAAGATGAGCCTCAACATACTCTTTGAGGGCATCCTGGGTATAGCCCGCAAACCGGATCGCCGGAAAATCAGCCGTTGTCGTAAGGATCAATGCAGCAGCGGCCTGCGCCTCGTCGAGGAGGCGACGTGCCTCGTCAAAATCACTCCGATGGGTCGCCCGAATACTGTTGGCACACAGGCGGATCAACGCACGCGACACACCAATAGCCTGTTCACGCACCGCATGATCGGCCTCAATCTTGGCTGCGCACGCGGCCACAAGTTGTTCAATGTTATCTTGCATAGGCTACAGAGTACACGATGATCGCCATTTCTGTCTAGTGGTGAACCTGTTATACTAGTAGGCAATCTACCTAAAAACCCAGGCTTGTGCTGGCGAAAACGGCCAGCGCAGTTGGCCGTTTTCGTCAGCACAAGCCTGATTCTTGGGGGCATGCGGCCCCCAAACCCCTAGCTAGCGGCTTACGTTCAGGTGTAGGGGGCCAGAATTCCAGGAAATAGGCCTGAATTTACAGTTAAAATACTACAGGAAGAGCCTATGACGACGCAGCACATCCTGATCGTTGAGGACGAACAAGAGATTGCCAATTACCTACGGCGCGGGTTAGTGCTCGAGGGTTTTCAGGTCACCGTCGCCAATGATGGACCGGGGGGTCTGGTTGTAGCGCGCGAGACGCCTCCTGATCTCGTCATTCTCGATTTGATGCTCCCTGGTCTTGATGGCCTCGAAGTAGCCAAGCGACTGCGGGCCGCCTCAGAGGTACCGATTATCATTCTGACCGCCCGTGACGCAGTGGCCGATCGGGTACGCGGGCTCGAGCATGGGGCTGATGATTATCTGGTGAAGCCGTTTGCGTTTGAAGAATTGCTGGCCCGTATTCGGGTTCAGTTGCGACGCCGCCAGACGGCTCAGCAACACGAACAACTGCGGTTCAGCAATCTGACGCTCGACACAGCCTCACGTGAGCTCCGCGTTGGTGAACGACGCGTAGAATTAACCACGAAAGAATACGACCTGCTCGAGCTCTTTCTGCGCCATCCAAATCAGGTGCTCACCCGCGAAATTATTTTTGATCGGGTTTGGGGCTACGATTTTGGGGGTGAAAGTAACATCATTGAAGTCTATGTACGCTATTTGCGGCAGAAGCTGGAAGCTGAAGGAGAGCCACGTCTGATTCAGACGGTGCGCGGGGCCGGATACATCCTGCGCGACTACGAATAACCAGATGACCCCCTTCTGTAATCTACGGCCCTTCTTCGTACAAATGTCCGTGTGGTATCGTCAAGGCAAGGGATGCACAGCGTCACGGATCAATGACGTATGTGTTGCTCACGCCTGAGCATTGAACCACCAGGATCGACCGGTTTGCGCCACCTTCACTGGATCGGACGACGACTCAAACTACGCCTTGCCCTGCTCTGTCTAGGGGGCGCGGCGGTGGTCGCCTTTGTCTACCCCTTGCTGGTTACGCCGGCCATTCTCTGTGCCGTAGGGATGCTGATCCTCGACTGGATCGAGCTCACCGAAGAGATTCGCAGCCTAACGACCGTTATCACGGACAACCGACCTGAGCAGAAACTCGAAGTTGCGACCGGTGTATGGGGTGAACTGGCCCATGCACTCAACCGCCTCTTGCAAGAACAGCGCACCGAACAGCAGATCCGAACGCTCTTGCCAGCGCTGCCGCTAGCCGGGGCGCTGCGGCTCATCGATCGGCAGCCACCAACCGAAGGATGGGTGTGCGACATTGGCGTTGTTGCCGTCGAACTCCCCGGATTCAACGAACATGCCCAGCCTACGCTGCACAGCCTGGCCCACAATGCCCTCTATCATGCGCAACTCCACGATGCCTTGCTCAGCCGTACAGGCTCAACGCTGTTGATCATCACCGGAATCTTGAACCCAAACAACCCGAGCCAGATTCTCCGCAGTAGTTACCAGATCGCAGAAGCGCTAAACAACCATGCGCTTCACGAGGAGAGAGCCGGGCCAGCCATGAGTCTGACCCTCGGAAGCGCCAGGGCGATGCTCTTGCCCGGGCTAGGTCTCAGCGTTGCGGGCGAACCAATTGACGAGGCGGAAAGCATCCTCAAACTAAGCGCACCGGGGCAACTGATCTGCAGCGAAGCAGCCTATCTTGGCTTACGACGGATGGGCACCCCACTGGCCCGGATCGCAGCCCCGTTCAACGAAAACACGCCTCCTGCGTATCAAATCAAGCTCTAACATTTCACCAGGCAGCGTCATGTGTTATGATAACGCATGCACGTTCTGTGGAAGCCGGAATCCTTCCCCAACAAACATCCGGGAAGGTAGCTATCTTTAGTTGTCCTGGAGGAGGCATGAGCGACCCTCACGAAGAGTTCGAGCAAGAGCGACCACGTCGTACCCGACGTCTGCCCGACGATCAGCCGATCAGCGGGGCCGAGACGTCACGCCGAACCGAACGCCTTGATCCCTCTGGTGATGCATGGACTCGCGAAGAGCCAGCGAATGCCCGATGGCGTCAAGAGCGCTCAGGAACGCAGCGTGCCCCCAAACGCGGCATGTTACCCGGTTCCCCACAGGAACTCCAGCTCTGGCTTCAGTCAGGTGGGTGGAAGTATCTTGCTGGCATTGGGCTGCTGCTGGTCGTCCTCTTGATAGCCCTGCTCGCTTTTTCACGCACCGAGCAACGTGAAGCGGGCCTGACCTTTGATCGCCCCGAGCCAACCGCAATCATCAGTGATCCGGTGCTTGGCGGCAATCTGCCCGGCGAAGTGCCGAGCGCCATACCCGAAGAAGCGTTGCCTCCCCCGGCGCCCCAACGGTTCATTGTCGCAGGAACTGGCGTGCAAGGGCTGTTTCTGCGGCCCGAACCCTCACGCAACACGACTCCGCTGGCAACTCTTCCTGATGGGCAAATTATCGAACAGATCGGCCCGGATGTGCCAGGTGATGGCTTTATGTGGCGCCATGTGCGGACTCCAGAGGGGCAAGAGGGCTATGTCGCCGCCGATTTTCTGAATCCGGTACCCTGAGATATTTATACGCCCCGCAAAGCCAGCACCACGTTGATCGTCCGTCAACGCGGTCGGGCATAGAGTACGCAGCGGCACACCCTGCATGTTGTGATCGCCAGCAAAACTGGTGGTCGCAACGTGCTCTACAATTGGCGCAAAAAGGGTGCCCGCCAGTTGACCACAATGATGATCACCCAGCCGATCACGGCGCTGACCGCCACCACCAGCGGCACACTACCAACCATCTCAGCCAGCACCCCAGCGGCAAGGCCCCCCATCGGACTCATCCCCATCAGAATCAGGGTAAAAACACTCATCACCCGGCCACGCAGTGCATCGGGCACCAGCGACTGGATCAGCGTATTCGTCAAGGCCATCGTCGTCACGCCGGCCCAACCGGCGACACCGATCAACAGCATTGACAGCGGCAACAGGCGTGTCGTGGTAAAGAGGATCATCAGCAGCGGGTAGAGCAGAGCCGCAAAGATGAGCAAGCGCCCGCGCGAGAGCTTATCACCGAGTTGCGCCAGGATCAGCGCAGCGATCAGGGCCCCAAAGCCACTTGCCGACGAGAGCGCCCCGAGCCCCGCTGCCCCAGTTCCCAGCACATCACGGGCAAAGACTGGTAACAACGGAATATGGACAAAACAGAAGAGACTGATCGCCATAGCCTGGATCAACAGCGCCTGCACCCGCCGCTCTTGCTTGATATAGCGCAGCCCCTCTTTGAGTTGGTCACTACTCCGCGAAGCCTTTGGGGCCGTGAACGGCGGCAGGCGCATCATCAACAGGCTCGCAATGACAAAAACAAAGCTCACCGCATTCAAGGCAAAGGCCGGGCCTTCGCCAATCAAGGCCACCAGGAGACCAGCCACGGCCGGCCCAATCATACGTGCGGCATTGAAAATAGAAGAATTGAGGGCAATCGCATTGAGCAGATCTTCGCGCCCAACCATCTCGACCGTAAACGACTGACGCGTTGGCGCATCAAAGGCATTGACGAGCCCAAGCAACATCGCCATCACGAGAATATGCCACACCTGAATCAGCCCGCTGATCGTCAAGACAGCGAGCGAAATTGCCAGCAGCATCGCGGCAACCTGGGTTGCCAGCAAGAGTTTCTGTTTCGAAACGCGATCAACAACGGTGCCTGCTGACAACGAAAAGAGCAGGACGGGCAACGAACTAGCCGCAGCAACGATGCCAAGCAAGGCCGGCGAGTCGGTCAGGCGCAAGACGAGCCAGCCCTGGGCCACTGACTGCATCCAGGTACCAGTCAACGAGATGAGTTGACCAATGAAAAAGAGCCGGTAATTGCGGTGGCGCAAGGCGCGCAGAAATTGAGGTAGGCGCGAATCGGTCACGGTCGGGCTAGGCGAAACGGTCATATCAAGCGCCATCCTCGTGACTGAGCGCATCGTAGAGGGTTTGCATCGCCTCGTGAAGGGCCGTCAATTGTTCCGGGTTGAGATGACTCATCCGTTCTTCAACATAGGCTCGATGGCGAGGGCGCAGTTCATCAATCAACGCCTTGCCCTCGGCGGTCAATTGCACCAGTGTCACACGACGGTCGTGGGGATCGGCAGCGCGGCGCACCAAGCCTCGGGCCTCGAGACGATCAACCAGACGCGTCAAATTGCTATTATCGGCCACCATTTGTTGACAGATATAGCTCAATGGCACCCCTTCCACGGTCGCATGAAATAAAATCGCATACTGTGGCGTCGAGAGATCATACGGACGAAACTCTTCACGATTCAACTCTTGAAAACGTTTATGCAACTTTAGAAACAGGCGATACGCTTCGATCTGAGGCGAATCAACACTGGTAATCTCGGGCATTGCCCCCTCCCTCTGAGACGACTCCAGCCACGCTGGATCATTCTACACATCATAGGGTACACGAGTATATTGGACTTGTCAACGATTCGGAGAGCAAACTTCAGTGCAGATGATGGGTAGCGTTTTTGGCGTCACCCATCATCTGCACACCAGGAAACACCTTCTCTTCACGCCTGCGCCACCACGAGCAACATCGAACGCGTTGGCGGCAACGCAGCGGTCAACGCGGCAAAAGTGCCTTTGACCAGAAAACGCAACGGATGCGTCCGCAGACGATCAACCTCAAGCCCAACCTGCTCCCACGGGGCCTCATAGCGCCGTTGGAGCACCTTGAAGCCCGCCTGTTCAACAAGCCAGGTCAGCTCAGCCATCGTATACGTCCGCGCATGCGTGGTATACCGCGCCTCGCCCTCAAGCCGCATCTGATGACGGAACTCGGCCCGCGTACTGAGGCTCTGCCAGAGCAACGCGCGGAGGATCAGGCGCAACCGACTCTTGGCATAGAGCTCATTAGGGGTTGAGATCAAGAGGCGGCCACCAGGACGCAAGACGCGGCGGAACTCGCGAAGGACCGGCAGCGGCGAATAGACGAGGTGCTCGATGACCTCAGAAAAGACCACCCAATCAAACATACCATCGGCAAAGGGCAACGGCTCACGTTCGAGGTGCGCCTGATGGACGGTCACGCCCAGGCGGGCCCAGAGCGTCTGGCGACGTGCGGGATCAAGATCCACACCGGTTACCTGAAAGCCCGAACGCACAAGCAACTCGGTGAAATGGCCGGGAGTCACCCCGACCTCAAGCACTGATGCCCCGGGAGAACCTTGCATCGCAGCCAGCATGTCGGCAAACCGATACCGATGCAGGCGAAAATAGTCAGCCTTGCCGTCAGCGGCAGCGCTGCGTTGAACTTCGTGAAATGTGCTGGAATTGATCATATGATGTCTTATGTTCACCATACATCTTCTTCAGGTGAACAAGGTCGGCCAAGCCGACCTTGTTCACCTAAAGAGAGCGCTGTTTGGGGGCAAGGCCCCCAACCCCCGTTTCGTCGCTAGCCTACAAGTCAATCACGCCGACTTGTAGGCCAGCGACAGAAAAATCGTTTGGCAGCAGTGCCAGAAGCAACCTATAGTATCATGAGAAGCATGTGAGGGCGAATCGCACTGCCAAGGAGATGAGATGCAAGAACCTCAGTTTGTCCTGCCTGAACAACGGCCTGCGTGGCAACAGTTACTTTTGCGCTGGTTGATCAGTTCGCTGGGTATTTTCGCCGCCGTGGGAATCGTGCCGGGGATTGAGTTTAGCGGTCCTGGTTGGCACATTGGCATCGTTGCGCTTGTCTTTGGCCTGCTCAATGCCTTGCTCCGACCATTGCTCTACCTATTGACCTGCCCGCTTGTCATTCTCACGCTCGGCCTGTTTGGGTTGGTGATCAACGCTGTCTTGCTTGGGTTGACCTCAGCGCTGGCCGATCAAATTGGGATCATCTTTCGCATTGACGGTTTCTGGCCGGCCTTCTGGGGGGGATTGGTCATTTCGCTGATCACCACGATCCTGAGTTTCCTAGCAGGCGACACCCGTGTCCAGGTGATCCGTGTCCCACCACCCCAACAATAGGTGCGCGATGATCACCATTTGCAACACCCGACCCGAGCATATTGCTCAACTGGTTGAACATCAGCGAATCTGTTTTCCCACGCTGTCGACGGAAGATCTGATGCAAGCCGAGATGTTTGCGGCGCAGTTGGTGGTTTTTCCTGAAGGGCAGCACGTCGCACTTGATGGCGAACGCGTGGTTGGGCAGAGCAGCACCTTTCGCATTGGCAAAGAGCAGTGTCTGCAACAACACACCTACCGTGAGATCACCGGCAAAAACAGCTTCAACCAGCACAACCCGCAGGGTACCTGGCTCTATGGAGCCGATATGAGTGTGCATCCCGCGTATCGAGGGCGCGGGATTGCGACCATGCTCTATGGAGTACGCAAAGAACTCGTGCGCCGTCTGAAGCTAAGGGGCATCATCTTTGGCGGAGCGATGCCGGGGTATACACAGCACGCCGATCATCTCTCGGTCGAAGCCTACATCGCCGAAGTGGTTGCCGGGCGACTCAGCGACCCAACGATCACCCCACAACTCAAAAACGGCTTTGTCGTGCGGGGCGTCCTACGCAACTACGTTGATCGCGGCGCAGCATCGACCGGCGATGCCACCTGGATGCTGTGGGAAGATTGCGTAGAAGATAGTAGTTCGGAAATTCACAACTAGACAAGTCACGTAATTCAGCTACTATACCTAAGGATGTTTGCAGATACTAACAAGCAGAGGTAGCCTGTTCATCATAGAGGTGTATGATGCTTGCGTGGCTTGATTTTATCCAGGTCATACTCGCGGTTGGGCTTGGTTGGCTTGGCCTGGTGTTGCTATGGACACTACGTACGGTGCGGCAGCACCAGTAGTCTGTGAGGTAGATGACATCTATGGGTAAACGCGACCGTGAGCGGGGGCCGTCGATTGAACAAGTAGCACGCAATGGGCAGCCTTGCATCGCGGTCTGTGGAGGCAAGCATTGTTTGCGGGCGGGGGGCGGGATGATCCAGCAGGCTGCCGAGGCAGCCCTGCACGAGGCAGGTCTTACCCAAGCCGTCACCGTTGTGCAGACGCGCTGCCAGGACTTTTGTGATGATGGCCCGGTGCTGACCCTGGTACCGGGAATGTATCCCTACCTGCGCCTCTGTCCGGTCTCGACCCGCCAGATTGTGCTCGACCATGTACGCGATGGTCATCCGGTGTTTGACAAGCTCCATCGGCGCATGCGGAAACGCCTGGCGCGGAAGCTTGACCTTGATTAATGTGATCGTGCTGTGAGAGCACGTTAGAGTACCCATACTATGGAAACGCAGAGCATCACCCTGGCCCGTGCCACACCTGGACGTTTGATTACCGCCAATCTTGATGGAAGCCTGAACCTTGTCTGGGATGAGGCGACGATACGCATCGCGCTCTATGATCTTGGGCACCTGGCGATGCTGCTCGATGAATGGTGCGCCGAAGAAGAGCCGGGTTTGCTCCGCTGTGGGTACTATCGGCTGATGCAGAGTCCCGACGGCGGCATTCAGCTCTGGCTCAATAAAACCGGGCTCTGCTTGAGTCGTGATGATCTCCAGATCTTGAACGGGTTGATCCGCACAGCGGAGGCGTTACTCGAAGCACCCATCCCACAGCAACCAGCGCTCCCGTTTGGACTGGGGTATCACCGGCTCGCGGCCCCCGCACGCAACCGTCAGTGGGCGAATTAAGGCTTGTGCTGGCGTAAACGACCAGCTGTGCTGGCCGTTTACGCCAGCACAAGCCTAGGTTTTTAGGAAGACGGCCAGCTGTGCTGGCCGTCTTTTGTTGCGCAACCATATCTGTGCATAATCTGTGCATATCCTTACGAAACTCTTACGATTCCCTCGTGTTCGTCTTACGTTGGCAGGGTAGACTACACCCATAAGAGATTTGTGCTGACGTGCACGAAGAATAAAAGGAGTTTTGCAATGACCCTGATTGAAGGCCAGACTGGCATCGCTGAATTTACTGCCAACGAGTTGTATGCCCGCATCCTTGACAACGAGGCGATCTTTATCCTCGATGTCCGCAACGAGGACGAGTTCAAGCGGAGCCCGATTGAGGGGCAGAGCAATCTGACCGCCGTCAATATTCCCTACTTCGAATTCCTTGAGGACGAAGATGGGTCAGTGGCGCGGGTGCCAGCCGACCGTGAGATTATGGTCGTTTGTGCCAAAGAAGGTTCGTCGCAGTATGTTGCCGAACTCCTGGCCGGGCATGGGTACAACGCGCGCTACCTGCAGGGTGGCTTCACCAGTTGGGGCAACTTCTACGATGTGCGTGACGTGGTCAACGCCGCCTGGGGCCGGATCGTGCAGATTGCCCGCCCTGCCCGTGGCGACCTGAGCTTCGCGGTGATCAGCGACGGCAAGATGGCCCTGATTGACCCGATGCGCCACACCGAGGTCTACCTCAACCTGGCGGCCGAGGCTGGCGCGACGATGACGCACCTACTCGACACGCACGTTCACGCCGATCACATCAGTGGCGGCCCGGCGCTGGCGACGATAACTGGCGCAACCTATTATGTTCACGCGTACGATGCCATTCACCCGATTGATATGCTGCCCGCAACGATTGCCTACACCTCGCTTGAGGATGGTCAGCAATTCCAGGTTGGGCAGACGACCATCACCGTTGCCTGGTTCCCGGGCCACACGCTTGGGCAGGTCAACTACCGGCTCGATACGCCCGATGGTCGCAGCGCGCTCTTTACCGGCGATGGCATCTTCCTGCGCTCGTTCGGTCGGCCTGACCTGGGGGGCAAGGGCGAAGCCTGGACGCCGATCCTGTACCGGAGCCTGACCGAGCGTTTGCCGAAAATCGTGAATGATGATACTCTCATCCTGCCGGCGCACTTTAGCACACTTGACGAAGGCAATGCCGAGGGCATCTTCGCCGCACCATACAGCGAAGTCCGTGCCCACAACGATGCCCTGAAGCCACGCAGCGAAGAGGAATTCACGGCCTATGTGCTGAGTCACCTGCCGGTCTTCCCGCCCGAGTATGTTGAGATCAAGCGGGTCAACATTGGTCTGGTTGAGGCATGTGACGGCAAGGCAAACGAGCTGGAGCTTGGCAAGAATATTTGTGCCCTGGCCGGCTAAGCGCAAGACCTTGCAACGAGGACGGTTTTTTGACGCAAAGGCGCAGAGGCGCCAAGGTTTAATATCTCTCGATATATCGATAAGGAGTCAATCTCATGGCGAATAGTTTTGATCAGACGCTGGATGTGAAGGGGGCCAAGTGCCCGATGCCGTTGGTAAAGAGCCGCAAGGCCATTGCGGATCTGACGGTGGGCCAGGTGCTCAAGGTAGTTGCAACGGATCGTGGTTCGGTTGCCGACTTCCAGGGTTGGGCCAAGACGGCCAAGAATGTTGAACTGGTAGCCCAGGAGACAGAGCAAGAGGGCGGGCAGGATCTCTACGTTCACTACCTGAAGCGTACGTCCTAAGACGGTGATGCGACGGGAGCGAGGGCGGGACGCCCTCACTCCCGGGAATGCCGGAAAACGTTGTTCACAGATTATTCAATAGCGACACATAGCTTAAGGGAGTAGCAAGACAATGACCATTGAGATGAGTGAGACCTTTGACACCCAGACGTTGCTTGAGCGGATCAATGCCCTGGAGAGCCGGGTGAACGAGTTGGAGGCTCACCCCGCGCAGGGGATCGAGGATCGGGTGGCAATGGTGGTCTTCTCGGGTGAACTGGACAAGGCGATTGCCGCGTTCATCATTGCGACCGGGGCGGCTTCGATGGGGCTCGAAGTGAGCATGTTCTTCACCTTCTGGGGGCTCAACGCCGTCAAGAAGCAGAAGATCTTCACTGGCAAGGATCTGCTCGAGCAGGGCTTTACCGCGATGCTGCCAGGCAAGCTTGGTGAGACCGGTCTGTCGCAGATGAACTTCTTTGGTGCTGGTGCGCAGATCATTCGGGGCCTGATGCGCAAGCACGATGTCTCGTCGCCTGAAGAACTCTTTGGCCTCGCGCAGGAGCTCGGGGTGCGGATGGTGGTTTGTGATATGTCCCGCGAGTTGCTGGGCGTGAGGGATGCCGAACTGGTTGATGGTCTGGAGACCGGTGGGGTCGCCACTTTCCTCGGCGATGCAGCCCGTGCGAAAGTGACGTTGTTTATCTAGGGGAATCCCCCTCACCCCCCTGCCCCCCTCTCCCACAAGGGGAGAGGGGGGGATGGGAGCCGAAAACCTGATGGTACTGCGCTAAAACTCCCCTCCCCCTCGTGGGGGAGGGGCAGGGGGTGGGGGCAAGAGTGGCCCAGGCGCGATTGGCAAAGAAGAGCGTTTGAAGAACTTGAAAGCAAAGAAAGAAGGTCATCATATGTTGCGTAATCTTTTTCAGGGTGGTTCGCGGAGTGCGACAGCGCCAGCTACGATTGATGTCAAGACCTTGAAGCAGCGCCTTGATCAGGGTGAAAACCTCCTGCTGGTCGATGTTCGTTCGGGTGAAGAGTACACCTACGACGGGCGGATCGCAGGGTCGCGGTTGCTCCCGCTGCCGATGCTGGCCAACCGCATTGAGGAGTTGCCGAAAGACCAGCCAATTATCTGTGTCTGTCGTTCGGGCAACCGCAGTGGGGTCGCCTGTGAGCAACTGTCACGCAAGGGGTTCACGAATGTGACGAACCTCAGCGGTGGGATGGTGGCGTGGGCACGGGCTGGTTTTCCGATGGATCGCGGCTAAGATACAAGGAGCTTAGAGAATGGCAACGAACGAACTTCCCTGTGGCAATTTGCAGACGCAGACTGAGGGTGCCACATTGCGAAGCTATGCCGTGACCCCTGATGTGCTGTTGGCTTCGCAGCCACAGATCGAAGACTGGGCAACATTTGTCGAGCAGGGCTATCGTACGGTGATCAATCTGCGCAGCGACCCCGAGCGTGCTGCCGAGCAGGGTCGCAATGCCGAAGCAGCGGGACTGCATTATCTTCACGCACCGTGGCCGGCGTATGAGCTTGAGGCCGAGCACGTCGAAGAACTGGCTGCTCTGGTAGAGAACCCCGACACTGGGCGCCTTGTCTTCCACTGCCGCAGCGCCACCCGCGTTGGCCTGATGTGGATGCTCTATCGGCAGCAGCATCACGGCTGGACCCGCGAGCAGGCCGAGGCTGAATTGCGTGCGGCAGGGTATGACGATGACTCGATGGAGACCTTTGGCTTCTGTGCCGATGATTATATGGATCGGGTCGCCGAGGCGACCAAATAGGGCAGGACACTCTCATGGCATCATCACCGTCGCTTGCGGGTCGAGCGGCATCGGCGGCTCAGACGAAAGGTCTGGGCCGTTACTTTCCCTTCACCCGCTGGCTCTTCAACTATCGTCGGGAAGATCTGCCGAGTGATCTGGTGGCCGGGATTGTGACGGCCATCATGCTCATTCCCCAGAGCATGGCTTATGCCCAACTCGCCGGGTTGCCACCGCAGATCGGATTGTACGCCTCGGTTGTGCCGTTGATCATCTATGCGCTGCTCGGTACCTCGGGGCAACTCTCGGTGGGGCCCGTCGCGATCACCTCGCTCCTGGTCTTTAGCGGGGTCAGCACGCTCGCCGATCCGGGGAGCGCACGCTATATCCAACTGGTGCTCTTGCTGGCCTTAATGGTCGGTGTGGTCAAATTGCTCCTTGGGCTCTTTCGTATGGGTGTGATTCTTAACTTTATTTCACACCCGGTCTTAGCTGCGTTTACAACTGCTTCGGCATTAATTATTGCGGCCGGGCAGCTAAAATATATTCTAGGGTACTCGATTGCCGGTCCCCATATTTATGATATTTTATACAATGCTGTTGTCGGCCTTGGCATGACGAATCCGGTCACGCTGACGATCGGAGGAGCCAGTATTGCGATGCTGCTCTTCTTCCGGAAGAAACTGCGGCCGATCTTGCAAAAAGCGGGTCTGAATCCGCTTGCCGTAACGCTGATCGTGAGTGGCGCACCGCTGGTGACGGTCTTGCTTGGCTCGATTGTCACCTGGGCGTTACGGCTCGATCTGACGGCCGGAGTGGCGGTCGTCGGCAGCATTCCGGCTGGTCTCTCGCCACTGAGCTGGCCTTCGCCGAATGTGGCTGATGCCCAGGCACTGATGCCCGCGGCAGCAGCGATTATCCTGGTGAGTGTCGTTGAGTCGATTGCCGTCGCCAAGGCGCTGGCGAGCAAGCGCCGTGCGGTGATTGATCCCAACCAGGAACTGATCGCGCTTGGCGCCGCGAATATTGCGGCGGGTCTCTTCAGCGGGTATCCGGTCACCGGCGGTTTTGCGCGCTCGGTGGTCAACTACCAGGCTGGTGCGATCACCGGGCTTGCGTCGCTGGTGACGGCAGGTGGCATCGCGTTGATCCTGCTCTTCTTTACCCCGCTCTTCTACTTCTTGCCGCAAGCGGTGCTGGCTGCGACCGTCATTGTGGCCGTCTTTGGGCTGGTCGATCTGAAAGAACCAGCGCATATCGCGCAGGCCAACCGGAGCGACGCAGTGACGTGGGGGATTACATTTGCGGCGGTGCTCTTGCTGGGCATTGAAGCAGGGATCTTTGTTGGGGTCGGCGTCTCGCTTGCGCTCTATCTGTGGCGCACCAGTCGGCCACATATCGCGGTGGTCGGGCAGATCGGCGAGAGTGAAGTCTACCGCAACATCTTGCGCTACGACGTCAAAACCTGGCCGCACGTCGTTGCCGTCCGGGTCGACGAAAGCCTCTATTTTGCCAACACGCGCTATCTCGAAGACGAACTGCTGCGCATTATCGCCGAACGACCCGAGGTCAAGCACCTGGTCTTGATTGGCTCGGCGATTAACTTCATCGACTCGAGCGCCTTGCACACCCTCGAAGCACTGATCCAGAGCCTGCGCGACGCCGGGGTGCAACTACACCTCGCCGAGATCAAAGGCCCCGTCATGGACGGCCTAAAACGGGCGCACTTTGTTGACAAACTCGGCACCGAGCACATTCACCTAAGCACGCACCAAGCGATGCGAGCGCTGGGCTGTGCGTAAGTCTGGCCTAACCTGGCACACAAAAAGAGTCGGCTACGCCGACTCTTTTTCGTGCTATGAAAATGACTCTTTCAACATCTAATATCCCACAGAGCCTGGTATAATATCGGTGCTAGCTTTCCAAAAACTAGCACCCCCTACTCATTATTTAGCTCAAATCCTACTACGATGCAGAAAAATCATTTTCTTCAGCAGCGCTCAGTCGCGGGTTGCGGATACGAAGAGTGGTGTCTAGCGGAAGGCGTGGCAGGATCGGCATTATGGGCAGAAATCAGACGCCTGGCACCTGATGAGATGCAAGCTTTGGCAGCCCTACCCGCCCTTCTTGCTGAGGCCGACGTCGGCCAATGCGCCCATGAGCCAGAGCGATGCTATGAACTGGTCGTGGCCTGGGGATGTGGTCGGCGCAATGGGACGACCATGAATCAGCAGCCACAACCCTGGCCGCAAGCAGTCATGGCACTCGCACAATTAAGTGAGCCCCTGGTGAGAACCGTGCTCCGTCAACTCGATGAGATGCATCTGCCGTCACCGGCTGCTGAGCGTATTCTGGCGTTGCGTCACAATCGAGACGCTGGCGAGCGTAGTTTTGCGAGTATGCTCGCGCTGGATCTTGTTGCGTCGCAGGGGCTCGATGGGTGGAAACCTGAACAACACCGCCTCTCATCTTACCTTTTACGGCTGTTTGGGGGAAGACTGGGCACAGGTGCGCTACGCAGTGCCGCCTTCACCGAAGGGCTTTTGTATCCACTTTTGCGCGAGGAGCTTGGCTTGCTGAGTAGCACGGTAGCCTTCTCGGTCTGCCATAGTGTGGCATGTCACGCCGAGCGAATTAACGCAGCAATCACCCATGCACGCCCGATCAAGGTCTCTGAGTTGGGGAAAGATGGCCTGTTTGAAGGCAACCATTGCAGTAGTTGTGGCCAGCACGCTGATACAACGTCAACGTACCGCCTCCTGCGGCGCCACTGGCTCCTAGTTCCGCGCATCTATGGTGGGGCGTATGAAGAGCGCATGTTTATGAATTGCACGGCGTGTGGACATCACTTTCCCTGCTCAGCGTCCTATATGTATCAGTATAAGACTATGGATTTGCTGCGCACCTGCGTTGATGAAGTACCAACTGCGACGCAACGTCATTTCGTTGATCAGGCCCGGAAGGCCTTGAGTAAGGCGCGTTCAGCAACGGCATGCCCGCTCT
This sequence comes from Candidatus Chloroploca mongolica, assembly GCF_004762035.2. Lineage (GTDB taxonomy): Bacteria > Chloroflexota > Chloroflexia > Chloroflexales > Chloroflexaceae > Chloroploca > Chloroploca mongolica. The sequence goes on along the minus strand of NZ_SIJK02000005.1, from coordinate 123,060 downwards.
GCCAGCGCCACGCCGTTTCCCAGCGCCCGGTGCAGTTGTGGGTCTATGCCCCGACAACGGGGCGATACTGTCGCACGCTTGAGGGCGAGTGATACTTGAGCGTTAAGACAAGGTTTCAGAAGGGCCGGATCAGCTTTACACTTGACGTGGAGTGCCGACTTCAGTCGGCTGAGCGAGAAGCCAACTGAAGTCGGCACTCCGATGAGCGTACATGGTAAAGTAGCCTGAAACATCGTCGGCCAGAGATAAAGCTAGATTGTAATGACGATACCAGTTCCTACCTTAGAGGTTGTACAATCAGAAGCCGTAGCACTCCTTAACCGTATGCATTGGCACACAAGCCAGGGGATCTATCTGACGGGTGAGTACCTGCATCTGATGGTTGCGCCGGTTTTACTTGGTGCAAACGGGCGATGCACGCTCGTGCTGGTGATGCGTCCGCGATTCTCCTCAATCGCGCTACCGCGTGAGCTTGCACTGCTCATCTTTCAAGAGTCAGAACCGGCCATCGTTCATTATGGACGCCTCCATCGTCTGGGGCAAGCTCAGATCGTCAATGTCGCACCGGGATTGCTCCGCGCACGCAGCCTGAATCTGCCAACCGCAAGCCTGCCGGAGGCATTGCTTCGTGCGGTGAGTCCGGGTTGGATCAGCGATCGCAAAGGGAGGGCGGCGGCGGCGGATAGCCCAGACGGTGAACTTCCGCAGCTACAACATGCTGACGGTGATCTGTCAATCCAGCTTCGACCTGCCTACGATGGCTGGGAGTTGTTGGTTACCGCTCAACAAAACGTCTGGGCCGACGCACTCGTGGCGATCGTCTATGAACTGGTTACAGAGCAGGAAAAAACCGCCCTCCAAACGGTGCTGCTCCCGCTCGGTTGGTATGATTCCCTGGGGGCGTGGGGCGGCCAGGTGCTGCTGCCACCAGGCACCCTGGGACAACTCTGGCCACCGTATGCGCCCCTTGAATTAATGATGCTCAATACGCTCCCCAGCACAATCATTCAAGCCTCGGTTGCGGCTGCAGCAGCAACGATTACGCTACATGCCTGGCACACGCTTGCCGCACGGCCAGATGTATCGTCGAGGGTACGCTCGCTCATCCTTTCCGCCTTCCCCTCTGGTTGAGGTACCACGGGTATGCTAACGCCACTTGCCAGGCTTGAAACAGCGCGCCACGGGTCAATTGAAGCCCGGCTGCGCTGTTTTTATGAGCTCGTTGGGCCAACCCAGGGCTGGCTCGCGGCGTGTCGAGACATCATCGCGATGCGCCAGCCAGATCTCCTCGATCTTACCAGCCCTTCCCCACTGGCATGGGCGGCCAGCCTGATTGCCGAGCAGACACCACTGGCGGCCTCGGCGGTGATCACACGGCCAGCCGCAAGTGCAGATCTTGCGTTAGCGCTGCTTGTTGCTGAGCGCGATCCCGACGAGGCAGAGGCGTTGATCCTGCGTGCGGCGACGCAGTGGGCCAACAACGCCAGCACCGGGATAGCACACAGCGCGCCAAAACAGGCACCGGAAGGCAAAGTGCCCTCACGCAACCTGATCGGGTCGAAATTCGCGCTCCCGGAAGGGCTTGATCCGGTTGTGCTTGCGACGTTCGTTGATCTGGCCCACTGGCTGACGGGGCAACCGCTTGAGCCAGTTGCGACTTGTAGCCTACCTGTCTTGCTTGAGCATGCGGGTGGTGGTCTGGTTGCCGATCTTACATTCGATCTTATTCCCGATCTTCCGGTGGTTTGTTTTCCAGCACCGGCGACCATGGCCTTCTGCGCGTTTGATGCCACCTTTGCACAGGCCCTCCAGACGGCTGAAATGCTCGTGCATGAGCGTGGTCTCTGGTCGAACCAGGGGGCGGTGCGCTGGTATGTCGACGTACGTGCGCCGCGCCTGCAACGCGATGTTCTTCTTCAGCATCTACGGGGAAGCTCGCTTGGGCTAGGCTTTACGCTCGGTCTGCTGCACCTCTTGCGGGCCGATGGATCGTCACTGCAGCGGCACTGGGCCGTGACCGGAGCGCTTGGGAGTGTTGAGGGTGACGTGGTCTCAGTCGCAGGTTATGCAACCAAGTTAGCTGCAGCAGCCAACGCACGTCTGCATGTACTCTATCCAGTCGTTGACCAGGCACAGGTGGCCAGGCTCCTGCAAGCCGCCCAGATCCAGACGCACGGTGTCGAGGATGTTGATCGTGCCCTGGCCTTTCTTCAAGGTGAAGAGCGCCCACCCTGCCCGTATCGAGGGCTCGATCACTTTAGCGAGGCTGATGCACCCTTCTTCTTTGGGCGTCAATATGAAACCGCCACCCTCATTGAGCGCCTTCGGCAACGCCCCCGTCTCCTTGCGCTGCTTGGCGGGTCGGGAAGCGGCAAGTCGTCCCTGATCTATGCGGGACTCGTGGCGCAACTGGCGCTGGCAGACCCAAACTGGCAGGTGGTAAGTGTACGCCTAGCAGACCGGCCCTTCCTGGCGCTGGCCGAGGCAGGTTTGTTGGCTCATGGCGAAGATCTGCTGGCGAGTCTGAGCCAACAGATGCAGCTTCGTTCACCTGAGGCGCAGCGCGTGATCGTCTTCGATCAATTTGAGGAATTCCTTGTGCTTTGTCGACCCGAGCTCCGCGCTCGCTTTCTTGAGAAGCTTCAAGCAGTGCTGGAAGGTGACGTTCCCGTCACCCTGCTCATCGTGATGCGCAATGACTTCTACAGTCAACTGAGTCGGCTTGCCCCGAGTTTGATGCCCTCTGTTGCTGACAACCAGATCCACTTGCCTAACACCTTGACCCGCGAGGCGCTGATCGACATGATCACGGCCCCGGCGCTGGCGGTCGGGGTCGCGCTCGAAGCAGGACTGGCCGAACGCATTGTTGGCGACGTATTCCATGAACATCCAGCTGAGGCGCATGGATCGGGGGCCACGCTGCCGTTGTTGCAATTTATGCTCACCCGCCTGTGGGAACAGAGTGACGGCATGCAGTTGGCCCATAGCGCATATCAGGCAATTGGCGGTATCAGCGGATCGCTCATCAGTTGGGGCACCACAACGGTTGAACAACTCACTGAACAACAGCGGATGCTCGTCGCACGCTTGCTATTGGAGTTCGTCCAACCGGGCAATGCGAGTGAAGGTCGGCCCGATAGTCGCCGTCGGCGTACAATCACGGCGTTAGCGGAAGCGCTGGATGAAGATCCCGATCTGATGCCTACGCTGCAACATCTGGTTGCGGCACGTCTGCTTGTTTCAGGGCGTGAGCACGGACGCGAAACCGTTGAACTGATTCATGATGCGCTCGTGCAAGAGTGGCCCTACCTGCGGGATCTGCTAGAGCAGAATCGACGCTTTTTGGCCTGGAAACATGCTGGCGAACGGCAATTGGCGCACTGGCAGGCAGGCGGCGAACGTCCTGGGCGGCTCATTCCTCGCGACGAGCTTGCCACGGCACGACGGTGGCGCGACGAGCGTCAACGTGATCTAGGGACGCCCTTGCTGCGCTACCTGACAGCAAGTGAAACCTACTGGCACCGTCGGCAGTGGCACACGCGCCTGATCGTAGGCGGAGTGATGGCCGTCTTGCTGATCGGTTTATTTGCCACCCTGTTGGCGTACCAGCACGTGAGTGCCAACCTGCGGCGTTCCAATGCCGAGCGCAGTGCGCTGGCAGCCCGCCAGATGGTTGCGCAGCGTCCAGAAGCCGCCATAGGCCAAGCGCTTGAAGCCTTTGCGCTTGATGCGAATCCAACAACCGAAGAGACCCTCCATCTGCTCGCCCAGACCACTGCGATGCGTGCGATTTTGACCGGCCATCAGCAGAGCGTCCTGGCCCTGGCGGTGAGTCCTGACGGACAGACGCTCGCGACGGCCAGCAGTGACCGAACGATCATCCTGTGGGATCTCCCGCAGGGCGAGGCGCGGCAGCAGTTGCGTGGTCACACTGATCAGATCAACACCCTGGTCTTTAGCCCCGATGGACAGACCCTCGCGAGTGGCGGTGGCCCGAGCGACCGTACCGTCCGTCTTTGGGACACAACCAATGGTGCGTTGCGCGCTTCGCTGCAAGGCCACAGCCGGGGTGTCGTTGCGCTTGCCTTTCGCCCCGATGGCCTGATACTAGCGAGCATGAGTGGCGAAGATGACATTGCGGTGCCGGGTGATGGAACCGTACGCCTCTGGGAGGTTGCCACGGGTGAGGAGATCGCCATCGTGAAGCTGGATGATGGCTTCCTTCAGACCATCGCGTTCCATCCTGACGGACAAAAAATCATCATTGTAAGCCGCTCATCGCTTGTCCAGTGGCATCTGGGAAGCGGCAAACACGAGCTTCGCCCACACCGACAGCACAGCCTGAGCAGTGCGACGGTGAGTGCCAATGGTCGCTTCGTTGTCTTGGGTGGCGATGATGGCACCATGCTCGTCACGAGTCTCGGGGATGAGACTAATGATCTTGTCTTGCGGAGTGACGGCCTGCCCGTGACGGCCATCATGCTGAGTCGGGACAATGCAGCGCTCGTGAGCGGCCATACCGACGGCCAGATCCGTCTGTGGGATCTGAACGCGCGGCGAGTTGTGCGGAGCTATCGCGGCCACACCGCCGAGATTCGTGCCATCACGCTGAGTCCTGACGGTGCCCTCATGATCAGCGGGGGCCGTGATCGCCAGGTACGGCTCTGGGCGCGTAAGCCGGGGGGCGAACTGCATGCCCCACTTCAATTGCACGGGCCTATTCATGCGCTCGCCTTTAATCATGCCGGGACAACCCTGGCGATAGCGACGCATGATCGCCAGGTGGTGCTCTATGATCTCGCCCACGGCGAACGCGAGTTCACCATTACCAACAGTCACGCCACGGTGCAGGCGCTTGCCTTCAGCCACGACGACCAGTTGCTTGCCCTTGGGGATCGCAACGGAGTGATCAGCATCTGGGATCGGCGGGAACAAACCATCATCCGGCAGTTTGCTGACCATCAAGGAGCGATTCAGGCGCTCAGTTTCAGCCCACAGCGCCCACTGCTGGCGAGCATCGCGACCGATGACACCTTGCGCTTATGGGATCAACGGGCAGACTGGGCCGGGCGAACGATCTATGCCCATCGCCATGATCCGGTCGCGCTCCTCTTTCAGCCACACACGTCGCGTATTGTCACCGCGAGCCGGGATCAGACCGTGCGGCGCTGGGATGCAACCACCGCGCAACAAGATGGACGTGACCTTGAGGTTAGCGCCATCATCACCGCACTAGCCTACGATCAGCGTGGCTGGCTCTACGTTGGCCTAGCTTCAGGTGAAGTACAGAGCTTTGACCCCCAGATGGTCGAACAGCACCGCGTAGCAACTGGCGAGACACCATTCGCCTTATTCACCTGTTCCGATCAGGCCCTGCTCGTGATTGCGTCCGAGACGGTTGCCGCCTATGACGATGACGCCTGGGATCAACCTGCGATCCTCTTCCGTGCCGAGCAACCCCTCACGAGCGCGGCGCTCAGCACGGATCGGCGCCTCCTAGCGCTCGGCAATCGCGAAGGAGAGGTCTATCTGCTCTTCACTGACCCACAGCAGGTTGGCCAGGTGCTGGAAGAACGGCTACGCGAGCGGACTGCGTCAATGAAATAAGAGGAGGCTCAGATGCGACCCACCCGACGACGGACATGGTTATGGCTACTGCTAGCTAGTCTCCTGACAGCGTGCAACATGCCGGAAAGGAGCAACGAGACGTCTCAGGCGACGACGCCTGATCCAGCGCAATCAACCGCCGCTGAAGTTAGCGACACCGACGGGATGGTTCGCATCCCAGGAGGCCCATTTATCCGGGGGAGCAGTGACGACGATCTGCAAGCGTTTGTCGCCCTCTGCGAACAGGCGCAATCCGGTTGCGTGCTTGACAACTTTCTTGACGAACAGCCGCAAAGCGAGGTCGTACTTTCAACTTTCTTGATTGACCGATACGAAGTGAGCAACCGCGACTTTGCGGATTTTGTCGAGGCAACCGGCTACCAGACCGAAGCGGAAGAGCGCGGGCAGAGCAACGTCTGGGACGACAGCATACGCCAAGTCTTGCAGATCGAAGGTGCCTCGTGGCGCGCCCCTGAAGGGCCAGGTTCGAGCATCGAAGCACGGCTCGAGCATCCCGTCATCCACGTAACCTGGGCCGACGCAAGTGCCTACTGTGTAGCGCAGGGGAAGCGTTTGCCCACCGAAGCCGAATGGGAGAAAGCGGCGCGAGGCGCAGCGGATGCACGGCACTTCCCGTGGGGGAACGACTGGCAACCAACCTACGTCAACGGCGTGCTGGCGAATGAACAAGCGCTTGGCACCATGCCAGTCACCGCCTTTCCCGAAGGGGACAGCCCCTACGGCGCACGCCAGATGCTCGGCAACGTCTTTGAATGGGTCGCTGACGCCTACGACGGCAACTTCTACGCCAGCGGACCAACCAGCGATCCCGTGCTGCTCACCGACGACAACGACGCCTTACGGATCGCCCGCGGGGGCGGATGGGCCACCCGAGCCGGCTTCTTCCACATCGGCTGGCGGCGAGTGATGGAACCAAGCACAAGCAACAATACCACCGGGTTCCGCTGCGCACGCGACGGATAAGCGAAGCGAGCGCGGGGGTGGGGTAACGGCGCGGGTGAAGCAGATTCACCCGCGCCGTTTTTGGTTAAGACGGGGTAAAACTCAGCGTCCTATAGAATCATCAGAGCATATTTGTAGCGTGCTCAAGAGCGACGGGGAACTATCGTTCCAGTGGATAGTACGGTGCCGTACGAACAGGCTGAATGCACCACCGACATCCAAGGACACTTGTACGACTATCTTATTGAGAGGAGCCTTAGGCATGACTCTGCAACCACGAAACCTGATGGATGGAGAAATCACTTCGAACGACCGTATCTTTGCTGCTCTAAGCTATCTTTTTGTACCCGTGGTTTCGATCATAGTACTCATTCTCGATGACACAAAAGCGCGATCTTTTCCGCGCTACCATGCCATTCAGTCGCTTGGATTTATGGCTGCCGTCATGATCTACGAATTTTTGGCGATGGTTATTTTCTTCTGTGGCTCAATCGTCACGCTTGGCATCGGATCGGTTATCCTCTGGATCCTGTTTTTTCTACCGATCATTCCGATGATCTACTATACGTATAAAGCAGGGCAGGGAGAGACCTTCACAATCCCGAGCGTCACCCGGATCATGCAGCAACAGGGATGGCTTCCGCAGTCATCAAACGAGTTAATGAAGTAGGAACACGTCTCATGGGCAAGTCTCTTCGTTGCTTGAGAATGCTTGGAGCACTTTCCACGCTGACACTCCTGGTTTTGCTTCTCCCAGATCTGGTACGTGGGCAGCAAACCTCGTTTATCAGTGACGAGGAACGTCGGTTCATCTTTGTGCCAGGTATACACTTCAAAAACTTTCCTGGCATCGAGGACTTCGACAACAAGAACGCATGTTTTCGAGCTATTGAGGAAACTTTTCCAGGCCTGCACGCTCTGCTTATCTCTAACAATGAACGAACCAGGCGAGGGGCAGAGAAGAATGGCTGGAGAGAGCTATTCAAAACGATGCCCATTTTCAAGCCTGATCAGATCTACGCCTTCGACTACTCATTGGATCAGCGCCCGAACCTCCCCTGTGTCCGGTACGACCGCCAAGGGGACAATGGCAATGCTGAAGACGATATTTTGCACGACCAGTCCGTCAACAGGGATCAGATTAAAGCAAACACAAGCACCTATGCGGGGGAAGATACACGCACACGGCTCACCACAAGCTTTCCTGAGGAGGAGCGTCAACGATGGTCGCAGGTACCCCCATTCGACCCTCCACCAGCCTATGCACCGACAGACGAGGTAAAAGGCTCATCTGAGCGGTTCGACCTCCAATTCAAGGCTTGGCGCAAGGAATGTCCCGACTGTCATTTCGATATCATCGCCCACAGCCTGGGTGGCGCTGTTGTGGCTTACTGGGTTTCAACCTACGCCAGTGACGAAGACCGCCAACACGTTCGCTCGATTACCACCATCGACAGCCCGGTCAATGGGATCAAGGCTAACCTGATAGACTTTCATCCGTTCATTCTTAAAAGTGCAGAGAGTCTTTTACAGGCCGGTGGTCAAGCGACAATCGATCTAGAGGATGAAAGTTTCATCGCAGCAATGCGACGTGCGCCGGATACCGTTGATATGCGCTGTATTTCAAATATCTATGACGCACTGATCCCACCACAGGCAGCCCTCATCAGATCTTGGAGTCAAGATGATCTGCTCTATGCAATTACAGAGATCGACCTCTGGTTCACTCGTATGCTCACAGGCCGAAACGAAATCCGCTACCGAGGTGCTTGCGACAACAAGGTAGGGCGATACGGCCAGACCAATCCTTACACGGAGCTTGATCTAGGAAAAGTTGGAGCAGCCCATACCGAGCCTTTAGCACATCCGCAGGTGCAACTGCTGACGCTCCAGCGCCTACATCACGACCCACCCTTGTGGACGAGACGAAATAGCGTGCTCGAAGCGTGGCTGGAGCGGAATGTGCGTTCGCAACTGAAAGGACCCGGCGATGCAACGACAGTCAACGTCGTCCTCCGCAATACTGGCAATGGCGTGTGGAAGCCCGGGCAGGTGGAATTTCGTCTCGTTGGTGGGAATGCTTTCGGTCTTGATCGGAATCAACCGATCAACCAGATCGTACGTCCGAACGAAACGATCACCCTTACCCTCACATTTAACGCACCTGAAGCCCACGGTCCTCACCCCAGCCGTTGGCGTCTGGCCCGTGGTACAACATATTTCGGCCCTGAGGTTATCTTTGGTGTGATTGTCTTGCCAACTAGCGATCTTGACCCAGATCAGATCTTTGACGACCCAGGCACTATTCTGCGAGTAATCTTTGATAAGTTTGTCTCTGATACTCAGCAGCGCATCGAGGAGGAAGTCGAGCGGCTGATTGCTGAGTTGCAGCGGCAGTTGATCGAGCAATTCTTCCGGGCACTGTGTGGGGTGACTCCCGCCATTGTCATTGTTGGATGGAGCTCTGCCATCTGGCGGCTTCGGCAGCGACAACGGGTGACAAAGGCAGAGGTGAGCAATGAGCTCTAAGCAAAAGCCCGACGCGCAACGCACAGGATCGAAACAAAACGCATTCCTATCGTTGCTACGCACCATATTACTGGGAAGAGGACGACCACGGCTACGCCTCGGTGCAGTTCTTATGCTATTGGTCTGGGGGGTAGTTATCTGGCTATTCTATCCCTACGCCTTAAGTGTCGCAGCGATTGAGAGCAATGTGCGGGTGATTGGGCTTGTGATTCTCGTGGGTGTCTTATTTGCAGCGTACAAAATACTCCGTAATTTGGGACTGGTTATCTGGCATTTGGGTCTCCTTTGGCTCGCGGTAATCCTACTGGCGAGTTTTGTCGGCTCGACCGTGGCCCGAGGGCGGACGATAGGTGCGACCACCTGGCCTGAGTGGAACAGCGCAGGTAGGCAGGTATTACACCAGACATTACAGCGTGGGCAAGTCACACTTGAACAATTACAGGCAGTTCCTACTGACATCTACCTTGCGACAACAGGCAATGCGCCCTTCTGGCGCCCTGCTGGGGAAGGGAGTGCCGAGACGTCAATTTTAGATCGCCCAGCCGAAGGGCCACAATTTGTGCTTGCCTCTGAGCAAGATGCTAGCGGGATCACGAAAGGCGTTATCGTGATGGCCGTAAGTGACGAAGGATCGTCAATCGACGTCCATTATGCACCAAGTGTGGCGGCAGAGATAATTGACAGCATTGAGAGCGGCACACTTCTCTATGTCACAGATGGCCCCGTCCAGGCTGAGGAGCGCATTTGGTGGGAAGTAAGTGATTTAGAAACTGAAGGTTGGTGTACAACAGAAGCTTTACGTCTCAATAGCCGTTAAGTTGGTCTGTAACCATGGGCGACGCTTCGCCCAAAGCGATCATTCCTCTTGTCTCGACCATTGCAAACATTGTGTGAAAGGCTCTCTATGAAGACTCAGCCCCACCCACCGTTCCACAAAGCGCTCTTGCAGTTGCTGCGTGACTATCGCCCTTCGTTACGGATGTCGCTGCCGGTCAACGCACGTCGCTTTCTGCCTTCCCCTGGCAGTACGCTCTTTACGCTGTTGCTGCTGGCCGGGCTCTTTTGGGCGCAGACGGCGGGGGCGCTGCCGCTGCCGCAGGCGGCGAGTAGTATCAGTACTATCCCGTATCAGGGCCGCCTCGCTGATGCTGGAGGGTTGCCGCTCACCGGTACCTACACGATGGTCTTTCGCCTCTATGCGGCCTCAACTGAGGGTGTGCCGCTCTGGGAGGAGCAGTGGACGGGGCCGAATGGCGTGCAGGTGAGTGACGGGCTCTTCAATGTCATGCTGGGCAGCCTCAGTCCGATTGCGCCGAGCGTGATCACGACCAACCCCAATCTGTGGCTGGGGGTGACTGTCGGCACCGACGATGAGATGACGCCACGGATTCAGATCGGCACGCTGCCCTTTGCGGTGCAGGCGCTGACGGTTCCCGATGCGGCAATCACGACTGCCAAGCTGGCCGATGATGCGGTGACGAGCGCCACGATCGCCGATGGCACGATTGTGACCGCTGACCTGGCCGATGGCGCGGTGACGAGCGCCACGATCGCCGATGGCACGATTGTGACCGCTGACCTGGCCGATGGCGCGGTGACGAGCGCCACGATCGCCGATGGCACGATTGTGACCGCTGACCTGGCCAATGGCGCGGTGACGAGCGCCAAGCTCGGCCCTGACATCAACCTCGTGCCCCCTGACGGCAGCATTGGCACCGTCAAACTGGCCAATGGCGCGGTGACGCCAGAGAAGATCGCCGATAGTGCCGTGACTTCTTCAAAGCTGCGACCGACCTACGGGCAAGTCTATGGCAGCCCTGCCGGTCCATTCATGCTCAACACGACCCGCCAGCGCATCCCTGGCATGATCATCACGGTGAGTCCGACGACGCATCAGGTGCTGCACCTCAGCGCCACAGTCGATGCCACGCGGCAGGGCACCTGTGATGCGGTGGTCACGTACCTGGCGTTAAATGGCAACCTGATCAAGCCCCTGGTGCTGTCGGGAGCTGGAAGCTATGTACGGGCCTCGATTTCAGCCTCCTTCCAGATCGCCTTGGCCCCGGGCACCCACACGATTGAAGCGCTGGCGTTTTGCCAGACCGGATCGGGTGCTCAAATCAATCCCGAAAACTCCACGTTGGCGTACATTCTGTTTGCCCAGTGAGCGTGGGCCTGAGACTTCACAGGTCTTGAAGACCTGTGAAGTCTGACGGACGCTATTTCTCTCGGTACGACTGGCCCGCATGCCATGTGATCCTCAGGGTGACACAACATCGGGAAACCCAGGGTACAAACCAACCTGTTTTCCGCCTCCCCTGCCCTGCCGCACCTGAGGGTTTACGGGCCGACAGAAAATATGTTCGTTGCCGCAAAAGAACGCAAAGGAACGCAAAAAACGGTGGGCCTTCGCCCCGCTCACGCAAGGTGCGCGAGCGGGAGAGGGTGAGAACTATTCAGGTCAATCCCAATGCCCTATCCGTGGTTTCAGGAGCAAATGTTTTGTCCGCTCATGAACCGGTGGGAGAGGGAGCCGGACGGAGACGGATCAATGCTCGTGGAATGTGCATAGGCGCATATCACTATTGAGATGTCTCCATAACTTTGCTCCACAGTGATAGATCCAGGAAACGCCTATGTCACCGCTACAAGCCACCTCAAAATACAAACGCCTGATCGTACAAGGGTTTGTCTTGTTTGCCTGTATTGTAGCCTTACTCTACCTATCTACAGTCGTCGAGGCGCAACGGAATTATGCTTTCATAGCATCAACTGAACCTGCTGCTATGCCACAACAAGCTCAGTTGACGCAGGCAATTGCGGAAATCCCTGTGCCAAGTTTTAAGCAAAGAGATTATGCGGATCGCTTGGGTTCTACGAGTTGTGGCCTCACCATTGCAAGCCACGGCTGTACAATCACTTCACTTGCAATGGTCTATAACTACCATCAACCAGATTATACTAATCCACCATCCCTAAATAATTGCATAAGTGAAAGAGGAGGATTTTCAGGATGTTTATTGAATTGGGGAGGTCTATGTGCACCAGAGGGTGTTTCAGTCGATGCTAGCAGACGCTGGCAATCAGCTAATTCAAGCGAAATTGACAGTTATTTACAGCAACGCCTTCCTGTAATAGTTGGTCTTGGAATTCCAGGACAAAATAGTTATCACTGGGTTGTCATTATTGGCAAACGTAGCAACGGATTGTATATCACTAGAGATCCAGAAAACACTAATCCAGATCGTAGCATCAGTGAAATTAATTCGATTATCACGATTAACGGCCCCAGAGGAGGAGATACCAATCAGCCAATCCCAACTCCTACTCCGGGGCAGCCACCACCACCACCGCCCCCCGCCCCTAACTGCTCTCCCCAAAATCTCTCTGCCCGCATTGAGGGCCGTACCGCGCACCTCGATTGGGCCGATGTGACCTGTGCTGGGACACGTGGTTATACGTTGCACGTGACGAGGGGGAGCGGCCCTGAAGATGGGATCATTCTTGATACCGGGGTGACACCCTCAAACTATAGTTTTTCTTTCCCTGAGGATGGCACCTATTCCTGGCACGTTGCATCGTGGCAGGGCAATACCCGTAGTGCCTGGAGTTCACGGCAGATCGTGATTGGCGGTGGGAGTAATCCGCCTCCATCTGGTTGTGGGCCGGTCGGCATGGTCGAGCCACATGCCGGGGCGACGGTCGGCGATAGTCCGCTCTTCCGCTGGGAACCGGTCAGTTGTGCCGGCAATACGTATGTGCTGCGCGTCAAGACGGTTGCCGATATGCATGGTGGCGGTGAGACGGTTTTGAATCGCTCGGGGGTTCAGGATACGGTCTTTTATGGCAAGCCCGAGCATTTCCCGTCGCGTTTCTATGGCCGGACGCTCTACTGGTCGGTCATTCCCGAGGTCTCGGGTGGTCAATGGTCGCCGGCGCGTCCTTTTGTGATCAATCCGAATCGCCCGCCAGCGATCAGCTTTGCCAGCGCAAATGGGCAGCCTTTGCCCGCCGAAAATAGCCCGCTCTGGGCAAATCAGGCCAACTGGCTGTTCGCTGGGGCTGCGAGTGACCCCGATGGGCGTGTTACGCGGGTTGAGTTGCACTGCGCGCACTGCGAAGGTGCCGGGAACCTTGCCAGCGAGAACTTGAGTGGTACGAGTTGGCAGCATGAGCGGCACAATATGGTGGGACAAAATCTGATCGCTTTTGTCGCGACCGATGAGAAGGGCGCGACCGTGCGGAGTCGTCTGCTCGATCTCCGTATCGATCTCAGTGCGCCTACTAGTACGCCTGCCCTCAATGGCGAGGCCAATCCGAGTCGCTGGCGTACCTGGTATAACACGCCTCAGCAACTGCACATCAGGGCGGTGGATGGTGGCAATGGTCAGGCGATTAGCCAGGTGCGCGAAGTGCGGACGTGGCTGCGTGGGCCAGGAATCGACGAGCGACGCACCTGGCCGGGTAGTGAGGCGCTCCTGAGCCTCGAACACGACGGGGTTTGGACGATCGAGTATCAGGCGCTCGACAATGTGGGCAATCTTGAGGCGGCCCGTCAATTGGTGGTGCGTATTGACCGTACCCCACCAACGCCACCCGCTGAGGCAAGTGAACTGGGCGGGACAAGCGATAGTGTCTGGCAGCGTGATGTGAGCACACCGGTCTTTCGTTGGAGTAACGGGAGCGATGCCGGGGCGGGCCTTGCACGTACCGAGTTGCGCCTGATGACGAGTGATGGACGGCTTATCAATACGCTCAGTTACACTGGTGCCGCGCCACCCAACTGGTCGCCTGCCCCGGAGGGGTTGCTCACCGGGAGTTACAACCTGCTGGGGCGCAGCGTGGATCATGCTGGCAACGCAAGCGCCGAAGTCCGCCTCTTCACCTTCCGCTATGACCGCACCCCACCAGAGAATCCGGCTGCCCTGAGTCACGCCGCCGGAGTGGAGAATGAGCGCTGGCAACGCACGGCTTGTCAGGCTGACTTTAGCTGGGTCAGGCCGCATGATGAGGGTTCCGGCGTGGCTGGCTACGAGGCGAACTGGCGGATTGACGATGGACGGCGGGTCACTGAAAATAGTGCTACGCTCACGAGCGAGCGCTTCCAGAGCGATAGCCCGCCCTGTGATGAGGGGAGCGTCTACACCAATACGCTGTTTATCCGCACCCGCGACGCTGTCGGCAACTTGAGCGAGCGCACGACAGCCTTCACGCTGCGTTACGATAATGATCCGCCGACGGTTGCCATTCGCTTCAGTGGCGGGATCACTGAAACGGCGCAGACCCGCGTGACGCTGGAGCTGGAGGCTGCTGATCGTGGGTCTGGAGTCGCAGCGATGCGCTTCTCGGGCGATGGATCTACCTGGACAGAATGGGAAGCCTTTGCATCCACCAAGATCTGGCAAATTCCGGGCATCAGCCGCCAGTCATGGACAGTCTATGCGCAGGTACGTGATCAAGTCGGATTGAGCTCTGAGGTAGCAGTGAGTACAGTGAAGCTGAACGTCAACCGGCGCTATCCACGCTCGGCCAACTTCCGGCTCTTCGCCTCATCATTTGATGGCGGCAACGCCGAAGCTGGCTCGGCGAGTTTCTTTGGGCGCGGTACGCTAGGCCAGGGCTACAGCACTAGCGCTATGCAGAGCACCTCCTATGTGATCAGTTCAGGCTACGAAACGGCCCTGCGCGCCATTCCTCTCATCGTGCCTGGCTCTGAGCGCTTCACCGCCACAGGCGGCAGTATGAGTGCGGGCACCGGAGCAATACCACTGAGCTCGGGTAGCTTCCAGATGCAGAATAGCATCGGTCAGGCCGCACTGCCCAACAACCAGGCAACGTTAAGCAGCCAGCAGTTCCAGCACCGGCCCGGCTTCCTGGCCGATTTCCCGATCAGCGCAGTGGCCCTTCTGCCCGTTGGCCCAGAACCTGAGCCGATGCCGACTCCGGCTTGCCCCTTTGCCACGATTCAGATCAACGGTGGGGCAAACTATACCCAGCAGGCAGCGGTCAACCTCACGCTATGCGCACCCTTCGCCGAGGCAATGCGCCTCAGCAGTGATCCTACATTTGCTGATCGTGACTGGGAACCCTACGCCAAGCAACGGAACTGGCTCCTCACAACGACGGGCGACCCGGCGGCCCCGCGCATGGTCTATGTCTGGTTCCGTAACGCTGATGGGACGATCCTGGGAAGCTATAGTGCAGCGATTATCTACGATGCGGTCGCGCCTGTCAGTAGCGCCTGGGTTGAAGGAAGTATGGAGAGTCTGAGTCCAGCGAGCAGTCGCCAGAACACCTTCAATGACCAGAGCAGACCGAGCACCTCTGATCCGATCGTCACCGCCGGGGCAATCACCCTCCAGATCATTGGACAGGACACCGTGAGTGGCCTGAGTGAGTTGCAGCTTAGCGAGCAAGCAGACTTTGCCGACGCTGTCTGGATGGCCTACGATCCCCAGCAGGCGTGGACATTTGAAGGAGATGATCGGAGCGGGACGCTCTATGTTCGCAGCCGTGACCGGGCCGGGAATCTCTCTGAAGTAAGTACAATTCCCTTTGTGCTCGATACGACAGCCCCTTATGGTAGCATCATGCTTGACAACCCAATTATCAGCGGGGATACAACCAGTTTCCTCATCTATCTTGAGGCTGAAGACGACGGCTCAGGTGTTGAGGCACTCCGCGTCAGTGGCGATCCAGACTTTGGCGATGCTGCGTGGCAACCCTATCGCGAGCGCGTCGTCTGGAATGTACCCAATCCTCTGCCTGCGAGTGGAACGATCTATGTTCAGTTCCGTGACGAGGCTGGCAACCTTTCCGAGGTCTACGCAAAGCTGTATGTGCTCGACACCACCGCACCACGTCTGCTCGGCAGCCTCGTTGACCAGAGCAGCACCATCCCTCAGTTAAGCCTGCTGATCGAAGACGATCGAGCAGGTATGGCCTGGGTCTACCTGAGCAATGATCCCGCGATGGTGGAAGGCGTCGCCGTGGTGCGCTACACCGACGAAGCCATTCCATGGGTCTTTGATCCACGCCAGGTCGTCTGGGTTATGCTGACTGATGCGGTTGGCAATCGTAGCGAGCCGTATGCCATTCCGCTCCCCGTTAGCGTCGAGTCGAGTGAAGAGCCTGCCGCACGGGTCTATTTGCCCTCTATTATGCGCTAAAGGTATTACAACTGATGGCCTTGCCCGGACGCCGGTCGCCCTCGTTTGGCAGGACAACTGCCCTCTATAATTCCTGGCGGAGGCCTGGATGCGACCGCCAGGGCCGATGCACCATAACGAGGGGTGCCCCTCTTGCTCAATGAGTCTGACGCCTGGTGCGCTTGAAGAAGCCACTCTGCCACCCGACCCAGTATCTGTTCACCCTTCTCCTGGGAAGCGCGGGCGTCCCGCCCGCGCACGCACCCCGCGGGCGAGACGCCCGCGCTCCCAGGCTTGCCTGTTACCTCAAATGGTGGGGGGGCAACGCTACGCTGAACCATCTCCTCGGAGGGGTGCCGCGCCCCTCCGACGTTGGTGTGCGCAACGCACGCAGCACCCGTTCCGGGGTGAAGGGTAGCTCACTGAGCCAGACCCCGGTGGCATTGTGGATGGCGTCGGCGACGGCGGGAGCGAAGGGGATCAGGGGCAGTTCGGCCATGCCGCGGGCACCGTACGGGCCTTCGGGGTCGGCGAGTTCGAGGATGACCGGGATAATCTCCGGGGGCGTGTCGAGGATCGTCGGGATGAGATAGGTGCTGAGGCCGGGCGTGGCAACGTGCCCCTCGCGCATCTGAAAGTGCTCCATCAAGGTGTAGCCGAGCGCCTGGGCGAGGGCGCCTTCAATCTGGCCTTCGACTTGCTGACGGTTGATGGCTCGTCCTACATCGTGAACGCTGATGATGCGCACGATGCGCACCAATCCTGTGATTATGTCAACTTCAACTTCGACGGCTTGTGCGGCGTAGCCATAGGCATAGTTCGGCCTGCCCGCAGTGGTTACCGCGTCGAGCGAGGTCGTCGCGGGGGCACGGTATTGTACGGTCACGCACGCCGGACGCTCTTCGTTCTGCCATTCGCGTAATGCCCCGAGTGCGGCGTCATGCACGGCGCGCCCCGCCATCAGGGTGAGCCGCGAAGCTGAGGCCGAGCCGGCGTTGGGGGCTTCGGCGCTATCTTCGGCGATCAGTTGCACGGTCTCGAGGGTAACATTGAGTGCTTCAGCGGCAATCTGGCGCAAGATGAGATGCGTTCCTTGACCAACATCGGCGGCCCCAATCCGTACAATGGCCTGCTCGATGATGGTGCTGCCGTGCAGTTCAACGGTCGCCGTAGCTTGCTCGGGAAAGCCAAAGGAATAGCCGAGATTCTTGATGCCACAGGCGAAGCCCCAGGCTCGCTTGAGGTGCGGTGCGGCGGGTGGCGGCAGCGCGGGCAACGTCGCGAGCGTCGTGAGGCAGGTGTCGAGACAGGTGCGCACACTGACCCCCGCAGGCAAGGGCTGCTGCGTGGGCTCAAGACTCCCCTCACGATAGAGATTGATCCGGCGCATCGCCACAGGATCACGTCCAAGCGCGTGGGCAAGTCGGGTCACCATCGCTTCGCTGGCAAACTGCGCCTGCGGCGCGCCAAAGCCGCGAAAGGCACCGGCAGGGAGGTTGTTGGTATAGACGGCGTAGGCATCAACATGGATGTTGGGCACCTCGTAACAGCCAGTGAGAAAGAGCGCGACACACTTAATAACTTCCTGGCTGGTTGAAGCATAGGCCCCGCCATCGCCGATCGCCGTGGCCGACACGGCCACAATGCGCCCATCGCGCATCGCGCCCCAGCGACAGCGGATCGTCACCGGGTGGCGCTTGTGATGCGCCATCACCGACTCGCCACGACTCCAGACGATTGCCACAGGCTGACGCAGCTTCCAGGCGGCAAGCGCCAGCAGATGCTGCACCGAAAGATCCTCGCGCCCCCCGAAGGCGCCGCCAATCGCCGCATACCGGATGACCACCTGCGCTTCGGGCAAGCCGAGCACTTCGGCGATCTGGCGGCGATCTTCGTGGAGCCACTGGCCGGCGGTGTGGATGATGACGCGGTCGTCTTCGTCAACATAGGCAATGCCCGCCTCGGGTTGCAGAAACGCGTGTTCCTGCCAGGCGGTCGAGAACTCGCCTTCGAGCACGAGATCAGCGGTTGCCAGAGCCGCCTCGGCGTCGCCTTTACGGATTGGGCAATGGTAGATCAGATTAGTGCCTCGTTCGGGATGGATCAGAGGCGCATCGGGCGTGAGCGCCAGCGCAGCATCTGCAAGCACCGGCAGATCTTCATACGCAACCTCAACCAGGCCCGCGGCAACCTCGGCGGCCTCGCGGCTCGTCGCAACCACCAGCGCCACCCGGTCGCCGACAAAACGCACAACCTCACCACAGAGCACCGGCTGGTCAGGTTCAACCAGGCCATACGCATTATGGGGCACATCAGCCGCCGTCAGCACCGCAACCACACCAGGATAGGTCAGCGCCGCCGTTGTATCCAGGCACACAATGCGCGCATGGGGCCGATGAGCAAACACAACCTTCAGGTGCAACATCCCCGGCTCGATCAGATCCCCTGGATAACGGGTCGCCCCCGTCACCTTGCCAGTTGCATCAGGACGCGGGAGGGATGTGCCGATCATATGCTCAGATCCTTTCGCTACCTTGCAAAGAAGGCGGTTGTTTTGACGCAAAGGCGCAAAGGCGCAACGAAGTGGTCTGACATACGGATTGGCTTCGACAAGCTCAGCCAACTGCGGGCAATGGGCTTGGAGAACGGACGGAGGCTGAGCCTGTCGAAGCCCCCGCTGGTAGAAGAAAACTTCGTTGACAGACGACTCAGAGGTCGACGCAGGGATGATGCAAAGTCCCTGCCCACGGGTCATGCTGAGCGCAGCGAAGCATCTTCCGCCTCATCGGGACGAGACCCTTCGCTGCGCTCAGGGTGACAAAATACGGACGTTGCATCAGCCCTCGCCCGGCAGACATAGCCAAGACGTGTTTGCAAACTTGGTATATTATACCTACATTGCGTCAAGTTTTGAAAGGCACCTATGCATAGTCGCTTTGTGACGATCGCTGGTTATAAGATCCATGTTTTGGAGGCAGGGACAGGCCCGCTGGTGCTGTTGCTGCATGGGTTTGCTGGTTCAGCCGAAGATTGGCGGCCTACGGTGGCGGCGGTGGCTAACATGGGCTACCGGGCGATGGCCGTGGATGCGCTTGGGTTTGGGCGCTCGGCCAAGCCGGGGGATGCGCCCTATTCGCTGGCGTTGATGGCGCGGATCTATACGGGCATACTTGATCAGTGCGGCGTCACCCAGGCGACGCTGATTGGTCATTCGATGGGGGGCAAATACGCCCTGGCAACAGCGGTGTTGCACCCCGAGCGCGTCAATGGGCTGGTGCTCGTTGCCTCAGATGGCTTTGTTGAAGCATCACGCTTGACCATGGCGGGAGGATGGCCGCTCGTCGGCCAGGCGATCCTCTGGCTCTCGGCGCAGCCTCGCGTGGTGCGGATGCTGCTCACGGCGGCGTTTGCCGACCCTGAACGCCATCTCACCGCCGAGATCCTGGAACGAGGGCGGGCGGCCTTGATGGGCAAAGATAATCGACGTGCCCTGACCGCCCTGAGTCGCCAGTATGCCGCGACTGATCTCGGGCTCACCGGGTTGCGTACCCGCCTCGGCGAGCTTACGATGCCGACCCTGCTTGTCTGGGGTGAGAGCGACCAGGTCTTTCCGGTCGAAGCGTGCGGTTACGTTGCCCGCAGCGAAATCCCAAAGGCGCACCTGGTCATCTTGCCCCACTGCGGACACTTTCCACAGATCGAAAGCCCGCGCTTGTTTCAAGGGGCACTCGCCGGTTTCCTGGCCGGTCTAGGTTGAATGTGAGCGGTTTTGGCGGAAGCCGCCAAAACCGCCCACAAGCAGTTTTTCAGGGGAGGCACCAGGCCAAGCACAAGTTTTCGCGGCCATACCCTGTGGTATCATAGAAGCTATGCTGGATGATCACACCACGTTGCATTTTCCGCCGAGCGGCATCGCTGAACTGCCGTTGCTCTTTGCGCCTCAGGTGATTCGCTGTGTGGCCGCAGGGCCAGGCGGGCATCCGCTGACGGTGCTCCTTGATACAGGCACTGATCCATCGGCGATTGATCTGAGTCTGGCGCGGCGACTCGATCTGCGTCTCGGTGATTTTGCGCTGGGTTCCGATGCAGCCAGTGATGCCGTGCATTTCACCGAAAGCGTCTTGCCCTGGCTGCGCCTCGGTGAGCTTGAGTTGCGCGATCTCTATGGGGTTGCACTCGATCTCCGCCAGGCTCCATTTAAGGTCGATCTTGTCCTGGGCTATAATGTCTTGAGCCAGTTGACGCTGACTATAGATTACGCAGCAGGCCGGTTGCGCCTATGCCATCCCGATCTTGAACCTCCAACGCCGGGGCCGGGCGGGGCGGTTCTGCCGTTGCGCTTTTTTGAACATTTTCCGGCTTTTGATGGGGCTGCGCTGCTCTGTTTGAGCCAGCCAGGCCAGGTGCAGCCGGTGCCGCTTCCGCTACCGCTCTTGACAATTGATACCGGTTCAAATGGGGCGCTCACGCTTAGCCCGGATCTGGCGGATCTGGCCGGTCTGCGCCGCGGCGAGGCCGAGGTGGACGAAGGACGTGGATTTGTCGAACGGGTGACGACGCTGCACGGGAGGGCCGAGGCCCTCCGCATTGGACCGTTTGAACTGAAAGCGATTGAGCTTGATGCCCCCGAGAGCGGTCGCGGCGATTTTGGGCGCGGGGGACGAGCGAATCTTGGCAATCGCTTGCTTGCCCGTTT
The DNA here is from genome assembly GCF_004762035.2 of Candidatus Chloroploca mongolica. GTDB lineage: Bacteria > Chloroflexota > Chloroflexia > Chloroflexales > Chloroflexaceae > Chloroploca > Chloroploca mongolica. The sequence goes on along the minus strand of NZ_SIJK02000005.1, from coordinate 102,117 downwards.
CCAACGCATGACCCTTGATTATCGGCGGGCGATCTGTGTGCTTGAGTCATCTAGCCAACCGTCATAAAATGGGAGTGCCGACTGTAGTCGTGAAGAAGTTGACCCGTCCGTTGTTACGCCTGACAATCATCATGGCACTCTGCATGGTGTTAGCCGGGTCAGTGTTGCCCATAGCAGAGGCCCCTATGCATCAGTCACCAATCTATACACCATCGTGTCCCGAGGCCAGTTACCCTGATACGACGGCTCTTCTGGCGGCCTTGTCAGGGGCAAATTATGCCTGTACGGAAGAACTCGCAAAGGCACTGCAAGCACGTGTTGGCGTCAATGAGATCGATGTGCTGCTCACGATGATTGAGCGTGGAACCCATGAACTTGAGCGTCGGAATGCCGTGCGGGTGCTCGGGCGACTGGCGGCGAGCCCACAGGCGAGTCGGGCAAGCGATCTCGTCTTGCGGGTACGGGCGTCCAGGGTTCAGCTCGTGTTGCAAGAACTACTGGCGCACGCCGATGACAATTTTTTGTTGCAAGATGCGATCTGGGTGCTCGACAGCTATTTTTACCCGAGTTTCAGTGCTGCGCCGCTCTTCGAGCGTGTTGCCAACGCGCAAACCCTTGCCCCCGCCTTGCGCTATCGGGCAGCGGCAGCGCGCGGGCGGCTGATGCTCGCCCGTTCTGGGGTTCTTCACCCCGACGATCAGGCTTTTATGCTCCACGGCCTTCGCTCGGATGATCCAGGGGTGCGGACGGCTGCGGCCCATGTGATTGCCCGCCTGCGCACGGATCAACTCGGCTTAGACTTGATCGCGACGCTGACGCACGAACTGGCCGAAGCGTGGAAGGGCGAGCCCCCACTCACACTGATTGACGATGCGCCCGACCCACGTGATCGCGGGTTGCTCGCAACGTATGAGAGCAGTCCGAGTAGCCTGACGGCGCGTGCATCCCTGGCCCGTGCCCGTGACCGGCTGGAGGGCGGGAGCACGCACCTGGCAAGCCTGCGGCAACAGTATGAGTTTTTGACCCTGACCGAGCGGAGCGAGCACGATGGGGTGAGCATTCGTGCCGGGCTTGCCACTGATGAGATGGCAGCCTTGCTACGCGAAGTGACCCACGTGCGTGAGGCCCTGCGACACCTCTTTGGGCCAGACCTGGCAGAGCCAATGGATGAAAAAGGGACACGGACACTACAAATTAAGATCTTTGCACGTCAGGGTATCTATCGCGATTATGTGCGGGCCTTTACCCACTTTACCGTTGATGTAGATGGGCTCTATGACGATGCCAATATGATCATCTACACCCATCAGCGCACCAGTGAGCAGAGCGCGAATAGCCTGGTCGAGAGTTTACGTCACGAAGTAGCGCATCACTATGCGGCAACCCACCTCTTTCCGGGGCAGTGGCGCACACCGGGCTATCATCGCGAGCCAAAAGGATGGGCTGATGAGGGCCTTGCCGAAGTGATGGCCGGGCTCACCGCCTCAGGGCCAGCGCCTCGTCCCGCCCAGTTGCGCCGCCTCTGTGAGCGCACCCCACGGCCACGGCTGAAGGTCTTGCTCGCCCAGCGCGAAGGCTACGATCGTTTTGGTACCTTCGACTATGATGCGGCCTGGGCCTTTACCTACTATCTTGTGACCGAACAACCCGAGGCGTTGCAGCGCCTCTATACCGCCTATCGCGAGCAGCGCTATCACCTGCGTGACTGGTCGCAGCTTGCGGGGCTGAATCTGGAAGAGGCCGAACGCGCATGGCATCGGGCGATTGAAACCTGGTGTGCTGAGCAACGGGCAGGATCAGGCTAGAGTCAGGAGGAATATGGACACGTTACTTCCGGGGTCACCCTACCCCCTCGGGGCAACCTGGGATGGCAGTGGCGTCAATTTTGCGCTCTTTGCCGATCGGGCCACCGGGGTCGAACTCTGTCTCTTTGAAAATGCTGAGGCGCCACGTGAGGCGGTGCGGATTCCACTCACGATGCAGACTGACCATGTCTGGCATCTGTATGTGCGCAACCTGCGCCCAGGGCAACTCTATGGCTACCGGGTTTATGGCCCTTATCAACCCGAGCATGGCCTACGCTTTAACCCACACAAATTTGTGCTTGATCCCTATGCCAAGGCGTTGCACGGATCGATCCGCTGGCACGATGCGACCCACGGCTACACGATTCTCCATCCTGACGAAGATCTTTCGTATGACGAGCGCGATAGTGCCCCCTATCTGCCGCGCTGTGTCGTCATTGATCCACGTTTCGATTGGGGAGAAGATCAACATCCGAATATCCCACTGCATGATAGTGTGATCTACGAAGCCCACGTCAAGGGCTTGACGATGCAGCACCCCGCTATTCCCGCCGAACTGCGGGGCACCTATCTGGGGATTGCGCACCCGGCGATGATCGCGTACCTGCACGATCTGGGCATTACGGCGCTGGAGTTGCTGCCGGTACACCAATTTGCCAATGATCGCCATCTTGAAGAGCAGGGCTTGAGCAACTACTGGGGCTACAATACGCTCAACTTCTTTGCGCCAGCCACAGAGTATACGCGCTGCCAACAACCGGGTGGACATGTACGCGAATTCAAACAGATGGTCAAAGCGTTACATGCTGCCGGGATCGAAGTCATTCTCGATGTTGTCTATAACCACACCGCTGAAGGGAACCACCTCGGGCCAACCCTGAGCTTTCGCGGCATTGACAATCCAGCCTACTATCGCCTGGTGAACGACAATGCCCGTTACTACATGGACTACACCGGCACGGGCAATACGCTCAACATGGTACACCAGCGGTCGCTGCAACTCGTCATGGACAGCCTGCGCTACTGGGTGACCGAGATGCGGGTGGATGGGTTTCGGTTTGACCTCGCCGCCGCGTTGGCGCGAGGCCTCTACGAAGGCGGGCAACTCTCGTCTTTTCTCGACACCATCCATCAAGACCCGCTGCTCTCGCAGGTCAAACTCATTGCCGAGCCGTGGGATGTCGGACCCGGGGGCTACCAGGTCGGCAACTTCCCGGTGCTCTGGGCTGAATGGAACGGCAAATACCGCGATACCGTGCGCCGTTTCTGGAAAGGTGACGAAGCGCAGGTCGCCGAACTTGCGTACCGCCTCGCTGGTTCATCGGATCTGTACGAACGCAACGGACGCGCACCGGCAGCCTCGATCAACTTTATCACGGCGCACGATGGCTTTACGTTACGTGACCTGGTGAGCTACAACGAAAAGCACAACGATGCCAATGGTGAAGGCAACAACGATGGCGAGAGCCACAACAATAGCTGGAACTGTGGCGTCGAGGGGGAGACCGATGATGAGGACATCAACGCCTTGCGTGCCCAGCAACAACGCAACTTGCTCGCCACGCTGCTCTTCTCGCAGGGGGTGCCGATGCTGCTGCACGGCGACGAATACGGGCGAACCCAGGGTGGCAACAATAACGTCTATTGTCAGGACAACCCGCTCAGTTGGATGGACTGGGAACTAACTGACGAACAACAAGCGCTCCGTGATTGGACCCGCCGCCTGATTGCCTTTCGCCAGGCACACCCGGTCTTGCATCGTGGAACCTTCTTCCAGGGGCGCGAAATTCACGGCGAAGGCATCAAAGACATCGAATGGTACCGACCGGATGGCGTCTTGATGGGTGACAGCGAATGGGACGACGGCATGGCGCGCTGCATCGGTATGTTGCTCAACGGCCAGCTGATTGCCGAACGGGCCCCATCGGGAGAGATTATCCGTGACGATGTCTTGCTGATCTTGCTCAACGCGCACCACGAAACAATCCCCTTCACCCTGCCAGGGAATGAAGGCGGCCCAGACTGGCAACTTGAACTAGCTACCAGTCACCCAGACAACAGCGAAGCCGAACCAATGCCGGTCGGGAGCGTCTACAACCTTGAAGGGCGCTCGTTGGTCATTTTGAGTCAGGATGGCGAAACGTGGGCCGCGCAATATGGACGGTACGAAAGCAACCTCCGCCATGCCGCACTAGCCCCGCTTATCGGCGGGCCGCCCCTGGCCAAGCGCACCATCACCGGCAACTTCGTCACTATTGCCGGATTCTTCAGCCCGGAACTAAACAACTACCGGGATATTCTCGTCTACCTGCCACCGAGTTACGACAACGGAGGCCTTGAGCGTTACCCAGTGGTCTATATGCATGACGGGCAAAACCTGTTTGACGCCACAACGAGTTACATCGGGGTCGAATGGGGGGTTGACGAAACGATGGAAGCGCTCGCCCAACAGGGCCTCGAGGCGATCGTCGTGGGCATTCCCAACATTGGTGAACAGCGGATTGACGAGTACAGCCCGTTTCTCGATGAAGCGAGTGGGGGCGGGGGCCGCGGCGACGCCTATGTTGACTTCCTGAGCAACACCCTCAAACCACACATTGACCGTGCGTTTCGGACGAAGCCAGGCCCCGAGTTTACAACGCTTATGGGCGCATCAATGGGTGGTCTGATCAGCCTCTACGCCATGCTGCAGCGGCCTGAGAGTTTTGGCAACGCCGGGATGATGAGTGGAGCCTTCTGGTTTGGCGAACGGGCCATATTTGACTACGTACGCCAGTACAAAGGTGTCCCGGGACGGGTCTACCTTGATGTCGGCACGGCTGAAGAGGTGCAACTCAAACAAGACGTACGAAACATGGGCCAGTTGCTGATGGACAAAGGCTACACCTTTGGCCGCAAGCTGCGGTATATCGAAGAGCATGGCGGCGAACACAACGAAGCAGCCTGGGGGCGCCGGTTTGGCAAAGCGATTCAGTGGCTGTTGCTTCGCAGGTAAAAATGTAAGGGCTGCCGCCCTTACAACCCATTGCTTTGCTGGCAAAAAGGCCAGCTTCGCTAGCCTTTTTGCCAGCAAAGCAACGATTCTTGGGGCTATTTGCGCTAGAAAAAGAGAAATCCAGATGGACATCAACAATCACACCTTTCTCATTGCCGGGGGCGGCTCAGGTTTAGGCGCTGCGGTCGCACGTGAACTTGTCGGGGCCGGGGCGCAGGTAATCATTGCCGACATCAATGCGGCTGCGGGTGAAGCGACGGCAGCGACCCTCGGCGAACAGGCCCATTTTGTCGCAACCGACGTCACCAGTGAAGCCGAGGTCAAACGGGCGCTTGCTGCGGCAACCACCCATACTGGCCGACTGGATGGCGTCATCAACTGTGCCGGCATTGCCGGGGGCGCACGGGTACTGGGCAAAGACGGCCCAATGAGCCTGGAGCATTTTAGCCGGGTCGTGAACATCAACCTAGTTGGCACCTTCAACGTGCTCCGGCTCGCTGCGGAAGTGATGGTGCAGAACGAGCCAGGCGAGAGTGGCGAGCGCGGCATCATCATCAACACCTCCTCGATCGCCGCCTTTGACGGACAGATCGGTCAGGCGGCCTATGCAGCCACGAAAGGCGGCATTGTCGCGATGGCACTGCCGATCGCCCGCGAACTAGCTCGTTTTGGCATCCGGGTGATGACGATCGCGCCGGGCACCTTTGACACCCCGCTGCTCGCGGGACTGCCCGAAGAGACACGCACCTCGCTCGCGCAGCAAGTCCCCTTTCCCGTACGGCTCGGGCGACCCGACGAATACGCCCGGCTCGCCCGGCACATCATCGAAAACCAGATGCTCAACGGCGAAGTCATCCGGCTTGACGGGGCCATCAGAATGCAAGCGCGATAGGTAGCTTCCGGGAAGCTGAAAGCTTCCCGGAAGCTACGCCCCCCTTGCAACAAGGGCCAGGCTATAGTAGAATAGGCTCAACGCGGGCGTAGCTCAGTGGTAGAGCATCTGCCTTCCAAGCAGATGGTCGCGCGTTCGAGTCGCGTCGCCCGCTCCACTTTTAAGGCTTGCTAATGCGGAACCCGCCGAGAAACTCGGCGGGTTTTGGCGTCCATGTAGCCAAGTTTGTAGCCAACGTTCAAGAGTCTGCTCCCGTGTGCCTGCGGCTGTAGCCATGTGCCCGTTCGGATGGCTACAGATCGCGAAGGAGCTTCCGGGAAGCTTACAGCTTCCCGGAAGCTCCGAGCGTGATAACAACATTGCCCTGTCTGTGGCCGGCTTCGACGTAGCGGTGTGCTGCGGCTGTCTGTTCCAGGGGAAAACGTTTTTCCACCAGTGCCTTGATCTTTCCCTCCTCGACCAGTTCCTTCACCAGCAGTAAGCTGTCAACGTTCTCATCGGCCAGGGCGCAGATGACCTTTTTACGGCTAAAGAGGCGGGTTCGGAGCATGTCGAGCAGCGCCCGGCCCTTGAAGCTGGCAAAAAGCAGGATGCCGTTCGGGGTTAACGAGTTTACGAGGGTGCCACTGGAGTCATGACATTGAGGCTTTGCACCGTGCGTAGCTCTGGTATGCCTTTGACCAGAATCCAGACCCCAAGCACCAATTCAAAGGGAACGTAGGGCAGGTAGAAAAGAAACGGGATGGTGTAACCAAACATCTGGCTCACGGTGCCGACCAGCAGCGGAAACACGGTGACGAGGCCCCAGAGCGCTAGCCACCGGGGCACAATCCGAGCCTGGTCGAGCAAGGAATAGAACAGGATTGCGCCCAGACAAAACGCTAGCATGTGCAGCGTATTGCCTGTGAAATCCATCGCTTCGTAGGCCACCTGCCCCAGGAGCAGCAATTCAGCGGGCTGTCCGGCGGCGACATATGCCTGGCTGAAACGCAGGAGCGCGAAGGTTTCCATCCGGCTTACGGCCAGCAAGGAAACTTCCAGAAAGTAAAAGCCCAAAGCAGTCAGGGCGATCTTTTCGTTCTGTTTGCCCAGGGTGAGATAGAGCATAACGCCCAAAAAGGTGACGCCCAGGGCGGTGAGCATATCTACCAGAATGTTGGCCCGCACCAACCCCGGATTCGTCGCAATTTTGAGCATGGTTGCACTCATGTCTTCTGGCACAAACCAGGCTGATTTGAAAAATACGCCGCTGCTAAAGGACGTAATAAACTGAAAGAGAAAGGCGATCCCCAATAGCCTTGTCGTTTTGGTTTCGGTCTGCATTTTCACGCTCCTTCTGGGGGTTGGGTTGCTGCACCTTCGTCTGGCACAACGGACGTTGCCTCGCCAGGGATACATTGAACGGCCAGCAAGGTCAGCCCGAGATCGCGCACTTTGCGCAGCAAACCGTGCAGCGCGGCCTGGTCAGCTATCGGGCCGGTCAGCAGGGTATCACCAGCGTCGGTCAGATCCACCGTTATCCCGTCAAACCAGGCGGCCCACTGGCTGCCGAGATGCCCCCGGAGTCGGATCTGGTAGAGCGTCGGTTGATCCGGGCCGACGTCCCGGTTGCCATAACTGGTCATCTCGCGCTCCTCCTGACAGCGGCGGGCGTGGCGCGCTGGTAACGCTTGTCTCGCCAGTGTAGCAACAACCCGTGAGAAGGCCTAGACACGTTGGTGTTGTCTGGCGGTGTTGTTTTTTGAGGAGCAGTGGCGAGGGCCAGGAGACTACAGCAAATCCAGTTCGCGGGCGCGCGCCACCGCTTCGGTGCGGCGCTGCACCTGAAGCTTCGCAAAGATCCGGCGATTGTGCCCTTTTACCGTGTCCAGCGCCAGATAGAGCCGCTCGCCGATCTCACGATTGGAGCAACCCTGGGCGATGAGGCGCAAAATTTCCTGTTCTCGTGCGCTCAAAGGCTCATGCAAGAGCTGTGGCGTGCTGCTTTCGCCCGGCGGCATCTCTGCTGCGATGGCGGCCAGCAAGGTACGCACGTACGCTGGCCTGATGCCGCGGGCGGCGGCTGCGGCCAGCAACCGCGCCAATGACGGCCCCGCGTCTACGAAAGGGCGGATGAGGCCGTCCGGGGCGGCCAGGCTTAGCGCTTCCGCCAACACGGTGACGGACGGTTCCTCCTCCCCTAACGCCTGGTGCGCGAGCGCCTGCAATACCAGTGCCTTGAGCTGTTCATCGGCCCAACCCCTCGATTCGGCCTGCTGCCGATAGGTGGTCAGCGTGGTCAGGGCCGCCGCTGGATCGCCCTGTGCCAACGCCACCCTGGCGCGGCGAAGGGGCAGGTTGTGGGTCTGCGCCAACGCAGCGGCGGCAGCCAGCTTGCCCTGGTGCAGGGCGAGCAGCAGTTGAACAGACGCATACTCTGGCCATTGCAGCGCAACGTGCGGCTGCGCGATCTGCGGCTCGATCTGCGTCAGCAGATCCGCTGCGCCGTCGAGGTCGCCTTGCGCCAGCTTCAGACGCGCCAGAAACAACTCGGCGGCGACCAAGCGGTCGGTGTGTTCAATCTGCCGCGCCAGGTGGCGGCTTTGCTCGGCGTGCTGTTCGGCCGTTGCCAGGTCATTCCAGGCGTAGTGGAGGCGCGCCAGGCCCAGGTGTGCCGTGGAAACCACTGGCAGCGGCGGATCGCCGGCCAGCGCCAACGCACGCCGGTAGCGCTCCGCCGCCAAATGGAGCCGGTTCGCCCTTTCCTCGATCTCGCCCAGGCCCAGCGTGGCCATCAGGGTAATGATGAAGTGGCCGAGAGCCTCGCTGGCAGCGAGGGCCTCGCCGTAGGCTTGCGCCGCCGCGCCTCGGTCGCCCTGGAGATACCGGGCATAGCCCAGCGCCCAGGTGACGGCGGTGCGGACTGGCAGGTTCTGGGGATGCAGGTAGGCCAGGGCGCGCTGCGCCTGGGCCATGATCATCGCGGCGTCGTGCCGGGTTACAGCCAGCGTCGCTCGGATGACAGCGATGTGACCGATCAGGTCGCGCAGGTCAGGGTCGGATGGGGCGTCCGGCAGCACCGCTTCCGCTGCGGTGAGCTTCGCTTCTACGCCAACCACCTGTTGGACGAACAGCAGCGCAGAGGCATAGGTAACCCACAGGGCGGGATGGGCATCCAGAACGGCGGTGGGCAGGGTCGCCAGCCAGCGCAGCACTGGCTGCGCCGCGCCACGAAAGAGCAGCGGCATGCCCCGTCCCTCCAACAGCCTGGCGGCCCGCGCTACATCATTGGCTGCCGCCGCATGGTGAAATGCTTCCAGCTCTAGGTCGTTTGCCTCATACCAGGCGCTAGCGCGGAGGTGCAACGCGATCACGACATTCGGCTGCTGCTGGTACAAGCGCTGGCGCAGCAGATCACCAAAGAGGTGGTGGTAGCGATACCAGCGCCGCTCATTGTCCAGGGGCACGAGGAACAAGTTGGCGCGCTCGAGCTCGTAAAGGATGAGGGATGAAGAATGAGGGATGCATTCCGAGCCGTGATCTGCATCCTTCATGACCGCGTCACACAGGGGGCCGCAGAGCCGGTTGAGGATGGCGGTGCGCAGCAGGAAATTCTGCACGCTGGCAGGCTGCCGGTGCAACACCTCCTCGACCAGGTAATCGAGCACAAAGCGGTGACTGCCGCTGAAATCCCTCACGAAGCCAGCCGTGTCTGTGCGTCCTTGCAGCGCCAGAGCCGCCAGATGCAGCCCGGCGATCCAACCTTCGGTCCGTGCCTCCAGGGTGGCAAGCTCATCGGCTGCCAACCCCAGGCCCATCGCCTGGTTGAGAAACGCCGCAGCCTCGGTCGGCGTGAAGCGCAGGTCGGCGGCGCGCAGTTCGGTGAGTTGGTCGCGGGCGCGCAGGCGAGCCAGGGGCAGCGGCGGGTCTTCACGGGTGGCGATGACCAGGTGCATCTGGGGCGGCATGTGTGTGAGGAAAAAGGTGAGCGCCTGATCAACGGGCGGGGCGTCAAGGACGTGGTAGTCATCGAGAACGAGGAGACATGCGTGGGGGATCGTCGCGACGTCGTTGAGCAGCGCGGTAAGCAGCGCCTCCTGCGCCGGGGGCTGGGGCGCCTGCAGCGCTGTTACCACACCCGCGCCGACGCCGGGCATAAGCGTTTGCAGCGCGGCAATGAGGTAGGCCAGAAAACGAACGGGATCGCTGTCGCCGGCGTCTAACGAAAGCCAGGCGACCGGCAGTTGGCACTCGGCGACCCACGCGCTGAGCAGCGTGGTCTTGCCGCAACCAGCGGCAGCCGAGATGAGCGTCAGCTTGCGAGCAGTACCCTGATCGTGACGTAGCCCAGCATTCAGGCGCTCGAGCAGCCGCAGGCGCGGAATCGTCTGCGGTCGCGGTGGCGGGATATAGAGCTTGGTCGCGAGAATAGGAACCGTCATATCTCCTCATCATACACGATCTGCTTGATCATCTTACACCGAATTCACGTTTCCCTCAGGGCTGATGCAAAGTCCGTCTGATCATCCACAGATTACGCAGATTACGCAGATGAGGGCTTCCGCATCTGCGTAATCTGCGTAATCTGCGGACACTATCAAACCCTCCTGGGACTTTGCATCAGCCCTGACGTTTCCCTCAGGGCTACGCTGAAAATGGGGGAACGTGGTTCCCCCATTTTCAGCGTAGCCCTAACGTTTCTCTCGGTGCCAATGCGTCAGCTCTTTGCCTGAGCACGCCTTGTTGCGGAAGAGCCCATCGAGCGTGAGGCAATGCAGGCGGTAAATCCAGTTGATATTTAACATCGCCTTGAACTTCGCTTAATTCGGAGGCACTACACTGACCCTATGCAGCGCAGCAGGGGCGAACAATCCTGGGCAATCGGTCAAAGATCTCAGGGGGGAAAGGCATGGCAACTTCAGCTGATAGTGTTGCGGAAGAAACGGTCGTCACAACGGGGAATAAGGTGCTTCACTGGCTGTTGGTCGTTGCGCTCGTTTACCTGTTGATTGTTGCGGTCGGCGTCATCAGTTCAGGTTTCCGAGCGGCAGTGGGCGATCAAGCAGCTGAACTGTTTGCCTTCGCCAACAACCCCGTGGTGGGGCTCATCGTCGGAATTGTAGCGACGGCCCTGATTCAATCGTCAAGCACAGCGACCGCCATTATTGTCGGCCTGGTCGGCGGCGGGTTACCCGTGGCGGTAGCCGTTCCTATGGTCATGGGTGCCAATATTGGCACCGCTTTGACCAGCGGGATCGTGAGCCTGAGCTATATGAGGAATAAGGAAGAGTTTAACCGGGCGTTTTCCGCCTCGACCGTCAAGGATCTCTTCAACCTGCTGGCAGTGCTCATCTTCTTCCCCCTGGAAGTGCTGTTTCAACCCCTGGAACGCCTGGGCGCTGCGGTTGCGCAACTGATGGTAGGTGGTGCCGACCTGAGCATCGACGAGTTCGACTTTGTCGGCATGATCACCAGACCACTGCGTAATCTCATTCGGGACGCGACATCATTTTTGCCCGAACCCTTCAACGGGATTCTGCAAATCATCATTGGCGTCGCGCTGATTCTTGTCGCGGTGCATTTTATGAGCATCTTGTTAAAACAGTTGTTGGTCGGTCGCGCCAAGGAGATTTTGCATACGGCGTTGGGGAGAGGTGCGGTTGCGAGCATTGTGGCCGGTACAATTGTCACCATTCTGGTGCAATCCTCCACCGCCACCACGAGTTTGATGGTTCCGCTCGCCGGGTCAGGCGCGTTCGGGTTAAGCGTGATCTACCCCTTCACGGTAGGGGCAAACATCGGCACAACGGTCACGGGGCTCTTGGCCGCCACGGCGGTGTCGGGGCCGCAAGCAGTTCCTGCGATGACCATCGCCCTGGTGCATCTCTTCTTCAACCTCTTCGGAACGCTCATCATCTTTGGCATTCCCTTCTTACGCGACTTGCCGGTCGTGGGCTCGGAACGCCTGGGCGCAGCCGCCAGCGAGCGCCCATGGGTGGCGTTTGCCTATCTTGGCGGTGTCTTTTTTGCTCTGCCCCTCCTGTTGTTAGGGCTTTCGATGCTCTTCTGATCACATCATTATGCTTTCGACAGGCGGAATAACGCGCGTCCCAGCAAGATACTCCAGAGCCCAGCCCAAAGGAGGGCGCTTTACGCAGGTTCGGCGGCCACCTGGGCGATGTCGAACAAATAACGCGCTATCAGCAGACACCAGGGAATACTACCAATGGTATTGATGAAAAGGAAGAGCGGACCAATCGTGGGCAGGAAAAAGCCCAACCCAAGGGCACTGATGACGATGCCAAGCCAAGCGGTCGCTTGGCTGAAGAAAGGGGTTCGCAGCATAAGCGAGCTATTCAACAGCCCGGCGAGCATCAAGAAAGCGGTTTGCATAACCCAGGCGGTACCATCCAACTGAGCGCGCAGCACTTCCCCGGCAGCCAGCAGGCGCATTTGTTCGGATGCGTCAGCCGCGGCGGCATAGTGGTCGCTGAGCATCACCAGTTCAACCAGCGGGCGGCAGACGATGATCAAACCCACCGCAAGCAGGTTCAGCGCCAGGGCAAGCAGCGCGACCGCTTCGTCTACCCGTCGCAAGGCTGCATACAACGCCAGAAACAACAGCAGACTGATTGGCCCAATGACCAGCATCGACACATCGAGCGCGATGAGCGTACTCAGGCGGTCGGTTTGCAGGAGGTCGAAGATGGCTTGAATTGTTGTCTCATGGGCGCTGTAAGGCCAAATAAAGTACGCGCCGATGGCAAGGACGATGAACACAGCAGTCAGGATGCTGGCGCTGCCGCCAAGGCGGTAGAGGCTTTGGTAGCGCGGATCGAAGGTTGGCATATCCATTGTGTGGGCTGACATAATCTTCCCCTTGCAACAGGTTTTTACGCCTCCGTCTTGCTCCGCAAGAGCCTTTTCCAGCGCCGTTGGCGATGGCGGTAGAACAGGTGGGCAAATGCCCAGATGATCCCGGTTCGCAGCCCGGCCTGGATTTCGATCGCATCGGTGTACTGCAATCTGCCATCCCCGACGGCGTGAAACCGAATAGTGTGATTCCAGACTGGCGCAAGGGCGCCGCTCTCCTTGCTCTCGATCAGGTTGGCCTCCCGGTCGATCGTGACCAGCGTGATCCGGTGTTCGCCAGCGGGCAAAACGCCAAACAGGAAGAGCCGCAAGGCATACGTTTTGCCCACGGCCCACTCGTCATCAAGCTCGCCGGGAACCAGCGGCTCGAAATGCAGGAGCGGCGCGGATACAAAGCGCAGCGAGTCCGGGCGGCTGATGGCCTCCCAGAGTTGGTCGGCCGTAGCATCAAATGTTGTGCTGATACGAGCAAGCATGAGCGTCCTCCCTCCATAGCGGTCACCCATCGAACTGCACCTTATCTATGCCAATTGGAACAGCCGCCGGGCGACCATAAAGTACCAGACGATGCTGGCAATCCCGCCAAGCATGGCGAAGATCATGGCGACGTCAAACAGGGCCGGGACAAAAACGGAGAGGATTTCAAAGACCAGTAGGAACCCAAAGCCCAGCATGCCAACATAGGCGCTGGCCCGGCTGAAGATGCCGCCGCGCAGCAGCACCCAGGCCATCAGCAAACTGGCAAGCAGGCTCAACGCAAAAGCCAGGAAGGTGCCGGGTGTATGGCTCTCCCCGACCGCCAGCATGGCTTCGCCTGCGGCCACCAGGGCGGCACGTTGGGCGTCGTCGGTGGCCGTGGCGTACCGGTTGCTGAGTGCCAACATTGCAAAACTGCGGTTGGTGGCAAAGAAGACCGCTCCGCCAATCGCAGCGATGACCAGCGCCAACCCCGCCCAGCCGGGGTTGACCGTGCGGTGCGCGGCAAACAGGGCAAACGAGAGCAACACCCCCTCAGACGACGAGTTTGTCGAAATCCTTGCGCTGGAGGTAGTGATAACTAAGCAACTTGCCATCAAGCACGATGCCAAAGACGCCATAGGGACTGGGGGAGTTTTGCTGGAGCTCCTGGGCTGTTTGGAAGGTCACCACCTGCGCATGAAGGCCTTTCTCGGCTGCGAGTTCCAGGACGATGTTGGTGGCATCCTCAATGTAGGGGCATTGTGGCGTGCGAACCACCGTCAAGCCAGCGCCGAAGCGCGCCTGGCGCGCTTGCCAATCATTGGGGAACGTGGGAAGTGGCCCGTCGTCAATACGCTGCACCAGCAAACGAAAGGAGGGCGGGGCCTGCCCGACCTGCTCGAAGCCGTGCTTGAGAAAGATCTCCTTCTTTGCCAGCCAGACGCCGTCGCTGGCGACCATCACCACGCCGTGTTTGTGCTGGGCGCGTGCGTCGTCAAGGCACATGTCAAGCAACTGCGCTCCATACCCCTTGCCTTTGCCTTTGCCCACCACCCATACGCAATGAATGACCAGATAGCCTGGCGCGTACACGGCTCGCCAGGCAAACTCGCCGGGGATATACTCGATGAAGCCCACGGTTCGCCCGCCAACCTCGTGAACCATGCGCAACGTCAACCCCTCGGCAAAGCGCGCCGCCAACCACGCATGCTTCTGCGTATACCCAGGAGCCTTGCGCTTGCTCATGTAGCAGAAAAAGCCCTGCTGATCGACATTGTCGGCATCTACCGTGATAATTTCAAAGGCCTGATCCATTGGTGCCTCCGTACCAAGCTAGCCTGTAAAACCTAAAAGCTTATAAACAGATCGATATTATTAAACAAATATACAATATTTATGCGCCAATATTTGACGCTCGCTCAGCCCGCCTCACGCCCGCTACCGGCGCTCTCGGTGAACAGAGCCTCCCACGAGTGGAGTGCCCGCAGGTGGGCGGTCTTCTTTTCTTGATGGCTCTGCATCCGTAGCAGCACCCCGTCCAGCAGCCGCACGGCCTCGGCGATGTACGGCCCCTTGTTGAGCATCACACACTCGGCCCGGACGGCGAGCGCCGCATCGCTGACCTCGGCGCGTGACGGTAGCCCCTCCTTCGACAGATTCTCCAGCACCTGGGTCGCCCAGATCACCGGCGTGTGTGCCGCCTCGCACAGCCACAGGATCTCCTCCTGCATCTCCGCCAAACGCTCGTAGCCCAGTTCCACCGCCAGGTCGCCACGGGCGATCATCACCGCGCTCGGCTGACGCCCCGCGGCCTGAACGATCAACGCGGGTAGCTGTTGCACCGCCCGGCGGGTCTCAATCTTCAGCACCAGCGCTGGCGGCTTCCCGTCGACCACATGCTCAGCGAGCGCGTCCTGGAGCAGGGCCACGTCCTCAGCCGACTGCACAAACGAGTAGCCGACCATGTCGGCGTGCCGCGCAATCACGGCGAGATCCGCCCGGTCTTTCGCGGTGAGCGGAACGATCGCGAGGTCGGTTCCTGTCAGGTTGAGGCCCTTATCCGAGCGGAGCTTCTTGCCCTTCAGGGGAGCGTGGGTGATAGCGAGCAGTGCGCCTTCTTCCCGCAGTTCCACGACCCGGGCCCCAAGCTTCCCATCGTCGAACCAGACCTCTGCGTCGAGCGCGAGTTGGCCCACAACCTCGGGGATGGTACACGCAACCCTGGGGAGATCCGTCGGCGCGGACGACTCGAGGTCGTGTACCAGCAGGAGCCGGTCGCCGGTGAAGAGGCGCTCTCGGGCTTCTTTCGCGGGCCGAATGGTGCGCACCTTGGGCCCGGCTACATCCATCAGCACGCGCAACCGCCGCTCACCACCGACTGCCTGCTCTGCCCGGCGCAGATTGGCGATCATCGCCTCCCACACCTCCGGCGAGTCGTGGGCGCAGTTGATGCGCACGCACTCGGCCCCGGCCTGCAGGATGGCCTCGGCAAATGCCGGGCTCTCGGCCGCCTCGCTCGGCACCGTGACCATGATGCGCGTATTGCGTCCATTGAGTCCGGGGCCGAAGAGGGTCGCGGCCTCCCGTGCGATCGCCTCTCTGCCCGCCGCGAAGGTGACGCGGCTGGGAAAGGCAAGGGCGTCAGAGGCACCCGGATCCGTTGCCCTGACGAGCAGCGCCAGAAGGGCGTCGAGGGTGACAAGCACGTGGGCCTCGCTGCGGCCCAGCGACGAGAGCCCGCGCACAGCAAGGCGCTCCTGGAGGGGCCGCAGATCGCGGCGGCGCAGGGCAAGGTAGCAGGCCAGGTTGTGCGCGGCCGGCAAAAAACTTGGGCGGGTAATGGCGGGCTGCCACTCGTCGAGCAGCATCCCGCCCTCGACCAGCACGTCGGCGCGGAGCGCACCCACGGCGTCGCGGAGGTACTGCAGGTCGGCACCGACAAGCGGCCAACGCTCGGCGTCAGTCATCGTGATCCTCCATAGCTACGTGCGGGCGGCGGCTTGCAGCGGGTTCCCGCGTATGCTCGCGGTGCATACTCAGGAGCGCGTAGCTGCTGGCGTTCAGGCGCGCAAGCCGCCGCTATCCTGCTAATCATTGACGTCGTCGTCGTCGTCGTCCTCGTCCTCGTCGTTCTCAGCCTCAGCCTCAGCCTCAGCCTCGTCCTCGTCGTCGTCCTCAGCCTCAGCCTCGTCGTCGTCCTCGTCGTCCTCGTCGTCGTCCTCGTCGTCGTCCTCATCCTCCTCCTCGTCGTCGTCGTCGTCGTCGTCGTCGTCGTCGTCCTCATCCTCAGCCTCAGCCTCATCGTCGTCGTCGTCGTCGTCATCAGCCTCAGCCTCAGCCTCAGCCTCATCGTCGGCGCTTGTGCCGGGCTCTTCGGGGAGCGCCTCCTCGGGATGCTCCTGATCCGACAACGCGACAAGGTCTCCGGCGGTCTCAGCAGATGTGGTGTCCATGGACGACTGCTGCTCGGTACCCATAACGAAAACTCCTCTCAGTAGAGCGATTTGAGAAACGTACGCTGAGTATAGCGAATCCTCCTTAAGAACAGGTTAAGGAGAGCCGATTTCTGCTTGCCAGCCCGCACCAGAAGGTGCGCGAGCAAGCAGACGGTCGAGCATGCTCAACTGCGCCGTTACCTGCGGATCGGCGACGCGGAACCATGGCAGATAGCACTGCACCGGTGCGTCCAGTTTCACCTCGGCGGAAAGATCGTTGCACGGCAACGACCGCGCACGACGCTACCTTTCCGCTCCTGGCGTGCCAGTCGCAACCCTCACTGAGGCACAGTTCGTGATCATTAGATCTGTTATAATCCACACGTTTTGCATGTTCATTTGAACAAGGGGTTTTACGTGTCCACACGTACCATTGGGTGGATTACGCTTGCCGCGTTTGTGGCAACCGTGTTTGCGGCGAATCTGGCGATTACGATGATTGGCATCGTGCCGGTTGGATTTGGTTTGGTGGCTCCCGCCGGCGATCCTAGTGACGCGTTTGACGAAACCAGACGGGAGGAACTAAGATGTTTGGCCCGCGAGGATGTACGGTTATTTGCTCGTGACAACCCTGATGCCATTGTTCAAAATCGCGGATGATCGTCGGATGATCATCGTTGGAAATCAGGAGCATGCCGAGATGCTTTTGCAAATGCGTACGGGCACGAAAGCCGTCAAATGAGGGTGCATTGCGATCAAGATCAACATAGACAGGAATCGTCATACCCGAGTGAATACTTTCTGTATCAGCCGCTAAAACCAGATAACCACAAAATTTTGATGGTGCAAATGTGCGGGTAAGCGGATCATAAACAAAATACAAAACCGTACGTTTCCCCCAAACAGCTTGAGCATCTACATGGTGAATCTGCTCGTTCCAGGTTTGTATATTCAGCATTACTTCCAGCATATTCCCCACAAAATGCAAGCGCCGCTGATCCATTGCAACAACTGGAGCAATCAGAGTGAACACCCGCTCTACTTCCCGATCTGGATAAAGATCAGGATACGCTTGTATAAGATCTATTGATAAAGCATTTAATTGTTTAATTTGAGCAGCTGTAAACTGCGGAAGCAAGGTTGTCTGAAACGATTGCACCCCCATCTTCCGCATCAAAAAAATCATATTGGCTGCGAGATGAGAGCGCCCATAGGCGACATGTGGGCTGACCATAGAGATAAAGGTGTCGTGATGCAGCTGCGAATTCCGCGCATGAGCAACCAGAAACTTTGCATGGTTTGCGACCGGATCCGCACGACTGACTTCAAATTCAACCCACACCGCGTGTCGTCCATCGTTATGGCGAAACAGCACATCAACCCGCGATGAATAGCCCATACGCCGCTCAAATGTTTCTGAAAGAAGGCGTTGTTCGGTGTGACACGTCCAGCCGATTGGACATTGCTGCTTAAACATAGTCTGCAAATATTCAGCGAGGAAGCCCATCGTCTGCACTTTCTAGTTGTTCGCAGTGGCTCAGTTGTAACATCAGGGCGTCGTACCGTCTGCGTCAAAAAACTCCACACTATATCCCATCTCATTACCCAGGAGTTCATGACGATCAACGACGGTACCGACAGCGCCGGCAAACATCCCCTCTTCCGGCATATCAATCAACAACAAGACATCCTCATAGAGTGAAAACTCCATCATAACGCCTCTCTCTAAAAACGATTCCAGGATTATCACATTGGTGCTGACCGATCTTCCACCCGCATGGCATAAGTTGGTATGCCCTGTGTGACGGTGCTGCCCACGGGAATGCTCATACCCGCATAGGTGCAACAGGTGAAACCCGTTGGGGGGGCGACGGTTTAGATCCGCACTTCCCAGAGATCTCGCTCGGGCTGATAGTGCTGCGAGGATGTTCCCCCGACACCGTGGTAGTGCAGCATGCCAGCGTGGGTCATGATCTGCTTGTACTGCATATAAATGGAGGTACGATAGTGCTGGGGCTGGATCTTGCGCCAGACCAGAAAACCCTGGTCGTCAAGCAACGTTGCGACATCACCCGGAAAGAAGAAGACCAGCGGGGTGAGAAGTTTGTCGAACCGGGCCGCCGTTTCCACGAGGACGGGCATTGGTACCGGCTGATGCGGGCCGATCTGCGTGAGGATCTCGTTCAAGAACCCGGCAATGGGATCGCGGAGCAACAGGATGCGCAAGACCGCTGCCGTACGCGGATCAAGGTCAACGAGCGGCTGCCGCTTGATCGCGGCACGATGCAAGGTGGCGAGTTGCGCCGCGGGCGGCAATAAGCTGGCACAGGTACGCCCCAGCGGACTGAGGCTGATCGCTCGCCCCTGGATGACGAGCAAGCCCAGTTTTTCGGCTCCATGCAAGGCTGGCTTGAACAGGCGGGGCATCACGGGATAGTGCTGGCGCACCATGGCTTCGAGCTGCGCAAGCTCAACCGGCGCAAGCCCCGCCTCGCGTTCCCAGGCATACAGGCAGGCGGCACAGGCGAGATAGTGGGTCGGGAGATTGTAGCTAAACTGGGTGCGCAGCGCGCTTCCGGTTGAAAACTGACGCCGAATATGCTCGGCATGCTTCAGCAGGGGCAAATGAAGCACCGGAGGCTCCAGGAGTTGCCGCGTAGCGGTTGGCAGCGCGAGGATGCCCACCCCTCGTTGCCGGGCAAACGTGAGCAGATCCGGTGAAGGGGTGCCCGCGACCGCCATGAGCACGGCGTGAAAGCCGTAGCGATAGGTCTCGGCTTGGGCGAGGCCTTTGAGCCAATCCACTTCGCCTTTAGCTTCAACCGCAAACATGGTTGACCCATCAGCGAGACGACCAACCAGATCTGGATGCGTGGCAAACGCATCAAATTGAAGGGTGAAGCGCTGAAATGGCTCTAAGGACGGGTCGCCGATCAACGACGGATGCGCATCAGTATAGAGATCCAGGATCGGTTGCCCAAGCAACCCGTGCGCCTGGAGCAACCGACGGGTTTCACGAATGACCTCAATCTCACGCATAGCGTATCCTCAACAACGCAGGGACGATGCTGATGCTATTGTACCAAGCTTACCCGCTTGCTGGAACCCTCACCCTAAGTTGCTCTGCGCAGGGTAAGTGACGAATACACACGCACCCAAACCGATCGGGACACCCTTGACACCGGGATCGAGACGCCCAAAAAACTCTGTGCCTGAAAGCCCCAGTTGCACCACCCTCGACCATCATTGACGCGAAGCTTATAATAGAAGGTGAGTTGCATGTTTCCAATATCCCCCTATCCTGTGTCCAACAGAGATCGGATTCGTACATGGCTACTCACATCTCACCCGCAGAGCTTTATACTGCATTGGAACAGGCGCACGCACGGATTGCTGAACTTGAAGCGCTGATCGCAACCGAACGTCAGCCGATCACCACCCTGCGCCCTGAAGGTGCGTCGCAACATAACCCTTTGCCCACAGCTGCCCCAGCTACGACCGAACACGAGCAGGCCGCAGTGCTGATGACCGCTCAGCGCGACCTGGCGCGCTTGATCGCCCAGGATGCCCCAGAAGCAGAGGTCTGGACGACGTGCCTGCAGGCTGCCATTCTTGTCTCGGGCTTGGATTGCGGCGGGCTCTACCTGTTCAATGCCGACAATCGAGCCTTTGAACTTGTCGCGCATCAAGGCCTGGGCGCGGATTTTGTGCAGGCAATGGCGTATGTTGCCGAAGAAAACCCCCATGCCCAGCGTATACTGCGTGGGACAGGAATCTGTTTCACCGCAGCCGAACTGGACGCCCAGAACGATCAGCACGCCGAGGGGGTGCGAGCCATGGCAGCTATTCCTCTTCAACACCGCGGGCAGATCCTGGGCTGTTTGAATGTTGCCTCGCATCTCCATTGTGCTATTCCCGAACACGCATATCAGGCGCTGGCGATCATCGCCGTCGAGATTGGCAGTGTGCTGATTCATCAGCAGAGCGAGGCGGCCTTGAAGCAGAGCCATGCCCAATTGAGCGCTACCCTGGTTGCGGCGCGTATGGGTACCTTGCGGTATCATCTTCCAACCCAGCGTATCTTCTGGTCGCCCGAAGCCGCGCAGATTATTGGGACAAATCAGGTTGAAGAAACCTTAAGCAGGTTCATAGAGTATTTTCATCCCGAGGATCGGGAACTGGCCCTCAATGTGTTGCAAGAGGCCTTAGCGCAGAAGAGTGTCCCGAGCCGCGAATATCGTATCTTCACGGCTTCAGGCGAGTTGCGCTGGATTACGAATTACGGCAAGCTGGAATACGATCAAGCTGGCAACCCGCTCGCGCTTTCAGGACTGATCCAGGATATTACCGAACGGAAACAGGCCGAACAAAAACTGCAACGCAATGAGCAACTGCTGCGCCTGTTCGTCGTCCACAGCCCCGCAGCGATCGCGATGTTCGACCGCGATATGCGTTACATTATCGCCAGCCAGCGTTATCTGATCGATTATCGCCTCGGCGAACTAGATGTGACAGGGCGCTCGCATTACGATGTTTTTCCAGAAATGACCGACGAACACCGGGCGATTCATCAGCGTTGCCTCGCAGGTGACGTCGAAATTCAGGCGAATGATCGCTTGCTGCGTGCTGATGGAACGATCGACTGGGTGCGCTATGAGCTTCGTCCCTGGTATGAATTGAACGATGAGATTGGCGGTCTGATCTTCTTCTCTGAAGTGATTACCGAGCGCAAAACTGCGGAAGCGGCCCTGCGTGCGAGCGAAGAACGCTACCGGCACCTTGCCGAAGAACTGGAACAACGCGTTCAGCAGCGCACCGCAGAGGTGCAAGACTTGTACGATTATGCGCCGGTCGGCTACCATTCGCTGGATGCCGAAGGGCGCATTGTTATGATAAACCAGACCGAACTGGATTGGCTGGGCTATAGCCGTGAGGAACTGCTGGGCCGCTCGATGACCGACCTCTTTACACCAGAAACGCTGGAAGTATTCACGCATGAGTTCCCCGTCTTCAAACAGCGCGGCTGGATGCAAAACGCAGAGGTAACCCTCATCCGCAAAGATGGCTCCACTTTTCCCACGCTGATCAATGCCACCGCGATCAAAGACGCTACCGGACAATTCCTGATGAGCCGCTCGATTGTCTTTGACAATACCGAGCGCAAGAAGGCTGAAGTGGCTCTACGCCTCAGCCGTGACCAGTTGAGCGTGGCGAACGCCGCGTTGCACAAAGCCTCGCAAGCCAAGAATGAGTTTCTGGCCAATATGAGCCACGAATTGCGCACGCCCCTGAATGGCATCCTCGGCATGGCTGAGATCTTGCTGGAAGAGATCCGTGGTCCGCTGACCGAACGCCAACGTCGTGCTGTCGCGATCATCGAGTCGAGCGGCGGGCATCTGCTCAGTTTGATCAATGATATCCTCGACCTTTCCAAGGTCGAAGCCGGAAAGCTGGAGTTGCACCTCGAGTCGATTCTCGTTGGGGAGATCTGTGAGACTAGCCTGATCTTTATGAAGGAACCGGCATTAAAGAAAAACCTTAACCTCGCATACGAGTTCGACCCGCAGGTTGTGACGATGACGGCCGACGGGCGACGCTTGAAACAGATCTTGATCAACCTGCTCAGCAATGCGGTCAAGTTTACGCCCTCTGGGGGCAAGGTTACACTGCAAGTCAGGGGCGATGCGGAACGTCAGACAATTGATTTTGCCGTAATCGATACAGGCATCGGCATTGCCGCCGCCGATATGAATCGTTTGTTCAAGCCCTTTACCCAGGTTGATAGCAGCCTGGCACGGGCGCATGAAGGCTCAGGTCTGGGGTTAGCGCTGGTCATGGATCTGGTCGAACTGCATGGCGGCAGTATCAAGGTCGCAAGCAAAGTTGGCCAGGGCAGTACCTTTACCGTGTGCCTGCCCTGGGGCGATGACCTCGCAGGAGGCGGAGTAAAAACAGAGCCACACCAATCGGAAGCAGCACCCTCCAGGCAAACATCAGACCAACCGCCGCCGCCATGCTCAGGAACGATCCTGGTGGTGGAAGACAAAGCCATGAACTTCATCGCTCTAAGCGATTATTTGAGCAACCTTGGCTATAGCATCATCACAGCGACCAATGGGCAGGAAGCGATCGAACGCGCCGCAGCGCATACGCCCGACCTCATTCTGATGGACATTCACATGCCGGTGATGGATGGTCTGCAGGCCACCCGCCGCCTGCGGGCGGATCCACGCTTCGCCACCGTGCCAATCATTGCGCTCACAGCCCTAGCAATGACCGGCGACCGCGAGCGTTGTCTCGCCGCTGGCGCCACTGACTATCTCAGCAAGCCCGTCAACATGAGGCAACTTGCCGCCCTGATTGCCCGCCTGTTGCCCCCCACGGGTTGACGTCTTTCTAGCTTGCATACAAAACGTTACGCCCTGCGTACACACCCAGGGCTACGCTGAAAATGAGGGAACCACGTTCCCCCACGCCCCCGTTTTCATTCGTGGTGGTGCGCCAGCAGGCGCATCGCGTGCTGATACAAAGTCCCAGTAGGGTTAGCTTGTGCTGCTATTCATAACCTACATCGGCGAGCATCTTGGTGATGGCTTGCTGCAATGGTGGAAGATCGCGTTGGATGATTTGCCAGATACGCGCGAGGCTAATGCCAAGGTAGTTGTGAACCACCACGTTGCGAAAGCCAGCAATGGCGCGCCAATCAAGCTCTGGATAGCGTGCTTTGCACGAATCAGATAGGCGCTGTGTTGACTCCGCCATTGTCTGCAGATTGCGTAGCACCGCATCTTGAATCAGTGTGTCGGTAAGAAAACGTGCTTCGCCATCAGCGGTATATTGTGCAATGCGTTGGAGAGTCTCTGAAATGTGTTCTATGTAGATGCGATCATCCTTCATAGTGGTATTGCTTCACTTAGAATACGCACACGAAGTGGAGCATACAGCCCATCTGGTTCAACCACGTCAACCCGACGCCCGAGCAGTTGCTCAAGGTCAGCAACAAGACCGCCAGGAAAGAAGGGACTGGTCTCTGTTCCGGCCTCAATGAGAAGATCAAGATCGCTGTGAGCATCTGCTGTGCCATGCACAAACGACCCGAATACGCTGACGCTGTGGATGCCATGACGAGCCGCAATCTGGAGAATCTCGTCGCGGTAAGCCAAAATCTCGGCGGGAAGTTGCGCCATTATGTGCCTCCTTACTCATGCTCACGTCAATGCTGTGGCAATCGGTAATTGTGTCCATCTCAGCCATCCGCAGATATTTCGAGAGGTCATTCTTCGCTTCCGAAAGCGGGAGGATGGCATCACCCCCGCACCAGCGTCACCACGCGCCCGCTCGTCGTGGTGGCACTGCTCGCGCTGGTGCGTTCGGCAATGGGTGGCTGCCCTGGGCGCTGGTCAAAGATCACCAGCCAGCCAGTGTCCAGGCCCAGCCCGGCCAGGTAGCCATCGAGTTGGGCCAACCCTTCGGTCTGCGGGTCGGGATTTCCTTCCCGCCAAACCTTCACCTCAATCGGCAGGATGACGTGGCCAAACTCCAGGCGCAGATCGAGCCGTCCGCGCCCCACGGCGGCCTCGCGCTCGACACGCCCGCCGCCATTGGCGACCCGATCGAGCAAGGCCATCAATACGAGGTGGGGCGCGATCTCGTGGTAACTGGTCGTGCCCAGCAGGGGCTGCCCGTGCTGCCGCCAGAAGGAGAGAAAGGCCTCCAGCAACCGGGTTGGCTCAAGCTGCCCATCTGGCCCGATCCATGTCGGCACCACCGGCGGAAAGAACGAGCGCGTCGTGAAGGTCAGCGTGCGCGGAATGACCGCCGCATAGATCGGGTTGGCCAGCACCAGACCCTGATGTGCATCGAGGCGTACCAGGCCAAGATCCAACACGAACTGAATATCATCATTCGGCATGCTGCTGGGCAACAGCCCCGCCAACAGTGGCTCGATCACCGCACGCACCCGCGGTTCGCGCAGGCGCTCGGCCAGACTATCGAGGTGGGTATCCTGCCGTTCGATTAGCACATCCCTCGCGGTGCTGATCAACTCTGGCGTAATTGGCGTTGCCGGGTCGGGCGCCAGTTCTTCGACCGCGACTTTGGCCAGCGCATTGACCAGCCACGGTTGGCCCTGGGTGAGCGTGAAGGCCAACGCGCTCGCCTCAGGTGCAAAGAGTTGGCCGGTGTCGGTGGTGTGCTGCGCGTAGAGGGCCGCAACATCATCTGCATTGAAGTTGTCCAGCGTTAGCGAACGCGTCTTGATGTTGAAGGGGCTGGCCGTGCCGAGGCGGGTGCTGCCGCCGGAGGCGACCTTGTAGTCGCGCACATCGCGCATGCCGATCAGGGCCAGGGCATGGGGAAAGCCGTCGGGGCGATCCGGGTAGCCCGTCCGCAACTGGCGCAAGACCGCAATCAGGGCCGCGTCCTGCAAGGCATCAATCTCATCAATCAGGATCACCAGCGGGCGGGGCGAGGCCTGGGCCCAGGCGCGCAACGCGGCGCGGATCGCTGTCCCAGATTCAGCGGTGGGCCAAGGCGGCGGTTGCAGTTCCGGCGGCAAGCGCAGCAGCGCATCCTCGCGCCACGAACGCAAGATCGACACCTCGGCCTGTTCTGGCGTCGCCGAAAAGGGTGCCCCCACCTCGACCGAGAGCATGATCGCCGTCCAGTCTCCGCTCGCCGTCAGCACCTGGGCCAACGCCAGCATCGCGGTGGTCTTGCCGGTCTGTCGCGGGGCGTGCAGCACGAAGTACGACTGCTGGGCAACCAGGCGCTCAAGCTCAGGCAGCCGCGCCAGCGGCGGCAGCATGTAGTGAATATTGGGGCGGCAAGGGCCAGCCACGTTAAACCAGCGCATAGATGTCCTTGGGCTCATGCAGGCGAGTAGTGTCCATTGTATCATTTTTCAGTAAACCACCACTTCGAGCAGGGCTGCTGCAACGTCCTCCTGATTGTCCGCAGATGACGCAGATGCGGAAGCTCTCATCTGCGTCATCTGCGGGCGCTATTTAACCCTACTGGGACGTTGCACCCGCCCTACGTACACGCCTAGGGCGATTGCATCTTCCGTGTATGCACCCCGCAAGGGCACCCGCAAGGGGTGCCCCTCCCCCGGATGCGGCCCCCGCCCCGGTACGGGCACCCCTTGCGGGTGCCCCTCCCCCGGCAAGGGTGAACAGTTACGTATTGGGCCTAGATCGGGTATACTGTGAACAAACTAACGTAACATAATGGAGCTATTCCTGTGAGCCAGAAGAAGCCGACCTATCTGGAAGCCCTGACGCAGCGTGTGTTGATTTTTGATGGTGCGATGGGCACCAGTATTGATACCTACGATTTGACCGTTGAAGATTATGGTGGCGAACAAACCTTTGGCAATCGGGATTATCTGGTGATGACCCGCCCCGATGTGATCGGCGCGATCCATGCGTCGTTCCTTGAGGCCGGGGCCGATGTGCTCGAAACCTGTACCTTTCAGTCAACCCGTCTGCGCCTTGAGGAGTGGGGGCTTGGTGAACAGACCATCGAGCTCAACCGTGCCGCCGCTGCCCTCGCCCGTTCGGTGGCCGACCGCTTCGAGGCCGCCGATGGGCGCCCGCGTTATGTCGCTGGCTCAATGGGGCCAACCGGCAAACTGCCCTCTTCCGATGATCCGGCGCTCTCGGATATTACGTTTGATGAACTGAGCGCGATCTTCTACGAGCAGGCCGTCGGGTTGATCCAGGGTGGCGTCGATCTCTTGCTGGTCGAGACGAGTGTGGATATTCTGGAGCTCAAGGCCGCGCTCGATGGCATTCGCCGCGCCAAGGCCGAGTTGCAACGCCCCGATGTCGCCGTCCAGTCCCAGGTCTTCCTCGATCTCTCCGGGCGCATGTTGCTCGGCACTGATGTGCCGGCCCTGATTGCCACGCTTGAGGCAATGCCAACCGATGTGATCGGGCTCAATTGCTCGACCGGCCCCGAGCATATGCGTGCCGCCATTCAGTATATGACCGCTCACTCGCGCAAGCCGATCTCGTGCATTCCCAATGCCGGGTTGCCGATGGAGGTTGATGGGCAGACGGTCTATCCGATGACGCCGGAACCGTTTGCACGCATTCTCGGTGAGTTTGTTGATGAGTATGGCGTGGCGGTCATCGGTGGCTGCTGTGGCTCGACACCTGCTCATATCGCCGCTCTTCGTGCGGCAATCGGGCACGATCGTGCGCCAACGCCGCGTGAGATCGAGTATATCCCGAGTGTTTCGTCGGGTATTCGTGCCGCTGCGCTCAAGCAGGATCTGACGCTGACGATGATTGGCGAGCGGGTCAATACGCTCGGCTCGCGCAAGGTCAAGCGCCTGCTCATCAATGACAATTATGATGGCGTGCTCGAAGTCGCCCGCGAACAGGTTGATAGCGGCTCACATATGCTCGATGTCTGTGTCGCGATGACCGAACGCGCCGATGAGCGCGAACAGATGGTGAAGTTGCTCAAAAAGCTGACGATGAATGTGGAATTGCCGCTGGTCATTGACACCACCGAGCCCGATGTGCTCGAGGCCGCGCTGGCGATGTACCCCGGTCGCGCTATCGTCAATTCGGTGTCACTCGAGGGTGGACGCAGCCAGAAGTTTGATCAGGTGATGCCGCTCGTCGCCCGTTTCGGGGCCGCCACGGTTGCGATGACGATTGACGAAGAGGGCATGACCCATTCCCGCGAACGCAAGCTCGCCGTGGCACAGCGCCTTGCCCAACTCGCCCAGGATGACTACGGGGTTCCCGCCGAAGCCCTGATCTTTGATGTGCTGACGTTCCCCATTACAACCGGCCAGGAGGAGCTGCGCAATGCCGCGGTCGAGACGCTTGAGGGCATTCGGCTCGTCAAGACCCACATTCCTGGCTGCTTTACGACGCTTGGCGTCAGCAATCTGAGTTTTGGCGTGGCTGTTCATGCCCGCGCTGCGCTCAATTCGGTCTTTCTTTATCACGCTGTCGCGGCTGGTCTCGATACGGCAATTATTAATCCGGCTCACATAACTGCATATGCCCAGATTCCCGAGCAAGAACGCCTGCTATGCGAGGATCTGATCTTTAATCGGCGCGAAGATGCACTGGCGCGCTTTATCAACTACTTCGAGCAGCATGGCAAGTCCAATGAGCAAGAGCGTGCCGATCCGACTGCCGACATGCATGTCGATCAACGCCTGCACTGGAAGATCCTCAATCGTAAAAAGGATGGCATCGAGGCCGATATTGACGAGGCGGTTGAGTTGCGCCTGCAGGTTCACGGGCTGAGCCTCAGCGATCCGCAGGTGAGCCTGAAGAATGCCGAGGGTTCGTCGCCCCAGGGCGTCGAAGCCGTGGCCGTGCTCAATAATGTGCTGCTTCCAGCGATGAAAGAGGTCGGCGATCTCTTTGGCACAGGTCAGTTGATCCTGCCGTTTGTGTTGCAAAGCGCCGAAGTGATGAAGAAGTCGGTCGCCCGCCTCGAGCAGTACCTCGATAAACTCGAAGGCTCGACCAAGGGCAAGGTGGTGCTCGCAACCGTCTACGGCGATGTCCATGATATCGGCAAGAATCTCGTCAATACGATTCTGTCAAATAATGGCTATACGGTCTATGATCTGGGCAAGCAGGTGCCAATCAATACGATTATCGAGAAGGCGCTTGAAGTCGGGGCCGATGCGATTGGGCTGTCGGCGCTGCTCGTCAGTACCAGCAAGCAGATGCCGCTCTGTGTGCAGGAACTGCACAAGCGCGGGCTCAGTTTTCCGGTGCTTGTTGGTGGCGCGGCGATCAATAAACAGTATGGGCAACGGATCTCTTTTGTTGGTCAAGAAGAGCCGTATGATGCCGGGGTTTTCTATTGCAAAGACGCCTTCGAGGGGCTTGAGACGATGGATCGGCTGAGCGATCCGGCCCAACGCGATCAGTTTGTGCAGGCGACGCTCGCCGCCGCCGCCGGGGTGCTCAACCAGCGCCAGACCGGACGAGTTGCGCTCGACGGGCTCGGCAAGGCGAGCATGACTAGTGCCGACGTACGCTCCGCGGTGCGTACCGATGTCCCGGTGCCGGTGCCGCCCTTCTGGGGGGCCAGGGCGACCAACCGCATTCGCCTCGATGATGTTGTTGCCTGCCTCGATCGCAACGCACTCTATCGGCTGCAGTGGGGGGCCAAGAATGCCAAAGGTGCCGAGTGGGAGCAACTCAAGGTCGAATTTGACCAGAAGGTTCGCGATCTCATGCGCGAGGCAACCCGCGATGGCTGGCTTGAACCACAGGTCGCCTACGGCTACTTCCCGGTGCAATCCGCCGGGCACGACCTGATCGTCTATGACCCAAGCGACCGCTCCCGCGAACTGACGCGCTTTATCTTCCCGCGCCAACCCGCCCGCGAACGGCTCTGCCTCAGCGATTATTTCAAGAGCGTCGCCAGCGGTGACTATGATGTCGCCGCGTTCCAACTCGTGACGATGGGCCGCAAAGTGGACGACCTGACCGAGGCGTTGCAGCATCAGGGCGATTACAGCCGCAGCTACTACATTCACGGGCTCGCCGTCTCGCTCGCCGAAGCGCTGGCCGAGCATACGAATCGCCTCATCCGGCAGAGTCTCGGACTAGGCGAAGACCGGGGCAAACGCTACTCGTGGGGCTATCCCGCCTGCCCCGATCTCGCCGAGCACACCAAGCTCTTCCAGATCCTACCCGCCGACCAGATCGGGTTGATGCTGACCGACGCCTTCCAACTGGTTCCCGAGCAATCGACGGCCGCGATCGTCATCCACCATCCTGAAGCGAAATACTTCAGCATCGGCAGCGCCCTCGAACGCGCCGAAGAGGATGTCACCGAACAAGCGTAGGGGCTTCGCCTGGGGTCTGGGAGCGAGGGCGTCCCGCCCTTGCTCCCAGACCCCGCGCATCGTGGCCGTGCTTGAGTAGCAGGCTTCTCTGGGAGCGAGGGCGTCCCGCCCTCGGAATGCCTCCGAGAGCGGGACGCCCTCGCTCCCAGGACGAGTGTGAACAGTTACCCGGCTGCTGCGTGCCGCACTCGTTCAGGACATGGGCGATAGGGGAAAGGCGAACCGCATGTTCAGGGAAAGACATCGGCAACGGCGCAGACCAAGTCTTGCACCCAAAGAAACCATCTTGAGCAATGTTCTAGGTGAATTTCTCGACCCCATCGATGCACTTTTTACTATCTTTTTCAGCATTCTCTTTGCTCTGCTCTTCACGCTTTCCTATGGCATTTTGATCCATCACGGGGTCATCTCATCTTCTTTTGCACGTGGATATGGACAAGAGTTATTTCTTACCATCATAGGGGCGGTCACCGCCTGGGGGATCATCGACGGCGTTCTCTATGTTCTGGGCGAGAGTCTCGCACGGCGTGAGCGCTATCGGTTGCTTCAGTATGTTCAGACCAGCAACAGTGAGGAAGAGGCCACGACCGCCATTGCGTATGAGCTCGATTTCATCCTTGAGCCGATAACCAGCGACGAGCAGCGACACGCTCTTTATCACGACATTCGTGCCTATCTGAGCCAGGCTGAACCTCAGGCGGTTGGCATACAGCGCGAGGATATCGTTGGTGCAGTGGCAACCGTGTTCCTATACGTCGCTGCCGTGCTTCCCTCGCTGCTGCCGCTGTTGCTGCTGCCTGATAACACCGCACTAGCGATTCGCATCTCTAACGTTGTGTCATTTATCGTCATCTTTGCTACGGGCTACAATTGGGGGCTTCACACCGATATGAATCCGTGGAAAATGGGCTTGCTCCTTGCCTCTGCTTGCCTGGCGATGGTTCTGGTAGCAATCTTGCTAGGCGGCTAGCCCTCGCTTCGGCCCCGCCGAAGGAGAGCCGTCGCAGCCTGCGGCTGGTACGCGAAGGTTAAGCGCAGCACGGCAATGGCGGCCCCCCAGAGCACCCAGATCAGAATGGCGGGGCGCACCATCCCCCAGGTGACGGCATCAAAGATCCCGTGGACAAGCAGCGCAGCCTGGGCAGCAACGAGGCCGGCGGCAAAACCGGTGGCAAAGCGATCATCGGCGTCAATGGCGCGCTGAAAGGCATGCAACGCCGCGCCGATCACCACAAAGAGCGTCGCTAACCAGGCGAGCAACCCCGGGATGCCAAGATCTACGCCCACCTGCAGTACCAAATTATGCGCATGATCCTGCGCCGTCACCGTCTCAAACGGATAATACTGCTCCACGGCAGGGTAATAGAGCCCCATGCCCACGCCGGTGACCGGGAAATCACGTATCAAGCGGATCGCTCGATCCCAGATCTCTATCCGGGCGGGGAGATCCTTATCGGTCACGCGATCAACGTCAGGAATCTGCGCCTCGATCAGTTCCCGATAGGGGATCTGATCGGGTGCCCCATAGACCTCAATCAGGCGGCCCTGGCCGACCATCACCACAAAGAAGAGGATGATCATCCCGGCAAAGACGAGGCGGCGCGCATAGAGATAGAGCATCAGTAAGACGACCAGCGCCGCGCCAAGCCCAAGCAAGGCCCCGCGTGACTGAGTGAACAAGAGCATCGCGCCAATGGGCACCAGGATGGCCAACCAGGGCAAACTCAGCCACCAGAGCCCGCGCAGATTAAAGAAGAGCGGAGCTGCAATCACAGGAAAGAGCACCGCCAGATACCCTGCCATCACATTGGGATTGACACTATCTTCGAGCAACGGCGCGACCTCAGGTGGAATGCGCGCATTCAGATAGTCGGCCACCCCGGTCAAATCAATCTCGTACGGCGTATCAGAAGGTTGGCCATAGACCTCGGGAGGGATGAAGGGCAACTTGGTTGACGACCAGGTCACACTGATGGTAGCGCCAAGGGTCAACACCACCCCCGCGAGCATGATGCCAAAGGTCAGTAGACCAAAGTGAAAATGGCGCACGGCCCAGTTGACCAGCGCATAAAAGAGAGCCATGCCAAGCAGCAGGCGCATCACCTGCACCTCGGTGATCGCAGGCTGTTCCGAGATCGTCAGGCTAAAGAGGGCCATCGAGGCGAGGGCAAGGATCGTGAGATCGGCGGGCGTGCGCACACTCGGCACCCCCAGGGCAAACCAGCGCAACGCGAGGCCTGCGAGGGCGACACCGAGCGCCAGCGGAAAGACCTGCTCGGTCGCGACACTGAGCGCGGCCACTGCCGCCACCGCAACAAAATCAAGACCGATAAGATGACGAGCGAGCCAGCGCAAAAAGGCGATCATACAGGTACTACTATTTGCCAATGCAAAATTGCGAGAAGATCAGATCGAGCAAATCATCACCAACGCTCTCGCCCGTGATTTCACCAAGCGCATTGAGCGCCGCCAGCAGATCGCCACCGAGCAGGTCAGTGGGATCATTGGCGTCCCAGCCTGCCAGGGCAGCGGCCAGGTATTCATAGGCGCGGCGCAGGGCATCGTGATGCCTGGGATTGCTCACCAGGCGGGCTTCGCCGGCGGCAAGGGGCGCATGGCCCCCAAGGAGTACCTGGACAAGGCTTTGAACCAGGGTCTCAAGGCCTTCGCCGGTCGCCACCGACGTAGCGACGGTGGCGGCGAGGCGGGGATGCTCAAGGTGCGCGGCAATGCTAGCAAGCGACGGCGCCGCAGGGTGTTGCTGGTCAAGCTTATTCCAGACAAGCAGCGTCGGCTTGTCAGCGGTTAGCCGGGCGATCATCAGATCCTCATCTTCGACGGGGCGCGAGGCATCAAAGACAAGCAGGGCGAGATCGGCCTGGGCGAGTGCCGCCCGTGAACGCTCGATGCCCAGCCGCTCAACGAGATCATTACTCGCGTGAATGCCTGCGGTATCAATCAAGACCACAGGAATGCCGTTGAGATTAGCCGTCTCTTCGAGCGTATCGCGGGTCGTACCAGGTACCGGCGTCACAATCGCCCGGTCGCTCCGCAGCAACGCATTGAGCAGGCTCGACTTGCCGACATTGGGTTGCCCAACAATCGCCACCCGCGCCCCGTGGCGATAGACCAGGCCCTGGGGTGCCCCTTCCAGCAACGAGGTGACCGTCTGAAGACTCGTACGAAGGCGCGGCCCAATATCTTGTGGTTCAACCTCATCTTCGGGAAAATCAACGATCACGGTCACATAGGCGAGCAGTTCAAGCAACACCGCGCGTACCGCCCGCACCTCGCGGGCCAGCCAGCCACCAAGCTGCGCCTGCGCCAGGGCTAGACCAGCGTCAGTCTGCGCCCGAATAACATCCAGCGTCGCCTCGGCCTGCGAAAGATCGATGCGCCCGTTGAGAAACGCCCGCAGTGTAAACTCACCGGGACGAGCGAGGCGCGCCCCGGCATCGAGGCAAGCCTGCAACGTCTGTTGCACCGGCAACGGCCCCCCGTGGCACGAAAACTCAACCACATCTTCGCGGGTAAAACTCTGTGGGGCCCGCATCACCGCCAGCAGCGCCTCATCAATAACCAGGCCGCTTGTCGGATCGACCACATGCCCATAGCGCAACCGATAGCTTCGGAGCGGCCCGGGGCGCACCGGGCGAAAAAGACGGGACGCAAACGCAATTGCCTCGGGGCCACTCATGCGCACCACCCCGAGGCCCCCCTCGCCGGGAGGGGTCGCGATAGCCACGATTGTATCCTGTTCCATGCAACGTCCTGCCGCAACGGGCCAATTCAACCACCACCCAGCCCATCTTTGCGCAGGTCATTGTAGCACACCCGGTTGGCGCACTCACACCGATCCCGTCTCGTTTTCATCAATTGCCCCATAGGCAACCCCGGCAGCGCCAACCCAGCGCCAACAAGCATGCTCAACCCACGCTTGCAAATACTGATGCTAAGGCATGGTTCAAACGAGCTTGACCGTTTGTGGTGATCGTAGTGCCGACTTCAGTCGGCTGAGTAAAAAGCCGACTGAAGTCGGCACTACAAACGGGCAAGCAAGCATACCCCATGCTGAAACATGTCTAAACCAGCGTTTCAAGGTACGCACGCACGTGACCAGCACATGGGCGCCGTGTCACCTCAGGGTCAAGCATCGCCTGGAGCAGATCCCCAAAGGCCCCCAGTTGCTTGAGCTTAGGAAAAGATCCGGGGTGCATCCGCGGATCATCATCGGTCACCAGGTGATATAACGTCGCGCCAAGGGCAAAAATATCACTCCGCGGTTCAGTTTCACCACGATACTGTTCGCACGGAGCATAGCCACGCGTACCATAATGCCCCGTCTGCCCATTGCGCACCATTGGTTCATAGCCCACACCAGAAGGGTGGGCCGTGCCAAAATCGACTAACCGGATCAAGCCATGCTGATCGATCAAGAGATTTGCCGGCTTAATGTCGTGATGCACAACGGGATAGGGCTGCACCAACGCAAGATATTCGAGAGCCCGACAGAGATCGATGGCCCACTGAAGCACCTTCGCCTGTGCATAGGGCGCACCAGGCATGAAATGACCGTAAGCATCATTGTGCGTCAACTGATCCTCTAGATCCTTGCCAACGATATATTCCAGGATAATATACGCATCGCTATCATCTTCGAAATAATCATAGATTCTGGGAAAAGCCGGATAATCAAGGCTTGCGAGCGTACACGCCTCATCCTGAAACATCGCCCTAGCTTGACGGCGGTTGCGCGGATCGCCCGAGTCACTATAGTTGCAGATCATCTTTACAATGACGGGTCGATCAAAAAGGTTATCATCGGTAGCAAGATACAGCTTACCCATACCGCCGTGCGCAAGGGTGCGCTGAATGCGGTATCGCTGATTGAGCACCTGGCCCGGAACAAACCGAGCGAGCGGATGCAGGCGATGTCCACATTTCTTACAAACGTGAGCCTCAGCACGCATCGCTTGACCGCAATGTGCACAAACGACAAGGCGGGTGAGATGCACGGAATTGATCATAGTAGCCCCTGTTACAGGTCAAGGATGATGGAATTGGGAACAGGATGGGTAGCAACATAACTGAAGAGAGCGTAGATGGTGATGCAACTTCGGATGATCATTCCTAAAACAGAAAAACTCTTGAATTAACTGCTGCAAATAATGCACTTCATCAATTATAACAAGAAGTTATTACAATAGTAATATCAGAATCACATCATAACAAGATCTTGAACAAGACTGCAAATAAGAATACACGACTCGTAATGCCGACGTTAGTCGGCTGAGCGGGAAGCCGACTAACGTCGGCACTACGGTATCGCTGCGGTGCCCACCGGCCGCCCCTGGGTGCCCGCGTGCGCGGGCATGGCGGGCACCCGTGACTCGCCTCTGGGTGCCCGCGTGCGCGGGCATGACGGGCACCCGTGGCTCGCCTCTGGGTGCCCGCGTGCGCGGGCATGGCGGGCACCCGTGTCTTGCCTCTGGGTGCCTACGTGCGCGGGCATGGCGGGCACCCGTGGCTTGCCCCTGGGTGCCCGCGTGCGCGGGCATGGCGGACTGCACGGGAACCGTACATTACCAACTACGCATCACAGCGACGGTGATGAACCTCAATCGGCGGTCACTTCGCGCTCGCTCGCGACCGGCTCGGCGATATAGCGTGTTTGTTGCAACGGGCGACGCAGGCCGCTCTTGACGCTGACGATCTGATCTTGCAGGTTGCGCCGGAAGAGAATGCTGGTGACGAGGTTGACGAGTTTGTTGCGGTTGAAGGCCACCCGCGTGACGATGGCAGGCCAGGCATACATGCCGAGGAAGTGATTGAGATAACGCAACTGGTATTCCAGCGGATCATAGTTATCACACCGCACCACCAGATTGTGCGCCGTATACTTGTCCCAATCCTCATCAACAATCAGCCCCTTCTCTTTATACTCACGGTAGAGCTGGGTTCCAGGGTAGGGCGTGATGATCGAGTAGATCGGCATCATGAGCCGATTGGCCCGCACAAAATCCTCGGTCGCCTGCATATCTTCGTAGGTATCAATGGCCGGATTGGTCATAAAGTTGCCCTGAATATTCAGGCCAGCTTTGCGACACGTGGTAATAATCTCGGCATACCGTTGGGCCGAATTGGTGCGGCCCTTGTTGTAGGCCTTGAGCGTCGCCTGATTCACCGACTCGAAACCCACCAGGGCCATCAGACAACCGGCCCGCACGAGCAAATCGACGGTTTTGGGATCTTCGAGAAAGTTAATGCTGATAAAACTACTAAACTTGATATCGCACTCAGCCAGGATCTCGAGGATCTCCCAGGTGCGCTGTTTATTGACCCCCAGGTTTTCGTCGGTAAACATAAACCAGGGCGTCTTGCCATACCTGCTTGGCTTGAAGAAGACCCGTTTGGCCTCTTCGATCTGGGCTCGGATCGTCTCGGGCGATTGGATCCGGTAGAGGCGCCCGGTAAAATTGGGCGTCACACAGAACGCGCAGGTATAGGGGCACCCGCGGGTCATATAAATCGGGATTGATTTGCGGGCGTCAACCTGTTCCCGTTTGCTTGCAGCAAAAATTCGTGCATAATGAAGAGGAGGAACTTCATTCACCGGCGGAAAGTCGCTCGCATCATACCGGGGCCGCAAACAACCGTCGGCGACATCCTGCAAGACTTGCGACCACAGGTGCTCGGCTTCACCACAGACAATGGCATCGGCATGGGGCTTTGCCTCGGCATAATTGAACGAGACATGCACCCCACCGAGCACGACGGGAATGCCACGCTGACGGAACTGATCCGCGATGGCATAGGCCCGATTCACATTCATCGTACGGGTGGTAATGCCAACCAGATCATACGGTTGGTTGAAATCAATGGGATCGCCAAATAACTCATCAACGAGTTCGAGCGTATGTTGAGGCGGCGTGATACTTACCAGCACCCCGATCGCCATTGAAAAGAGCGCCTTCTGGCTGCTTGCTTCTTCTTTGTGGCCTTTGGGGGTGATGAGCAAAATCCGCAGTGGGCGCAAAGCTTCGGACGGGCGGAGTATTGGACGGTCAGACGGAACAAGGGCAATTGCGCCCTGATTAGCTCCTTGGCTCACAGGGGCCTCCTCACAATGACTTGACACAATCTTGCGCCATTATAACGCGGCTGTACTTATATGTACAGAGGTTCAGGGCCAAGACTGGCGATTTAACAACAATGTTGCGAGGCTTTGCGTGTAAAGGTGTGGGGTTCCGCACCTAAAGGCAAGCATAAATATGTCTGTAGACGAGAAACCTTCCGGGCCGTTGGAATTGCTAGCGTCGGCCCGTGATAAATACACCCTGGCGATGGCGCGTGTACGCCACAGCCCACCCGAATTGGCCTTGCTCAGTTTGCATGGGAGCCTTGAAGATGCGCTGCGGGCGTATGCGCTACGGTTGCCGTTACCCGAGGCGCGTGCCCCCTTTGGGCAATTGCTTGAGGCGATGAAGGCGCTGCCACAGGCAGCGTTGAGCCCGGCTGAAGCCGAGGGCATCAGACGCATGCACCGCCTGCGCGCCCGCGTTGCGCAGGGTGAGGCACTTGCGCTGACGGGGGAAACGATTGCGACCTATCATCGCCTAGTGGCCCGGTTGTTGCAACGCTATGGCATTGTCGTTGTGGCGCCTGGTGATGAGGTGAGCGCCACGCAAGCGCTCGCACTTGAAGCGCTCGCAGGCGAAGAGACGCGCGCAACCATCCCGCTGCACGCCGCACCTGGGGCAAAAGCAGCACGCCCACCCCAACCCAGGCCACCTTCATCAGACGCATCCGGACGTTCGCCCCAACAAACTGCCGGGGAACCGCCACGGCGCTCGCTTCGTCCCGGCCAACCGAGTAGTGCAACGAGCGAACTGCCCATCGCCCGCGAGCTACGTGCGCAGCGCGGGCCGAGCTATGCGAACCTTGAGCGGGCCGAGCAATTGGCCGATTTCTGGGCGCGCTGGCAGGGTTGGATGTTGCCAATCATCATTATTCTCAGTATTTTGCTGGTTGGTTTTGTAATCTCGATCAGTCTCCAGCAAATTCGCTCCAGCCAACCTGTGTTACCGACGACAGCGAATGTCCTGGTAGCGACTGCCACACTTGAGTCGGCGGCAACCAATGCAACCGAGGCGGAGCCAGCGAATGACCCGCCTATGGAACCACCCGCAACCTCGGTTGATGGACTGGCGCTTGGGCGCACCGTCTATGTGCGTGCTGATGCCGGAGCGCTCAACCTGCGGTTGAGGCCCGGCACCAGTGGCGATAATGAGGTTCAGACGATCCTTATGCCAGGGACGGCAGCCGAGATTATTGCCGGCCCGGTCGAGCTTGATGGCTACACCTGGTGGCAAGTGCGCGTGGTGGGCAACGAAGGCTGGTGCGCTGGGCAATTCCTCGAAATTCGTTGAGGATCACAACTGAAGGCGTTGCATCATTGTTCGCGGCTACGCCGCGAACAATGATGCAACGCCTTCACACATGATTTAGGACTGCTATATTTCACGAACTATCACACGACACTTTTAAAATAAAGATAAGATACGAGCTACCAGCATATGCTTTGCCATAGTACTATTATTCTCAGATACACATAGTACCTAGAAGTATCGAACAATATGCCCTATGGCTTCTATACAAAACACGGGTTTTTGCTATACTGCAATGAAAAGGAAGTGATTGACGCAGTGTGATCTTTGTTATCTGAAAACACTGGAGCACGACACTATGACCTATGCCGACTATGCCACCTGGAAAACCACGCCAATCAGCGAGGAACCCTACCTCTCCATCGTGATTCCGGCCTACAACGAAGAGGAGCGGATCATTCCGACGATTGGGGCAATCGCTTCGTACGTGACTGGTCTGGGGTTGCCCTGGGAGTTAATCATTGCCGATGATGGCTCACGGGATCAGACCGCTGCCCTGGTCGAGAGCCTAGAGATGGCCAACCTGCGCCTGCTCCGTGCCGAGCGTAACGGCGGGAAAGGCAGCGCAGTGCGCCGGGGGGTTCTGGAGGCACGGGGACGGTACATCCTCTTTGACGACGCCGATAACTCAACGCCAATCGAGGAACTCCCCAAGCTGCTGAGGAAACTCGACCAGGAGGGCTACGACGTCGCGGTTGGGTCGCGAGCGGTCGGCGGTACCGAAGAGGCCCACAAGAATCTGCTGCGGCGTACCCTCAGCGGAGGGCTACGCTGGATTGTTCGTCACTTCTTCCGCATCGGGGTGCGCGACACCCAGTGTGGCTTCAAGCTCTTCACGCGTGAGGCGGCACATCGACTCTACGCAGCGCAGACGATCGACGGCTTCTCATTCGACCTAGAAATTCTTTACCTGGCTGACCGCATCGGCTACAAAATTGCCGAGGTACCAGTCACATGGATCGACGCCCCCGGCTCCAAGGTGGACACCTCCCGCGAGGTTCAGCGCTTCCTGCGCGACCTTGTACGCATCAAGTGGAACGATCTGCGCGGCGTCTACGCGCAAGCCTAAGCCACACGACGGGTGCTCACCGTGTCAGCCGTAGCAACACAGGAACGCCATGCGCATCGCCATCGTCACACCCTACCCGCCCAGTGCCGGCTCGCTCAACGAGTATGCCTTCCACTTCATCCGCTTCTTGCGCCAGAAGCCCGAGGTCAAAGAGATCTTCGTGCTGACCGACGAACTGCCCGGCGACCAGGCGTACCCCGCCGACACCGACTGGCAGCCCGGCACGGCTACGCTGCGCATCGTGCCCTGTTGGCGGTTTGGGGCGCTTGACAACGCCCTGCGTATCGCACGCACAGCCCGCTCGCTTGCGCCAGATATTGTACTCTTCAACATCCAGTTCGCCTCGTTCGGCCGATCCAAACCGTCCGCCGCCCTAGGCTTGCTCGCGCCGATGATGGTGCGCGCCGCTGGCCTTGCCACCATTGTCCTGTTGCACAATATTATGGAGACGGTGGATCTGAAGAGCGCAGGGTTTGGGGGCAACCCACTGGTCGAGGGTGTAATCAGAGCCTTCGGCACGGTGAGCACACGGATCCTGTTGCGTGCCGACCTGCTCGCCGTGACGATCCCGCGTTATGTCGAAATCCTCGAAAAGAAGTACGGGGTAAGCAATGTGCTGCTTGCGCCCCATGGTGCATTTGACGAAGCACCGCCGCCGACATTCGACGCGCCTCCGGGTCCGTTGCAAATCATGACCTTTGGCAAATTCGGCACCTACAAAAAGATCGAGCCGCTGGTCGCAGCGTTCCGCTTGCTGCAAAAGGTTCGGCAGGATCTTGAGCTCGTTATCGCTGGCACCGACAGCCCAAACGCCCCCGGCTATCTCGAGGGTGTACGTCAGGCGAATGCCGACCTGCAAGGGCTGCGCTTTACCGGGTATGTCGCCGAGGAAGACGTGCCGCGGATCTTCCAAGACGCAAGCGTGGTGGTCTTCCCATACACCAGCACCACAGGGAGTTCGGGGGTGCTGCACCAGGCTGGCAATTACGGGCGTGCGGTCGTACTGCCACAGCTAGGAGATCTGGCCGAACTGATCGCTGAAGAGGGCTACACCGGCGAGTTCTTTACACCAGACGACCCGCAGAGCCTGGCCGACGCCATGACCAGGCTGCTCGACGACCCAGAGCGTCGGCGTGCCATGGGGACACAGAACTATCTCGCCGCCTGCGGCCTGCCGATGGCCGAGGTGGTTGAGTGGTACCTCATCCACGCCGCAAACATTCTTGCGATCCGCGCCGCACGTGGTCAAACCTCTGGTAGGCTCCCTACGTTTGGTCACCGCTAATTCCGAAGAAAGAGATACGTTATGGCTCTCACCACGCGCACCGTCGGCAACGTGACTGTACTAGAGCTTACCGGACGCTTCGACGCACACATGGCGCCTGCCCTTCTGGAATGGTATGGGAAGCTACGGACAGCTCAAGTTGTAGTCAATCTCGCGGGGGTGAATTTCATCGACTCGAGTGCGCTCGCGGCGCTGACCGGGGGCATGAAACGCTGCCGCCAGCAGAAAGGAGACCTGAAGCTTTGCGCACTGCAGCAACCCGTCCAGGTCATTTTTGAACTGACCCGCATGAACCGGGCGTTTGAAATCTTTCCCAGCGAGACCGAGGCGATCGCATCCTTTACCCATTGAAGGGGTGCATGCAAGGCCGAACATCTACCCTGAGACCGTCCCGACGGCACCTTCTTCTTGAAAGCATTCAGGTCATACATACACATGGACACAGCGCAAGCTCGCGACGAAGCGACAGCAGGCCCCAATGCTCAGGCCAACCGAGAGGCGAGCTTGCGTGACCAACTGCGCCAGCAAAAGCGTGAGATCGAGGAACTGGCGGGTCAACTGGTTGAAACCCAGGATCTTCTGCTGGCAATGTACGACCTTTCGCAGGCGACGCGCAGTCACCTGGGCCTCGGCGAAACATTGCGCCACCTGGCCAATGAGGCGACACGGTTGGTGTGTGTCGAGGGTGCAATTCTGTGCGTAGGCCCGACGATTGTGCATCACCCTACGGCGCTCATTGACGACCTCAGCCTGTTCAACCACCTGGAGATCGTGGAACAACGCGGCACCGACCTGATCCTCAACCCTCTCCAGGCTACGCTACCCACTGGCATCACGAATATCTGCTTTCTGCCAATCAACCTTCAAGGGAGGCTGAACGCAACGCTTGTGCTCATCAATCGTGAGGGAAACTTCACCGCACCAGATCTGAAGCTCGGACGGGCCATTGCCGAGCAGGCGGGTGCCCACATCGAGCACGCCCTGCTCTACCAAGAGACGCTGGCCCAGACAAGACTCCAGGCCGAGATGGACGTCGCACGGCGAGTGCAACTCCATCTGTTGCCCCAGGCTCGGCCCAACGTGCCAACGCTCGATATCTACGCTGATTCACGACCGGCGCTGCAGGTAGGCGGCGACTTCTACGACTTCGTAAGCGAACCAGATCGGCCACTCCTGCTGCTGCTAGGCGACGTGGCCGGTAAGGGCATCTCGGCGGCAATGATCATGGGCCTCGTCCACACCGCAACACGCAGCGCAGCGCGCTTTATGCCAAACCCGACCCCGGCCAAGGTACTGAGCCGCACCAACAACGACCTGTACGACGACCTGACCCAGCTCGACTCCTTCATCACCGCCTTCATCGCTCAGTACATACCCGAGCAGGAGTTGATGCGCTACGCGAATGCCGGGCATGCACCGGTCATCTACCGGCCTCCAGAGGGGCCAGCGCGGCTTGTCGAAAGCGATGGGATTCCGCTTGGCGTGCTGCCGATCACGTTGAGCGAAGACCACACCTTCGAGTTCGGTGCGGGAGCGCTGCTCGTCGTAACGACTGACGGCTTCAGTGAGGCCCACGACGCGAACGGAGTTATGTTCGGGTACGAGCAACTGCTCGAGCTCGTGGATGAATTTGCCGACCAGCCAGCCCAGGTGATCGCCTATGGTCTGTACAACACCATCGATAGTTTCACCAACGGACAACCCCAGGAAGACGACCAGACACTCATTATCATTAAAGGACTCGGGAAGGGTGGCGCATCGTGAACTTGCAAGCTGACGACCTGAAGCTCGATCTCCCAGCGACGAACAAATATCTCAACGTACTGGGGGCTTGCCTTGACGCCTTCATTGCACGCATCGAGGAGGTCGAAGACGCCCGCATTACGTCATACAACGTCGAGCTTGCGGTCAACGAGATCGTCGCCAACATCATTAGGCACGCCTATGCCGAGTGCCCTGGGGGGCGCGTCAGTATCGTGCTCCGCCTGATTCAGGAACCTGAGCCGCGCCGACTCTTGATCGAGTTGAGCGATACCGGCATCGCCTTTGACCCTGACACCGTGGCCGAGCCAGATCTGGATGAGATCCAGATCCACGGCTACGGCCTGTTCCTGGCGCGCAGCCTGATGGATGCCGTCTCCTACATACGACGGCAGGATTGCAACGAGTGGAGCCTCACCAAGTATCTGTAGGAGCAAATGGCTATGAACCTCAACCTGAGCGAGCACATTGTCCGGACCGTCGTCGTGGCCCCCACCGAACGGATCGACGCCTTTAGTGCACCTGGCTTGCGCACCGCGCTTGACCAGCAACTCACCAACGGGGCCAAGCGCTTCGTTCTCGACCTCTCGAACGTCCCGTTCCTCGACAGTGCGGGCATGGCCGTGCTGGTGAGCTTGATGAAGCGGGCACGCGAACGTGGCGGTGATGTGCGCCTGGTCTGGCCAACCGAGGAGGCAGCCCGTCGCATCATCAAGCTCACGAAGTTCGATCGGGTCTTCTCGATGTCCGACACGGCCGAGGCGGCGCTGGCCGACTTCTAACATTCGAAGGGGATCCAGGAAGCCATGGCAACAATTCTTGTCATCGACGACTCGTCCGTCATCCGCCATCTGCTCAGCCACACGCTCACGCACAACGGCCACCATGTGATCACCCTCGCCTGTGGAGACGAGGCCCTGGGCTTGCTAGAGACCGAGGCTGTCGATGTGGTCATCGCGGATCTGGAGATGCCCAGCATGGACGGCATCACCTTGCTCAAACACATCCGGAACGGCGAGCGAACGTGCGAGATTCCGTTGCTTATGCTCACCGCAAGCGGTAATGAGCAGGATCGCGAGGACGCGCAGGCTGCCGGGGCCAACGGGTTCCTAACCAAACCCGCCAGTTCACGGGATCTGGTCGCGGCAGTCGATCGATTGCTCCACGCGAACCGCAGTGCTCTTTCGAGTACG
This sequence comes from Candidatus Chloroploca mongolica, assembly GCF_004762035.2. Taxonomy (GTDB): domain Bacteria; phylum Chloroflexota; class Chloroflexia; order Chloroflexales; family Chloroflexaceae; genus Chloroploca; species Chloroploca mongolica. Next base: position 59,087 of record NZ_SIJK02000005.1, on the reverse strand, counting down.
GAGTGCCGACTTTAGGCGTCCTTAGGCGGCCTCAGCCGCCTGAAGTCGGCACTCCCTGTTTACCCCCTCCCCAGCCCTCCCCCGCTGGGGGAGGGAGCCGGACGCCCCCCCAGCGGGGGAGGTAGGGAGGGGGCGGAAAGAACTGGAGGTCTTATGTCGCTCCCATCGCTTCTCCATCGTCTCCGTGAGCGCGTGCCGCAGAGTCTGACTGGGGGTGCTATGCTCCTGGTGAGCGCCACGGTCGTCAATCTCGGCAACTACATCTACAACCTGATCCTGGGGCGGTGGCTGGGACCGGCGGCGTTCGCCGATGCCAATCTGATCGTGACGCTGTTCCTGGTGATCACCTTTGTGACGGTGGCGCTCCAGACAACGACGGCAAAGTTTGCGGCGATGTACAGCGCGTCTGAGCGACCAGCAGCAAGTGCCGAGCTACGGCGCTGGCTCGAGCGAGGGGCGTGGCTGAGTGGGATGGTGGGTTTGTTGATCTTCGCCGTTGGCGCACCATTCTGGCAGGCTTTCTTCCACACGGAATCGGCCTGGCCGTTCGTCATGTTCGCCTTGGGCGTGCCGTTCTATTTTATGCTCGGGGTCGAGCGGGGCATGCTGCAAGGCGAGACGCGCTTTGGCGTGCTGTCACTGAGCTACCAGGCCGAGATGTGGTCGCGCCTGGTGATCGGCATCGCGCTGGTCGCGCTCGGTTGGTCGGTGCTGGGGGCGACTGGTGGCCTGACGCTGTCGCTGGTCGTCGCCTGGCTGATCGCACGCAAGAGCGTGCCGTCAACACCGAGTGGCGAACCGCTGACGGCCAGCGAGCGCACAACGATTATCCGCTTTGCAGTGCCGGTCGTTGCGGCGCTGATCGGGCAGATTCTGATCAACAACAGCGACGTGCTGATCGTCAAGCGCTTTTTCGATGCCAACGAGGCGGGGCTCTACGCGGCCGTGGCGCTGATCGGGCGCATTGTCTTCTTCGCGACATGGTCGGTCGTCACGGTGCTCTTCCCGATCGTGGCGCAGCGCCACCACCGCGGCGAGGCGCACCGCTACCTGCTCTACGCCGGGTTGGGGATGGTGCTGGTGATCTCGGCGCCGATCGTGGCGGCGACGATCTTCTTTCCCGAGTTGATCGTGGGCCTGCTATTTGGTGCAGAGTATCTCGCCGTTGCGCCGCTGCTCGGCGGCTACGCGCTGGCGACAACTTTCTATGCCCTGTCGAATGTCGTCATCAGCTATCGGCTCTCGCTCGATAACGGAGGAGGCAGCATGCTCGGCCTGGCCGGTGGGATGGCGCAGGTGCTAGCGCTCTTGCTCTTCCACCGGGATTTGAACGAGGTCGTGCTGGTGCAGATCTATGTCAAGGGAGGCCTGTTCTTCGCCCTTGTCGCCTGGGATATCTGGCTGCTGCTACGACAACACCATGTGCGTCCAACCCTTGCCAGCGGCCCAACCGCAGATTGAAGGTACGTGATGGCTCATCTGCTTACGACCCTACGCACATTTCGTTCGCGGCAAAAGATCCGTCTCTCCTGGCTGATCATGGCTGTGGTTCTCTGCGGGGTTCTTGGGATCGGCGGACTGCTCGCGCTACGTGTCCTCCGTTCGACAGCGCCGGCCGAAATCCTCCCCGGGCAAACCCTTGCCAACGACATCGCGGCGGCAGTTGCCCGCGGTACAGGCGTACAGACAGCAACGGGTGCTTATGTGCCCGGTGATCGGCTCATCCTCTTTACGCGCCTCGACGAGGCCGAGGTAACGCGTGTGCGCACCTGGGCGATCGTTCAACTGGAACCCTTCACCAAGCGGTTGGCCACTATGCCGTCGCACGAGACGCTGACCTGGGTGATCGAGTATGGGCCAACCCCTGCCGAGCAGGAGGTATTGATCGTACCCCTGCACCGTGCCGAAAGCCCCGCCGCGTACACATACATCAGTGCGTCGCCCGCACTGCTGGCTGCGCCGACGGCTGCATCGACGGCTGCCCCGGCCCCGCCGATCAACCCGCCCGCGCCGGTGCCAACCGCAGCCCCTGTCGCCACGGCACCTGAGGTAGCACCGGTCATGCCGGCGGTGAATCCGGCGATCACGACAGTGCTCGCCCCCGGGCGAGTCACGCCCCTGCTTACAAGCACCTTCGAGAGCGAAGGTCAGACTGAGACGCTGTGGCGGTCACTCGCTGGCGACTGGGTGATGACCAACGGGGTCTACACCCAACGTAACGCTGACGGCTACGACTTTCTTAGCCTGGTCGACCTGCCGCCACAGGCCCACTACAGCTTCGAGACCCAGCTACGCCTGGATAGTGGCACGATGGGTGGCGGCATTATTTATAACGTGCCGAACCTGACCAGCCGCAATGGTGGGCAACTCATTGATTTTGACGAGAGCGGGGCTTTCCTGCGGTGGGGGCACTATGACGCTGACGGCACCTACCGCTACGACGGAGGCATCGCCCTTGACCCGGGCATCGACGATGGGCAATGGCACACGCTACGCGTCGTCACCCATGGGGCAACTAGCACGATCTGGTTTGATGAGCGTGAAATCGCCCAGATCAGCAACCTCAGTGTAGCGGGGCATGTCGGGCTCTCGACCTCGCAGGCGCAGGTCTCGTTTGATGATGTGGCAGTACTTGCGCTGCCCGAAGGGGTCACTCTGCCCTCACGCGCAACGACTAGCCAGGTTTCTCCATCCATGGCCAGCCTGATTGACGACTTCGACGACGGCGACGCGAAAGGCTGGCAGGTACTGAATGGCACATGGCAGAACCTTGAGGGCACCTACCGGCAGACGAGCACAAGTGGCGCAGATCTGAGCAGTGTCTCGCTGTTCCAGGGTGACAGGTATACCGCCACGGTGCGGCTGAAGCACCTCGACGGGTCGATGGGTGGCGGGTTGATCTTCAACATGGCCCGCCGCGACAGCAAGACGAACAGCCAGATCGTCAACTATACCCAGGATGGCAAGGTTCTGCAGTGGGGTCACTTTGACGAGGGTGGGAACTTCGTCTTCGAGGGCAGCGCCGAGGTACCTGATGGGGGCGATGATGCGTGGCACATTCTCTCGATCAGCGTTGACGATGACAAATTAACTATTATTCTCGATAATGAAATTATAGTGAGAAATGCCGAGCTCACCTACACCAGTGGGTACGTGGGCTTATTGGCAAGCAATAGCAGTGTCGCCTTTGACGATGTAGCGTTTGTGGCCAAGGAGGAGTAACAACGTGAAGCTCAAACTTCTCCGACGGCTGTTGCCAGACCTGCTGGCCACACTACTGCTCATCGTCCTGCCCCTGCTGGTCTTCTGGCAAGTCTGGGCTCCCAACCCCGCCGACCGTGTACTCTTTGGCGGCGACATTCTGATGGGCGGCTATCCGACGCGGGTCTTCGTCCATCGCTTATTCGAGGCGGGCATGGTACCGCTCTGGAACCCGTACCAACTCGGTGGGATGCCGCTGCTCGGCGATGTGCAGGTGGCAGCCTACTATCTGCCAAACCTGGTGCTCGACTGGGCCTTCCGCGGGAGCGAGGTGAGCTTTCTCGGCTTCGAAGTGCTGGTGATCGCACACTATGCCATGGGCGGGTTGTTCTTCTACGCCTACCTGCGTGGCCTCGGGGTGATCCCGGCGGCAGCCCTAATTGGCGCGATTGGCTTCGAGTTTAATGGCTTCTTCATCGGGCACCGGGGCCACTACAGCATGCTGGCGGTCGTGGTCTGGCTGCCTGCTGTACTCTTCTTGCTTGACCGCAGTTGGCATGCATTGCGCCCCACCAGAGCCATCGCCTGGGCGGTTCTCGCGGGCTTGCCCCTGAGCCAACTGGTGATGGCCGGCCACCCGCAAGCGACGCTCTACTGCGCCATCACCATCGTGGCGTACGCTGGCTTCCGCTGGGTAGGCGATCTGCGACGGCCAGCAACCGGGAACTGGCAGCGGCTGCGTGTGCCTGCGCTCTTTATCCTCACCGGCGTATTGGCCGCAGCAATCGCTGGCATCACCCTACTGCCTGCCGCCGAAGTCCTGAGTCGCTCACGACGCGGCGAGCCGTCCTTTAGCTTTGCGGTTCAGCACTCGCTTATGCCGCGCAACCTGATCACCCTGCTCGTCCCCGAATTCCTCAACTGGAGCGCTACCGAGTACCGGATCTACGCTGGCATCCTCACCCTCGCGCTAGCGGTGACAGCCTGGCTTGTGCCTGATCATGGTCGTCCTGAGCGACGTTTCTTTACGGTCGCGGCGGTCGCGGCACTGGTCGTGGCGCTCGGTGGGTTCACAACGGTCGAAGGGCTGGCCTACCGCTTTGTACCGGGGCTCTCCTCGGTGCGAGTCGCCGCCCGCGCTTTCTACATTGCCAACCTGAGCCTCTGTGTGCTGGCCGCTTTTGGGGCCGAGAGTCTACTGCAAGAACTACGTGAGGGGGAACGAGCGCGCCTTCGGATTCTCGTACGCAGCATGGGTTTCATGCTGGCAGGGGCGCTGGTGCTTGCGGCGATCGGCTACGCCCTGTTGATCGGAAATTATCGCCCGGTCGGCGAGGAGTTTTACTTTGCCGAGAGTCTCTTTAACCGCGAGCCCTCGGCAGACACCTACACGCTGCTGACGCAGACCGCCAACGCTTACGTGCTCTTCCTGGTGCTCCTGGCGCTCACCATAGGCGTGCTGTGGGCATGCAGCGCCGGGCGCCTCGGCGGACGAAGCCTAGCGGTCGCCCTTGCCACGGCGATGTTTCTCGACGTGGCGACCTTCGCGCCATATCACGACACGATCAAGGCGGACCCCGACACGGCGCGCTTCACCGTGCGTGAGTACGCTGCGACGATGCTCAATGAACCCTGGGAGATTACCGACCAGGAAGAGTTGATCGCAGCGGTCGCAGGCCTCCCCGATGGAGTGCGCATCGACAACACTGCCGAAGTGCTCCCCGACAACTACAGCCAGGTCTACCGCACCGCGTTTGCCACTGGCTACAACGTCCTTGATATGCAAGAGCGATTTGTGCTGCAGACCGAGTGGCCATACCTGAGCGATGCCGTGCGCCGCGATCTGCTGAATGTCGGTTACATCCTGACCCTACCCGACACCACAGAACCGCCCGAGGAGGGAGCAACAGTCGTACTGGAAAATAGCCAGGGCACGCTGTGGCAACGCGCCACTCAGCCGAGCTACGCCCGTTTCAGCACCAGCCTGCGCCCTGCTGAGACGCTGATCACGCTGAACGGTCTGCTCAACCGTCCGGGCATAGGCGTCGGCCAAGAACCCGCCGTAACGATTGAGGGTGGAGCACTCCACGAAACCTTGCGCCAATTCTGGCCCGAGGCGCTCGACGAGCAACTCTACGTGATCGGGACAACAGACATACGCAGCCCGGTGGATATCACCGTCCTGGCGGGCGGGCCGATCAAGTACAGTGCCGTCATCGTGGACGGCGTGACGGTCACGCCGGAACAGCGGGGCATTGTCTACGCCCTGATCGACCCTGTGAGCGGCACGGTACTGGACGCGGGCGGTTTCGATACGTATCAATCAAGTGAAGAGAGCGACCTGCTGGCCGCCATCCTGAACACAGCACCCGTCGGCACTATCATCGCCCTCGCCACCTACGACGAGGGCATCACTAGCCTGAATGCAGCAGGGCGAGCGGCGATCGCCGACTTCGGCGCAACGGTAAATCTAGAGGGCCAGATCGGTGCGGCGTATGGGTTAGTGGGTGTCAAAGGCAGCATGGCCGGCACAGCGCTTGAGCAACTTAGCCAGGAGCCGCTCACCCTCGATGTGGGCGTAGGGGCGCTGGAACCCCAACCCGAGGCCAGCGTGACGACGCGCATGCTGACCTACCAACCCGACCGCATCAGCATGCTCGTGCAAAACGACACGCGGGGCCTGCTGATGATCAACGAGACCGTCTTCCCAGGCTGGCAAGCCTATGTCGACGGCCTACCGACGCCTACCTTGCGCGCCGAAGGCTTACTCCGTGCGGTCATCCTGGCCCCAGCCCTGGAGGGACGGCCGCACGAAGTCACCTTTGTCTACGAGCCGATGAGTGCGCGTCTCGGTGGAGCGATCTCGCTCGTCGGATTGTCCCTCGCCAGCGGCATCCTCCTGGCAATGGCCGTAGCTGAGGTGCCCCGGCTCGCCTGGCTGCGGCGGAGACGCCCGTCGTTGGCGCTGGTCGTTCCCGAACCTGCCGTAGGTGAGGGGTGATGAAATGGAGCAAAGCAATGTCTCCCACTCGCATCTTCCGTCTTGCCCTGGTGGCGCTGGCACTGCTGGCATTGCTACCGTCCAATTCCATTCGTGCCGCCACGCTCGAGGCCATTGGTTCCGCCCCAGATTTGACGATCACCCAGACGATCAGTGACGAGCCGCTGCTGGGCGGTCAGGTGAGCTACACCATTACGCTGCGCAACCCTGCGCCAACGCCCGTGACCGACCGTGGCTACAACCTCTCTATCACTGATACGCTCCCACTTGGCCTCAGCTTTATCGCCGCCGACCCGGCCCCGTCCCAGGTGACAACGCAGGCCGACGGCACGACCTTGCTGATCTGGGATAACCTGGCCGACCTCGAGGCGGGCGAGGCGCTCGCGTTGAGCGTGAGTGCCAGGCTCGACGCGAGCCTGACCATTGGCATGGCGTTTACGAATACGGTTACCGCCAGGCTCAATAGTATGCCCGATAACAGTGGTGCCTGGATCAACGCCACCTCCTCCCTGACGGCGCAGCCTCAGGCGCTTGATCTCGAAGCGAGGGTTGCTCAGTCGAGCAGCGGGCATCAGGTGAGCGGGGCCGGTGAACTGGTCACTGCACCGGGGGCACGCGCCGGGGCCGACTGGCCCTATCGCTACCACCTGACCCTGCGCAACAATCAGGTCGGTACGACAACGGCGGTGAGTGTCACCGCGATTTTGCCAGCGGGAGTAGCGTATCTTGGCAACCCCACCATCAACCCGAATCCGACTGGTGCCACAGTCACACCCATGCTCACGCTGCAGGAGGATGGTTCACTCATCTTGCGCTGGCCCATTGGCACGCTGACCACGGCTCAGTATGATGCACCGATCAGCATCAGCTTTGACGCGGCGGTGCCCTACGCCTACCGAACGGGTGCCGACGGCGCTGCCGCAACTGGCCCCTTCGCTGGCCCAATGCAGGGCGCACCGATTCCCGAAGATACGGTGCTGGCCCTCACCTACGAGGCCCAGGGCGTGTATGGCGACCTCACCAATGCTGACGGAACCCAGACGACGCCGACGGATGATGCACCCGTAACGATCACCGCCGACTATCTGACTGTCAACAAAACGGTTACACCCAGGACGGTCGGCATCGGCACCCGGGTCAACTTCGATCTGACCATCTATATTGCCGAGTATTACCAGGCCACCGATGTGCTGCTCACCGATGTGCTCCCCGATGGCATGAGCTATGTGGAAAGCAGTGCCTCACAAGCGCCGTTTGCAGTGCAACCGAACAGACCCGGCCCCGGCCAGACAACCCTGATCTGGGCGATCGATCCGGCCTTGACCAGTCCTGGGGCCACGGTTGTGCTCAGCTTTGTAGCCGAGGTTGATCCCATCTACGAGGCAGCACCCTACACCGGTCAGCCCGTGGTCTCGGCTGATCGGCTGACCAACGCGGTCATTCTCACCGGGAGTTGGATCGATATGAGTGAGCCAACGCGGGTGGGAGCCGCCTCGCCCGACGAGGCCAGGGCAACCGTGACAACCCAGATGCCCTCGCTTGACAAGAGCGTCTGGCGCGTGGATCTGGAGGCCTGGAGCAGCGAGGCGAGCGGCTTTACCGGTGATACGCTGCGCTTTCGCCTGAGCTACGCCAGTGCGTCCAATGTTGATGCGCGTGCGATCATCATCCGTGATTTCTTGCCGCGTGGGATGCGCTATGTACCAGGAAGTGCCAGTCACAGCGTCGCGGGAAGCTTCAACAGCAGCCCAGATTGTACGAGCGCCCCATCCACACCGACGATCGGCACACTCGGTGGCCTGGAGTATCTGGAATGGCGGCTCTGCAATGCAGCGCACGGGGCCACCTGGGAGGCAACCATCGAGGCGCGCCTCGGGGCGATGCCCGATCTTCAGCCCGACTGGTTGGTCGCCAACTTTGGCAAACTCACCGGCCAGGGCACGCGCACCCCGGCCTACAGCTTGCGTGACAGCACCGCCATCGCGTACCTCGCACCCGAACTGATGCTCACCAAAAGCGCCAGCCCATCCACCGGTCTTAGCGGCGGCAGCGAGGTGAACTATACAATCACGGTCATCAACAACGGCCCGGTCAATGCCTACAACCTTGTCGTTACCGACCAGGTGCCGGCGGATCTGCTGGTTGCCGCCAGTGGCGGAAGCGCCAGTCCGAGCCCAAGCAGTTACGTCACGACGAGTGGCAACCCTGCCGCCGGGCAGGGCGGCGTGCTCACCTGGGCGACGGTGGCGAGTCTAGCACCCGGCGCGACGCAGACGTTCCGTTATGCTGCGACGGTTCCCGGCGGCCTGGCTGCCGGGGCCCAGATGACGAACCAGGCCAGTATTAGCTATAACAGTCGCGCCGATGGCGCTGGACACCAATGGGAGGCGACGACGAATCCCGAGGATCTCAATACCGACGACGAGACGGTGTACCTGCGCGGCGTTACGCTGAGCATGGGCGTCACACCCAACCCGCTGCGTCCGGGCGATACGGCTACCTGGACGATCACTGGCAACGTACCGGCGGGCGTCGTAGCCTACTGGCCGAGCATCCAGGCCAATAGCCTGCCCCAGGGCTTCACCTACCTGCGCACCACCGCGATCCAGGGCGCGACCCTCGACAATGAACCGAGCCGTCACCCGCAAAATCCGCTCGCCGATGGTCAGCGCGAGGTACGCTGGTTCTTGAATACGATCGACAATACGATGGGGAGCAGTGCTGCAACCTTCACGATCAGCTTCCAGACGCTGTTCAACGGCTATAGGCCCGGCAGCCCCACCACGCAGTACTACACCAACAACGCCATTCGCAGCAATGGCACGACCAGCGCCTACGCCGGATGGTACGACACTGCGGCTGGCTATCAGGGCACGGGTGGCGGCTACCACGGCTTCGATACGACGAGAACAACCCGCCGGAGCCCGCGGGCGCAGGCAACGGCAACCCTGGTGCAGCCCGCGCTGGTGCTTAGCGCAGGAACCGACCGAACGGTGATCGGGGCCAACGAGAATGTAACGTTGCGACTTCAGGTACGCAATCAGGGCTTCAGCCCCGGCTACGATCTCAGGCTCGAACAGCTTCTCCCCGCCGGCCTGACCTTTGTCAGCACCCAGTCGAGCGTTGTGAGCCTGCCGGCCAATTGGAGCGGTGCGACACCAGTGATCACGGATCTCAATACCCTTGGGGCAACGGCGCTGAGCTACGAGCTCGATCTGCTGCCGAACGGTGCCACCTGGACGACCCTGCTTGTGGCGCAGGCAGACGCAGGCATTGCTGCCGATCTGACGCTGACTGCGCAGGCGAACTTGCCGGTCTACAGCTCGCAACCCGGTGTGCCCGGCGATATTGATGGGGATACGATCCCGGACGAACGGGTCTATCGAGGCAACGTAGCGACCGTGATGCTCGCGACGCCAGGCTCAACGCTCGGCAAAACCGTCACGCTCGACGATGGCGAATTGACCTACGGTGGTACGCTGGTTTATACACTCACCCTTCCCGCCACGCCGATCAACGCGACGCTCTACACAGCCGTCGTGACAGACCCGGTCAATCTGGGCCTGACGATCACTGGCGTCAGTGCCGGCACCATCAGCGGTACTGTGGTGAGTGGTGCTCTCGGCACAATCCCACCGGGCGAACAGCGAACAGTGACGATCAATGCGCGCTTGCCCGAAGCCAGCCTGGCCCGTGACGGCGACGCCGTGCCGAACCAGGCGAGCTACACCACCGCGCACAGTGGACTGCGCACGAGCAACCCGGTGGCGAGCACTGTGCGGGTGCCGGCATTAGTCGTGAGCGCAGCCGCTGATCGGGCTGAAGTCCAGACCGACGATCAGGTGAGTTATCTGGTCACCGTTGCCAATGTCGGCAGCGGGCGGGCCGAAGCGTTGACACTGGCCCCAAGTCTGCCGGCGAACATACGCTTTGTCGCCGGCTCGGCACGGCTCAACGGCGCACCGCTGGCTGATCCCTCCGGTACGCCCTTGGCCTGGAGTCTGCCTGATCTTCAGGGTGGCACCATTCTCACGCTCACGTTTGACGCCGCTATCGAGAGCGCTGAAGCGGGCGTGGGCTACCCTGCCAGCTTCCAGGCCACAGGGCGCGATCTTCGCGGCCAGCCTATCCCGGCTGACAACAGTGCCCGCGTTGCGTCCGACAACGATGATGACGATCGAGCAACGGCAGCCGTCTACGGCCCGCTTGCCTGGACGACCGAACGCAGCATCGTCGCGTTTGAGGACCTCAAGAAGTTTAATTGGTCTGATTGGGACTACAATGACTTTTTGGTGCGCATAACGATTCGGCGCGGTACGCTTCCCTCGAACGACCTGGCAGTGGTGGAATTGCACTACGAAGCCTTAGCACGCGGGGCCGGCTTCCTCAACCATGCCTTCCACCACCAGTTGCCGCTGGCCGGCGGCGGTTGGTATACCCTGCGCGTACACGACCCGGAAGGTGCCGAAGTGCGCGCCGAACGTGCGGGCTTCAACCGTGATGACCCGATGGTTATCATCTTTGCCAACACGCGTGTGGCCCTGCCGCAACCAACCCCGACAATGGAACAGACCAATACCCGGATCGACCAGCAAGGTGTCGTTGCGGGACACGCGGCAACGCTGACGGTCGTGCTGAGCGATCCTACCGCGAATCCCCTCGATGGCTTGCGACCGTTGCCGTGGGATCCATACCTGCACGTCCTCGAAACCTCCCAAACGGTTCACCTGGTGCAACCGGGACGGCTCGACAATACGCAGACGGTGAGTAATCGCTTTGATCGCACGGCACCGCTGATCGGCTACGATCTGCCGCTGGCGCGTAGCTTCCCCGAGCAATGGCGCTGGCCGCAGGAGTTTGCCGGCATCTGGCGTGGCTATCCTGGCTTCGTGCAACACATCGCGAGCGGTGGTACAACAGGCTTGGACTGGTTCGCGCTGGCCCGCGCCGATATGGCATGGCTCTGGCCTGGCGCGATCCCCCGCCCAAATCTGGCGGCAATCAACGCCGCTGAGATTGAGCCTGACTCGCGTTACTTTGCCGCGCCCATTACCGCCGACCTGACTGGTGATGGCAGGCCAGAGATCATCATTGGGAACCTGCTGGCGAACCGAATTGAGGTATACGATGCGAGGCTGCGACCGCTCGCCGGTTGGCCCCAGGCGCTCGGCGGCGGTGTGCGTGCAGCAGCGGCGGTGGCCGATCTGGACGGCGATGGGAATCTCGAGGTTCTTGTTGGTGCCGAGGATGGCCGCCTCTATGCCTGGCATCGTGACGGCACGCCCCTCGCGGGCTGGCCGATCAGCGTCGGGGTCGAGCTTGACCGAACCTATCGGATCCTGGCAACCCCAGCGGTTGGCGACCTCGATGGCGATGGACAACCCGAGGTTGTGGTACCACTCTCGGATGGGCGGCTCTATGCCTTCAATGCCGACGGTAGCCCGCGACCCGGCTGGCCCGTGAGCATTGGCGAGGTTCGCGACGCCTACGCAAGCCAGATCCTCAATAGTTCGCCGCGCATCCACGATCTTGATGGCGACGGTAGCCCCGAGATCGTTGTTGGTTCGACCAATGGTACAGTGTACGCCTTTCACGCTGATGGAAGCCTCAACTGGACGTTTGCCACCGATGATATGATCCTGGCGACGCCGATGGTGGCCGATTTCAATCCGACGCGGTCAGGGTACGAGGTGGCGATCGGCTCTGGCGACGGCTACGTCTATCTGCTCGGTGCCGATGGGACACGACTCTGGCGGCGCTCGACGGGCTGGACGGTGCGCTCTTCGGTAGTTGCAGCCGATGTGGATGGTGATGGTGATCTCGAACTTGTCGTTGGCAGCGATGATGATAAGCTCTGGATCTGGCATCACGATGGATCGCGGCTGGCAGGTTGGCCGCAGGCGACAGGCGCTGATATTTTCGGTACGCCTGCGGTTGGCGACATTGACGGCGATGGCATTGCCGAGGTACTCGTCGGAAGTGACGACGCGCACGTCTACGCCTGGCATCGAGATGGTCAGGCCGTGGCGGGTTGGCCGCGAGCAATGACGTTTGCGGTGAAGGGTGCGCCGGCGCTCGCAAACGTTGATGCCGATCCTGCCTTGGAGGTCGTGAGCGCTGATATGGGTGGGGTGTTACGCTTGTGGGGCGGCCCCGAATCGATCTACTTGCCACTGATCAGACAACCCTGAGCAGGGCCAACACGGGTTCGTAAAAGTGGTTGTGTGCTTGCTCGCGGCGTAGCCGCGAGCAAGCACACAACCACTTTTACAAATGACGCAAAGCTGCGTATGGATCAAACCTTAGCGCCTTTGCGCCTTTGCGTGAAGACGGGTCAACCACACTCCCCCCGCTGTGACGGCGATAATGCCGCCTGCCACCAGCAACCAGAAGGGCTTCAGCCAGCGGGCCCATCCCGGCACAGGCGGGACATCAAGCACGGCCCCCGGTGCGAGCAGCGCTGCGGCAGGCTTCTCGCGCCCATCGGCCCTGATGACGCCCATATGGGCCTGCGGGCCAGTCTGCCAGGGCCACCTCCCGGCGACAGTGGCGGGTACGTGGGTAAAATCGTACAGCGTCCAGGCCAGAGTGCCGACGGCATCTACCTCACGCATTGCCGTGAGCAGGTCGGCGTAGTAGACGGCCTGCTCGGCCTCGGTGTGGCCGTGCGGGAAAACGCTGTTCCAGGTCGGCAAGCCGAACTCGCCGAGGAGCACAGGCCGGTCAGGAACCTCGGTGCGCAATGCGGCATAGGCGGGGGCAAATTCTACGACCGGCGCATAGTAGTGGAACTGCACGATGTCGACTTGGTCGGCCAGGCGCCGTGCGGCCATCGGACTCGACCAGCCGATTGTCACGAGGTGATGCGGGGCCAGACGCCGTACGAGCGTGACGGTGTGGGCCAGCCACGCATCCACAATGGGGGCACCCGAAACCTTGTCGTCCAGGTCAGGCTCGTTCTTGAGATCCCACATCAAGATGGCAGGGTGGGTAGCAAAGCGAGGCAGGATCGCCTCAAGGTGCCGGTCAGCAGAGGCCCATTGGAGCAAGCCATAGTCGGCGCGGAAGTCGAAGAGGGTGACAATCACCTTCAGATCCTGAGCCTGCGCACGGTCGAGCAGATCGCCGAGCCGGTCGAGCATCACGAGATCCACCCGCGGGCCACCGAACTGTTCGTATGGGATGAAGATGCGGATCGTGTTCAGGCCCAACCCCTTGATCCGGCTCAGGTCGCGGTCAATCACGGCGGGGCTGTATTGCGGCCAGAACGTATCCCACGGAGTGGCCTGAGGATAGTAGTTGATCCCCATGACATGGAATGGCACGCCCTCGAGCTCCAGACCCGTTCCGCTGGCGGTGACACAGGTGGGGCACGGCGGTACCTGAAGCGCAGGCGGCGGAGTGGCGGCGCGGCGCACCAGATGGCGAATACGCCACTCACCATCCTCGAGCAACATGACAACGTCGTAGTCGGCCCGAGTCGCGCCAACACTCAGGATGGTGCCGGATTGCGCGCGGATCACCTGGGCAATTGGGACATCGTGGTCAGTGAAGGCGACGACCGTGCCGTCGGCGCTGTAGAAGTGCAACTGGAGGCGGTGGGCCGTGTTGGTCTGCGCGATGCGTAGCCCATCGGCGGTGGCGCGACGCACTGCGGCGCTGATCTCGCTTCGCGCTGGTCCCGTGAAGTAGGTCGTGAGCCCGTGAGGCTCACCTTTCATATAGGAGAGGTTCCACTGGAGCCAGGCCCGGAGGTAGGTCGCCTCGACCTGGCTGCGCGTGAAGGCCTCGATCGGGCGGCCAATGTCGTCACCATCGGCGTCCCAACTCAGGGCGACGTGAAGGTCGGGCGGCACATTCGGTACGATGTTGAGTGCGCTGGCCGGCTCGGCCCCGCGCTGGAAATAGGCCAGCAGATTGGCGATGCCGCTCACCGAAGCCCAGAAACCTGCCGTCGCCAGGATAGCGAGCAGGATCCAGATGATCAACTTGAGATGAGTCTTGCGCATAGCCTACCTACGGTGCTGTAAACTGCGTTTCCCCCACGTTCGCGCCGACAGTAACCTCAACCTGATATGAACCGGGCACAAGGTCGGCCAGCCACAACTCGAGGCGAGCCCATCCGTCCTCAGTCGCTGCGGTGAAGGTCTGCGTCCATCCCTCAGGTCCCGCCAGAGTGAAGCGTACCTCCGTTCCTTCGGGAACCAGTTGGCCGAGATTACCCAGGAGTGGTCCGGCTTCCAGCGTGACGATGCCGGTCTTCTGATCGACGCTGGCGCGCACAGCGATGGTGCCGACGGCAAGGCCCGGTTTGAAGTCAAGCCGCAACGGCAGGCTCTTGACGCCGTAGAGGGTCGCGTAGGCCGTGAGTCTTCCGGGCGTGGCCGGCGACTGGAGGTAGGCCTCGGCTACTCCGTTGATCGTATAGGCCGGAATGAGCCGGAGGGTGCTATCGGGTGCCTCGACGACAAAGGTCACCAGGGTTCCATCAAGCATCTGGTTGCCATAGCGATCGACAATGGGTGAGGTACGCAGCGCCACGAGTTGGCGACCGTCGGCGGGCAAGCCCCTGGGGGGTGCGCTCAACGCGAACCGCACCGGCCACCCAGGCGTCTCCGTCAGGCTTGCCTCATGACCGTGCGCCTGGCCGACACGCACGATGACGGTAGTGCGTCCCGCAACGGTGGCACTCCAGACCCGTTCCCACCCCACGAGGTGCTGGACGGTTGTGCTGATAGTCTCGGTACGGGCGTTGGGCCGCACAAGGTAAAACTCGACCGGTGTACCGGCGGCCACAGGGTTGCCATGACTGTCAAAGGGGATGACGGCGGCGGTACCCCAGTGCGCCCCGTCGGCGATGATCGTGCGTGGGCCTACCAGGGCGGTCAGGGGGGCGACGACCTCACCTGGGGTGATCGTCAGATCGGCGTGGCCCTCGGCGGCACCAGCACGCGCCGTGAGTGCAACCAGACCAGCCACCCGCGTGTCTTCACCAGGCAGGTGGAACTCGGCCCGCCCGCCCTGAAAGCGAGCGCGGTAGAGCACCGGACCATAGCTGCCCTGGGCCAGCAACAGGGCCTCTAGACCATCAGGCGCATCGAGCCGCTCGGCCACAACGGTCAGAGGCTTGCCAGCCGGCAAGATAGCGGGAGTGCGAACCGTCAGGGCACCTGCCAGTTGTGGCTCAGCGTCGGACGCCCGCCCGGTGCAACCTGTTAGCAACACCAGCATGACGAAGAGGAGGATCGTCCTCACAAGGCCGCGCACCATCGTAGGCACCCTGGTTTGCCTTGTATCGTTTGCCTTTTGCCTGCTCACAGACCGCCCCCTTCGAACGCATGGACGCTCACCCGCAACGAGGCGAAGCCTGTCGCCTCAGGGAGCGGGAGGCGTTCGCGCCAGGGCGTGTCAAGGCTGACCTCGGGCACAAGGTTTGTCCCAAAGAGGCCGCTCTGCTCGCTTATGACCTCGACGTCACCATAACCCGCCAGCACAATATCGATCGGCTGGGCGCGCTGAGGGCGCACCGTGTCACGGATATAGACGTGATCAACCCAGGCTACCTGGTTCTGGTCATCGTAATAGGTCAGCAACACATGAGGAATCGTCGCCTCGACCGTCCCGGTGTTGAAGAGTTGCCCGCGGAGGTGGTAGCTCCCATCGTCCGTCTGCACGATCGCCAGGTTCTGCACGCTCAGGTTGCGGCTCAGGTCGTGGCGAGTAACAACGGCCTTGGCGAAGACGGCGAACGACCCGAGCGGTCTGGTGAGCAAGGGAGGCGTGAAGGCGTCAGGCTTGAACGTTTGCAAATCCACGGTATCGCTAAGCACGGCCCCAGCGACGCCCTCGAAGTCAACGCGGAAGGGCGTCATCTCCTTGGGGAAGAGCTTGTGCATCATCACTTGCTGGGCGTTGTAGCGCGTCAACTCAACGCCATCGGGGTCACGTAGCAGCGCAGTCACCGTCACGTCGGCGGGATCCGAGTCGCTGTTAATCAACTCACCGACAACCATATAGCGCCCCTCGTAGCGGACGAGGCGAGCCGAGAGGATCTGGATCTCGGGGCGGTCGAGGATGTCAGCGAAAGCCGTCGGCTTATCCACGATCCGGCGGCGACTGGTGGCAACCCAGCCTATCTCGCCGCGCCGGAAGAAGGGTTCTGGCGGCACCGTCGTATCCACGGGATCCAGCAGAATATACCAGCGACCGTCACGGAGAACCAGGGTGAGGTGCTGACGGGTCGGGTAGGTTGTGAGCGAGGTGACCCAGTCGGTCTCGGCGATCACACTCACCCGCTCGGGATCAGCGGCGACGACCTGCACATAGACGCTGTTGAGCTTGCCGTACGAGGCGACCATGCCGCCTGTAACCGAGAGATCAAGCAGGTACTGATCGTAGGCGGGCCGCGTCAACGGGTCAAGGCGTGCGTAGGCGCTGCTAAAGCGGCGAAAGTCCAGGTCGTCGTAGTAGTGCTCAACCACGGCGACCGGGGTGCGGGCCTGGCGCACGTAGATCGTCCCAGCGGTGGCGACACTCGTGACGGCGATAAGCATCAGCAGGGCGAGGCGCACATGATGCGCGGTTGGCGTGGCTGGCCGCAAGTGCGGCAAGCGCTGGCCCCAGTCAAGCCACACCTGCCACGGTACCGCCGGCGAGTCGTCGGTGGCGGGGAGCGCCGACCAGCTGCGCAGGTACCCGTCGAGCCACGCCCAGATGCGCTGCGCCCGCCCGATGAGATCGACCCGCGACCAGACCGCACCCAGCAGAGGCAGCAGAAGACGGCGGAACGGCCAGGTGATGGTGCCCCAGAGCCTGCTGCGTAGATGGAGGGGCGTGTGCAGGCCCCCTTCCTCGTTCAGGTTGAGCAGCCAGCGCAAATAAGGGAGCCAGATAGGCGAGGAGAACGCAATGAGCGCCGCAATGATCGCAGTCAGCGGGATGATCCCCCACATTGCCCGCTGGTAGAGCGGAATCTCCTTGCGGGGCAGCACCTCGGGCAGCGGCGGGATATCCTCACGCTCCCAGACCATGATCCCATTCTCGAGGCGCTGGAGCCGATGCCACCCTGAGAAAAAGAGCAGGGGGTCGTAAAACTGGTCATTCGAGAAGACAAACTTCAGGTTGTACTTGTCGGGCACGGCCAGGAACTGCTGGAGCGAGCCAATCCCGGGAACCCCGCTGTACTTGGAGCCCTCCAGTCGCTCGACCGGGGTGGTGGTCAACTCGGGGAGGCGACGGGCCGAGTGATAGTTGCCGTCAACCGTACTGGCCGTCGTTTGAGCCGAGAGCCACGCCATCTGGTCGCCGAAGCCCAGCGTCAGATAGCGCCAGCGCCAGTGCTCATCTTTTTCCAGGAAGGTCACAATAGGCTGAAAGTCGATCGGATCGGGCTGGAAGCGCCGGAACTGGGTCAGGTTGGCGACAAAGGCCGAAAGGCTGAGATAGGTGATGATCAGGCTCACCTGGAGCAAGCGCCATGTAATCGTGCCGAACTGCTCACGCAGATACCTTGCCAACCCCCGGTGGCGCAGGCTAACCACAAACTCACCGAGCAGGGGCATCATCGTAATCGTCGCCCAGAAGGTGAAGCGGTCGAGGGTCAGCACGTCAAACGCGCCGCCCAGCAACATCCGCGGGAAAGGCGTCGTGCCACCCGTGCCAAGGAAGACCAGAGCTGCGAGCGAGAGCGTCATCGGCCAGGCGCGGGTGGTCATGCCCTTATAGAAGACGTAGGGCAAGGCTATAAGCGAGAGACCATACGGGATGAGCCAGAAGACCAAGCCGGCACTCGTGTTGACGATGAACGAGTCACGCGAGGCGTGCGGAATCGAGACCTGCGTAATCGGGTCGGCCCTGCTCCAGAGCCAATAGGGCAACACCACGAACACAAGCGCGATGATCAGACCCGGGCCATAGACCGCAGCGCGCATGGTGGCAGGCAGCACGCGGCGCACGCGACGCACAACCAGGGGGCGCAGGTTGGCCCACGTGACCCGCCCTGGGTGCGCTAGCGGTTCGTCGGGCAGCGGCGTCCGAAAGGCTGTCACGAGCGAGAGCCCGATCACCGGGGCCACAAAAAAGACGGCACCAAAAAGCGTGGTCACATGGTGCCCCGCCGTCGTGGCTGCGTTGAGCAGCCAGGCGGTGAGCAGCCAGCGGATCTTGCCCTCGTCGAGCCAGCGCTGCACAAACGGCAAGGCGTTCAGCAGAAAGCCAAGCGAGAACATCGTTGGCAATTGACCGAAGACATGAACCGTCTCGGCAATGCAAGAGGCGAAGACGAGGATTAGCGCGGCATAGCCGGCTGCCTCCTCGCTCACCCAGATCCTCGAGAAGCGGTAGATGCCAAGGGTGACATTCAGCACCGCGAAGAGGGCCACGATCACAAAGCCGGTCTTGAGGCCCACAAAGGACGAGAGCAGAGCAATCGACTGTTGCGAGCCGGGCGGGTAGCTGGTCATCGGGAAGCCCGTATACCAGCGCGGTTCCCAATGGTCAAACCAGGCGCGAGCGTAGTGATCGGCAAAGAAGATATGGACAAATGCGTCGTACGTATGGGTGTACGTGCCGCTGAGCAGCAGCGCACCATGATAAGCAAACGCAATCGCCAGCGCCAGGAAGAGGTATGGGTTGTAATTGTTCAGCAGCGAGCGCATAAGTGATGGTGGATAATACTACTGTCGTACGTACAAATGTTTCGACTGTAACTCCTCCCCAGTATAAATCGTTTGCATTACCACGCAATTACGATCCTATCTTCGACAGCTTCCGGGAAGCTCTGCGCGAAGATGTCATGGCGCACCGACGTGCCGAACCACCGATGAGCATGCTGCCACCACCACGCAAGCTTCCCGGAAGCTTTATCTTCGCGCTGCCTTCGGCGTTGCTTACGGAGCAACTGGCGTGCCCAGAGTAATGATGAGCGTCGGACGTGCGACGGCATTCCAGTCGCCGGTTTTGCTTGAGACAAAATATTTGCCGCTGTGATAGGCGCTGTCAGCCGAATAGAGCGCCAGGCGCAGGGGGCTACCTTCCGCATAGGCCCGCGCCACCCCTGCGCTCACATCGAGCGTGCGTGACACGCCAGGCCACCCTGGGAAAGTGGGCAATGGATCAACCCAGCCAGAGCCGATGTTTTCACGCGCCAGGGGCGCATTGTTCCAGGTCAACGCCCCTGCTTGCCAATTTTCGCCGACAACAAAGGCCTGGATCAACGAGGGTTCGGCATCCTCGGGCTGCGAATTGCCAAATTGATGCAGGATCAACTGGGCTGAAACGACAACCTGGCCTGGCGGCAATGAGGCAAGCGGGAAGATCGCATAGTATTTCGCAAAACAGGGCCAGTCGGCAATATCGGACTGGTTCTGAACATTGAACTGGCTGCTTTCGGGCGGATCAGTCGCCTGGCCCCACTCGGTCCAGAAATCGAGGCCGTCGCCACAGGTCGTGCCGCCACCAACACTGGCATCCTGCACCACCAGGCCCGGCCCCTGACGAAGGGTATAGGTCGTCTGGTTCGTTGTCGGCGGGGACGTGTAGCCTGGTGCACCAAAAACAAGGTCGCCCCAGCTGGTCGGGTTGGTCGTCACGCCTGCCGGAGGCCACACCTGCACAGGGATGGGCGTACCGGCTTGATCATCACGATCATGCACTTCAACGGCCATCCGCCAGGCCGTACCAGGCGCAGGTGGCCCGGCAAGACCAAGGCTGCTAAAGGGAATGCGGAAGGTCATCGCCCAGCCGCGGTCATCGCTATTGTCATTGAGCGCCTGACCACGCCAGCCAGGGAGGGTCGTGAAGGCGACCGGAGCGGCAGCCCAGGCTCCTGTAGTGCCACGGGCCGAGGCTTGAAAAGCCGCCCCGCCGCCATTGCTTAGTTGCGCGGTAAACCGATAGCTATTGGCACTCAAGCCAGTGCCGGTACCAGGATCGAGATAGAGCGTCGCCGCGTCCCAATCAGTCAATGTGGCGACGGAAGGATTGAGATTATACCAAAGGCGGCGGTCAAAGATCGCCAGATAGACATAGAGTTCCTGGTCATTCGAGCTAATGCGCACATCAGTATAGTTCTGCGACGGCGTCACCTGCCCAAACCAGAAGAGCGCCATTTCGCCAAACTTGGTACTGAGATCCTGAACGGCGTGGTAGGGCGCGTGAACGCGATAGGCCGAGCGAGGTTGCGGGGTCGGCACCGTTGTGCTCGTTGCGGTGGGCGTGGCCGTGCTTGTAGCTGTGGCCGTCGCGGTACTTGTGGCCGTGCTTGTTGCCGTCGACGTTGCCGTGCTCGTTGTAGTCGGCGTTGCGGTCGACGTTGCTGTACCAGTCGCCGTGACCGTCATTGTCGGGTCACGGGTAGGCGTTGGCGTCGCAGTAGCAGCGGGCGTTGACGTTGCGGTTCTTGATGGGACAACGGTTGTGGGTGAAGGGCCGGGTTGAGCAACAATGGGTAAAAAGAGGAAGTGGGAAGGAATGACTTGCGCGAAGACGAGCACAGCACTAAAACTCAGACAACAGCCTATGAGCAACAGCACCCTGATCCGGGAACGAAACATAAGCTCCCTCCTCCACATGCTGGTTGTGACGAAGCATGCCAGCGTAACTGGCATGCTTCGTCACAACCAGCATGCATTGCGGCTACAACTCCTCCTCCACATAAATAATCTTGCTTCCCTGTGGTTCAAAACGGATGGGCACGCACCGTAACTCGGGCAAGGCGGCAAGGATCGCCGCGTGGCGTTCAACGGGGGCATAGAGGAGCAAAAAGCCACCGCCGCCAGCGCCAAGGATCTTGCCTCCCATTGCCCCGGCAGCGCGTCCACGTTCATACCAGGCATCAATACGGTCATTCGAGATACCCGAAGCCAGTTGGCGTTTCAGCATCCAGCCCTCGTGCAGAATCTCACCGAAGGCATCAACATCATTTGCGACCAGCACCGCCCGCAGATCGTGGGCCAGGCGGACGAGGCGACGAAGGTTCTCGCGCTGGCGGGCATCCTGCTCGGTCTTCGAGCGCTGCTCGGTCAACACCGTCGCCGTCTGGCGGGTCTGACCAGTATAGAGCATGAGCAGACGGTTTTGCAACGTCGCACGGGTTGTTGCAGAACAAATGACAGGGTCAACAAAAACCGTCTCGTCGGGATTGAACTGAATAAATTGCAAACCGCCATAGGCTGCAATATACTGATCTTGCTTGCCGATAGGCGCACCGCAACGTTCGATCTCAATATAACACGCTTCACGCGCCAGACGCTCGGCGCTCGCAAAACGACCGCAGAAGGCGTGCAAGGCATTCAACAGACCAACGGTATAAGTGCTGGAAGAGCCAAGTCCCGTGCCCTGCGAGGGGATATCGGAAATGGAGGTTATCTCGATGCTCTGATCGCGACCGGTCAACTTAAGAGCCTCACGGATCAACTCATGTTGGAGTTCTTCGACCGAATTGACAATTTCGGTGACGGAATAACTAGCACGGATCTGGTGATCAAACTTGGCATTCGCATTGATATAGATATACTTGTCGATACTGACGCTCACCACCGCCCCGGGCTCGTGGCGATAAAAAGCCGCCAGGTCACTGCCACCACCGGCAAAACTGATCCGCAAGGGTGTTCGCGAGATAATCATTCGGCTCCTTTTGTCATGCTTACGCCACCGGCCACAACGAACGTCGCACTATACAAGTCTACTGTATCAGGATAAACGCGGGCGCACAGCTTCTGCCCACGCTTGTGACAAGATTGTCAGCCGTGTTTAGACGATATTTAGCCACATTTTATAGGCGGCGACTATCCTGAGTAGGCCGATGAGCCTAGCGAGGAGTGCGATGCGTGCCATTTTCCTTGATCGGGATGGAGTAATCAACGAAAACCGTTCGGATCATGTGAAGACATGGGACGAGTTTCAGTTTCTCCCAGGTTCACTTGAAGCGATGCACTTGCTCAATCGCGCAGGGTATACGCTCTTTGTGGTGACCAACCAGGCCATCATCAATCGTGGCATCGTGACCGCAGCAACCGTCGAGATGATTCACCAACGTATGCGGCAGATCATGCAAAAATGTGGCATCATAGTAGAAGATCTTCGCTATTGCCCCCACCGTCCCGACGAAGAGTGCGCCTGTCGCAAACCGGCCCCTGGCATGCTCATGAGCCTGATTCAGGCCCATCAGATCGATCCGCAGACGACCATCATGATTGGTGATGCGCTGACCGATATCGCGGCGGCACGAGCCTGTGGATGTCGAACAATCATGGTACGAACGGGACGAGGGGCAGTCGATCTTGCAGAGAAGCCGGATACTCGTTGCCTTCCGGATCTTGTTGTTGACGACCTCCTCGCTGCCGCCCGGTGGATCATTGCCGAGCAAGCGCAGCTCCAGAGTCCTACCGACGCGCACGTACCTACACTGGTTGGGCGTAACCAGACCGAGCCAAGCCTCTAAACATAGTCAAGTGCCTGAAAACGAGGGCCTGACACCTTCGACGGAGTGGAGCGATGAACGAGTTTTGCCAGAAACTGATCCGCGGGTTGAGCATCCCCTTGCTGGGGCTAGCGCTGGCTGGCTGTAGCATTGGACAGATCGTAGGCGCACCTACCCCGGAACCTTTTACCATGCCGACCGTTGTGCCAACTGACATCACGGCAACCACGCCTGTACCGACAGCGGTGGTCACGACAACGGATGAAGGACGTACCGTTGCCGTGCAACGCGGCAACGTCCGCGATATCCGCGTACTGAATGGGCAAGTGAGCCCTGTGCTGGAACGTGAACTGGCGTTTCGGCAAAGCGGGGTGATTCGTCGGCTTTATGTCGATCCTGGGATGAGTATCACGGCAGGAACTTTGCTCGCCGAGCTTGACCTTGGCACGTTGCAAGAGCAGTTGCGGCAGGCGCAGATCGTGGCCGAGCAGGATGCCGTGGCGATTAGCCGGGCCAATGAAGGTGGGAGCATCGAAGTGCGCCGGGCCGAACTTGCGCTTGAAGAAGCCCGCGCTGCGCTGAGCGAACTGCAAACCCCACCCAGTGCCCAGGCGGTAAGTGAAGCCCGGGCGCGCGTCGAACGCGCCGAAGCGGCGCTCGCCCGCACGCGCAACGATGCCTCAGCCGAGAAGACGCGCGCCGAGCGGGAACTCAGCGATGCGAAGGCCGAGCTTGAGCGCCTGCAAGTTCGCTATGCCGAACTGGTAGCCCAGAGTGAACAAAATCCCGCGACCGTTGCGGGGGCCGATCTGCGTGAGCTCGAAGCAAGTGTGCGGGCCGCCGAGAGTGCCGTTGCGGTGGCGCAAATCAACTATGACACGGCCTTTGGCAACGAAATTGCGGCGCTCCAGTCGGCCCAGGCTGATGTCGATCTCGCCCGTGCCACCCTGAACCAACTGGTGGCCGGGCCTGATCCATTTCAAGTAGCCGAGGCCGAGCGCGCCGTCCGGCTGGCAGGCGTTCAGCTTGATGCGGCACGCCAGAATGCCCGCCCCGACCCGCGCCTGGTGGTCGCGCTATCGTCGTCGCAACTCGCGGTGAAAGAGATTGAGAATGCCATTGAGACCCGCCGCATCTATGCACCTTTCGATGGCACGATTACGGCCGTTGAAGCGATGGCAAGTTTCCCGGTACAAGCTGAAATTCCGGTCATCCGGTTGATGGATAACTCGGGCTTTGAAGTGACGCTCAGCAGTCTTGATCAAGCCACGCTGAACCGGATCACCTCGGGGATGCCCGTGCAAATCAGGTTTACTCGCTATCCCGAACGCCAGGTTGCTGGCACCGTACGGATGACCTCAGCCGGGACGATGGCTGGCGGTGGTTCAATGGTAGCGGTGAGCTACAACGCGCCCGAGCTCAACCTTGGCAATGATGATCTCGCCAGTGTGACTTTTGATTTCGGCGAGCAGCAGGATGTGCTCTGGTTGCCACCCGAGGCGCTGCGCCGCGATGCAACTGATTATGTGCTCCGCGTAGGCGCGGGGACAGAAGAACGCATTGATGTTGTGGTCGGTGCGGTGAGCGACGAACGAATCGAAATACGTGCTGGTCTACGTGAAGGTGAGGCCGTTGCGCTACCGTGATGAGGGGCTGCGCCCCTCATCACGGTAGCGCATTGGGGGTTAGGAGCAGGCTCCTCTTAAAAAGAAAAGGCGTATTTTAATGCTGACGTTCGATGATCTATGGACATATCTACGCGTTCTTTTGCGCTGGTGGTGGGTTCTCGTGCTGGGGACCGTCCTTGCCGCGGGCGTAGCCTTTGTCATGGCCTCGCGCCAGCCGAAATATTATGTCGCCCAGACCACCTTGATGATTGGTGACTCGCTGACCTCGGCAACGCCTGATGCCCAGTTGATCGGGTTGAGCAACGCGCTGGCCATGTTTTATAGCGAAATGGCCCGCCGTGAACCGATCCTCGGCCCGGTCACTGAAAAGCTGGGGCTCGCCTTTGAATGGCAGGTCATCGCAAACTATATGCTCACGACCTCGGTGAATAATCGGGCAAGCTTGCTCAACATTACAATTACCGACACCAGCCCGGAACGGGCGGCAGCGCTGGCGACGGCTGTTGCAAATGAGTTGATTGCGTACAGTCCCAACTCGCCCGAAAAAGTGGCGTCACAGCGCCTGTTGATCCAGGAACAACTCACCCAGGTGCAGGCGAATCTCGGACGCATTGATGAGACCCTCGACGAGACCCGGGCAATGCAGGCACGCACGTCGGGGGCCGCTGATCTGCGTGAGTTGCGTAATCGTATCGACGAGTTGGAGCGTACCCGCGAGAGTACCCAGGATACCTACAATCAACTGATCCTCATCGAAAAAGGGAGTATCGCCAATACGCTTAGGGTGCTTGAAGAAGCGCGTGTACCGACCCAGCCGCTGCCCGATAAACGCATGCTTACAGTCGCGATGGCTGGTATGGGTGGTTTCATCCTGGCTGCTCTGGCGGCCTTGCTGCTCGATATGCTCGATGATCGCTGGCGCAGCAAGAGTGACCTACGTTCACGCTTTGGGATGCCGTCGCTTGGTCTGGTGCCAGGGCGTCGCCCATTGATCACGCTCAAGCCTGGCAGCGCCGGGCAACGTGAACTCGCGATGCGTGAAGCGCATACCAACATCGTGCTCGCGGCGATGGAACAGGGCAGCAGTAGCTTGATGATCACCAGCCCGACTCCGTCGGACGCACGAAGCGCCTTCAGTATCGATCTGGCCCAACTCTTTACCCGCTCGGGCTATAGTGTCCTGCTCGTTGATGCCGATATGGAACAACCCATCCTGACCCGGATGCTCGTTGGTGATCATCCCGAAGCGAATGGCACGCTCTACACCAACGGCAAACCCGAAATCTGGTCGCGGATGTACCCAACCATGCTCAAGAATGTGCTCTTGCTGGCACACAATGTGGGGCCAGATGGGGTCGCCCTGACACCATCACTGCCGTGGAGCGAACTGGTCGAGCATTTGAAGCGAGTCGCTGATATTGTCATCTTTGATGGGCCATCAACCTTGCCGAGCGTTGATGCCGCCCTGCTTGCCCCGCTGGTTGATGGGGTGGTACTCACCCTCAATCCTGCTTATGACAATCGTGGCGCCATTACCGAGAGCAAAGCACGCCTGACGCGCAAGCGGCAGACCACGCTGCTCGGGGCCGTGATGCTCACCGAAGAGGTGCTGGCCCACCCGGCCCAGACCCAGTACCCGTGGCTGCCCTTGGTCAAGAACGCGCCAATGTTGGAAGACGGGCAGGTTGACGCCCAGATTGAGCA
This sequence comes from Candidatus Chloroploca mongolica, assembly GCF_004762035.2. Taxonomy (GTDB): domain Bacteria; phylum Chloroflexota; class Chloroflexia; order Chloroflexales; family Chloroflexaceae; genus Chloroploca; species Chloroploca mongolica. The sequence continues at coordinate 33,133 of NZ_SIJK02000005.1, read as the reverse complement.
GACTCAAGCTGAGCCACCCCGTGCCAATGATGATCGGGTCATTGTCACGCCTCCACCAGGCGATGTTGAGGCCCGCTAAGGTGAAGCAACGCACCCTTCTGACACGCCGCCAGTTTCTTGGCACGCTTGCCGCTGGTGCCGTTGGGCTGAGTACTGCCGGGATTGGTTATGGGCTTGAGGCGCGTCAGGCCCCGCCACCCTTTGGGCCTGAACACGGCGTTGTCGCAGGGGCCACCACCCTGCCTGCGCCTGCGACGGCCCCGCTGTTGGTGGTTAGCAACGCGCGTGCCGTGCCGTCGTTTGCTGGGTATCTGGCCGAGATCCTACGAGCCGAGGGATTGTTTGCGTTTCAAGAGGCTGAGGTGACAAAGCTTACGCTCACAGCATTGCAACAATATGCGCTCGTCGTCTTGAGCGCCGGGCCGGTCACGACTGACGAAGCGGCGCTGCTGCGACGCTATGTCGTTGAGGGTGGCATGCTCCTGGCCTTGCGCCCTGATCCACGGCTTGACGAGGTCTTTGGCGTGCGTCACCTTGGCGCAGTCGAAGCACGTGGCTCGCTCCAAGTTGTGCCCGGGGCACCAGCCGTCGCCGGGATTGAAACTGGGCGCTTGCAGTACCACAGCCCGAGCGATCGCCTCGAACTGGCCGGGGCACAAGAGTTGGCCCGTAGTCAGACAGGCGCACCGCTGATCACACTGCATTATGTTGGATCTGGCCGGGCGGCACTCTGGGCCTTTGATCTGGCGCACAGCATTGCCTTGCAACGGCAGGGCAATCCCGAAGAGGCCGATACCGACCGGGATAACATTCCAGGGGTGCGTGCCGTTGATATGTTTGTGGATTGGATTGATGTTGAGCGCATCCATGTGCCGCAGGCTGACGAACAACAGCGGTTGCTCGCGAATATGCTGCTGGAACTCAGCCGTGCGACCGTGCCGCTGCCGAGGCTCTGGTATTTTCCTGGTGGAACGCCGAGCGTGCTGGTGACGACAGGCGATGCCCACGGCAGTACGGCCAATTATGTCGAGGAAGTGCTCGCCCGCGTTGAGCAACGGGGCGGCACGATGTCGGTCTATTACACCCCCCCGCCGGCGAGTACGCTCGGACGGATGACCCGCAAGGCCCGGTGGTGGGCTGCCGATGTGCCGGTGATGGGGGTGCTGCTCGAGCGCGATCAGCCTCTGCCCACACCAGGGCACCTGGCGGCGTGGCGCGAACGGGGCCATGAATTTGGCATGCATCCGTATGTCGAAGAAGGCCTTGCCTACGGCTACAACGCCTATTGGAATGAGTTTCTGAAATTTGGCTATGGACCAGTCCCGCCGACGGTACGTACCCATCGCATCCTCTGGCACGGGTGGGTCGAGAATGCCCGTGTTCAGGCGCAGTATGGGCTGCGCATGAACCTCGACCATTACCACATTGGGAGCACCGTCCGCACCGCTGATGGCGCGTGGCGTTCAGGCTACCTCGGCGGCACCGGGCTGCCGATGCGTTTTATTGACCAGGATGGCACGCTGCTCAATGTCTTTCAACAGGCCACCCACCTGGTTGACGAGCACATGATGAATGTCTTCGATACTGGCTACGACCAGGGCCTTGATGGGTCAATGGCCGCAAGCCTCAGTCGGCACCAGATCGCCGAGAGTGTCGGGCGGTACCCGTCGGCCCTGGGGGTACAGTGCCATATTGACCCCTTCCTGCTTGGTGGTGAGAAGGCGGCGAATGTGGGCCAATGGTTTGAAGAGACGCTTGACTTTGCCACCGACCTTGGCGTGGCAACCCTTTCGGCAGAACGCTGGCTGGCTTTTGTCGAGGCACGCATGGCGGCCAGGGTCGAGCAGGTGCAATGGCAAGCCGCAACAGGCCGCTGGCAGGCGATCCTCGATCTTCCCCCCCAGCCAGCCGGCCCACTTGAACTGATGCTCCCCCAGCAACACAACGGGGCCGAGTTGAGCAGCATCCGTCTCAATGGCGAGACCCATCCGTGGCATCGTCGCCGCCTTGCCGGACACGAATATGTCAGTTTTTATGTGCCCCATGGACGCACAACCATTGAAGCAGGGTACAGTCTATCAGCTCTGTGAAATACCGAGGGGGAACCACTGTTGAGTACTTCATCTACAGCCTGGCAGCGCTACGTCGGACTGGCCCTTATTTCAGGCGCGGTTCTGGCCTTGCAAATCACGTTTACGCGCATCTTCTCATTGATGATCTGGCACCACTTCACCTATCTAGTCATTGGTGTCGCCATGCTTGGCGGTGGCGCAGCCGGAACGTTTCTCGCCGTGCGCCAGTGGGATCACGCCACAATCGGACGACGCATTGGTCTGCTTGCGGTGATCTTTAGCCTGTGTACCCTGGTCAATCTTGTTGCGATCAGCCTGGTTGGCATTGATCCGCTGCGGGCAAGACAGTTGCCCTGGACAATTGTCGGTCTCGGTATTTATTTTAGTTGTCTTTTTGCAACTTTTTTCAGTGGTGGACTTACGATTGCTGCAATTTTCAGTCGCTGGGTCGGGCAAGCGCACCGGCTCTACTTTGCCGATATGGTTGGCGCAGGGATCAGCACCATCGGCGTTTTGGTGCTGATCCAGACCTTCAGCGGGCCTGGCACCATTGCGCTGGTGGCAGCCGTTGTCGCCCTGGCGGGGTTATTCCTAGGGAGCGAAACGGCCCCGCGCTGGCGACGGCTTGCCCCGGCGGCACTAGTCGTTGCCCTAGTGATCACAACCCTCATTGCGACCGTCGCGCCCTTGCGGTTGCCGGTACCCGGCTCGAAGGAACTGGGCTGGGCAATGCAGGCGCAGGAGACCGGGCCAGAATACACGCGCTGGGATCCTGTAGGGCGCGTTGATGTCATGCCGGAAATTGTCGTTCGCGAACCGATGATCGTCGGCGCGGTCGGCTCGGTCTATCTGCAAGATCTCGAGCGCAAGCCGGATCTGCCGCTGAAACTGCTGACGATTGACGGGACTTCGATGACAGGGATGTACGCCTTTGACGGCAGCGATGCCGATCTCGAGCGCTTCCGCTTTCTCGATCACGCCGTCATCAGTGCGCCCTACTATATCGGCCTGGAAGAGCCAGCTGCCTTGCTGATCGGGGTCGGTGGCGGTCTCGATATTCTGCTTGCGCGGCTCTATGATGCGCGGAAGATCACCGCGATCGAACTGAACCCGACGATCGTATCGTTGCTCAAAGGCCCATATGCCGACTACACCGGGCGCATTGCCGAACATCCGAGTACCGAATTGATTGTTGCCGAAGGGCGGAGCTACCTGACGCGCAATACCGAAAAGTATGACATCATTCAGGGCATTGGCCTTGATAACCTGGCAGCACTTTCGGGTGGTGCCTACGTACTAGCCGAGTCATACCTCTACACCGTGGATGCCGTCGAGCAAGCCCTCGGTCAACTCACGCCCAACGGGGTCTTTTCGTGGACCCGTGATGTCAATAGCCCACCCCGCGAGATGCTACGCTTGACGGGGCTGGCCGCCGAAGCGTTGCGGCGCAATGGCGTGGCCGAGCCAGCCGCGCATATTGCCATTGTCGCCAACGAAGCGGGCGGCAATGCAACGCTGCTCGTCTCGCCGTCGCCCTTTACCCAAGAGGCCATCACCGAACTGCGTACCTGGGCCGAGGCCAACAACTTTGGCATGCTGCACGACCCGTTTGTGCGGCAGACAACGGCCTTTGCCGATTACCTCTACGCGCCCGATCCACGCGCGTATGAGGCAGCCTATACGTTCCATATCTACCCGGTCACCGACGACAATCCCTTCTTCTACAACTATTTCAAATGGAGCAACCTGCACTTCAATAGCGCATATGAAGGCCGGTTGAACCGCTTCCCTATTGGCAATCTCATCCTCCTGACGATGTTTAGCATGGCCCTGATCACGGCAGCACTCTTTATTGTGCTGCCCTTGATCCGGTACAAGCGTGACGGACTACGAACGCCCGGCGCGATGCCAGTGCTGACCTACTTTAGCCTGTTGGGGGCGGGCTATATCTTTGTCCAGATCATTCTCATTCAACGTTTTACGCTCTTTATTGGCTACCCTATTCATGCGACCACGATTACGATTGCGAGCATGCTCGTCTTTTCAGGCCTAGGCAGCCTGATCGGGCGACAGATCTTGCAAACAGCGGCGCAGCTACGCATCGCGCTCGCCGTGATTGTCGGCCTGATTGGGCTCTACATTCTCGCCCTACCCACGATCTTTGCCGCCCTGCTCTATCTGCCTGACCTGACGCGGGCCATCGTGAGCGTCATCCTCATTGCACCGCTGTCGCTGGTGATGGGCATGCCCTTCCCGACGGGACTGCGCCAACTGGGGGCTCAGGCCCCAGCGTTGACCCCGTGGGCGTGGGGGGTCAACGGGGTCTTCTCGGTACTCGGGTCAGTGATGGTAATCATCATCAGCATGGCAAGCTCGTTTACCGTCGCGATGATCTGTGGAGCGATCTGCTATGGTGCCGCCGCCATCGTTGCCCCGGCCCTCTGGCGAGTGACGATGGAACGACGCGTGCCAGCCGAGTCTGGCTCCATACCAGGGCTGGCGGCTGACTAAGTAAGGCCGAAGCATTGCCTTGGCATAGCCAAGGCAATGCTTCGGCCACTCATCGAAAAGGGTGACGTATGGCGATCCAGGCACGCACCGTTCAAAAAGCAGATGTCCTGACGCGTGAAGAGGCGGTCAGCACCACGCGCATTCTCGCCATCGATGCCTTGCGCGGGCTGGCGATGCTCTTTATGGCGCTCGACCACGCCAGTTTCTTTGTGGGGGCCGGGTTACAGGCCGAGTCGTATGGCGGCCAGTTCGTCACCCTCCAGAGCATTGCGTACTGGGGGCTGGGGCTGGTCACGAATCTTGCCTCACCAATCTTCTGGCTCTTGAGTGGCTACAGCCTGGCGCTCTTTAGTGCAGGTCGGCAGCGCAAAGGCTGGAGCAACTGGGCGGTGAGTCGGTACATGCTGATCCGGGCGGCAGTGATTCTGGTGCTCGATCTGACGATCTGCTGGTTCTTCTGGATGGGCGACGCACCCTATGTGCATGTGCTCACCGCGATTGCGGTTGCCATGGTTATGTTAAGTTTGCTCCGTCTCCTGCCAAAGCACCTGCTCGCCATTGTTGCAGGGGCAGTCTTGCTCGGCTACCAGTGGGTCATCGGGGCCATGGCGCCTGCCCTCGCTGCCGACACCCCGCAGGGTTTCTGGCAGGCGTTCTGGCTCACCTATAGCTACGACACGGTACCGGCGGTCGGCTTTCCAATCCTGGGCTGGGGGCCATTGATGTGGCTAGGGTATGCGCTTGGGGCGCTGCAAGGGCGTGAAGCAATGCGCCAGCCGCGCACATGGCTGCTTGCGGGCATCGCTCTGCTCGGGCTCTGGCTTGGGCTGCGCTTGCTCGGCGGCTATGGCGATCTCGGATCAGTCGGTCAGGTTGGCGGAACCCCGGCGCACTTCTTGATTATGAGCAAAGCCCCGCCGAGTCTCACCTATTTTGCGTTCAACCTGGGCTTGGCAGCGCTCATCCTGGCGGGCCTCTTCACCGTACCCAACTTGCTTGCCCGCGGCCCACTCCAACCACTGGTGACCATTGGACAGGTCGCCCTCTTCTTCTACGTCGCGCACATTGTGGTCTATCACTTCATTGCCCGGATCTTCGCGGTGCTACCCACCCCGGGGCCAGCCGTCATCTGGGGGTGCCTTGCGTTCAGCGCAGGGCTGTTGATCCTGGTGCCGCTCAGCGGCGCATATCGGGATTTGCGCAAGCGGTATCCCAAGGTGCTGAACTATCTGTAGAACCCTTCGCGCCTTCGCGTGAGCTTATTTGTTTTGACGCAAAGGCGCAAGGGCACAAAGGTTTTAGCCTAGGTGCGTTACCCCTTCGCGCCTTCGCGCCTTCGCGTGAGCTTATTTGTTTTGACGCAAAGGCGCAAGGGCGCAATGTGCGGCCCAAACAAAACTGTCACCTCATAGAGCACAAGATTTAGGACAGTGTTACCAGGCTACGGTATGCTGGGTAGTACCAGCTAAACATGAAACCAGAGTAGTGTCCCATTCTACGGGCATTTCCAGAGTAACTGCATTACGTCAAACGATCTGGAAACGTTCTATGTATGGATAATGACAGAGCAACAAAAGCAACAAAACAATCAGTCTTCAGAACAACGTGATCTTGCTCAGATTATTTTGCGGAATACGCTTGTCATCACGGTGGCGAGTTGGGGCCTTAAAGCTGCAAACTTTTTCTATCTGATTGCAGTTGTGCGCCTGCTCGGCGCGAGTGGGTATGGTCAGTATGCAGCGGTGATCGCGTTCGTCGGGATGTTCGGGGTCTTCTTTGAACTCGGCATGACCCAGTATGTCGAGCGCAATCTGGCTCGCGACGGCGGCAAGATTCAAGAGGTGCTCGGCGATCTGATGGCGCTCCGCATCATCCTCGCAGTTGCGGCGATTGTGGTGCTGCCGATCATTGCCTGGAGCTTTGGGTATCACCCGGATCTCGTGATGGGCGTGGTACTCTATGCGGGCACCTTTGTGCTGGCGGCGCTCTTTATGCCGTTGCTCTCGGTGCTCAATGCGGCCGAGCGTTTCGATGCAGTCGCGGCGATCCAGGTGCGCACACAATTGATGAGCATCGGGATCAGTCTGGTTGTTCTGTGGCTCGGTGGCGGGGTGCTGGGCTTGCTGAGCATTGGCTACCTGATTTTGCCGGTCCAGATCCTGATGGCAATTCGGCTTATTCGACGGCTCGGCCTCGGATCATTGCGTCCGATCATCCATCTGACCCGCTGGCCGACCCTGCTCGTTGCAGGCATTCCCTTTGGCCTGACGTCGCTCGCGCTCACCTTCAACTTCAATGCCGATGCCGTTATCTTGAGTAGTCTGCGCAGCGATAGCGAAGTGGGATGGTACAGCGCGGTCTATGGCCTCGTCTTCAAGCTCGTGGCCGTTGCCGATGGATTGTTATTGACAATGACGCCCTCGCTGGCGCGCGAACACGTCAATGACCCCGAACAGGTACAGGCCTGGACAAGTACGACCGTAGGCTGGCTCGCGTTTTTTGGTCTGCCGGCGGCAGTTGGGCTAAGCCTGCTCGCCACACCAGTCACGACGACCCTCTTTGGCACGGCCTTTGCCCCCGGCGGGCCGGCCCTCGCCATCCTCGCCTGGGATATCCCCTTATTGCTCTTCACCGCCTTTTGCGGGAGTGCAGCGGTCGCGATGGGCCTGGAATGGCCGGCGGCACGCATCTACCTGCTCGGCACCATCTTGAATATCGGGTTGAACCTCATCTTCATTCCCGCCTATGGCATCATCGCGGCAGCTGCGATCACCGTGATCACCGACGGCATCTGTGCCCTGCTCTTTCTTGGCCTGCTCGGCAAACGCATGCGGCTTGAGGCCCTCGGTTCGCGTATGTTTCGCATTGTGCTTGCCTCGGTCGTGATGGGCGTGGCTGTTGCGTTGGGACGAGATTTGCCCCTGCCTGTGGCGGTGATCATTGGCATAACAAGTTATGGAGTCATGGCCCTCGGGCTGCGGCTCGTTGATCAAGCCTTGATCAATCAGGGCCTCGAACGACTACGACGATTGCGGACAACGACACCCTAGAAGAAGAATGGAGCAAGCGCCGTGAGTGGAGTTTTTGGTTATCTTGGCCGCACAACAGCCCAACCCGTTGCCCAGGTGATCCAGACGATGGGCGCACGAATGCGCCATGTCTTCACCCAGCAGCTTGAACAGACGGTGATCAGCCCGCAGGTAGCCCTCGGGCGACGGCATATTGGTTTGCTCAATCAGCAACCCCAACCGGCGCAAAGCGCTGATGGCAAGGTGGCGCTCTGCCTAGCCGGTGAGTTTTACTTCCAGGAGGCGCAGCGCCACCAGCTTGAACGGGAAGGATGGCTAGACAGCAAGGCAAGTGCGGCCGAGTTTGCGCTGGCCCTCTTTCTGCGCGACGGGGCCAGTGGGCTGACCAAGCTTGATGGGGCCTTCACCTGCAGCATCTGGGATGGCCGGACACAGATCCTCTGGCTCATCAACGATCGCTACGGGCTCTACCCACACTACTATGCCTATGCCCGGGGTGCCTTCGCCTTTGCGCCCGAGCTCAAAGGGGTGATCAGTGCGCCCGAGGTACCGCAGCGGCTCAACGAAACGGCGCTGGCCGAGTATCTACGTTTTCAGCAACTGCTCGGCAACAAAACCTGGTTTGCGGATGTGCAGCTTTTGCCACCCGCCTCGCTGCTGCGCTACGACCTGGAGCATAATCAACTAAGCCTTGAGCAGTATTGGGACTGGGATCAGATAGGCGAAATCACCGGTCTGACCTTTGACGAAGCGGTTGAGGAAGCGAGTCGCCTCTTTCAACGGGCAATTCAGGCGATGACGGCGCCGCCGTTACGCCCGGGGATTTTCTTGAGTGGTGGGCTGGATGGGCGTATCATTCTCGCCTTTGCCGATCAGCCCACGCCACCGCCGACCTTCACCTTTGGTGCACCGGGCAGTCGTGATGTCGTCTATGCCGCACGGCTCGCCCGCCGCGCCGGGGCTGAACATCATTGGGTACCCCTGGAAGATGGACGGTGGGTGCTGACCTATCACGACCTGCACCTAGCCCTGACCGAAGGCATGCATAGCTGGATGCACGCCCACGGGATTAGCATGCTCGCCACGGCACGCCAGCATATGGATGTGAACCTGAGCGGCTGGGATGGTGGCACGACGATGGGCGGGTTTGCCGTGCTCGAAGAGCATCAGGCTGACCGCTATTATCGGCATCCACCCGACGAGACAGCCTTTTATGAACGCATGTTTCGCGCCTTTTGCCAAGATGTCACCTGGCCTGGCATGAGCGAAGGTGAGGCGGCGAGTCTGCTGAGTGGAGCAGGCCGCACTCATCTGCGGGATCGAGCCTTTGAATCGATGCGACAAGAACTCGCCCGTACACGTCACTACCGCCCCGCGCATCGCACCGACTACTTTATTATCCAGAATCTGATTCGGCGCAGCCTACAAAATCAGATCGTCACGCAACGCTCAATGCTTGAGGTACGTTGTCCCTATTTCGACTACAGCTTTGTTGACTTTATGTATTGTTTGCCCGACACGATCCGCACGCAACCGGAGTTCCGGCGGGCTATTCTCACCAAACGCAAACCGGAACTCGCCCTAGTGCCCTACGAAAAAGACGACCGGTTGCCCCATAGCAGCCAGTTGTTCCGCAACGGTGACGGGTTCTTGCGCCGAGGCAAGGCCTGGATCAACCGACGTGTTGGGGGGCTCTTTCCCCAACGACCGCGTCTCTATGCTGATTACGAAGCGTATCTCCGCACTGATCTACGGAACTGGGCCGAGAGCGTCCTCTTTGATCAGCGCACCCTCGAGCGCGGCCTGTTTGACCAAGCAGCGGTACGTTCGCTGTGGCAGCAGCATCTTGCCGGCGAGCAACTCTGGACGATTGGCAAAATCGCACCACTGCTGACCCTGGAGATGGTGATGCGGCGGCTGTTTGATGTCGCATCACCAGACGGAAGAGAGCTCATTACTAACAAGGAGGAAGACTATGTCACGTGATATCTACGGCGTACACCTTACCATGCGGCTCGGGGCCATTGCCAATCAGGAAGCCTTGGATAATGAAGCGGCAGTGAACGGGTTTCTGATCGATCTGGTCAGGCGGCTCGATATGCGCATCCTGGCGGGGCCGCTCGCCGGGCGTGAAGATGGCCCACCCGATCATGCGGGATGTTCAGGTGTGGTGATCCTGTACGAATCACACGCTGCGATCCACACCTACCCACACCTCGGCCAAGCTTTTTTAGATGTGTTTTCGTGCAAGCCATTTGATCCAATCTTAGCCGAAGAGGTTATTGAGCAACACTTTGGCAGCTATGAAATTATCGAGCGCCAGGTGGCCGACCGGGGCATTCACTGGGAACGTGATGTGAAACGCGAATTGCATATGTGGCAAAATCAACGATGAAAAAAGAAAGACATATGGATGCGTATTCTCATCGCAGTGCATGGGTATCCACCCGAACATAATGGAGGTGCCGAACGACGAGCCGAGCGTACCGCCCGTGCGATGGCTGAACGCGGTCATGACGTGGCCGTCGTCTGTATTCACACCGATAACGCCGAACACACGGATCTGCGGATGACGCATCGTGCGCAGGATGGGATTGATGTATGGCGCATGGCCTTCAGTGGTGGTGCGAACCCCGATCCCTTTCGTTGGAGTTATGACCATCCCGAGCTTGGGGCCGCCGTTGGTCGGGTGATTGACGACTGGCATCCCGAGTTGCTGCATCTCTTCAGCGGGTATCTGCTTGGGGCGTCTACCGTTGATGCGGCAGTCGCGCGCCGGGTACGCGTGGTGATTGATCTCACCGACTACTGGTGGCACTGTCATCGCATCAATCTGCTGACCCCGCTGGGCAAACGGTGTGACGAGCCGAGTCAGGTTGGCTGTGCGCGTTGCCATGCCGAACAGCATCGTCGTTTTCGCCTGCCGGCGCAGCTATCACCCAATAATGCTGATATGGCCTGGTCACTCGTGCAACCCGACAATCTGCTCGGCCCCATGCTCGGCTTGCCGGCCCAGGCGTCGCGCGCAGCACGGCTGCAAGCGGCGCTCGCCAAAGCCGATGTCTTGCTGGCTCCGTCGCAATTCCTGGCTAATTTTTATCAGCGCCACGGGACAAATGAGAAACGAATGTGCGTCTGGCGGCAGGGGGTCGAGTTGACACAATGCCCTCTGCGTACCAACGAAGCCACCTTGCGCGTTGGCTATCTCGGCCAGGTCAAGCCCCACAAAGGCGTGGATCTCCTGATTGAAGCGTGGAAGAAGCTGCGTGGAACGCAACCGCGCCGTCTTGAGATCTATGGCTCGGCAGCAGGTGAACCAGACTACGAGCAGCAGCTTCGTCAGGAGCTCGCGCAACTCCCCGATGCTACCTGGCACGGCACCTATCAGGGCAGTGGGGTGTGGGAAGTGCTGGCACAGCTTGATGTTGTCGTGGTACCGTCGCGCTGGGTTGAGAACAGCCCCAACAGCATTCTCGAGGCCCAGGCTGTAGGTGTACCAATTGTGGGCACAAAGCTTGGCGGCATTGCCGAACTCGTTGAGCACAACCGCAACGGTCTTCTTTTTGCTGTGGATGACCCCAACGAATTGGCGCAGAATCTACAACGCTTGCTGGATGAGCCAGAGCTGCTGCCGCACCTGCGGGCCAACGCAATGCCCTTCTTCTCGCACCAAGCAGCTATGGATCGGCTTGAAGGACTCTATCAACAGCTTACCCGGCAACAAACACCCGCCAGCAACAACGAACGAACCAGCGCCCACGAACGAAACTGGGGCGATACTGCCACACCGTGTCATACGCCCCGGTAGACAGGAAGCCTGAGATGCATACGTGTCACCCTGCGGCTGGGAGCACGGGCCAGTGGCCCGCGCTCCCAGCCGCAACTATACAAAACTGTCACTTCTGTTTCGCCTGAATTTAGCGGGAAGTTACCTCACTCGCGTATGCTGTAGTCGTCCCCAGGGAACAGGCACAAGGCCTTGCGAAGGAACGTGTCATGTTGAGCACCAAGTGGCCCGCGGGCCAGTGATGCCGTGAGCAACCAGGGTGTTGCCCAGGCCCGCCCTTGTCACCCCGAACGGAGTAGCGAAGCATCTCTGCCATTGGGACGCCTGAGACCCTTCGCTTGCGCTCAGGGTGACAATACCGCGGGAAACGTACCTTATAGACTACCAAGAAGAAGGCGTCGTTCGTCGACGTACGGGAACTGATGCAGCAACTTTCGCGAACTATTTTGCGTAATTCCGCCGTGGGCTTGATCGCACAACTTGCGATCAAGTTTTTGTCGTTTGCCTTCACGGTGCTGATCATTCGCAATTTGGGGGCGACCGATTTTGGTCAGTATGCTGCGGTGATCGGTTTTGGCACGGTCTTTCTCTTCATCGCCGATCTCGGGCTGGCTCCGTATACAGTGCGCGAGGTGGCCCGGCTGCGCGATGCTCCCGATGGTCCCGAGCGCATCAGGGATCTCTATGCCGATGTGCTTGTGCTGCGCCTGATGCTGGCGGTTGTGGCCGGGATCTGTGTGGTGACTGCGGCCGTGTTGACCGGGCGCCCTGGCCTGATGATTGGCGCTATTGCGCTCAATTCGGTCACGGTGCTTATCTATGCGGTGCATGGCAGTAGCAGCGCCATTCTTGCCGGCTACGAGCGGCTTGATCTGACCGCTGGCGTGCAGGTGGTCAATCAGTTGATTTTTGTGGTGCTTGGGGGCTTTGCCCTCTGGCTTGGTTTCGGCTACTATGGCCTGATTTTCGCAACGATGGCCGGGGTCTTCGTGATGACGCTCTTGGTTGTCCGGGCCTTGAAGCCGCTTGGGATCAGGCTCGGGCGGATCAGTCGCGCGCGCTGGCTTTCGTTGTTGCGGGCGGCATTCCCTTTTGGCGTGATTGGCCTGACACTCGGCATTTCGTACCGTTTTGATACGGTGTTGCTCAATATCTTTAGCGGCGATACGCCTACCGGCCATTACAATGCCGCCTACAATCTGATCTTTGCCCTCGTCACGCTCTCGAATGTACTCAATACCGCGCTCTATCCGTCGCTCTCGCGGCAGGCGACGACGGCCCCCGAGACGTTGCCGCAGATCTACGAGCGGATGTTGCGCTATTTGATGCTGGTGGCCTTGCCAATTGCGGTTGGTGGTTATCTGTTGGCAGATCCCATTGTGGCGCTGCTCTTTGGGCCGGCGTATGCACCGGCGGCCCCGTTGCTGGCGGTGCTGATCTGGGCGGTGCCGCTGATGTTTTTATCCGAGTTTCTGGGGTATGTGGTCGTTATTGCCGGGCGCGAAGTCAAGGTGGCGCGGGCAATTATGATCAGTAGCAGCATCAATATTGTCGCAAACCTGGCCCTGATCCCGTTCTATGGTGTCGCCGCTGCGGCGATCATTACCGTTGTCACCGAGGTTGTCCTGGTGAGCCAGTATCTCTGGCTGTTGCGCGATATGCTTGGGCAGATGCAGTGGCGTGAACTGGTGCGTACGGTTGCCGCTGTCGGTGTGATGGGATTGCTCGTCTATGTTGGACGTGAGTGGCCGGTCGTCGTAACGATTTCGTTGGGCGCCCTCGTCTATAGTGGGCTGCTCCTTGCATTGCGGGTCGTAGGGCGTGAAGAAGCGATCTTTGTGCGTGGCTTGCTCGCCGCACGTCGTGCAGCGGCGGAACCACAGCAGGGGGCACTATGAAGGTCTTGCTTGCGGTTCACCACTTTCCGCCGCGCTACAGTGCCGGGGCCGAGCTCTACACCTTTCGGCTGGCCCGCTGGCTGCTTGAGCAGGGCCACGAGGCCGAGGTTGTCTGTATCGAGACGCTTGATGAAGAGCGGCCCGTCGGGGTGGAGGCAATTCAGGATACCTATGAAGGTGTTTCGGTCTGGCGTTTGCACCTCGGGCTGCGCAATGCACCGAGCAACTGGAGCTACGCAAACCCGATGGTGGCAGCGTGGGTTGCAGACTATATGCGCGCCGCACGGCCTGATCTACTGCACCTGCAGAGCGGCTATTTGATTGGTGCAGGTGTGCTTGAGGTGGCCCATCAACTCGGGGTGCCGAGCATTGTGACGCTGCATGACTACTGGTTCCTCTGTCCACGCATTACGCTGCTGCGCAGCGATGGCAAGGTCTGCACGACGCCACCAACCGACCCGGCTGAGTGTGCGTGGTGCTTGCAACAGGATCAACGGCGCTATCGCCTGACGGAACAACTGAGTGGTGGTGCCGCCGGACGTACCTGGATTGCCTTGAATGGCGAGGCGGGCCGCCACGAACAGGCGGCACGACGCGCCTATCTACGCAAGGCCCTCGGTCTGGCGAACCTGGTGATCGCTCCTTCACAATTTCTCGCCGGGATGTTTCGTGACCTGGTTGAGCCCTCGCGGCTTCAGGTTGTACGCCTTGGGATCAATACCAAAGACCTGGACTCCCCACCACCACCACAGGGCAATCCTTTGCAACTCGCCTATATCGGACAGATTGCGCAACACAAAGGCGTACATCTGATCATCGAGGCGTTGCGCCTGCTGCCTCAAGGTGAGCGCACGGTTCAGTTGCAGGTGTATGGCGATCTTGACCAGCATCCAACCTATACGCAGCGCCTGCGCAATCTGATGGCCAAAGATCCTCGGATCACCCTTGCCGGGCGTTTTGCGAACGGACGGATCGCCGAGGTACTGGCGACGGTTGATGCCCTCATTGTGCCCTCGATCTGGTACGAAAATAGCCCGCTGACCATCCTGGAAGCCCAGAGTGCCGGACGGCCTGTGCTCGCCTCGGCTTTTGGCGGCATGGCCGAACTTGTCCAGGATGAGGTCGACGGCTTGCACTTCCGCCCCGGTGAGGCGAAAGATCTGGCTCGCCAGATCAAGCGGCTCCGTGATGAGCCAGGGCTGCTCGCCCGGCTCGTGGCGGGGGTGCGCACGCCCACAAGCATTGATGAAGAACTGGATTGTCTGCTGGCAACCTACACACGCATCATCGCTCAGCACCAGCCAAATTTGTTCCCGGAGGCTGCATGATGAAACCAAGGGTTGCGCTTCTTGTGCTCTGCTATAACGGCATCGAAGATACGCTGGCGTGCCTGGAGTCGTTGCAACAGCTTACGTATCCCTGTGAGCGCTATACGATCGTGGTGCTCGACAATGCGTCGCAGGATGGTACGCCCGAGCGCGTGCAGGCGGCGTTTCCTGACGTCACCGTGATCGAGAACGGGGCGAATCTGGGCTTTGCCGCAGGCAATAATGTCGGTCTGCGCTATGCCCTGGATCATGGCTATGACTATGCGCTGCTGCTCAACAACGATACAGAGGTCGCCCCTGACTTCCTGAGTATTCTGGTTGCGGCGGCTGAGGCAAGTCCACGGGCCGGGGTGGTGGGGCCGACCATCTATTACCACGTCGACCCAGACCTGATCTGGTCGGCGGGTGGATGGATTGACTGGCAGCGTGGGATCGGCCTGATGGACGGTACCGGACAGCGCGACACAGGCCAGTATCCCGGATTGCGCCCGGTGGACTTCGTCACTGGCTGTGCGTTGCTGGTCAAGCGCAGGGTGCTTGAGCAGGCCGGGCTATTGGACGAACGCTTCTTTATGTACTACGAGGAGACTGAATGGTCCGTGCGGGTGGCCCGGGCGGGCTATGGCATCCTGCACGTACCAGCGGCGCAGGTCTGGCACAAAATCCCGCTCGATGCCCGCTTTGACCAGGAGTACCTGGCCTACTATATGACGCGCAATCGGCTGCTCTTTCTCCAGGCCATTGGGGCAAGACCAGACACCTGGCTGCACGCGCTGGTGCTGCAGGATCTGCGTACCTACGCCAGCCTTTGGCTGCGCCCGAAGTGGCGCACGCGCCGCGGACGGATCGGCATGGGCCTGGGTTGGCTGGACTTCTGGCGGGGGCGTTTTGGGCGGCTTGAGCATGCACTCTGAGGAGACTGGTTATGCGGATTGGCCTTGATGTACGCTATCTTTCCCATAGGCTTGTGGGCGGCGTGCATACCTATCTCAAACACCTGGTTCCTGCGCTGATCGAAGCAGGGCGTACGCATCATTTTGTGCTCTATGCGGATACCAAGGCTCCGTTTGAGTTGCAGCATTTGCCCGACCATGTGACGGTGCGCTATCTGCCGTATCGCGGGCCGCACTCGAGTCTCGTCAACGATCTCGTCAAGCTGCGGCGAGCGATGGCCCAGGATGCCCTGGACGTGGCGCATTTCCCGACGAACTATGGGTTTGGGCCAGCCGGTGTGGCAAGCGTCATCACGTTGCACGATGCGATCAATGTGATGCCCCTGCGCGAGATCATCGCCGGTCACGCCAAGAACCCGCGTACGATCGCCATGATGACCTACCTGCACCTGATGAGCAGCCAGGCGGTACGGGGCGCACACGGCATCCTGACCGTCTCGGAGCATGCGCGGCGTGCGATTCTGCACTATACGAGGCTTGCGCCTGCCCGGGTGGTTGCCATCCACCACGCCCCAACGCCCGATCTCCGGCGCATCACTGACCAGGCCGTGCTCGCCGAGGTGCAGGCGCGTCACGGCATCACGCGGCCCTATCTGCTTGCTGATGGCCTGAAGAATCCGGCGGTGCTGGTACGCGCGTGGCGTTTGCTGCCTGCCGCACTGCGTGAGCGCTACGAAATCGTCTTTTTTGCACGCCAACAACCCCTGCCGGTCGTGCAGGAAGCGGTTGAGGCCGGGTTTGCGCGGCTCTTGCTACGCCCATCCCGTGAAGACCTGATCGCCCTCTTTAGCGGCGCCTCGGCCTTTCTCTTTCCCTCGTGGATCGAAGGCTTCGGCATTCCGCTGCTCGAAGCAATGACCTGCGGCGCACCAGTGATCGCCTCGGATCGCGGCTCGATCCCCGAAGTCGCCGGCGACGCCGCCTTGATCGCCGACGCCGAAGATGAGCATGCGTTTGCCCGCCATATCGAGGCTGTGCTCACTGAACCAGCCGAAGCCGACCGGTTGCGCGAGCGCGGCTACCAGCGCATGCAAGCCTTCTCGTGGGCGAAGACCGCCGAACAGACGCTGGTGAGTTATCAGCGTTTTGTTGCCGCAACTGGACAGCACCGTCCGGGTGCAGCGGCAGACCTTGCGGTGCCACACCGTGATTGATTAGTTTGTGAATTAAGTTTTCCGACGATTTGACGCAAAGGCGCAAAGGCGCAAAGGGTGTTGAGGAACGTATCTGGACGCCAGGCGTACGATGGGTGGCTGTGCCAGAGGTGGGGCAGAACACTTATGTTCCAGACTATTGAAGGGGAGCGAACAGGCTGAATCATGCGTATACTAGCACTCTCAACCTGGTGGCCCGAACCTGCGGATAATGGCTCGCGGATGCGCATTATGCACCTGCTGCGCCACCTTGCCCGCACGCACGAGGTGCATCTGCTCGCCTTTACCCAGGGCGACACGACCGAGGTGTGTGCCGACGAGATTGCGGCCATCTGCGCGTCGTTTCAGGCAATGCCGCGACCCGGACGCCCGCTGACCCTGACCGATCGTGTGCAGAGCCTGGTCGTCACCGAGCCAGCCTCGGTACGGGCAACATGGAGTCAAGCGTTTGCCAGGGCGGTGCATACCACGGCAGACCGCATCCGACCTGACATCGTGCTCGCCTTCGAGATTGATGTCGCACCCTATGCCCTGCAGGTACGCGGCCTGCCAGTGGTGCTCGAACAACTCGAACTCGGCTATATGCTGGAACAGTTTCGCAGCTACCAGGATGTACAACGGCGGCTACGCTATGTGCTGACCGCCATCAAACACCGCCGCTATGTGGCGGGTTTGCTGCGCCAACTTGCGGCAGTCACCGTCGTCTCAGAGGGCGAAGCCAAGACCGTACGCCAGCTTGCCGGCAAACATCCACTCGAGCTTGCGGTTATTCCCAATGGGGCCGATGTGACAGGCTGCCGTGACTATACCTACCACCCCGATCCCGATACGCTCATCTATCCGGGGGCGCTCTCGTACAGTGCCAACCTCGATGCAATGCGCTATTTTCTCGAGGCGATCTTCCCAAAGATCCGCCAGGAACGCCCGCAGACGCTCCTGCGCATCACCGGGCGCACGACCCCCGAACAGCGAGCCGCGTTGCCCAACCTCGACGGCGTAGTGCTGACCGGATATGTCGAAGATATTCGCGCCCTCATTGCCCAGAGCAGTATCGAGGTTGTGCCGTTACGGGAAGGAGGCGGGACACGCCTCAAGATCCTTGAGGCGCTCGCCGTGGGGACACCGGTGGTGAGCACCAGCAAGGGCAGTGAAGGGCTAGCCCTCGTTGACGGCGAGCACCTGCTCATCGCCGATAGTACCGACGCTTTTGCGCGAGCGACCTTGCAGCTGCTCGAAGATGCATCGGCACGCGTACGCCTCAGCCAGGCCGGGCGACGGGCTGTCGCCACACACTATGATTGGCAGGTTCTTGCGCAACGACTCGAAGATCTGTTACAGACGATTGCAACCAGGGGGAGCTACCGCCATGCCATCACCACAGGCTGATGTCACGATTGTTATTGTCAACTGGAACACCCGCCAACTGCTGCTCGACTGTCTTGCGGCACTACCGGCGGCAACCGAGGGCATCAAAGCCGAGACCTGGGTAGTCGACAATGGCTCGGTTGATGGCAGCGTCGCCGACGTGCGGGCGGCGTTCCCCGAAGTCCAGATCATCGCCAACCGCGACAATCGGGGCTTTGCCACCGCCAACAACCAGGCCATCCGGGCGAGTGACGGGCGCCATGTCTTGCTGCTCAACAGCGACACCATTGCCCAACCCGCCTCGATCACTCGCCTCGTCCACTTTCTTGATGCCCACCCGGATGTTGGCATCGTCGGGTCGCGCCTGCTCAATGCCGACGGAACATTGCAGCGTTCATGGGCGCTCTTTCCCAATCTGCTAACCGAACTGGTCGGCAAAAAAGTACGCTTGCGCTGGCGCTACCCGACCAAAAATGGTACGATCGTGTATAGCACTGATTGGATTGACGGGGCGGTCTTGATGATCCGGCGCAGCATCCTCGGCCAGGTCGGGCTGATGGACGAGCGCTACTTTATGTATACGGAAGAGGTTGACTGGTGTTACCGCACCCGTCAGGCTGGCTGGAAGGTCTGCTACCTCCCCGCGTCTGAAGTGATCCATTTTGGCGGGCAGAGCAGCAAGCGCTCGGCGACCCGGATGAAAGCGGAACTCTACCTGAGCAAACTACGCTTTTTTGGCAAGCACTATGGCGACCTGGCCCGCACAACGCTTGGGGTCGGCTTGCAGACCATTTTTCTGGGCAAAGCGACGCTTGGGGGGGTCATCCTCCTGGCAACCGCAGCAAAACATCCAACCGGGCACGCCTTCGCCCGCGATGGCGCACTTCTATTGATGGCAGTGAAACGTCACACCTGGCGTCGTCCTGTCACCGAAGAGATCGCATAAACAATGCAACTGATCCGTGGCGATACCATTGGCTACCTGGGCTACCTGCTGCATCAGCTTCCCCGAACGGTAAAGATCGGGGGCGTGCTGCTCGGGTTGCTCGGCCTCACCGTGCTCATAGGACTGCTTGGCGGCTCGGGGCGCATCCTCCCGATGCTGGCGCTGGTAGCTTTGCCGTTCATGGCCGTAAGCTTTGGTGCCTCGGTGCGCTACTTTGATACCCTGGTCTTGGTCTTGCCCCTGACCGCGCTGCTGCTCCGGTTCATCGAATTGCCAACCGGAACCGAGAGCACGCTGCCAGCCAGTCTTGTGCTGACCCTCGGACTCGTTGCCATCTGGGGGCTAACAATGATCGTCCGGCGTGAATGGCAAGTGCCAGCGTCGCCCTTTACCTGGCCGTTGCTGATCTTTATGCTGATCTGCATCATCTCATTGCCCTGGGGCATCCTCTGGCGCGATCCGATCCTCAATATGCGCGTGATGGGAGGGAACTTCATCTTCACCCAGATCGGGTCACTCGTGACGATGATCAGCCTGATGTGTATTCCCTTTTTGGTCGGACGGTTTATTGATCAAGCTTGGAAGATTAAATTCTATCTAGTCTGTTTCATTGTTTGTGGCATATTAATGACGGTTACACAATTTTTCAGCATACGCCAGAACATCCTCAATGACCGTGGTAGTTGCGGTCTATGGTCTGTAGTCTCACTTTTTGTCATACTTACGACACAACAACTGCGTTGGTACTGGCGCTTGCTGATTATCACACTAATCGTATGGCATCTCTACGTTATGATGATCCTCAACTCAAGCTGGCTCTCGGGTTGGGTTCCAACTATTCTAGCCATAGCGATCATTCTCTGGATGCGTTCACGCTTAATATTTACTATTCTGATCGCAGTGACTATTAGCTTTACCTTTTTTGGATCAATTCGCCCTCAGATTGAACAAATGATCGCTGAAGAAATTGATGAGGGTGGGCTAGAACGGTTCGCGATTTGGGAACGAAACTTTGGTGTAATTTTTGATCACTGGTTCCTCGGCACTGGACCAGCTGGCTACTCGCCCTACAATATGACCTATTTTCCATGGGATGCCCGCTCAACCCACAATAATCATATGGATATCCTGGCGCAGTTTGGCTTTGTCGGGATGGCTGTCTGGATCTGGTTTACCGTGGCAAGTGTGCGCTATGGGTGGCGAGTGATGAGCAATGCCCCAGAAGGGCTACTGCGTATCACGGCGATGACTTCACTTAGTGGATGGATCGCTGCGCAGTTTTCAATGATCTTTGGTGATTGGATGTTACCGTTTGCCTATAATCAGGGCATTACAGGCTTCAGTTATATCGTTTATAACTGGATCTTCCTTGGTTTGATCATTAGTGTTGATCGCGTGAGTCAGCACGCCAAGCCCGTTGCACAGCAACATAGCGAAATAGTCAGACAAGGATGAAAACATTCTTTGTTGCACTTATAGCCCTGAGTCTTGTTGCGGTCATGCTGAGTCCGGTCGCGGCCCAGCGGAGTGCCTGGTCAACGCCGTTCGAACTGTCGCCGCCACGTCCAGCCGAGGATGATCCCAACGCACGCCGCTATGGCTCGTCGTGGTTCCCTGATATCGCGGTGAGCCCACCGGAAACCGTGCATGTTACCTGGTACAGCGGCATTGGCCTGAGTGAGCGCGACGGCGGCAGCCTCGATCTGCTGATGTACCGCGAACGACGTGATGGCGTCTGGTCGTCAATCAGCGAAGTACTGGCCCCCGGGACAGGTGGTTTTACGGTACGTAACCGGCTGACGGTGGCCCGTGATGGACGCTTGCATGCAATCTATCGAAGTACAACAAGTATTTTGCATACCAGTGCCCCCATCGCAGAAGCACGTAATGCACTAGTATGGAGTGATCCGGTACGCATCAGTGGTTTTGGCGCAGCCTATTATGTCGAAATAGCCAGCGATAGCCACGGTGTCCTGCACGCCTTCTGGTCAGAAGCGATCAGCGATGAACCAGGTCAACCGCCCAATCTGGTCTGTCCTAATTGTGCCGACCTCTTCTATCGCAATTCGCACGATGGCGGAGTCACCTGGAGCAGTCCGATGAATTTGTCGGACACGCCCAACGACGGCGAGAATCGGCCGCATGTTCAGATTGACCAATTTGATCGCATTCACGTGGTGTGGGATGAGGGCATTGACTGGTTCGCAGGGGCAGGGTTGGCACGCGCAGGGGTCTATCGGCGGTCGGATGATGGGGGGAAGAACTGGACCACGCCAACCTATGTTCGCTTGCCGGACAGTGGCGTCGCCCTGGCCGCGTATGAGCAGGCCGCCCGCCAACCAGCCGAGCGTTCACTCACGCCGGAACCGGCCACAGCCTCAGCGGCCCCGCTTGATGCCGTGCAACAGACCACGCTCGGGCTCGATGGCAGTGGCAATCCGGTGATCGTCTTTCGTGGCGTCGCTGTCAACCGCATCTATGCCCAATCTTCGCCTGATGGCGGCAATACGTGGACGCAGGCGGTCGAATTGCCCAACCTGCGTGCGCGGCCTTCCGATCTTGATATTTACCATATGGCAACCGACGGGGCAGGCAATGTCCATCTGTTGCTCGTCGCCTTTCGCCCCTTTGATGATCTCACGGATGTCTTTACCCCACCCGGGCTCTGGCATCTGACCTATAGCAACGGGCGCTGGGGGCAGCCAACCGAAATCGTGCGCAACGACCTCTATCCCGAATATCCAAAGCTGGCCGTGCTCAATGGCAACGAATTGCACGCGGTCTGGTTTACGCGCAATCGGGACGATCTTTTTGATAGCGAACGGGCACGCTATCGGGTGTGGCATAGCAGTCGGCCCCTTGGCGCACCGGCAACGACGCCCTTGCCGTTCTTTACACCGGTGCCAACGGCGATACCCGTCGTCGAAGCAGCCGTGAGCGAGACAACCCCGACCCCGACGCCCTTGCCGGCAGGCATCCAGCAAACACCACCCCTGGGCGAACGGCCACGTTGGGAGACAACAGGCTACGAGGCGATTGGCCTGGCGCTGCTCCCGGTGGTGTTGGTCTTTGGCTCGGTGATTGCGATGCGGGTGTGGATGCTGCGGCGCAGAAGATAACGGAGGCACAGATGTCAATCAATGAGCGCCCTTTGACGATATCAAGCACCAACCCGGCAAAGGTGCAAGCCAAGCGCTATGGCTGGGAATGGCGTCTTGTTGCGCTGATCACCCTCTTGATGGTGATACTCAGCCTTATTCCGACAATTTATGCGAATGTGACTGCGCCAGAAGATCGGTTTTTTACCGGGGTTATCTTTAATATTCCCGATCATAATCAGTACTTCGCCTGGATGCGCGATCTGCGGCACGAGCATCTGGCCCCTAATCGGTTGACCGCCGAGCCAAATGATCCGGCGTTGTTTCACCTGCTCTGGTGGAGCGCGGGACGGATCGGGGATTTTTTTGGGGTTGAATATTATGTCATCTTCACGCTCTTGCGCGTCGTTGCAACGGTCTTGCTGGTAAGCGTCGCATATGCCTTCTTGCGCATTGCCGTACCCGACGTGAAACAACGCTGGCTCGCGTTCCTCTTCTTCTGTTTTTCAGGTGGCGTCGGGTTTGTCTGGATCATCGTCAAGTATGCCCAGGATCTCCCCGATGCGCCTTTTCCGTTTGATATTTATACGTCAGAGGCGAATAGCTTCTTTCAGATCATGGCCTTTCCCCACTTTGCCATTGCCCTTGCCCTACTCATCGGCATGATCGGGTTGACGCTCTATGCGCAGCAGCGGCAACAGTTGCGTTATGCCGTTGCCGCCGGGCTGGTTGGCACGCTGATCGGGCTGCAACATGCCTATGATCTGCTGACCATCTACAGCGTGCTTGGCCTGTGGGGGATCTTGATCTGGTGGCGCGATCGCCGTTTTCCCGTTTTTCTCGGCAAGAGTGCCGCGATTATTGCGGTCTGTACGATTCCTCCGGCAGGCTACCTGGCGTACCTGGTGCTGAATGATGCGACCTGGGGCGGCAAACTTGCCCAGTTTGATAACGCCGGTGCCTGGACGCCGAATCTCTTGCATCTGCCGATCCTGATGGGCGTGCCGCTGCTGCTCGCACTGATCGCCTTTCGCCCACGGATGCTGCAGAGCCGCAACGATACCGAGCTCCTCGTCGCGATCTGGTTCCTGGTGCATTTTGTTTTGATCTATTTGCCACTCAAATTTCAGATCCATCTATTGCTTGGCTGGCAGATGCCGATCGCGATTCTGGCGGCTACGGCGATCTATACGCATGTCTGGCCCTGGTTACAGCAGCGCACCCCGCGCACGGCCCCCTTCTTGCTTGCAGCGATCCTGGGGTTGAGTGTGGCGACCAATGTCTATATCTGGACCTGGCGGCTCTATGATCTGACGCGCTACAGCGAACCATACTATCTCGCACAGAGCGAAGTCGCAGCTTTGCGCTGGCTCGAAGCCGCCACTACGCGTGATGATGTCGTGCTCGGCACGTTGATGATCAACCAGCACGTACCCGTCTGGACTGATGCGCGAGCGTTTCTGGCGCATTGGGCCGGCACCCTCGACTACTTTGAAAAAGTGCGCATGGCCGAGGTGGTGCTCGATCCGACGGCGCAACCTGCCGAGCGCGAGGCGATCCTGAACCAGTTTGCGGTAAGCTATGTCATTGCGCGTGAGCAGGATGTGCCCCGCGAGGCCTTGCTTGACGCCGCCCCCGAGCTCGAACTGGTCTTTGCCCAAAACGAGGTGAGCGTCTACCGTGTGGTGCTGGAACGGCAACCATGAGGAGTTGTCCTTTTCCTGGGAGCGAGGGCGTCCCGCCCTCGGGGTGCCTTCGAGGGCGGGACGCCCTCGCTCCCAGGGCTGCCTGCCACGTCACCTATGAACAGGTACCAAGATGGCTCGGTCTACTTCTCCTGGTTGTTATGCTGGTCGGCTGCACAGCACCAGCACAACAGAGCGAGCAGGCCCCTGCACCAACGCTTCTGCCGACCCCTCTGCCGACCGCAAGCGCCCAGGCACGGCGCGAGATCAGCTTCCCGGCTGCCGACGGCACCCTGCTGGCGGGCGAACTCGCTATGCCGGCAGGATTGCCGCCGTATCCACTGGTGGTTATTATTCACCACTCAGGTCCAGTAGACCGCACAGCCTATGCCTATATGGAACCACTCTTGCTTGCCAGGGGCTATGCCGTCTTCCGCTTTGACAAACGCGGCACCGGCGCAAGCGCAGGAACCTATGGCTGCTGCGAGAGCGACGATGCCCTGGCGGCCTATCAAGCGGCTACCAGTGCATCCGAAATAAACCAGGACTATATATTCATTGCCGCCCAGAGCATTGGCACGTACAATGTAGCTGAGCAATTCGCCGCGTACCATACTATCGCTCCCCCACGTGGCGTTGCTCTGCTCTCCAATCTCCTTGATCAAGCCATGATCGTTGCCATCGAGGCTCCGATCCATGTTATTGTTGCCGATAGCGAAGCCGAATTGAACCGGATCGGCCCCGAAGCCGTTGCCGCCCACCAGGCAGCCTTGCCCTACGGTGCCAGCCTCTATGTTGCGGAAGGTGCTGAACACACGCTGTTCGACATCACAACTGGCCCGCTTGATTGGGAAGATCCGGGATGGGCCGAGCGGTACCATCGTGGTGCCATGGCAAGCCTGCTTGCTTGGCTTGATCAGCAACGCGTCCCCCTCCGAGCATAGTCTGTAACCGATCATCCATATAGCAGTCCTATCTGGGTTATACACAGGAGTGCCGGCTTTAGTCGGCTAAAGCCGGCACTCCTCAGACACACATCGTCTAGGACTGCTATAGCATGCCAAGCTGGCATGGAAAGGAGCAGTAGTGATGAGTCGTAAGGGACACCTGATCTCATGGCCTTTGATTATCCTGAGCGTTATCCTGCTCGCGTTCATGCTCGCGGGCCTCTTCCGTAGCACCACCGAAGCGAATCAGACCAGCGTTCAAACACCGGCACCTGCCCAGGCCCGTCCTGCTGAAAGTGATGAACAGGTAGCAACGCTCCCTGACGCGTCCCTAGCTAACAGCGCCGGGTGGCATCAACTCGGCGGCAACGCGCAACGCACCCACTATGTTGACGCAGCGCTACCAACCAATACCAGCGGCAGCCAGCTCAACACAAGCTGGCGCGTGCTCTGGGTCTGGAACGGCGCAAATGGCGATAGCGGCCCGGCGGCAGGGCACCTGCATCTCCCTGATAGCGCCGCGCCCATTCTCGGTGACGGACGGCTCTATATTGGGCACAACGACGGGGCCGTGCGGGCGATCAATACAGCCAATGGCAGCGTCGCGTGGACACGCAACCTGGGGGGCAGCATCTTCAACACGGGCGCGTATGACGCGCTAACCGGGGCAGTCTTCTTTGGCTCAACCAACGGCAACCTCTACAAGCTGCGCGCCACCGACGGTACCATCCTGGGCGAATTTAACGCCGGTGCCGCGATTGAAGGGGCAGTGTTGCTGGTCAACGACAGCGTCTATGTTGGCACAATGGGCGGCAATCTCTACCGGATCAACACGGCAACGATGCAACAGACGTGGGTCTACAACGCGGGGGCAGGCATTGCCGCCTCGCCAGCCTACAGTGCCAATGGCAATGGGTTAATTATTGTGCCTGCCGAAGACCAGGCCGTCCATGCCATCCGCGTCGCTACAGGGGCACGGGCATGGCGCACACCCGTCACGGCCTTCGCCCGCCCGCCGCGCAACCTGACCTCTAGTCATCCACGGCCAGCACGCTACTTTCCCGACACCTACCCGGTCGTTGCCGAAGCAGCCAATGTCGTCATCATCCGCTCGTACTATGACTGGAATAACACCTGGGCCTTGAGTGCCGGCGCACCAGTCAACCAAAACGAAACGCGCCAGTATCTCCAGAACAACCCGAGCCATCAATCGTTGTTTGTGCTCAACCTCAGCGATGGCACGAGTCGCTTTGATCTGCCCGCTCCAGTCTTTGGGGGTGCCATTGGCAACGGCAATTACTATTACTCTTCACCACCACAGGCAGTGGTCAAACGCCTGGGTGACGGTACCGACGTCGCCTATCTCTTCTGGCGCAACCGCAATGCATGCCGGGTCTCGTTCTGTGATGGGCGTGAAGATACAACGATTGGCGAGATGGATCTTGCTACCGGCACGATACGCTTTGTCAATGACCACAAAAACCAGGGAACCATCAGGGTTCCCACGGACGAACAAGGTTCACTCTCAATGGTCGGCGATGTGCTCTTTCACTCGCACTGGATGTCGATGGGGGCGATCCGGATCACCAATCGCACCACTGGCGGCGGCAGTTTCGGCGATCCAATCCCGAGTGTCGAGTATCTTTCGGTGAGCAATACGATCGGAGCGGGACAATGTGCCTCACGTGACTCGGCACGACGCTTTTGTCCCGAGGAGCACACACCAGGTGATGGCGAAGGGTATCAACTTGATCGTGGCTTCTACCTCTATTACAGCAGTCAAAAAGTCTACGATCAGTATTTCGCCCCTTCGGCACGGGGACCCGCTTTTGACAACGGCGTGCTCTATTGGAAGAGCGTCGATGGTGCCATTATCGCGCTGGCACCCGTAGGAACCGAGCCGGCGACACCCACCCCAACCGGCTCACCCACCCCAACCAACACCACCGCGCCACCCACAGCCACCAGTACCAACTCACCAACACCAACCAACACCAACACTAGCGCCCCCACCAGTACCGGCACTGTCTCACCCACACCGACCGCCAGCAATACCAGCGTCCCGCCTACCCCCACCAGCGTCCCACCTACACCGACGGCCACCAACACCAGCGCCCCCACCAGTACCGGCACGATCACGCCCACCAGCACCAGTTCACCAACGCCCACCGCAACCCGAACGACACAACCCACGGTGACGCCTACCCCAACCAACAATCGCAACATCGTATGGATCCCCTTCGCTATGCGCTAAGGAATGGCGATCAAATAACTTATTGAGATAGTGGTGGAGTTCAGCGGATTTGCGGTATCTGGGCAAAGGATGTAATGCCACGCAAGTAAACTGCCAAGTGTGATTCAGGAGGAGCACAGCCATGACAGTCCATCCAGAAGCCAAGGATCCAGAAGCGATCTAGGATCTCTAGCTAGGATCTACCGGTATTTCACACGGCTCTAACACGAAACCGTGTGAAATACCTGCTCCTTTATCGCATTAGGGATCCATGCGCGTCATAGCACAAATATTTTAGTCCGGAAGATCCTGTAGAGCAGCGATCTATTCAGAAGCGAATGATGCGCAGGCTCTACTATTGTGCAGTTTTTTGGTCAAGTTAGTGACAGGATCACAAATCCTTGTGTTCTGTAATTTCTTGAGTTCCATCTGGTAACGAACACGAGAATAGATTCAAGAATTAACAAGTCCTTCACTCAGTCACACGGCGATCTTTATTGTACTTTTATAGCACCGAGATAGACTTATTTCACATATCGAACCTCAAAAAACTGCCTAGAGCTGATTTTTGAGGTTGTGGATAGATTTATCTGGATGTAATTTAATCTTAAATTTATTGGTGTAAAATGAATTCAAAATATACTAAATTTTCGATCAATGATCTTAATCGAGAAAACAATTTAGATTTTTTACGTTTTATTTTTGCCACACTCGTAATTTTTTCACATAGTTATCCATTACGGTATGGTGAAGAAATAGGCAATGCAATTGAACCGTTCTCAGTATTAACAAATGGTCAAATTACAGGAGGAAAAATTGCTGTTGCATATTTTTTTATTATTAGTGGATTTTTAATTACACAAAGCTGGCTTAAAAATAAGCGATTAGATAATTATATTATACGACGATTTTTACGAATCTATCCTGGCTTCATTGCTATGTCTATTTTCTGCTTAGTGATTGTATCCCCAATAGCAACAGGAGATCGCAATCAATGGCTCGCTGAGATCAATCCATTTCAATTTATTGTCCACCAAGCTCTTCTATATTTTCCCGGGAATCAGTATGTGTTTGCCACAAATCCGATTCCAGGTGCCATAAATGGATCTGCCTGGACAATTCGCTATGAATTCTGGTGCTACATATTTCTTGCAGCACTAGGTATTATCGGGCTCTTAAAACAGCGACTCTTGATGCTGGGTTTGTTCGTGTTTTGGCTTTTTATGCTGGCGGGTTGGTCAGCGACTGGCGGAGTTAGTATTGAACTATTTGAAAATAATTATGCTAAGATGATATTTGGCGAACTAAATCACCACATTGAATTTATTGGCTTCTTTCTAGCTGGATCAATGTTTTTTTTATACCGAGATAAAATTCTGTTTTCAGCAAAGCTGTTTATACTATCAATTTTAGTTCTTATTGCTCTCTCTGCCTTAGGAATAGGTCTTATATTCGGTCTTATGACATTTGGAGCCTATGTTGTCTTTTATCTAGGTTTCTTTCCAACAAAGCGCTTAAGCCGCTTTGCTTCAAAAGGTGATTTTTCATACGGTATCTATCTCTACGCATTTCCAATTCAACAATTGATAGTGTTGTTCCTAGGAACCAGTCTTTCACCTTTGTCAATCAGCTTGCTGGCCCTTCCACCAACTCTGGCACTTGCTTTTCTAAGTTGGCACATAGTAGAACTTCCCTGCCTGAAGCTAAAGGATCGCTTGCAACAATTAACTAGCTTTACACCCAATAATAGCGCAGCCCATAAGCAATCTATATGTGATAAAGAGCTACAAGGCTGATCCTTAATATGCCCTTCCTTTAAGCGATTAGGATAATCTGATCCTGATCATCAACACCAAGAAAAAGTGGTCATCGGTGACTTCTCCCAGGCTGGCTTTCTCTCTGCCAAGGAAGCGATTGAGATTTTTGATGAAGAATTCAACATCTTTTACACAAAGAAAGTCGTTCTTTATTTCATCTATGATGTGGAGGTAAACACGACGTGTATCAATTTGGGTTCTAATCACGACACCAGTAAATTCGCCTGTGATATTCTGCGCCACTGGTGGTATCGTCACGGACAACACCAGTATCCAGATGCCACCTCAATCCTGATGTTGTGTGATGGTGGGGACAGCAACAGCGCTCACCACGGATCAACCTGCAACTCTATGTTTCGCAAACCTGGTAGCGAGACTCTGCAGGAGAGTACATGACAGCTCCGAGGTGGTTCGCAACCCGTCTGCACCGACTGATCGTGACTGGTGCCGTGCTCTTGATAGGCCTGACCATGGCGAGCTATTGGCGACTCACTTCGGCGTCAACCTATGCACAAAGCAACTCTGCGTTACGCCTCTACGGCAGCAGCACCACTGATCTTGATCGCGTCAAGATCCCTCTTGGTCTGCTTGACAACGAGGGACGCATGACGACATCATTTCCAGTGAATCTCGATAACGATTTTACCATTGAATTTTGGGTCAAAGCAGAAGCAAGCAATAATACCGCCGCAGACTGTACTGGTCAGGGCTGGTACTATGGCAACATCATCATTGACCGGGATGTTTTTGGGGCGGATCTGCCTGATTACGGCCTTGCGCTCTGTGCCGGGCGGCTTGTTTTTGGCGTGAATACCGGCAACAATGATCGCTTGCTCGTGGGGAACACCCTTGTCGCCACCAATGAATGGCGGCATCTCGCCGTGACGCGCAACGCAGCCACGGGGAGCATGGCGATCTTTGTTGATGGGCAACTTGATGCCACGATGGATGGACCAACTGGATCACTTGCCTACCCTCTGAACCGCGCAACAGCCTGGCCCAACAGCGACCCCTACTTGGTCTTTGGGGCCGAAAAACACGACTACCCTGGGAGCCTCCACTACAACGGGTTGCTTGACGATGTGCGCATCTCGAACAGCGTGCGCTACACCGCAACGTTCATTCGTCCGATTGAACCACACCCGGTCGATACGCAGACGGTGGCCCTCTACCGCTTCGATGAAGGCGCTGGCACGACGATCAACGATACCGCGACAGGTAATGCCAGCCCTGGCGTCTTGCGCCCCCGCAGTGGGGGTGTAGCCCAGCACTGGTCAAGCGACACGCCTTTCGTGACGATCCCGGAACCATCGCAAACACCGGTACCTCCAGCCACTAATACGACTGTGCCCACCAGCACCAGCACCGTCCTCCCAACGGCGACGAGTACCGCCGTACCGACGGCAACGAGCACCGCCCTGCCCACCAACACCACCGCGCCACCCACAGCCACCAGCACCAGGACACCCACACCCACAGCCACCAACACCAGCGCCCCCACCAGTACCGGCACTGTCTCACCCACACCCACAGCCACCAACACCAGGACACCCACAGCCACCAGCACCAACTCACCAACCCCAACAACCACCAACACCAGTGCCCCCACCAGTACCGGCACTGTCTCACCCACACCAACCGCCAGCAATACCAGCGTCCCGCCTACCCCCACCAACACCAGCGTCCCACCCACACCGACGGCCACCACCACCAGCGCCCCCACCAGTACCGGCACAATCACGCCCACCAGCACCAGTTCACCAACGCCGACCGCCACCCGAACGACACAACCCACGGTGACGCCAACCCCAACCCGCCAACGCAACATCGTATGGCTTCCCTTTGCTGCGCGGTAAGCATGTTTGGCGGCGTAACCTCCAGAAAACGCTGGTGCGGTCAAACCAGGCGGACTGGGTTCGCCTGGTTTGACCACACCTCAGCGTGATCCTAAACGACATGACATCCAGACCGCTAGGGCATTTAGCCCGATGTTACACAGGTCTGCTAAGGTCAACCTACAACTATTCCTGCGCAAACCT
Organism: Candidatus Chloroploca mongolica; assembly: GCF_004762035.2. Classification (GTDB taxonomy): domain Bacteria; phylum Chloroflexota; class Chloroflexia; order Chloroflexales; family Chloroflexaceae; genus Chloroploca; species Chloroploca mongolica. The sequence continues at coordinate 2,271 of NZ_SIJK02000005.1, read as the reverse complement.
GGTAGCGAGACTATGCAGGAGAGTACATGACAGCTCCGAGGTGGTTCGCAACCCGTCTGCACCGACTGATCGTGACTGGTGCCGTGCTCTTGATAGGCCTGACCATGGCGAGCTATTGGCGACTCACTTCGGCGTCAACCTATGCACAAAGCAACTCTGCGTTACGCCTCTACGGCAGCAGCACCACTGATCTTGATCGCGTCAAGATCCCTCTTGGTCTGCTTGACAACGAGGGACGCATGACGACATCATTTCCAGTGAATCTCGATAACGATTTTACCATTGAATTTTGGGTCAAAGCAGAAGCAAGCAATAATACCGCCGCAGACTGTACTGGTCAGGGCTGGTACTATGGCAACATCATCATTGACCGGGATGTTTTTGGGGCGGATCTGCCTGATTACGGCCTTGCGCTCTGTGCCGGGCGGCTTGTTTTTGGCGTGAATACCGGCAACAATGATCGCTTGCTCGTGGGGAACACCCTTGTCGCCACCAATGAATGGCGGCATCTCGCCGTGACGCGCAACGCAGCCACGGGGAGCATGGCGATCTTTGTTGATGGGCAACTTGATGCCACGATGGATGGACCAACTGGATCACTTGCCTACCCTCTGAACCGCGCAACAGCCTGGCCCAACAGCGACCCCTACTTGGTCTTTGGGGCCGAAAAACACGACTACCCTGGGAGCCTCCACTACAACGGGTTGCTTGACGATGTGCGCATCTCGAACAGCGTGCGCTACACCGCAACGTTCATTCGTCCGATTGAACCACACCCGGTCGATACGCAGACGGTGGCCCTCTACCGCTTCGATGAAGGCGCTGGCACGACGATCAACGATACCGCGACAGGTAATGCCAGCCCTGGCATCTTGCGCCCTCGCAGCGGGGGTGCAGCCCAGCACTGGTCAAGCGACACGCCTTTCGTGACGATCCCGGAACCATCGCACACACCGGTACCTCCAGCCACTAATACGACTGTGCCCACCAGCACCAGCACCGCCCTACCGACGGCGACGAGTACCGCCCTACCAACCAACACCAGCACCGTCGTACCGACGGCAACGAGCACCGCCCTTCCCACCGCACCACCCACAGCCACCAGCACCAGCACCGCCCTACCGACGGCGACGAGTACCGCCCTTCCCACGCATACCAGCACCGTCGTACCGACGGCAACGAGCACCGCCCTTCCCACCGCACCACCCACAGCCACCAGCACCAACACCGCTGTGCCGACCAACACCAACACCAGCACCACTGTACCAACGGCGACGAATACCGCCGCCCCAACCACCACAAACACACCGGTCCCAACCAGCACCAACACCGCTGTGCCGACCAACACCAGCACCACTGTACCAACGGCGACGAATACCGCCGCCCCAACCACCACAAACACACCGGTCCCAACCAGCACCAACACCGCTGTGCCGACCAACACCAGCACCACTGTACCAACGGCGACGAGCACCGCCGTGCCCACCACTACCGCTCTTCCCACCAATACCAGCACCATCGTACCGACGGCAACGAGCACCGCCGCCCCAACCACCACCGCCGCGCCAACTACCACGAACACCGCCGTGCCCACCACCACCGCTGTACCAACGGCGACGAGTACCACCACGCCAACCAGCACCGGCACCACCACCGCCCTGCCCACCAATACCAGCACCATCGTACCGACGGCGACGAACACCGCCGCGCCTACCACCACCGCCGTACCAACGGCGACGAGTACCGCCGCCCCGACCAATACCAGCACCGCCACGCCTACCAGCACCGGCACCACCACCATCGTACCGACGGCAACGAGCACCGCCGACCCAACCAGCACCGCCGCGCCAACCACTACCGCTCTTCCCACCAATACCAGCACCATCGTACCGACGAATACCAGCACCGCCGCGCCAACCAACACCGCCGTACCAACGGCGACGAATACCGCCGCCCCAACCAGCACCGGCACCACCACCACCGTGCCCACGAGTACCAGCACCGCCGTACCGACGAATACCAGCACCATCGTACCAACGGCGACGAGTACCACCACGCCAACCAGCACCGGCACCACCACCGCCCTGCCCACCAATACCAGCACCATCGTACCGACGGCGACGAACACCGCCGCCCCAACCAGCACCGGCACCACCACCACCGTGCCCACGAGTACCAGCACCGCTGTGCCAACGGCGACGAGCACCGCCGCGCCAACCACTACCGCTCTTCCCACCAATACCAGCACCATCGTACCGACGGCAACGAGCA
>NZ_SIJK02000059.1 GCF_004762035.2 Candidatus Chloroploca mongolica | reverse complement strand
TTCATTGCGGCGCATCGAAGACCCCTCGCTGCGCTCGGGGTGACAGTGCTGGCGCGGCGGGGTGACATGGATGGCGCTTGGGGTGACATGGATGGCGCGGCGGGGTGGCAAGGACGCGTAGCGGGGTGCCAACGCCATCCATGTCATTCCGAACGCAGTGAGGAATCTTCACTGCGGCGCATGGAAGACCCCTCGCTGCGCTCGGGGTGACATGGATGGCGCGGCGGGGTGACAGGGCGGGCGCGGCGGGGTGACAAGGAGGATGCTTTGGGCTTTATGTACGCAACAAAGTGCTGATGATGCATTGCGATCCGCTCGGCGTTTCGTTCCGTTGACGCGCGATGTGCAAGCCCTGGTTTCCAACAAAGAACCGGATTCCTCTTGAACCTCCGCGCCTCCGCGCCTCTGAGTCTCTGCGTTACAACCTCCGGAACGCCCGTCATGTTGACGCAAAGGCGCAGAGACGCAAAGGTTCAAAAAGGATCTTTGCGCCTTCGCGTCTTTGCGTCAAAAAGGATCTTTGCGCCTTCGCGTCTTTGCGTCAAAACGCATCCCTGGTAGAGCCCACCAAGATATGGTATCCTGGAAGGCACAGCAAGCATCGGAGGCCGTATGCGAGCACACGTGACGGAACAAAGCCTGATTGATCCCGAGCAGATGCGCCAGTATCGTGCCACAGCGCATCGGCGCATGGCCCAGCAGCGCGAGGCACTGGAGGTGCGACGCCAGACAGCGTGGCAAACCGCCCATCGCGCAGCGGTGCTGCTCAAGACCACATATGACGTCACGCGGGTGGTCTTGTTCGGTTCATTGTCCCGCAATGAACTCTTTTCCCCCCACTCTGACATTGACCTGGTGGTGTGGGGCTTGGATGAGGCCAGGTACTACCGCGCCGTCTCCCGACTCATTGACCTCGATCCATCGATCGCGATCGATCTGCTCCGCGCTGAAGCCTTGCCCAGTGACCTCGTGACCATGATCGAAACCACCGGTGTAACGCTATGAGCGCCTACACTGCGCTGGCCGGTCGCATGCAGGCATCGCTGCACGATCTAGAACAAGTCGTCAGCCGCGCCGAAGCACTGCTGGGCAAAGCGCAGCAGCAAAATGACGCAGACTATCTCGACGGCGTTGCGCTGAACCTGCACGGATTCTATGCTGGCGTGGAACGCATTTTCGAAGACATTGCGCGCACCCTGGACGAGAGTGTTCCAACGGGCTCGGATTGGCATCGTGATCTGCTGTTGCAAATGTCAGCAGCCATTGACGGTGTACGCCCCGCCGCGATCATCCAGACGACCCGGTTCTCTCTGGACGAATATCGAGGTTTTCGTCACGTCGTGCGCAACGTCTATACCTTCAATTTACGCCCACTTCGCCTGCAAGAGTTGACGCAGAACCTGCGTCCATGTTATCAACAGCTCAGCACCGAACTGGCGAGTTTCACCGCATTTCTGCGTGATCTCGACAATACAGCGCCATAAGGCTGCTTTTTGACGCAAAGGCGCAAAGGTAAAAAAAGAACCTCCGCGCCTCCGCGTTACAACCTCCGGAACGCCGTGGTACGCCTGTCATTTTGACGCCAAGGCGCAACGGCGCAAAGAGGTAAAAAAGATCTTTGCGCCCTTGCGTCTTTGCGTCAAAACAGCGTGGCGTTGGAAGCCGAGCACATCGAAGCGCGCCCTGCTCTGGATGAGCACCGTGCTTGGCCGTGCGAGCGCCGCAAGCCTCGTCCCGCTGCTGAGCGCCGCCCTGCTGTGGCGGGGCGTCGGACGCGTCGAGGCGGCGGCGCGTCGATCCTCTGCGTGCTCTGCGGATCAATCCTGAGTGTTCTCGATCTGCAGATATCGCAGATTGCGCAGAGAAGCACGGCTTTCTGGGTTCAGTGCGTTTCCGGCACAAGGTCAAGTCCATTGACCAGAGCAACTTGGTGTGTATAATGAACTGCCGCGTATGGCAACAATGTCGTTACACGTGACTTGCCTGGAGTACACATGATCCATCTGCTAGACAGTCGGGCAACCCATCAACAACTCCAGGATATGCTGGAAGTCTACTCGCCCATGGTGAAGATCGTCGTGGATCCGCCGGCGCACATTGGCTGGCGGCGGTGAGATGCACGCAGATTGTGAGGCGTTGCTATTGGCGCAAGGCAGCGAGCAAGACGATCTTTGGGGAGCAAACTGGTATCCGGATGAGCAGCAGATTGAGTATGAATCGTTGATCAACATTCGGCCGCGATTGGGCAACCGTAGCATGGTTATCCAAAGCGATGACATCCGTCACAAGGTATCAGAGATTACACAGGAACTGCTTGGAGGCATATCATGACCAACCGAGACCGCATTCGTGAGCGCTATCTCAAAGATGCATTGCCTGTACGCCTGGCTGGCCTGGCAGCCGACTTGAGCCGTGTTGCATCTTCTGCGCGGCGCGCAACGGGCGCAGCCGCAGCCGCAGCCATGCTAGAAGAAAGCCAGTATCTGATCGAGTGGACTGCAGCAGAAGCGCCAGCCGAAATCGCTGAGGAATTGGTCAACTTACAAGTGATGTTGGCGCTGTGGCGCCAGGCCTGGCCCGATGCGCAGCATTATCCGTTCCAGCGCAGCCTGCTGGCTGTGCAGGCGAAGCAGTGGGCCGATCAGGTCTTGCGCCAGAGCGAGAATTTGCTTTCAGGATCGGGTTTGGCAGCGGAGTTTGAGCAGTTGCGGTAAGTGAAATCTGCCAGCACGCGCCTGCCCAAACGCCAATCTGCACCATGCGTTTTGACGCCTCTTTCATCCTTCTGCATCGCTGACGCCCCAGCGAAAACATCTTCGCCGCGCACCGTTCGCACCTCTACCAACGCCTCGTCATCGCCGGAAGGAGTCACCGCAGGGTCACTTTGCTCTACCTTGGATGGGACGTGCTCGGCGTGATCATCGCCCTGCTCTGGATGAGCGCCGTGCCTGGCCGTGCGAGCGCCGCAAGCATCGTCCCGCTGCTGAGCGCCGCCCTGCTCTGGCGCACCGTTGTCGTCACCGAACGCACCGTTGCTCAGCGCAACGCAGTGTAGCGTGGGGGGACATTTTGACGCAAAGGCGCAACGGCGTAAAGGTAAAAAAACAAACTCTGTGTCTCCGTGTCTCTGTGGTACACCCCAAAACGCCGTGGTACCAGGGCCTCGCCTGGGTGCCACGGCGTTTGTGGTGTGGCGGGGCGGGGGGAACGGCGATGATCTTGACGCAAAGGCGCCAAGGCGCGAAGGTCGAAAAAAGATCTTTGCGCCCTTGCGCCTTTGCGTCAAAACAGCGTAGCGTTGGAAGCCGAGCACATCGAAGCGCGCCCAGGGTGGAAACCAATGCACCTCCAGCCCATCGTTGAACGCTACGAACGCAGCGGGGGCAGCGTCGCCGAAGCATTCTTCCGCGACGGCCTCTGCCTCTCCTCGGGCTCGAACCTCACCCTGGAAGACCTCGAGCGCGTGGTGGCGGTCGTGCGGTGCGCATGTTGACGCAAAGGCGCAAAGGCGCAGAGATTCAAGACGAGATTTTGCGGGGAATGGCTGTCGCGACTTCGCCTGCTGGCTCAGGATGCACAAAAGGCGATTTTCCGTGCTGTGCATAGAAGACCCCTCGCTCCGCTCGGGGTGACAAGGTGGGCGCAGCGGGGTGCCAACGCCATCCATGTCATTCCGAACGGAGTGAGGAATCTTCCCTGCGGCGCATGGAAGACCCCTCGCTGCGCTCGGGGTGCCAAGGCTGGCGCGGCGGGTGCCAAGGCTGGCGCGGCGGGGTGACATGGAGGGTGCGGTGGGGGTGACAGGGAGAGCGCAGCGGGGTGCCAACGCCATCCATGTCATTCCGAACGGAGTGAGGAATCTTCCCTGCGGCGCAGGGAAGACCCCTCGCTGCGCTCGGGGTGACATGGCTGGCGCGGCGGGTGACATGGCTGGCGCGGCGGGGTGACAGGGAGAGCGCAGCGGGTGACAATGCTGGTGCGGCGGGGTGGCGGAGGATGCCTTGGGCTTTATGTACGCAACAAAGTGCTGATGATGCATTGCGATCCGCTCGGCGTTTCGTTCAGTTGACGCGCGATGTGCAAGCCCCGGTTTCCAACAAAGAACCGGAAGATCGTGGCTCCTCTTGAACCTCCGCGCCTCCCCGCCTCCGCGCCTCTGCGTTACAACCTCCGGAACGCCGTGGCGTCGGCCTTGCGCGACGGGTGGATTTTCTGCTCGTGGTGCGGTACACTACCCCCATAGCTTTGCTATAGCACTTGCTGACGGATGTTTAGGTGTAGGGTGTAGGGTGTGCCGCCCCGGTGCCAGCTTGGGGGAACCTACAAGCCTTGGCGCGAGGGCGTCCCGCCCTCGTCGTGCCGTATGAGGGCAAGCTGCCCTCATTCCCAGGAAAAGCGTAAACACGCACATGTCGCGCCCGTTTGCTCGGCAGTGGGCGATAGGCTACACGATGGATGGGCAGGGCCATCGCTTGGCAGAGGAGACAACGATGTACGATGTAGTGGAAATACAGTTGCCAGGGGATATTCCGCAGATGCTTAATCGGACACCGGAAGAACTGGCGCGTGATATGCGGCTGTACGCGGCGCTGATGCTCTTTCGTATAGGTAAACTCTCATCCGGTGCTGCGGCCCATATGGCAGGTGTGCCACGCATGATGTTTTTGGATTTGTGTGCTGACTACGATATTCCTGTGTCGGCAATCACGGGGGAAGATCTGCACCGCGAGTTAGCCGATGAGTAGACGGCCTCTGGTTTGCGATACCACCCTGTTGCTGTATCTGGATCGCATCGGTCAGATCGGTCTGCTTCACGCTCTTTTTGAACCGGTCTATGTGCCGGAGTTGGTTTGCTTAGAGTTGGACATGGGGCGCTTGATGCGGCCAGATACGATCAATCCTGGCAAGTTCAATTGGATGCTGGCGGTCTCTGTTGATCACAGTGAACAAGCTGCCTTACCACCTAATCGGCTGGGGCCAGGTGAGCAAGCTGTGATAGCCTATGCCAGGTCGCGTGAGGGCTATGTGGCTGGGCTGGCAGTTCAGCCACTCTTAGATGACTTAAAGCGATGCGGGTTTCATCTTGCGCTTAATTTATACGAGGAGGCGCTGGAATTGGCAGGTGAGAAAGACGCTTGATCTGGCAGCATATGGTGCCGACCTGGAGCGCGTGGCGGTGGTGGTGCGGTGCGTGTACGGCGGTTGATTGACGCCAAGGCGCAGAGATTCAAAAAGAACCTCCGCTTGACCGAGGAACAACTTCAACGTGAGGAGCGCCTTGCCTGAGATCATCTGCAATACGTCCCCCCTCCAGTACGTGCATCAGGTAGGACTACTCGACGTTGTGCGCACACTTGTTGGTCGGCTCACCGTTCCGCCTGTGGTTGTCGCCGAACTCGAAGAAGGCAGGCTCTGCGTTTCCGCCTGGCACCTCATACACGAGCGGCGGTGCTCACATTAGCCGGAGAAGAATAGGGGCCATTGGCGCGAAGGCGCAAAGGTTCAAGCGCAAGCGTGGTGTCTTGGTGTTCAGAAAGCCTCCCTGGTAGGGCGTGCAAAGATATGGTATCCTGGAAGGTAGCAGTCGTTTTGTGAAGCAAGGGAGGCAGTATGCGAGCGCACGTGACGGAACAAGGCCTTGTCATCCCTCGTGAATGGTTGCAAGGTGTTGCTGAAGTTGAGATACGCCATGAAGACGATACCATTATTATCACGCCCATCGTAATGGAGAGTGACCCACTTGCATCACTTGGAGATGATCCGGTTGTACTTGATATTTCTGATGCTTCTATTGCGCATGACATCTATCTTACACCATGAGACAGAGGTACTTTCTCGATACAAGCTATCTGCTCGCACTCGAACTGCGCAATGATCAGAATCACGAGCATGCCCAACGGCACTGGCAAACGTTCCGTCAGAACCTTCCGTATTTTGTGACAACCTCATATGTGTTTGATGAGGTCGTCACGTTTTTCAATAGCCGTCACTATCATGCGAAAGCTGTTTCTGTTGGAACACGCCTCTTGACCAGCGCCAAAGTTACGCTGGCACACATTGACGAAGAACTTTTTTATCAGGGATGGCGCTACTTTGTCAGACATGAAGATAAACAATATTCATTGACGGATTGCATTTCATTTATAGTAATGAATCAATATCAACTAACAACCGCATTTACTTTTGATCATCATTTTACGCAGGCAGGTTATATGCTTGAGCCGGGCGATTGAAGCGTTCCATTAGAGCTTAGACAGCGTTTGAAACTGCTTGATTGGCGTCTGGAGGGTGCCGTGTTGCCAGGGCAAGTCCCTGGGCAACACGGCGTTTTTGATGTGGGTGGTAGGGGGAACGGCTGCTTTTGACGCAAAGGCGCGAAGGTCGAAAAAAGATCTTTGCGTCTCTGCGTCTTGGCGTCAAAACACCCTCGTGGGGGCGGCACACGCGCTGGCTCACCGTGATCACCATTGACCCGGCGCAAAGCGGCACTGATCGCGAGGCGATCCGCGTAGCGCTGGAAGCCGAGCACATCGAAGCGCGCCCAGGGTGGAAACCAATGCACCTCCAGCCCATCTTTGAACGCTCCGAACGCAGTGGGGGCAGCGTCGCCGAAGCCTTCTTTCGGGATGGCCTCTGCCTCCCCTCGGGCTCGAACCTCAGCGAGCAAGACCTCGAGCGCGTGGTGGCGGTGATGCGGCGAACATTTTGACGCGAAGGCGCAAAGGTGTAAAAAGAATCTTTGCGCCTTTGCGCCTTTGCGTCAATCAATAGCCGCGTTCTCAGCGAACCCGTGCCCTCAGCGCCTCCGCCGGCGCGGCTCGCCCGATGAGACTCAGCCCAAGGTACGCCGCCCCCGCGAGCGCCAGCGCTCCAACCAACCAGGCGCTCAACGCGATCATATCTTCGGTCCAGACATATGGGTGCGTCGCCGTCAGCGCTGGTATCGCTCCCTGTGAAACGATCGTCAGCAGTAGCAAGCCCGCCCCGATGATCCCCGACGCGATCACCGCTACCCCGACACTCCGCCAGAGCGCCGGTTGCGCCCAGATCCCTGGGATGGCGTTGCCAAGCACCAGTAGCAGCAGCAAGGCTTCGATGTTGTTGGCAATGCTGAAGGCAAAGGCGAGACTGGTTACATCATTGCCCGCACGGAGAAAGAAGATGCCGAGGCTCAGGTTCAGTGCAACCTGGCCCATCCCGATCAGCACGGGTGTCCAGGTGCGCTGCATCGCATAGAAGGCGCGGATCAGGATCTCCGAGGTGGCAAAGGCAGGCAGCGCGAGTGCGTAGCCCATCAGGGCGTTGGTGGTGTGTTGCAGCGAGGCGGTGTCAAAGGCCCCCCGTTGAAAGAGCACGCGGCTGATGGGGAAACCCAGGGTGAGCAGGATGGCCGTCGCCGGCAGGGTGAGCCAGAGAATGGTGCCCAGCGTCCGCCGAATGTCGTTGCTAAAGTCGTCGTAGCGCTCTTCGGCGACGAGCCGGGCGAGCCGCGGAAAGGCGACCTGGCTTAGACTCAGCGAAAAGATGCCGTACGGCAGCAGCATCAGTTGGTAGGCATAGCCAAGCCCCGCGACTTTGGCGGTGCCGTCGCTGAGCCGCGCCGCGAGCACGAGCGTGACGACGAGGCTGATGTGGGCGGCGGCCTGCCCGAGTACGCGTGGCCCCATCTGGCGGGCAATGCGCTTGACCTGTTCGATCCCGCGCCCCAGATGAAGCCGCAGGCGCATCTCGAGCGCATACAGCCCCGGGATCTGGACGAGCAGGTAGAAGAGGGCGCCAATCACGACGCCCCAGGCCATCCCCCAGATGCCGAGGCCGAACGCTTGCCCAACCAGTGCGCCCCCGATGATGCCAAGGTTGTAGATCGAAGGCGCCATGGCAGGCAGCGTAAAGCGATCCCGTGCATTCAGCGCCGCCATCGCCAACCCACCGAGCCCCAGCAACAGCGGCGAAAGCAGAAAGAGCCGCGTCAGCTGCGTGCTCAGATCCAGCGTGGCCTGATCAAAATCTTGCCCACCATAAAGCGTGGCAATGAGCCACGGCGCAGCCAGGAAAATGACCACACTCGCCATACTCAAGATCAGCAGCGCCCAGGTGACTACCGCACTCGCCACGTGCCAGGCTCGCTCTTTACCGTCACGCTCCCACGTCTCAATAAAAACCGGAATAAAACTGCTTCCCAATGCCCCACCAATAATCACCAGATAGAGCAGATCCACCACCGAAAAAGCCGTCCGATAGGCCGCCGCTTCCGCCGAGGTGCCAAAAAGATAGGTTGCCACCATATCGCGCAGCAACCCCGTCACCCGGCTCAGCACAAAGCCGGCCATCACAATCAGACTATTGCCCAACGCCCCGTCGCGCACGCGGCGCAACAGCATCCCAAGTTGCACGGACGGAACCCTTCTGCTATACTTAACCGTTAGCGGGAAGAATACAAAAACGAAGCGTAACCTGGATTATACCGGAGGTACCCATCCTTGGCGAACACACAGTCGGCAAAGAAGCGCATTCGGAGCAATGCACGCAAACACGAGCGCAATACGGTCTATCGCTCGCGTGTCAAAACAATGGTTAAAAAGGCCGAAACGTCGATCTTCAGCGGCACCCCCGATGAAGAGGCCGTGCGCGACGCTATTAGCACGCTCGATAAAGCAGCCGTTAAAGGCATTATTCACAAAAACAATGCTGCCCGCCGCAAATCACGCCTGATGAAGAAACTGAACGCCGCTAGCGCCTAACCGCAATTTGACGCAAAGGCGCCAAGGCGCAAAGGGTCTCAATACCCTCGTGAGACCTCACAGATCTTGAAGACCTCACAGGTCTAGCAGACCTGTGAGGTCTCACGACGTTAACCCTAGACCCTAGACCCTAGACCCTAAACCCTAGACCCTAGACCCTAGACCCTAGACCCTAGACCCTAGACCCTAGACCCTTCCCAACGCACGTTTCAGCCACAAAGAGCTCAAGCGCGGTCTCGGGCTGGATGCGCCCGGTTTTGGTGGCAAGGTCGAGTTCGAGCAGGCGGGCGTGCAATTCGCTCAGTTCACCAGGCCCAAAGGCCCGCGCCTGCTCAATGGCCTTGCGCACGACAAAGGGCTTTTGCCCTAATTCGGCGGCAATCGCATCAGGCCGCATCCGTTGGGCGACGAGTTCCTGGACACCCAGGAGAATGCGGATCTGACGGGCGAGCATAAAGAGAATATAGGTCGGGGCCTGACCATCTTCGAGCAGGGCGTGTGCCCCGCGTAGCGCCGCGCCGATGCGCCGCGTACTGAGATCATCGAGGAACGCAAAGAGATTCTGTTCCTGACTATCCTGTACCAGCAGATCGACCGTTGCCGACGTGATCGTCCCCTTCCGCCCCACATAGGTCGCCAGCTTCTCCAGTTCCGTCTGGAGCGTCCGCGGATCACCGCCCGCGAGCTCGATCACGTGCTGGGCAGCCGGTGGATCAAGGCGCACCCCAAAGCGACGGGCCCGTTCCGTCACCCAGCGCACCAGTTCGCCGCCCTGGGGGGGCTGAAACTCGCGCAACTCCCCGCTCTTCTTCAACTGCGTAAAGAGCACACTCCGGCGGTCAACATCGTCACCCTCAATAAAAACCAGCAGGCATGCCGGGGGCACCCGCTCGAGGTACGCCCGCAGTTCGTCGCGCTCTTTGCCCGCCTTCGTATGCTTCAGCGCATCGCTCACAATGACCAGGCGCTGATCGGCCAGGAAGGGCATCGCTTCACACGCCGCCGCCAGTGTCTCAAGCTTTAGCCGCCGCCCATCGAGCCGACTAATATTCAACTCTGCCACGTCCGCCGGCACACATGCACACAACTCGGCAACCGCCTCGCTGCGCGCCAGTTCATCAGGGCCGTAGAAGAGATAGAGCATAACCACACCGCTCAGAAAAATTTACCTCGACATGCCGTGAATGGGTCAGTTTCGAACCTGCAAGCGCAGGTGGGTGCCCGCCTGTGAGTATCTGCGGCCCGCCGCATAACTCAACTCGTTAGAGCAAAGCTCCCATCGAAACAGTGTTGGCTCAAAACACATACCCACCCACGTGCAGCCGAGGATAGTCTGATCCTACCACGACCGCGCACGTTACGCAAGTAAGGCCGAAGCACCAGGGCGATTGCATCTTCCGTGCATGCACCCCACCAGGGCACCCGCAAGGGGTGCCCCTACACCGGGCCCTGCCCTGTAGGGGCACCCCTTGCGGGTGCCCTAGGTGTTGCCGGGTGCCCTAGGTGTTGCCGGGTGCCCTAGGTGTTGCCGGGTGCCCTGGTGTTGCCGGGTGCCGCCGTGAAGCACCCTCAGACCTGGCAGGTGAGCGGCAGGCAACCCTTCCGCTATCCCCAGGAGCCTTGCGCCGCCCACCTGCCAGGTCTCCCCAGATCCTTCATCCCTTGGCCTCCAGACCTCGCACGATGCCCACAATCAGCCGTGTCGTGCGTTCCACCAGCCGCGGCATCGCGGCAGGATCACTGTTCTGCGCCAGCGCCCCCGGTGCAGGTCGTGCCAGAATAGTCACGGTTCGATAGCCGTGACGCCGCAGAATGCTTGCTAGCCGCCCCCGTTGCGCCAGGATCTGCGGTTCAGCATCGATCTGGGGATCGGCTGCGTCGGCTTCCAGCGCCAGTTCCAGCAAGAGCGGATCAGCCACGCCCCCTGCCCGTTCGCGGCTCGCAATGACCACCTGGTTGCCCACCAGCGGCTCTAGTGCAATGCAAAGGGTTCGGGTACGGTCAAAGGGGAACCGAGCGAGCAGATTAGTGACGCCACGCCGGTCGCTGGCAACGGCCCCAACCGCGACGGCCCACACCTCGACGTTGGTCAGCGTGCCAAGGCGTTGCACTGCGGCCAACATCGTTGCCAGGGTTGCCAGGCCGCCATCGGGACTGGCCGGCGTTGGCGGGCGCAGGGCGGCAACCAGCAACAGCAGATAGCCCAGCACACCAGGCAGACTCATCAGCCATGGAAGACCGGGGAGCAAGAGACTCATCCCGGCCGCGAGGATCGTCACGGTGGCAATCACGACTCGTCCAAGCGCGGCGATTGGCCCTGTCCCGCACAGCGCGGCAAGCCCACGGTGCGCCAGCGCCATATCGAGGGGGGCCAGCAGCAAGACGTGCCAGCGTGGCACTGCCGGTTCAAGCCCCATTGCGCCGGCAATCGCTCGGGTACCCACAATATTCTGGCTGGCATAGCGACGCCCTGGCGGGGGCAACGGCATGCCCAGACTATCGAGCAAGAGCCACCCGAAGACGATCAGTGCCAGGGCCAGCGATGGCAATGGCAGCAGCGGCGTCAGCAATGCCGCCACCAGCCCCAGCAGGGCCGGCCAGCGATACCAATGCCCTTGGTGCGGAACTACGCGTATTTCGTAGGTACCGACGCCCATCCCTGCATGGCGCAGCCGCCCATTGACAAACGCAGCCACCGTTGCCTCACCCTGCGACGTCGCCAACCGAGAACCAGTCTGGTCAGCCAATTGGCTGACCAGCACTTCGAGTTCGCGCGTATCGTCACGAATGGGTGTATACATAGCCTGGGCAACAGGGTTTTATGGCGTAGGCGTAGGTGTGGGCGTAGGTGTGGGCGTATTGGTTGGGTTCGCGGTTGGCTGATCAAGCACAAACTCACGATCAGGCGTGCCGGTCGGCACGGGCGTAATCGGGTTAATCGGCAACCCGGTGATCGTCGTCCGGCCACAATCGGTTTGCCCCGGCAAACAGAGCAACAGAACAAGATCGTAGCGAATAAACTGATTGCCAATATCGCCGACATTCTTGATCTGCACAAAATAGAAGCCATCAACCTGAGGAATAAACTCGATCTGTGAGTCGAGCGAATTGCCGCCCGGGATATCGTCATTGATGTCAATGACCGAGACCCCATCGCGATCAGTCAGCACCATCACCGTATCCGCGCCCGCCTGTGTATCCTCGTTCACCCTGGTGCGCCCAACATAGCGCCGCGTATCGGTATACATAATGTAACGCTTGCCCGTCTTGCCAAAGAAGCTTACCCAGTCAGCATCGCCATCAGGACAGAGCGCACGATTCTCCTGAAGTTCATTCGATGTGATCAGCCTCGCCTGCTCAGGCAGACCATCGGGCTCAAAGAGATCGAGGCAGACATTGGTGACCAAGGTTGGTGTTGGGCCGTAGCTCCCGCTGAGTAGCGCAATCACATACCGAAAATCCACCCCACCGCGTCCGGCAACATCACGCACCCGAATATAGTATCGCCCATCAGCAGGGATACGGATGGTAATGCGGGGGCGCGTATCACCTGGATTGGGGCTCCCGGGGGTGCGGTTGAAGAAATCGTCATTAAAGGCGATACTATTCAGGTTCGCGTCAAAGATTTCGAGGCTCAGATCGAGCCCAGGTGACTGACTTGCAATATCAATCGTATAGACCTTGCCCTCGACCCCGCCAAACACAAGCCAGTCAACATCGCCTGCGGGGCAGATCGCCCGTTCCTGCGAGGTATCAACATCAATCACTTTGGCTGCGGCCGGGCTGTTATCATCCTCAAAGCCATCACGACAGACCGGGCCACGGGTTGGTGTGGCGGTCGCCGGACGGGGTGTTGGCGTCGTTGTTGGCGTTGGGGTAAACGTTGCCCCAGTGACGGTAAGCTGCAAAAAGATACTCTGCGTCACATTCGTCTGACCCGGAGCAGTACCGGTAATATTGCCGGCAATCGTATAGACCCCTGGCGCAACCGTGCTCGCCACTGCAGCGCCAATACTGATCTGCTGCGACGAACCGACAGCAATGAAGGTCGAACCAGAGGGAGCGAGCTGAATCCCAGCGGGAATATTGATAAAAGCAAGGGTAAACGTACGATCCACCGCACCGGGAATGCTATTATTCGTCACGGTAATCAGAATCTGATTTGTCCCACCAGGGGCAACGCTGATGGCAGGGGTGGGAGGATCAACCGTAATAGCGGTTTGCGCACTGAGCGGAAGTGAGGTGAAAGGGGCAGTTACCGCGAGAAAGAGTGCAACGATAATGAACGTGGCAACCGCGGCATTGCGCCAGTGTATACGGTGGTTCATGAATACACGCGGCTCCTAACAGAAGTAGAATCTTGAGTATTATACTCATGAGGGTTACTCCATGTCAAGATAAGAGCCCGCAACTATACAGGGCGATTGCATCATACGAAACCGGATACAAACATACGCGCTATGTGGCAGCATGTGCATGCAACCAGCGGCGCAAACGGCGGCACCCGGCAACAACGGGGCACCCGCCCCCTGTAGGGGCACCCGCCCCCTGTAGGGGCACCCGCCAGGGGTGCCCCTACAGGGGCCGGGCCGGGTGTACGGGCACCCCTTGCGGGTGCCCTGGGCGGGGCCGGGGGCCGGGCCCGGTGTCGGTGTAGGGGCACCCCTTGCGGGTGCCCTGGGCCGGGCCGGGTGTACGGGCACCCCTTGCGGGTGCCCTGGGCGGGGCCGGGGGCCGGGCCCGGTGTCGGTGTAGGGGCACCCCTTGCGGGTGCCCTGGGCGGGGCCGGGTGTACGGGCACCCCTTGCGGGTGCCCTGGGCGGGGCCGGGTGTAGGGGCACCCCTTGCGGGTGCCCTGGGCGGGGCCGGTGTAGGGGCAGCCCTTGCGGGTGCCCTGGCGGGGTGCATACACGGAAGATGCAATAACTATGCAGGAAAGGAACACATCATGCCTACGCAGCAACCGTACGACATCGCTATTATTGGCGCCGGGCCGATTGGCCTTGAACTCGCCGTTTGTCTCAAGCTCAGAGGGGTACGCTATGTGCAGTTCGATGTGGGTCAGATTGGTCATACGATGACCTGGTGGCCGCGCCAGACAACCTTTTTTAGTACGAGCGAGCGCATTGCGATTGCGGGGGTGCCGATCCCCAATAATCATCAGCAACGCACGACCGGCGAAGAGTATCTGGCCTATCTGCGGGCGGTCGTCGAGCAGTTTGACCTGCATATCAATAGCTACGAGCCGGTGACCAGCGTGACTGGCTCGGTCGGGGCATTTACGCTGCAGACGAGCCATCGCACCGGGCCACGCACCTATCAGGCGGTACGGGTGGTCTTTGCGATTGGCGATATGCACTGGCCCCTTCGCCTCGATCTTCCCGGTGAGGATCTGCCCCATGTGAGTCACTATTTTCGTGATCCGCACGACTATTTTCGGCGCCGGTTGCTGATTGTTGGCGGCAAAAATTCCGCCGTCGAAGCCGCTCTCCGTTGCTGGCGGGCCGGTGCCCAGGTGACGATTAGCTATCGGCGTGCGACCTTTGATGAGCGCCGGGTGAAGCACTGGCTCATGCCCGATCTGCTGGCCCAGATCGAAGCCGGGACGATCCGTTTTTTGCCCGAAACGATGCCGGTGGCGATTACGCCTGATTATGTTGAATTCGTGCGTACCGTTGACGGCGAACCAGTGCCTGGCCCAACGCTGCGCCACGCGACCGATTTTGTCTTGTTGGCAACCGGCTTTCGCGGCGACCAGAGCCTGCTCGAAGAGGTGGGCGTATTGCTCGAAGGCTCGAATCGGGTTCCCCGGTTTGATCCCGAAACAATGGAGACGAATGTCCCCGGTGTGTATGTCGCAGGCACAGTGGCGGCGGGTGTTCAGCAGCGCTACTCGCTCTTTATCGAAAATTGTCACGACCACGCCGGCAAGATCACCCGCGCCGTGACGGGCCTCTGGCCGACAACGCTTGGTGATATTCCCGCCCGTACCTATGGGCTCGCCTTTGAGCAATTTGAGGCAAATTGACACTCTGCGTTATTTATGGCTTGACAGGTCTCATAGGTATTTGTTATACTTTTTATAACGCACCGTGTAATATTTGTCATACGCTTTGTGAGAAAGCCGGGATGCTTTTTCCCAGGGCAGGTTCAAGAGGGCAGGGTTCTCGTTTTCCCTACCCTATCTTTCCTATTTTCATCAGAGGAAGATCTCATGCGGCGTTCGCTGGCGGCCATCGGCATAGCCGGGCTCGGATTGGTTGGCGCGGGGCTCTATGCCAGGCGTCGCCAGATCATCGCTCGTGCGTTTGGTTTGCGCCCACCCGAATATGCGGTGGCCGTCGAGTATGATCTGCCTGTGCCAATGCCCGATGGCACGGTGCTCTATGCGGATCGCTTTTTTCCGCGTGCTAGCGGGCAGTTTCCGACGATTTTGATCCGCACGCCCTATGGTCGCCCCTCCGAGACTCGGTTGCTCGGGCCGGGTGGTTTGATGGGGGCAGCGCTCTTTGCTGAGCGTGGGTACAATGTGGTGGTGCAGGGGGTGCGTGGGCGGTTTCGTTCGGGCGGGGTCTTTGAGCCTTTTGTCCACGAGCAGGAGGATGGCCGCACGACGTTGGACTGGATCGCTGCCCAGCCCTGGTTCGAGGGCAATCTGGGGATGTGGGGGCCAAGTTATCTTGGCTATACCCAGTGGGCCGTGGCCGCCGATGCGCCGCCGTTTCTCAAGGCGATCATGCCGGTGATTGCGACGAGCCGCTTTTCGCATTCGTTCTATCCGGGTGGCCCGTTTGCCTATGAGTCGTCGCTGCGCTGGGCAACCTATCTCGAGGCAACCAACCGACGCTCGCTTGACCTGGTTGCCCTGGTGCGGGTGTTGCGCCCGCAGCGCGAGGCGACCCTGGCGGCGACGCTGGCTTCGGCTCCGCTCGCTGAAGCCGATCGCCGGGCGACCGGGGCGGTGCAGCCCTTCTTTCAGCAGTGGCTCGCCGAGCCAGGCCCTGATGGGGCCTATTGGTCCAGGGTGGATTTTGATCGTTCGCTTGCGCGGGTGACGCCGGCTGTGCATCTGGTTGCTGCGTGGTACGACATTTTCCTGCGTGACCAACTTGCCGATTATACCGACTTGCTGGCTGCTGATGCGCGGCCCTATCTCACGGTGCTCGCCGGACACCATACCTCCAAGAGCATCCTTGGCGCGTCTGTCCGCGAGGGGTTGGTCTGGTTTGATGCGCTCTTGCGCGGGCGTGACGTGCCGCGCCGACGGGCCGTACGGTTGGCGCTGTTAGGGGCGCACGAAACGCACGAGATGGATTTCTGGCCTCCGCCGGCGCAATTGCAGCGGTTCTATCTGCACGCCGGGGGTTGGTTGCGTGAAACCAGGGCGCAAGAGGCTCCCGCTTCATCGTTCGAGTATGATCCGCACGATCCAACGCCTTCGGTTGGCGGGCCGGTCTTGAGCCCGGATGGTGGGGCGCGTAACCAGGCGCGTGTTGAGGCACGCCACGATGTGTTGCTCTTTACCAGTGCGCCGCTCGAAGCGCCGCTGGATGTGCTTGGCTATGTGCGCCTCGAGGTTTTTGTTCGTTCCAATCTGGCCTATTTCGATCTCGTCGGGCGTCTCTGCGCGGTTGACCCTGATGGGCGGAGCATCAATGTCTGCGAGGGTGCCATCCGGGTTGAGCCGGGTGTCGGTGAGCGTCAACCTGACGGCAGCCTCCGGCTTGAACTTGATCTCTGGGCAACAGCACGGCGTTTTCATGCCGGACAACGCCTGCGCTTGCATATCTGTAGTGGGGCTCACCCCCGCTGGAATGTCAATAGTGGGGATGGACGGGCCTTGATCGACGCGGTTCCTGCGGGACTCCGTGCCCAACAAATGGTCTTTCACGACGCCGAGCATCCCTCCGTTCTGCTTCTCCCCGTTGTCAGCGAGGCGACCAGGCAGGCGATGGCAGGCGAGCAACTCCAGGAGGTTGCAACACCATGATGCATTGCATCCGGGCCGTCGGCCCAGTATGGTTAGGGCTACCGCCCTAACAAGTTGTTTCGTGGGGGGCTGCGGCCCCCGGAAACTCGCGTCGTATGCTGGTGAAAACAGTCGGCATACGTATGGGATCGTAGGGCGACAGCCCCAGGAATGTTTGCTTGTCTGGCAACAGGCCAGTGTAGCTGGCCTGTTGCCAGACAAGCAGTAGGGATGTGGGGGCGAAGCCCTCGAACGCAACGGCAGGCAGGGCTCGGCCTTGCACACAACAACCAGGCGCAGCCAGAGAGGCTGCATCACTACAGCAGCGGTATCACTACCGCATCAAGAGGAGGCCTCGACAATGGAGTACGAGCACAGTGATGAGATCAAGATGCTGCGTCAGACGGTGCGCGAGTTCGTGGATAAGGAGATCCGTCCTATCGCCCGTGAGGTTGATGAAGAGGAGCGGGTACCGCTAGAGACGTTTAAGAAAGCCGGCGAGTTGGGCTTGTTGGGTGTGCCGTTCCCCGAAGTGTATGGCGGGCTTGACATGGGCATCACGGGCTATTGTGTGCTGATGGAAGAGTTGAACCGTGTCTGTGCTAGCCATGCGACGATCTTTGGGGCGCATGCGCAGCTTGCTGCGATGAGTGTTTACCTCGGGGGCAATGAGGCCCAGAAGGACAAGTACCTGCGCCCGATGAATGAGGGCCGTCTCGTGGGGGCTTGGGCGTTGACCGAGCCGAACGCGGGCAGTGATGCGGCTAATCTTAGTACAACCGCCGAATTGCGTGGCGATGAGTGGGTCATCAATGGTCAGAAGATGTGGATCACCAATGGCAGTTTCGCCGATGTGATCATTGTGCATGCTGTGACCGACAAGACCAAAGGTGCCCGTGGTGGGATCACCGCGTTCATCGTTGAGAAGGACTTCCCTGGTTTCCATGTGGGCAAGGTCGAGGACAAGATGGGCCTGAAGGCGTCGCATACCGCAAGCCTCTTCTTTGAGGATATGCGTGTGCCAGCCGAGAATGTGCTTGGTGGCGTCGGCCATGGGTTTCAGGTTGCCATGCGTACCCTCGATATCGGGCGTTGCGGGCTTGGTGGCAGCAGTGTTGGGGCAGCGAAAGAGGCGTTTGAGCTCAGTCGCAATTATGCGATCGAGCGTCACCAGTTTGGTCGCCCTATCGCCGATTTGCAGGCGATCCAGTTTAAGCTTGCTGAAATGGCGGTCAAGATCTATACGATGGAGCAGATCGTCTACGATTGCGCACGCAAGGTTGATGATGGCAAAAATGCGACGCTCGAAAGCAGCATCGTCAAGCTCTACTGCACCGAGATGGCGAGCCAGGTAATTGACGAAGCCATCCAGATCTACGGTGGCATGGGCTTCTCACGTGAAGTGCCCCTCGAGCGGATGTACCGCGATGCGCGGGTCACCCGTATCTTTGAGGGCACCAACGAGATCCAGAAGAGCGTCATCGCCAGCGAGTTGCTCAAGCAGGTTGGCTACCGCGTCAACCGACGCTAAAGCTTGCTGTGCCACTCCTGTGTCTCGAAGAAGCGTTTTCTTGTGGTTGGTGGCGGCGAAAAGCTGCCACCAACCACGAGAAAAGAGCGATACGGAGCTGTGCCCTTAACAAACATAGCATGGTCGTTTAGTCACCCTCGTGCCCCGTAGGATGACAGCTAGCGCAGTCATCAATAGTGCCTGAAATTCCCTCCTCACGATGTTCGGCAAGTGTGGCAGCCTGTGGATGAGCATGGCAGTTGTAGCAGGTATACACGGTATACTGTTGCGGGTTCGTGTGGCATGTCGCACACGCAATTGTGCCCTCACCGCCATGGTTCAGCGGGAAGGTATGATCAAAGATGGCCCCCTCCCAACGGCTCGTCGTGTGACAACTGTTGCAATTCGTGCCGAACTGTCCCAGGTGAACCTGTGGCTCGGCGTGACATGATGCGCAATCCGTGGGTGTACCCTGGAAGATATGGTTGCTGTGACAACTTGTGCAAGGTGTCGCGATGTGGGCACCGGTAAGTGGGAAGGCGGTGCGACTGTGATCGAAGGTCGCCTGCTCCCAACCAGCCGGGGTATGACAACTCGCGCAGTCACTACCGTAGGTGCCATTATGGATGTCATCGGTCTGGTGGCAACCGACACAAGTAGTAGCAAGACCGACAAAACTCGCAACATCGCGTACCTCACCATGGCAACTCGTACACGTAGCCTCGCCGTGCTTGCCAGCGAGAGGAACTGTCAGGGTATTGTGGTCAAAGCCGCTGAAGCGATCAATCCCGTCATGGCAGTTTTGGCACTCTGTACCAAAATCAGCAACGTGTGAGACGACAAAATCAGCCTGGTAGTCCATATGGCAGTCGATGCAAATCGCCTGATCGAAACGATAGGCATTGATTGGTCGCGGGGTAATCTTCAGCGCAGTGTGGCAATCGTCACAGGCAAAAACATACCCATTGCTGGTGTACTGGTGAGCAGTCAACGCGAAACCAAGTGCAGCGTGCGGGAATGCCGTGAGCTCCATTTCCGTGAGAGCAGCAGTCGGTCCGCCATGTTCGGTGTGACAACTCAAACAAGCTCCCCCGTCGGGCAAGGCACCGTGCAGGGTGTCAGGGCTGGTGAGTTGAGCCTGGATGTCGGTGTGGCAATCGAGACAAAGACCGGCCATGCCACGGGTATCGAGCGGGTTGGTATGACAAGCAGCACAATTCCCACCGAGTGCAGCGTGTGAAGTAACGCCGCCAAGTGGTACACCAATCCGCCCCTGGGCATTCAGGGGGCCAGGGCTGAACATACTGCCCCCACCAAGCATCCAGGCGATCACGACAGCAACCATAGCAGCAATCCCGGCGATAATGCCAAAGGGTGTAAGACAGCCAAGACGACGCATCACCAGCCTCCTCAATGCAACAGTGTCGCGTAGTAGAGCGCGGCACCAATATGCACACATGCCAGAGCGAACAGGGCCACTCCGAGGGGGATATGGATGGTATGCCAGAGAGCCAGCAGGCGGCGTGCAACGGCGAGGGATTGGATCTGCCGCAAGAGCCGCTGGCGCTCGGCTAACGTATGGCGGATCTCGACGACCGTTGCTTGATCGATGATCCCAAGCGTGGCAAGGAGACGTTGCTGCTCGGCTCGGTCGCGCCAGGCAAGGAGCGGACGGGCGAGCAGTGCCGTGAGTGGGCCACCAGGAACAGGTGGTGGTGTCGTAAGCAGATCGGCGGATGGTAGATTACGTAAGGCCGAGCCAGGACGGGCTAGCGTCTCTAGACGCGTCGCACTTGCGGTCAGGCGAGCCGTGAGATCGGCGAGCGATAGCTCGGCACCATCCACGCTGCGGGGAATGGCTGTGTAGACATAACGTCCCACGAAGCCACTCAGAACAACCACGACCGTGAGTAAGGTGACGACACCAGCCAGTCCATTGAACCGCCAGGCCGTATGCAACACCACCATATACGAACCCACGATGCCCATAACAATATGCCACTGAAGCCAGGTACTCAGCCGTCCATAGGTGCGCCCGCGTGCCCGTTTGCGTAGCGAGTAGAGGGTTTCGGTAGCCAGCATGAGAAGAAAGCCGATCACACCCAGGCTGTGACCAAAGAAGGCGCCAGGGGCGGTGTCAAGGCGCTGCATGGCCCAGACATAGCAAGCTGTGACCGCTCCAACCCCAATGACGGCTATCTCCAGTTCATAGGTAGTATGGCGCGGCGGCCGTCGCCCCCGAGGTAGTGGCAGTTCACCGCTTGTCTGCATGACTCTGCTCCCATTCAGCATAGAACGACATGATGAGGTCCGCAACGGCGCTCTTATCAGCGAGGAGGGCTTGACGAATAGGCGTAAGATCGGCGTTGGCTGCAATCAGCCGCTGTAGTGGCCGCGAGAGCGTTTGATCCCCCATCACAAGCGCCCCTTTGAGAGTCTGCTCACCAAGCATCAGGCGTAGGCGATTGACCGGATGTGGATCCACAACGACCCACGCTGAGGCAGCCATCCGCCAGGTTTCGCTATCACCACGGGCAATTGCTACGAGATCTGCATCCTCTCCACCACCCACAGACCCGATGATCGTTGTGGGGATACCAGCGAGCAAGGTAACATTCTGCGCTACGGCACTGCGGTAGGGTGTGGGGATGCCTGCCATCGTGGCCGCAGCAGCTTCCCCATGCGCCCGGGCAGTTGCCCAGAGTGTGTCGAGCGTCGCTTTGCCCGTCACTTCATTGTAGACCTGGGCGACGTCACCAGCCGCCAGAACATCCTCAGCGCTCGTCTTGAGGTAGGCGTCAGTCAGAATGCCCCGGTCGAGCTTGAGTCGACCGCTCTGGGCAAGATCGAGCCGTGGATGCGTGCCAATCGCGACGGCCAACAACTCACACGGGATGCGCTCGCCAGTCATGGTCTCGACCGCGACAAGGCGACCGCGTTTGCCGATCGCTTCACGTATCTGACTATGATGGTGAAGGATGATCCCTGTAGCACGAAGATGATCCTCGACAAGTTGCGATTCATCGGGGTCGAGCACATTGGCCCAGTAACGCGCCCCGCGCAGCATGTAGTGAACCCGGCACCCTCGCGCATTGAGGCCCTCGGCAATTTCCAGGGCGGTGATGCCACCACCGACAACAACGGCTTGCAGACCTTGACGCGCACGGCGCACAATGCCACGGGTATCGGCAAGGCTATCAAGGGTGACGATGCCGTCGAGGTCGCTCCCAGGGAAGTCGGGCAAGGCTGCACGCGCACCCGTGGCGAGAAGCAGTTTGTCATAAGCGAGGATTTGCCCATCAGCAAGGGTCAGGCGATGCGTACGCGGATCAAGCGCATCAGCCCGAGCCTGCACCCAGGTCAAGCCGAGCGCACGCAACTCGGCGGGCGAGCGAGGAAAGAGTTGCGTCTCTGGTATAAGCCCACTGAGATAATAGGCGAGACCGGGACGCGAATAGAAACCCGCAGGATCGTCAGTAACGACTGTAACACTGGCCGACGGCTCACGGGTGCGTAACGATTCGGCAGCGGCAATGCCAGCTACGCCCGCTCCGACAATAACATAGCGCAGGCCCATTAGATTCTTCCTCTTTGTTACGCACGCGAGCGATCCGTTGGTGCAAAACGGAGCACACCTCGTGGGCAGCGGGCGATGCATTGCCCGCAGGTAAGGCAGCGTGAATCTTCAATCGCTGCGCTGCACCAGACGTAGGCTCGTACGTCAAGACCGATCGGGCAGTTGTAAGAGCAGATACCACACTGGACACAGCGCACCGAGTCGGCAACGACCTGTCCTGTGGCAAGCACCTCGGCCCTGATGAGATCCAGGGTGAGGGATCGTGCTACGAATGTCATCAAAACCTCTCTCTCGCATGGGCGACATTGTTTGTGGCCGCCTGTACGATAGTTATGACTTCTCTGTTGAGCGTAGCACCAGTTACTTGGAATTTGCTTGGAATTTTGATGATCTTGGTAACGGAGTGATAATCTATGGTGAAGCAACCTTATCGATCTGTGCTGACGATCCTTCACCTGCCTCGCCACCCTTTTCCTGTGAGCAACCTTGGAATATGACGTGATGCTTTCCAATGTGCTTCCAAGGAAAGAGTTGTAGAGTAGGCTCACATATCATTCTAGTAAGGAGCTTCATTCTTATGAACCAACGTGCTTTGTTTGCTATCGCCGCAGCAGTGACTGCCTTTGTGCTCATTCTGCTTGCTGTGTTCGGCCCTGGTTTCTCTGGTTCTAGCACGACATCTACTCCCACTGATGTGGCACCCGTCCAGGCGACTACGGCCATTGGCACACAGCCCATGACAAGCCCAACGACCCTCCAACCTTCAAATCCATCAGACTCTTATCCGGTCTCGGCGGAACAAGCAGCTAGCCTTGCTGTTGCCAATAGCAGTGGTGCTACGCTCACAGGCACACCTATGCTTGTAACCTATCAGGGTGCCGTTGCCTATGAAGTTCCATTAAGCACAGGTCTCGTCTATGTGGATGCAACCACTAGCCAGATCCTCGCGACCCCTGGCGCTACCACGACCTCAAACGGAAATGCAACCATGAATGACAATGGCGGAGACGACGACGATGATGACGATGATGACGATGATGATTAACCGTACCTTTTTTAATCATCGTGTCTTGAACAAACAGCCAACTTTGCTGGCTGTTTGTTCAAGACACGATGGGTTGTAGGGCTTTAGTTTGCACATAAAACACCCTTCACTGCATCGTATATAATGCACCGTATGCTGTATCGTCCTTCGCTGGTGCGTGTGGCCCAGGTTGCGCTGGGGTTGCTCGCGATTGCCTATCTGCTCTATGCTGCTGCGCATGTGCGGCAGCTTCTGGCGTTTCCTTTTCCTCTTGACTATGGCGAAGGCCCTCTGGTCGCTCAGGTCGAGCGCCTGCGTGCTGGGGTGCCGATTTGGCGTCTCTATGCTGATCCAGAGAACGCCCCTTTTCTGATTGTCAATTATCCTCCGCTCTACCTGGTGCTTACGGCGGTGCTGACGCCGCTGACAGGGTCGGTGTTGATCGCTGGTCGCCTGCTTTCCCTGGTTGCGACGCTTGCCGCAATGGGGGCCATTGCCTGGCTGTCCCACCCTGGGGCCACCACGGCTTCCCCTACGGTACGCCGTACGTCGTGGTTGCTTGTGCTCCTCTTTCTTACCATCCCAATTGTCCGCGAATGGTCGGCCCTCATGCGGGTTGACCTGCTCGGTCTGGCGCTCGGGCTCTGGGGCTTGGTGGTGCTGGTACATCCGCCGTTGCCCTCGCTGCGCCGTGTGGCCGTCGCTGGCCTCTTGTTGACTGCGAGTCTCTTTGTCAAGCCGTCACTCCTTGCGGCCCCGGTTGCCGCCTCGGCCTGGCTTGCTTGGCAGGTCTTGCCAAGTCTGATCGATGCTCGGCAGACGCTACCGGGGCGCAGGCGACGCCGTCGCTATGCCGACCGCTTGCCGCTCTACCGCCTGGTGGTGCTTGGGTTGACCCTCGGCTTGGCAGGCGGGCTCACCTTGCTTGCAATGCAATGGGCGAGCCAGGGCTGGTTTGCGCTGCACGTCGTCGCGGCCAATGCGAATCGCTGGGACGCCGAGTTGGCGCTGCAGTTCTGGGCTCAGCAGATCCGCCTGCGCTGGGCGCTTGCGGCTGCGGCCTTGCTGGTTGTATTCGCCGGGCTATCTCTGATGCGCCGCGCCCCTGTTGCGGCTGCCGCTGAGAGGCTGTCTGAAAAGGGTGTCAGTGTCGTTCGCCACCACGTGATGCACCCTTGGAGTGCCGGCTTTAGCCGGCTAAAGTCGGCACTCCGAAGCAAACCGTCGACTTTTCAGACAGCCTCTGAGGCTGAGCTGGATGCTTTGCCGTCCAGATCCTCGTCGCGAACCCTCCCCTGCTCCGCTGTCGAGCGGGAGCCAGGGGGTGAGGTCAGTTGGCCGCGCTCGTCGTTCCAACTCGCGCTCTTGTATACGCTCGCCGGTTTTCTTACCGCGCTTGGCGTGGGCAAGGTTGGCGCGTATAGCAACTATTTCCTCGAACTCTACGCTGGCCTGATCTGGCTCATCGCGCTCGCGCCGAGTCTGATACGCTGCTGGTTGCCGTGGCGTGGCCTGCTCTTCTATGGCTTGCTTGTGCTGGCACTGGCCTACTATCCGCCGTTGTGGCACGCCGACCAGTTGCGCCCGGCCAGTCTGGTCGAGCCATTGAAGCCGCGGTTCGTCTTTGGGCGTCATGGGTTGCTGACCGATGCAAGGCGGCAGGCCGAAGTGTTAGCGGCCCAGACCAGGGTTGGTACGCTGCTCACGATGACAGTGCAAGCGGCGGGGCCGGTGGTGCTGACCGACATGCCCGGGGTTGCCGCCGCCGCCGGGGTGACCTCACGGCTGCAGGCGTTCGAGATGCGCCAGTTGCTTGATCAGGGACTGGCCGACGAAACGGCGTTGCTGCACGAGCTCGCCAATGGCACGCTGCCCCTGGTGGTCCTCGATTACCTGGGCAACTGGCTAAGCCCCGGTGTCGTCGAACTGGTGCAGCGCCGTTATGCGCACGACGGCTCGCTCGGCACCTTCGATCTCTATCGTCCGGTTGCAACCGGGCCCGCCTCCCCGCTTGACGGCGAGCTTGTCCTCGGCGACACGGCTTTGCGTCTAACGAGCTATGCCATTGTGCCGTCAGTGGGGCAAATCTACGAGCCGGGTGAACTGGTGACGCTGACGCTGCTCTGGCAACGCACGGCTATGCCTCCTTCCAACGATAACCTGAGCGTCGTAGTTGACCTGACCACCCTCGATGGCGGCATTGTGGCAACCAGTACACGCCGATTGATCTACGGGGTCTATCCACCATCGCGCTGGCCGACCGACGCGACGGTGCAACACATGCATCCCTTTGCTGTGCCAACGAATCTGCCGCCAGGCTCGTACCAGATCAAGGTCAGCCTTGCTGATCCTAAAGGCGCATCAGCAGATGTGATCTTGCCGACGACCCTCGCGGTTGCGCCGCAGGGAGGGCAGTATGTCGCCGCAACCGACTATATGGTGCCGGGGGTTATGTGGGCCGCCTGGACAAACCTGGGGGGCCTCGAGCGCCTCGGGTGGCCGTTGACGCCGCTCGTCCCGTTTGACTGGGGGCGCCTGCAATGTTTCGAGCGCCTCTGCCTCGAACTCCGGGGCAACGCAGTGACCCCGCGCCCCTCCGGGACAACCCTCTATCTCGGTGAAACCCGCCGGAGCACCACGTGTCGCGATGGAAACGATGCGAACGAACGTCTCTGCCCATCCATGGCCGAAGCCGCAGCACGCATCGCCCTGCCTGGCACACCGGTGAGTGGCGAAATTTGGCAGGGTGATCGCATCGTTCAATGGACCACCCATGCCCGCTTTGAACACCCCCTCGACGACGACGCTGTCATGCTCGGGCGACTTGGGGCCGAAACCTTGCGCCTCCCGCCAGGGCAGCGCTATCGCTGGCCGTAGCTCCGCCGCCCGTGCCTTTTGGGATACTGCTGGCAAACGTTGGATGAGCGACCTTCGCTCAGAGAGCCTGTACTCCCCACAGCGTCGTTGCGGTTTTTTGCGGAGGAGGGCTGTGACGACCTCGCTTGGTGGCCCACGCCGCACGAGGCGCAATTTCTCGACGCAAGACGACCCGAAAAACGCAGGGTGCCGCTCAGTTGGGGTTTGCCAGCAGTATCCCAAGAGGGCCAGGGGCGCGCAGCGGGGTGCCAACGCCAGCCATGTCATTCCGAACGGAGTGAGGAATCTTCGCTGCTACGCATGGAAGACCCCTCGCTGCGCTCGGGGTGACATGGCTGGTGCAGCGGGGTGACACGGCGGGCGCTCGGAGTGACAGGGCGGATGCCTTGGGGTGGCAAGGGCGCGCAGCGGGGTGCCAACGCCAGCCATGTCCTTCCGAACGGAGTGAGGAATCTTCGCTGTGGCGCATGGAAGACCCCTCGCTGCGCTCGGGGTGACATGGCTGGCGCAGCGGGGTGACACGGCGGGCGCAGCGGCAGCGGGGTGACACGGCGCGCCGCCCCCCTTGCCCGTGCCCTACCAACGCAGGGCACGGGCAAGCCGTGCCCCTACAACGCACCGCCGCCCGTACGGGCACGGCTTGCTCGTGCCCCTGCCGCCCCCCGTACGGGCACGGCGTCGCCGTGCCCCCACGCCCCGCCCCCACGCGTGCTTCGGCCCTACGATATATATGGTATACTACGCATAGTTTTGATAAGATTTGTATAGATTCTGAAGAAGAGCGCGTGCGCTCAATACAAAGGTAGTTCGCTCATGTCCGTGCAGACTGGCATTGTGATGCTTAACCTCGGGGGACCAGCGACCCTCGATGAAGTCGGCCCTTTTCTCGTTCGCCTCTTTGCTGACCGCGAAATTATTCAGTTGCCCCTGCAAGCCTGGCTCGGCCCCTTCATTGCACGGCGACGCACCGCTGCCGTGCAAGAGAATTATCGCCTCATTGGCGGTGGTTCACCGATTTTGCGCTGGACCACCATCCAGGGCGAGGGCATGATCCGTTGGCTCGACCGGCTCTCGCCGGCGACGGCCCCTCATCGGTTTTATGTCGCTTTTCGCTATGCGCCTCCCTTTAGCGAAGATGCCTTGCGTCAGATGCAGGCCGATGGGGTGCAACGTGCGGTCGCTTTTACCCAGTATCCCCAGTTTTCCTGCGCCACCACCGGCTCAAGCCTCAACGAGCTCTGGCGTGCAGCGCGGCGGCTCGGCCTCAGCAACGCTTTCTCTTGGAGCGTGATTGACCGCTGGCCGACCCATCCCGGTTTTATCGAGGCAATGACCCGTAGCGTGCAGCTTGGCCTGGAACAGTTTCCTGCCGCTGAACGAGACAATGTGCTCTTGCTGTTTAGCGCCCACTCGCTGCCCCTCAAGATCATTGACCGTGGCGACCCGTATCCCCAAGAGATTGGTGCAAGTGTGCAGGCGGTGATGGAGCGGCTTGGGTTTGCGTACGAATATCTGCTTGCTTACCAATCGGCGGTTGGTCCAGTGCGCTGGCTTGGGCCACAGACCGAGCAGGTGATCAAGCAATTGGGTGCGCAGGGGCGGCGCAACGTTCTCGTTGTCCCGATTGCTTTCACGAGTGACCACATTGAAACGCTCGCCGAGATTGACCATGAATACGGCGAATTAGCTCACCGCGTCGGCATCACCAACTTCAAACGTGTTCCTGCCCTCAACGACGACGAAAACTTTCAGCGTACCCTGGCTGATCTCGTCGCTGACCACCTTGCAAGCGGGCGCAATCACTCGCGCCAGTACCCCCTGCGCTGCCCCGGATGCACCAGCGACCAGTGTCGCAACCTGCTCAATCCGGTTGCCTCGCCGGAATCCGTTGAGCTCGCGCACAACAGTCAGCTGCGCTTGTAGGGCAACCGCTCTACACACCCACGCTTGGGGGGCTGCGGCCCCAAGCATCTCGCTTGTGCTGGCGAAAACGGCCAGCTTCGCTGGCCGTTTTCGCCAGCACAAGCATGGGTTTTTAGGGCGACAGCCCTAAAAACCCATGCGCATCAGTCCGCAGGCCCCCAAAAATCAATCCTATGGATGAGGTGCCCACAGCCTGGCTGTGGTACCATACGTCCTATGAACATAGCACCACAAACCCTCGAAACCCTCGAGTTTTTCAAAATTCGCGAGCATCTCGCTCGCTATACGGCCTTTTCTGCGTCACGCGAGCTTGCCCTCGCGCTCTTGCCTTCGACGCAGATGCCCGAGGTTCGTCAGGCCCTCGCGTTGACCAGCGAAGCCCGTCAGTTGCTCGATGAGTTTCCTGATCTTTCGATTGGCGGCGTTCGCGATATTCGTCGCGCCGCTCGCCATGCCGAGCGCGGCGGGTTGCTCGATGGCCCGAGCTTGCTTGAAATTGCGGGTACGACAATGGCTGCTCGCCAGATCCGCACTCGTTTGCTCAAGCTCAACCCCGAGCTCTTTCCCCTTGTGATCGAGCGCGCCGCGTTGCTGCCGATCCTGCCGCCGCTTGAAGATGAGATTCTGCACGCGATTGGTGATGATGGCAATGTGCTTGATAGCGCAAGCGCTGAACTGGGCCGTCTGCGCCGCGAGATCCGGATTGCCTTTGCTCGCCTCCAGGAAAAGCTTCAGCATATGATCGGGTCGGCTACCGTTGGTGCTGCCCTGCAAGAGCCAATTATTACTGTGCGCAACGGGCGGTATGTGGTGCCCGTCAAGGCCAGCCATCGCAAAGATGTACGCGGTCTCGTGCATGACCAGTCGAGTAGCGGTGCAACGCTCTATATCGAGCCAATGGCGGTGGTCGAGTTGAATAATCGCTGGCGTGAGTTGCAATCTGCCGAAGAAGAGGAGGTGCAGCGCATCCTCGCCGCACTTGCCGAGCGGGTGGGTCTTGCCGCGCCGCTGCTTGTGGCCGCCGTCGAAGCTATCGCCGAGCTTGATCTCGCTTTTGCCAAAGCCAAATATGCAACGAGCCTGCGCTGCGTCGCCCCCGAGGTGGTCAACTGGTCGCCTGATGTGCCGCTTCCCCCGGTGGCTGATCCTCAACTTGTTGACCCCGACCGTGAGCGAGCACCATTGTTGCTCACCGAGGCGCGCCATCCGCTGCTTGATCAAAGTACCGTCGTACCAGTGACGCTCTGGCTCGGCGATTCGTTTCGTTTGCTGTTGATCACAGGCCCAAATACCGGCGGAAAAACGGTTGCCCTCAAAACGACCGGCTTGCTGGCGCTGATGGCCCAGGCCGGTCTGCATATTCCCGCTGCCGCCCCGTCGCGCCTGCCGGTCTTCCACCATATCTTCGCCGATATTGGCGACGAACAGAGTATCGAGCAGAGCCTTTCGACCTTTTCGTCGCATATGCGCACGATCATTCGCGTCCTTGGTGCGCTCGAAGCAGTGCCGTTGCCCGAAGAACTCTGGGATGCCGATCACTGGAAATTGCTGAGTGAAGAACGCCCGCCTGCGCTGGTGCTCTTTGATGAACTCGGGGCCGGTACCGATCCGGTGGAGGGTGCCGCTCTCGCCCGCGCCATTGTCGAGCGCCTGCTCGAACTCGGTGTGCTCGGTGTCGCGACGACCCACTATGCCGAGCTCAAGGCGTTTGCCTACAATACCGATGGCGTGCAGAATGCCTCGGTCGAATTTGACCTCGAAACGCTTGCCCCCACCTATCGTCTGAGCATTGGCTTGCCAGGGCGTTCCAATGCGCTCGCGATTGCGCGTCGACTCGGCCTCGATTCTGTGCTGGTTGACCGGGCGCATAGCACGCTTGACCGGAGCGATGCAGCGGTCGAGGATCTGCTCGCCGGCATTCATAAAGAACGTGAAGCAACGGCACGTGCCCTCCAACGTGCCGAAGAACTCCGCGTTGATGCCGAGAAGTACCGCGATCGCCTCGAACACGAATGGCTGCAATTTCAGCAGCAGCGTGAACAAGAGACTGAAGCCGCCCATCGTGAGCTCGAAGAAGAATTGCGCGAAGCACGCGGCGAACTCAAACGGTTACGTGACGACTTCCGCAGTGTCTCGCTCTCGCGTCAGTGGCTCGAAGAGGCCGATCAGCGCTTGAAGGATACTGCCGAGCAGGTGAAAGCCGCCGCCAGGCAAGCTAGGCCTGCCACCGTCGCCCCGCGTACTCAGGAACCGCGCCCATTGCAACCTGGTGATACCGTCATGGTGCGTTCCGTCGGGCTCAAAGGCGAAATCGTCGCGCTCGATCATGAAGACGCCACGGCGACCGTTCAGGTTGGTGGGTTTCGGATGACGGTTGATCTCCGCGAATTGACCCGCGAAAAAGGTCAGCCTGAAACGGCGAATTCTCGTCGCGACTATCGCCCCGAACGTACCGTCTCCCTCCCGCCTCCCCCAGATGTCTCCATGACCTTCGATATGCGTGGCTGGCGCGCTCACGAAGTGAGCGACCGGCTTGATCGCTACCTCAACGATGCCTACCTCGCCGGCCTCTCCCAGGTGCGCCTCGTGCATGGCAAAGGTACAGGTGCCCTGCGCCAGATCGTGCGTGATGTCCTCCAGACCCATCCCCTGGTCGTCAATTTCACTGGCGGCGGGCGCGATGGTGGGGATGGTGTGACGGTTGCTACCCTCGTTGAACGCTAAAATCCTTCCTGGGCTACGAAATGTGTTGGTTGGGTGAAAGATGCCAGTAAAGCTGGTGTCTTTCATCGAACAAAACACGTAGCGAATATCTGCAAACAAAAAGCATTTGATCGTTTAATATATGCTTTGAGGGATTTTGGTCGGGTTCTGTTGAAGGAAATACCCCATGACTGGCACAAGCACACGTCCTGAATCCCCTGACCGCATTCGTCACCTGCCCAACAGTGTTGCAGTGGTGGCTACCAGTGATGGTGATGTGCTGGTGCATTGTCCCCCCGAGACTCTGAAATATTTGCTGCATGATGGTCTGATCCCTCCATCAATTATTCTGCTGCCGGTTGATCTGACGGCAGGGCAGGAGCTCGGCTCGAGTGGTTTTGTGCGCCGGGGGATCAACTATGCGAGTGTCGAGTTTTTGATCTACTCGAGCTTCTTTGGGCAACAACGCAAAACGCGCCTGGTGACGGTCACTGAGCACCAGGCCCGGCGTCTGCGCACGATCCTCAACGAAACAATCCGTGGGCCTGCTGATTCTGAAGATTATGGTGAGTTTGCCTGGGTGCAGCAGGAGTGTGCTGCGGTCGGCTATTATGCACCGCTTGGGCGTGTGTTGATGTTAGAGGATCTCGTCGAGATTGTGAGCCTTGAGGCCGGGGGCGGCGCTTTTGGGGTGACGCAACTGGCCCTTGAAGATGACCATTTTGTCTTTCGTGAAGAAGGCCGCGTCATCGCTCGTCTCACAACCCAGATTACGACGCTTGCCGTGCCACTTCATCTCGCCCCACCGCGCCCGCTCCAGCGGCAGGAGATTACGCTGCAATTTATTGGCGGCAGCGATGGCTTTGATCCCTCCGGCATTACCACCTGTTTTCTCGCCTACCTCGGCTCAACGGTGCAGATCCAGGCAACGCTCTTTGATGCGGCGGCCTATGTTGTGCTGCGCCTTGGCAATCTGGGCGTCTCGCCAAGCCATATTTCTGAGGTGGTCCTGTCGCATCTGCACGAAGATCATCTCGCCGGGTTGCCCGAATTGATCCTGATGGGCAGCCATCGGGTGCGCTTGGTCACTTCGACCTTGATCTATCGTAGTCTGCTGCGCATCCTCGAAGCAATGCTCGATGTCCCGGCGCATCAGGTGGCGACGCTCTTTGATTTCTACTGCCTTGATCCCGGAACCCCGCTTGAATTGGAAGGACGCCACTTTGAGGCGATCTATGCGATCCATTCGATTCCCACGATTGCGGTGCGGGTGCAGGGTCTCTGCTATTCGGGCGATATGCGCTACGATGAGACCTGGTTTAGCGAACTCGAAGCCCAGGGTGTGTTGCTGCCCTGGCGTCGTGAGCAACTAATGCGCTTTGCCGAAGGGGCGAGCATTCTGGTGCAGGATGTTGGCGGCGGATCGATCCATACGACAATGTCGGCCCAACTCCTTCAAACGCTCAGTGCCAAGAGTCAACGCCTGGTGCTCGCTCATACCAACAAGCATCAGTTGCCCGAGGATAGCGATGGTCTGGGCGATCGCATTGAGTTTGCCGGCAGTGGCATGGTCGTTGGCATGGGTGCCCATGTGCCTGGCGATACCTTTACCGAGATGGTCGAGACGATTGCTGCCTGCCCAATCTTTGCCCGTTTGCCTATTGGCGAGCGGCTGATCCTCGCTAGCCAGGTCGAAGCGGTCAATTGGGCCGATGGCGATGTGATTCTGCACCAGGGGGATCCCTCTGATGGTGTGACCTATATTGTGCATTCTGGCCTGGTCGCGATCGATATGGATGGGGCGCAGATGCGCCTGCTAGGGCGTGGTAGCAGCATCGGTGAGCGTGGTGCCCTGCTTGGCGAGGCCCGTACGACCACGATGCACGCCCACGGCGAACTCCAGCTTTTGAAACTCACCCCCGAGGTCTTTTTGCCGATTGCCAGAACCTTGCATCTCGTCGAGGCATGTACCCGTGCCGACTGGATGGCCGAGCTGCCGATGCTACGGAGTTTGCCCTGGGCCAGTTTGCTTGATCTTGCGCTCGATTTTCAACCCCATCATCTGTTGCCGGGTGATATCCTCTTTTCGGCAGGCGAACCTGGGTACGAAGGCTATCTGCTGGTATCTGGTACCATGCGCCTGAACGATCCTGCCGGTAATGAATTGGCGCTCAAAGCAGTACCTGGCACCTTCATTGGTGGTTATGCTGCCCTCTTGGGCGCGCCACGGCGTACCAGTGCCCTGGCGGTTACGCCAGTCATTGTGTGGAGCCTGCCGGCCTCGACGCTCGAACGGCTCAATTTGCTCTACCCTCATCTCCTCTTACACCTGCGCACGATCGCCGAGTAAGCGGCTGTCTGAAAAGCCCTGATCGGGCGAAGGGGCCGTGCGCCAACCTAGGAAGCGCGGGCCGTCGTCTGCGGGAACGACATGGCGAACTGGCCCGTCCGAGGAAGCGCGGGCCGCCGTCCGCAGGAACGACATGGCGAACTGGCCCGT
>NZ_SIJK02000058.1 GCF_004762035.2 Candidatus Chloroploca mongolica | reverse complement strand
GTGTTCACATGGTGTCGGTTGCCGCTGCTGACTCTGACTTTGCATCAGCCCTGCCGCAGGCACACTAGCTTTGCACCCCAAAAAGCCAGCGATGCTGGCTTTTTGGGGTGCAAAGCTAGAACACCTAGATGGCAAACGCCCACTCACCCGAGCGCATCACCGGCTCGATGCTGCCATCGGCATTGAGGCCATCAATGTCAAGCTCGGCAGAACCAAGCATGAAGTCGACGTGGACAATGCTGAGGTTGCCCCCGGCAGCAGCAAAGGCTTCGTCACTGAGGGCGGAACCTCCTTCGACACAGAAGCGGTAGCCATTGCCAAAAGCGAGGTGGCTGGCGGCATTTTCATCAAAGAGGGTATTGGCAAAGAGCAGACCAGTACGGGCAACCGGCGAACTGACGGGCACCAGAGCGACTTCACCCAGGCGGGCGGAACCTTCATCAGTTGCCACCAGACGACGCAGGGTCTCTTCGCCAACGGATGCACTGAGATCGGTCACGCGCCCTTGCGCGAAACGCAGCGTGAAATCGTCAATCAGGTTGCCGCCATAATTGAGGGGCCGCGAGGAACGCAACACGCCTTCGACCCGTTGGGCGTGCGGCAGCGAAAAGATCTCGTCGGTCGGTAAATTCGGGACAAAAGCCTGGCCGCGTTCACTGACCGAGCCACCGCCGGCCCACAGATGCCCATCGGCCAGACCGACCGTCAAGTCAGTGCCAGGGCCACGGTAGACAAGCGCCTGGTAGCGCCGCTCGTTCATATAGGCGCTACGCGCATCAAGTTCCTGCACATGGCGTTGCCAGGCCACAACCGGGTCAGGTGCATCAAGGCGACACGCGGTAGCAATCGCATGCCAAAGCTGCTCCATCTGCTGATCAGGGGAAAGATCGGGGCAGACCTGCGCGGCCCAGCCTGGGGTCGGAAACGCAACAACCGTCCAGGCCGACGCATTGCGTTGGACGAGTTCACTGACTGGTTTGGAGGCTTGTGCATTGGCGCGCATCATCGTACTGATCACTTCGGGATTCTGGCCCGCAAGCAAGGTTGGGGTCGCAGCATGGATGGAGAGCAAGGCATCCCCGGCTTCGAGATAGCCCAGCATCGCCTGGGGCAGCCAGGCAGGTACTTCGTCAAAGGAATTGCGCGGGGCTTCCTGGGCGCGCACCAGCATCAACTGCTCATCGCCCCAGATCACATCAACGAGTCGCGCCCCGGACTGATAGGCACGACGAGCAACAGCACGTATCAGCGCCGCCGTCTGCAAATCGCCACGAATAATCAGGCGCTGCCCAGCCTGAAGGTTGAGGCCAACACGAACAATCACATCAGCGTATTTGTCCAGATCTTGCATAGTGTTCATCTTATTCAGCCGGAGCAGGTTCATCTTCTGCATTATAGCCCATTTTGATCCAGCCCCGCTTGATCGCATAGATCACGGCCATCGTACGGTCATTGACCTGAAGCTTCGAAAGAATGGACGTAATATGATTCTTGACCGTCTGACTGCTGATATTCAATTCACTGGCAATCTCTTTATTGGAAAGGCCGCGAGCGATGCAATCAAGAATCTCGATTTCACGACTCGTCAGGGGGGCAAAGAGCTCGCTTGTCTGTTCATCTTCGCTGCTGGCGAGTTCACGGAACTGATGCAGCACCCTACTTGCCACGACGGGCCTGGCGAGCACCACATCATTGATCAAATACTTGCCCAGGGCGACTTCACGGATATAGAGCCGCAGCTTTTCGGGATGCACATCTTTGGACGAATAGGCGGAAGCGCCCACCTTGATCGCCTGAAAGAGCTGGTCATCGTCCTCATAGACACTCAGCACGATAATGCCCATGCGTGGCGCACGGCGTTTGATCACGCGGGCGACTTCGAGGCCATTGAGCCCGGGCAAATTAATATCAACCAGCACCACATCAGGATGCAACAACTCCGTCAACTTCAAGGCTTCTTGCCCATTTTCAGCCTCACCAACCACCTCAATATCGTCGGCATCCGAGAGACTCCAGCGAATGCCCTGGCGAAAGAGGGGATGGTCATCAATAATCAGCACACGGATCGGATTTAACATAGCTATTTCACCATTGGCAAACTGACCGTCACCTCAGTGCCATGCCCAGGGCGCGTCGTGACGACAAAATGGGCGCCGATCAACTCAGCGCGTTCACGCATGCTGGTTAGGCCCCAACTTTCACGACCAGCACGGCGGATCACTTCACGGGGATCAAAGCCCGGCCCTTCGTCACGAATGCTCAACAGCAGGTTGCCCTGATGCAGATGCAAATGCACCACAATCGGGGCACCCGGAGCATGTTTCCTGGCATTCTGGAGGGCTTCTTGAACCAGGCGATAGAGCACAATTTCGATTTCAGCAGGCAGGCGTGGCAGGGCATCGATGTCAACCTTCACCGACGCATTGACGATCTCGTGGTAACGGCGGATATATTCGAGCAAGGCCCCACGCAAACCGTGTTCATCAAGTTTGGCCGGGCGTAACTCGGCAATAAAGCTGCGTACCTCTCGCAGCCCTTCACGCGCATTTTCGCCCAGTTGATCAAGGACGACCCCGAGTTCAGCGAAGCGCTGGCTCGCCAGGAGCGTCTGGCAACGTTCGACCCCCATCAACCCATTGGCAAGCACCTGTGCCGGGCCATCGTGTACTTCACGCGCCAGACGCTGACGTTCCTCTTCGCGACCCATGATCACCTGCGCCCGCAGCGCCTGCGCCCATGGATCAGCCGGTTCACCCTCGCTATTCCCACTCAGTGTCGCACTGCTCATCTCGATTTGGCGGATAAGCTGATCAAGTTGACGGAGGGTATGGCGCAGGGTCGCATGTTCACCACTGAGCACTTCATAGTCTTTGCGCACCTGTTGTTCGCGCTGGGTGAGGCCTGGCGTGACTGTTTGACCGCGTTCAACAAGAAAACGCCCCTGCATCACCAGTTCATCAAGCTGGCGCTCGGCCGCACGCAACTCAGCCTCGAGACGGGTCAAACGCTGGTGGGCCGACTGATGTAAGGTTCGCAAATGGGCAATTTGATCAGTAATGAGCGCCTGCGCAGCTTCAAGGAGCGCTGACGGTGCTGAACTCACAACCATTTCTCCCTTGCAACAATGCTTGTCGCTAGTATAGCACGGCGTTGCATGCCCCGGCAAGCAGCGGCGATTCTTGTGAAAAAAGCTGCACATAAAGCAAGCAAGTGACGTTATAATGGCGATGAACAGACTGTTCGTGAACGAAACAAAGGTTACTGCTTCATGGCTGAACTAATACCATTGACTCCTGCCGGTGATGCGACACCAAAGGAGCCATTCAAAGAGGGGACATGCAAGCTTCATCCGCAGACGATGTGCCCTGCGTTTGGTGCGTTGCGCGTGCTCTCGCGGATCGAGGGTGCGCAACCAGCGATGATTACCGATACCGGATGCCTCTATGGGTTGACCTTTGTGACCCATTTTTATGCCTCGCGCAAGAGCATTATTGCCCCCGCCCTCGGCACCGCCGAGCTTTCGGGTGGCCTGGTACAAGAGGCCGCCCTGGCCGCGATCAAGGAGGCCGCGAAAGAGCAGAATGTCTCGGTCATTCCGGTGCTTTCGCTCTGTGTCGCCGAGACAGCCGGGCTCGCCGAGGAGTTGCTGCCGACCGAGATTGATGGCAAGCCGGTCGTGCTGGTGCGGGTACCAGCCTATGCAATCCATTCCCATCCCGAGGCCAAAGATATTGCCCTGGCGGCGGTGATGCGTCGGTTTCTCGATCCGAGTGCCGAGACCGAGCCGGGCACGCTGGCGTTGCTTGGTGAAGTCTTTCCCGCTGACCCACTACTGATCGATGGGGTACTGCGCAAGATGGGCGGGCGTTTGATGACAACCCTGCCGGGGCGCCACGTTGATGAGTTGAAACTGGCTGGACGCGCTGCTGCCGTGGCCGCCGTCCATCCTTTCTACCGTGAAACCGTGAGCCTGATGCGTGAACGAGGGGTCGGCGTCGTCTCGGGTGCGCCCGTTGGGGCCGAAGGGAGTGTCGCCTGGCTGCGAGCCGTTGGCGCAGCGCTCGACCTCGATGAAGATCTCGTCGAACGGGTGGCCGAGGAAGAGGTTGCCGTAATCAAGGGTTTCCTCGCCAGTCAGCCGCTCAAAGGCGCCACGATTATGCTCTCGGGGTATGAGGGCAACGAGATGCTCTATGCCCGTCTGCTGGTGGAGGGTGGCGCCCACGTGCCCTACATCAGTACCAGCATCGGCCCGAGCATGCTGACCGCCGCCGATGAAGCCTGGCTCAAAGCCCGTGGCACCGAGGCTATTGTCTATCGCAAGGCGATTGAGGACGATAAGGCGGCGATGGAGCACTGGACCTTTGACCTTGTCATTGGCACGACCACGCTCGCCGCGCATGCCAAAGAACTTGCGATTCCGTCGGTCTACTATACCAATATCCTGAGTGTCCGCCCCCTCTTCCTTGCCGCCGGAGTGATGGGCTCGCTCACCTTTGTGCGTGATTTAATGAATCGCCAGCCGCTCTACCAGCGCATGGTCGATTTCTTTGCCCCGCCTGCTTCTGAGGAGGAAGCATAGCATATGACTATTCAGTTGATCAGAGATATTTCTGATTCGTCGTCCTACTGGGGCGCTTCCTGGGTCTTTGGCTGTTTTCCTGATATCCATATTGTCTGCGATGCCCCCATCGGTTGCTACAACCTGCTGGGCATGGCCGTCACCGACTATACCGATGCGCTGCCCCATATGGATAATCTGACGCCCACCTCGATCCGCGAAGAAGATGTGATCAATGGTACCGCAAAGGCCCTGATCCGAACGATTGATGACCTTCGCACGATTGGCAGTCTCGAAGGGAAACGCTTGGTCGTGGTCTCGACCGCCGAGAGCGAGATGATCAGCGCAGATCACGGGCGTCTGGTGGCGCAGATCGATCCCGAAGCCCGTTTTTTCTGGAGCCAGTCGCTCGAGCAGGATGAGTGGACCGGGCGGGATCGGGCGTTGCTCTTTGCCTGGGAAGAGTATGGGCGGCCTTTTGTCGCCCCTGAGGCGCCGCCGCGTTCGCCCAAGCTCGTCAATATTCTTGGCCCATCGCTGGGATGCTTCAATGCGCCCGCCGACTTGCACGAAGTGCGTCGGCTCATCACCGGCATTGGCGGCGAGATCAATCTGGTCTATCCGTATGAGGGAAGCATCGCGGCGACGCCACACCTAGCTGACGCAGCGGTGAATGTCGTGCTCTACCGCGAGTTTGGCGAACCGCTGGCGCAGGCACTCGAGCGACCCTACCTTTTTGCGCCCTTTGGCGTCTTTGGCACCACCGCTTTCCTGCGCGAACTCGGTGCCCTCATCGGCACGCCAACCGCCGAAGTAGAAGCCTTCATCGAACGCGAAAAGCGTACCACTCTCCAGCCTGTCTGGGATCTCTGGCGAGGCCCACAGAGCGACTGGTTTGCGACGGTTGACTGTGCGATTGTGGGCGGGCGGAGTTATGTCGAAGGGTTGCGGCAACTGCTTGGCGAAGAACTCGGCATGAAGATCGCGTGGAGTTCGGGGCGTCCGCGGCGCGAAGACGAACCCGACAATATCGAGATTCGCAAACGGCTGCACACCAAAGCCCCCGCGTTTGTCTTTGGCAGCATCAACGAAAAGATCTACCTGGCCGAAGCGAATGCGCGGGCAACCCACTATATTCCCTCAACCTTCCCGGGGCCAGTCGTGCGGCGCACCACCGGCACGCCCTTTATGGGCTATGCTGGTGCCGCCAACATCATGCAAGAACTGGTCAACCGTTTTTACGATATGGTCTTCAACTTCTTGCCGGTCGAGACGATCAAGCCGCCGAGCGGTCCAGGCGGGCCACCGCAAGGACCACCGCCCGGGCCACCGTCAACCAACGCAGACAAGGAGGCGGCCAGCCGCACCATGCCGTGGAGCACAGAGGCCACCGAGCGGCTCAACGCAGCCATTGAACAGGTGCCCTTCCTGGCCCGCATCAGCGCGAGCCGGTCACTGCGCCAGGCCGCCGAAAGCATGGCCCGCACCCGTGGGCTCACTGAGGTTTCACTGCCGATCATCGAAGAAGCGATCCGCCAGGGGTAACGATCACGTCTTGTGGGACGGGGCGCGGTGCAACGCGAACCCGCCCGATACGCGCCCCACCAGCACAGCACCAGCACCTGGTGGGGCGCGGCGGCAAAGCCGCCGCGCCCCACAAGAATTAAACCTCTACCTTAGATCATTGAATCACAACAGGTCTGGTGCTACGATCAAGGTCGCAGATTGTGCGACCTTGACGCACTGGAGCGCAGATTTTATGTCTTCGTCATTAAAACGGCTGTTACTGGGCAAACCGATCCCAACTGAGTCGCAGAACCGCGACCAGATGCGGAAACATACCGCCCTCGCGGTCTTTTCGTCAGATGCCCTCTCGTCGGTCGCCTATGCAACCGAAGCAATCCTGGCAGTTTTGATCATCGGGAGCACCTTTGCCCTCGGTCTTTCCCTACCGATCAGCCTTGCAATTGCGGCCTTGCTGGTTATTGTCGGTTTTTCGTATCGCCAGACAATCCAGGCCTATCCGGGTGGGGGTGGGGCCTATATTGTGGCCCGTGAAAACCTCGGGGTTGTGCCGGGGCTTGTGGCAGCGGGGGCATTGCTTGTTGACTATGTACTGACGGTAGCGGTGAGCATCTCGGCCGGGGTGGCGGCAATCACCTCGCTTGCGGGGGCACTCGGCTATCCAGGGCTGCGCGAGTATGGGGTGGGGCTGGCACTCCTCTTCATTGCGACGATCACGTTGCTCAACCTGCGCGGCATTCGCGATAAAGGGTTCCTCTTCTCGCTGCCCACCTATATTTTTGTGCTCAGCATTTTAGGCATGATCGCGTATGCCTTGATCCGCTATTTCATCGTTGGAGCGCCCGATCTTCCCCCACCGGCCAGCATCGATCCGCCGGTTAACGCCGAATTGATCAGTGTCTGGCTGATTCTGCGGGCGTTTGCGGCAGGCTGTACGGCCTTGACTGGGATCGAAGCGATTAGCGATAACGTCCAGGATTTCAAACCACCGGCAGCACGCAATGCCGCCAATACGCTGACGGTGATGATCGTGCTGTTGGTGACGATGTTTCTTGGGGTCACCTATCTGGCGAACCTCTACGGGGTGACGCCAAATAGTGTAACGAACGAGACGGTGCTTTCGCAACTGGCCCGAGGCGTCTTTGGGATCGGCCCGATCTATGTTCTGCTCCAGGTTGCGACGGCGTTGATCCTGGTGCTCGCGGCGAATACAGGGTATGCCGATTTTCCACGGCTGGCCTTCTTCCTGGCGC
This sequence comes from Candidatus Chloroploca mongolica, assembly GCF_004762035.2. Taxonomy (GTDB): domain Bacteria; phylum Chloroflexota; class Chloroflexia; order Chloroflexales; family Chloroflexaceae; genus Chloroploca; species Chloroploca mongolica. Next base: position 25,805 of record NZ_SIJK02000058.1, on the reverse strand, counting down.
GTGATCGCTTTTTGCCCCGCCAGCTTGCCAACCGCGGTGAGCGCCTGGTCTTTTCCAATGGCATTCTGGTGCTTGGCATTGCAGCCGCGTTGCTCGTCGTGCTCTTCCAAGCGAATCCCATTGCGCTGCTGCCGCTTTATACACTCGGTGTTTTTACCTCGTTTACCCTTTCACAACTCGGGATGGTGCGCCGCAATCTGCGTACTCAGACCAACGGCAGCGAGCGAGCGGCATTGATCAGTGGGATCGGGGCGTTGCTCAGCGGTGTAGTGCTGGTGATGCTGGTGCTCACCAAGTTTATCCACGGGGCCTGGCTTGTGATCATCGTGATTCCAATCCTGGTTCTGGGCTTTCAGGTGATCGCCCGTCATTATACGCGCGTGGCCGAACAACTCTCGTTGACCACGGCTGTCCGTCCGCAACCGATTCGCCGCCTGACGGCGGTCGTCCTGGTCAGCGGGGTTCACAAGGGGATGCTGCCAGCGCTAGAACTGGGGCGGGCGCTTGCCCCAGACAATGTAACCGCTGTTTATGTCAACCTTGAACCAGACCAGGGCATGCGGATCAAAGCACGTTGGGAGGAATGGGGCTGCGATGTGCCGCTGGTCGTGCTCGACTCACCCTATCGTTCGCTGGTGACCCCCGTGCTCAAATATGTCCAGGAGATCGAGGGGCGTTATCGTGATGACCAGGTGATGGTGATTTTGCCTGAGTTTATTCCATCACGCTGGTGGGAACATTTACTGCATAATCAGACTGGTTTATTGTTACGTGCGGCGCTGATGTTTCGGGCCGGCAAGACCGTGATCAGCGTGCCGTACAAACTCGAACGGTGATGGCTTGATCTTATGGATTGAGCAGGGTCATTGCGGCTTGCAGCACAGCCCGTACCCGTGGGCGGCCAATACGCTTGAGGGCGCGTGAGACCTCGAACCAGCGGACAGCTTCAATCCCTTCGTGTTTGCCAGGGCGAAGATTGCCGGTTGGCTGTACAATAAGATAATAGGCAACGACTTTGCGCCGACGCCGACCAGCTTTGACAACGCGGTAAAAGGCCTGTGACACTGATTCACCAACCTCACCACGCAGTCCAGTCTCTTCGTACAGTTCACGGCGAAGCGCGTCATCGTCGCTTTCACCTGGCATGACCCGGCCTTTCGGAAGTGTCCACATGCCACCACGCTTTTTGATGAGCAAGACTTCGATGTGCCCGGTGGACGTGCCACGCAAGGCCACGGCCCCTACCGCACGAATAGACATAGGTCCGGCCTTTCAATGTATATCTTTTTAGTATACCAAGTTGGATCAAGTCTGTTTGCCAAGCTCAAGGCCTGGAGTGGGGTGTGGAGCGGCTGCGCCGCTCCACGAGATGTTTTGGTTGGTGTTGGCGGCTTCGCCGCCAACACCAACCAAAAACTGGGGTTTGGGACGCAACCCCAACGCCGTTGCCTCAGCCCTGAGAGGCTGTCTGAAAAGGGTGTCAGCATCGTTCGCCACCACGTAGTGTGCCCTTGGAGTGCCGGCTTTAGCCGGCTAAAGCCGGCACTCCGAAGCAAACCGTCGCCTTTTCAGACAGCCTTTAAGGTCTGGGGCGTGGTGATCGTGAGCATCTTGATCGTATTGATGATGCCCACGCTGGCCCATGCCCAGGCGCAATCGCTGGATCTCGCAAGCTACGAGCGGCTGTTGCGCGAGGGGCGGGCGGCGGCGCTGCGCGGGGATCGCCTGGATGTTGAGCAGATCGCCCAGGTGCTCGCGGGAACCTCAGAAGTGGTGATGCCTGATGGGACGCTGGCGCCCGTTGAGACAACCTGGTTGACAGAGGAACTGGCGCGTGCGAACCCGGATCTGCCGTTGATTGCCGGACGCATGGGGGCGCTGCTTGATGCGCTCGCGGTGCCGCTTGAGGTGGAACCAGTTGATGCGCTCGAGCGCCTGGAACCGATTCTGGCCGCGCCACCCTTTGCCGACCGTGAACAAGCCCCGCGTGAGCCCGGCTGGTTTGATCAGTTTCTCACATGGCTTTTTGAACAACTTGGGCGTTTTGCGCAACCTGTGGCCGAAACAGCGGCGGGGCCGGCTGGCACGTTGACCTCCTGGCTCTTGACGGCGGCGGGGGCGGCGCTCCTTATCGTGGTGCTCGTCTTCTGGGTGCGGGGGCTGCGACGAACCCTGCAGGTCGAGGCTGAACTGGCGAGTCCCGCCGAACGCGCCGCCCGCGATACGGCTGATGCCCGCGCCCAGGCCGCGAGCCTGGCCAAAGCCGGCGACTATCGCGGGGCGGCCCGGATGCTCGCCCTTGCTTCGCTGCTCTGGCTTGATGAGCGTGGCCGCCTGCGCTACGATCCGCACCAGACCAACCGCGAACACCTGAAACGGCTGCACGAAGAACCGGTTGCGCAGGAACATCTCGCGCCGGTGGTTGAGCTTACTGATCGCGTCTGGTACGGCCAAGCGCCGCTCGATGCACATGGATATGCCGAGGTCGAACAGCAGGTCGAGGCTCTACGCAAGGCAGTGGAGTAACCCGGCATGATACGACGCGATCTCATGCTGCTGGTGGTGCTCTTTGCTGGCCTGGTGGCCCTGATTGGCCTGGGCCCGGGCCGCAGCGAGGGCTTGCCCGGCGGCAATGGCAGTAGTCGTTCTTCTGAGGCTGGGGGGACGCTCGCGCTCTATCGGTGGCTGGGGAGTCTGGGATATCGGGTGGAGCGGCTCGAATATCGGGCGTTTGAAGTCGATCCACGCGTCGATCTCCTGGTGGTCTTCAATCCACGCGAACGCTACAGCCGCGACGATGCCGCAGCCGTAGCCGCCTGGGTGGAGGCTGGCGGCACCCTGCTGATCGTCGAGCCGCGCTCTGGGCTCAATGCCCCTGCAGCCTCCCTGCTGGAAGCTTTTGACCTGAAGGTTGAGCCATTGCCCGCCGAAGGCGCATTCGGACGCGCACCGATCCTGCAACCGGCGCTGGGTGCGCCTGCCGCCACGCAACTCAATGTGCAGACCCGCAGCATGATCACGAGTGAACGGACGGATCTCGCCCCACTCGCGGGCAGCAACGCGACCCCGGTGATGATCGGCGTCCAGCACGGCGAGGGCTATATCTTTGCCATCACAAGTGCGCAACCCTTCTCGAACCGCGGGCTGCGTGAACGTGATCATGCTGCCGTCGTCGTGAATATGCTGCGCCGCATCCCGCCCGGTGGAACGGTGGTTTTTGACGAGATCCATCACGGGTTTCTCGTTGAACCAAGCATGCGCACCCTGCTACTCGGCACCCCGTGGGGCTGGGCAACGCTCTACCTTGGCGGCATTGTTGCTGGCTACCTTGTGCTGACCGGACGCCGTTTTGGTCAGCCGATCCCGTTGCGGGCCGAGGCGGATCGGCGGAGCAGCGCCGAATACCTGGCAAGCATGGCGGGCCTGTTGCGGCGGGCGGGCAAACGTGAGTACCTGCGCGACCACTACCGCGCCACGCTACGTCGGCACCTGACCCACAGCTATGGCCTGAGCCCCGATTGCGACGATGCGACCCTGCTGGCGACGATCAAAGCGGTGCATCCCGCGCTTGCGGAAAATGTGCGCGACCTGTTGAACCGGCTCAACGACCCCGCCACCGATGAAGCGTCGTTGTTACAGATCGTCGCCGCGATCGATGGGGTGCGTAACACGAATTGACGCAAAGGCGCGAAGGCGCGAAGGTTTGATGCATCTCCTTGCATGACTTTGCGCCTTTGCACCTTTGCGTCAAATTTCCTTGTTTCCTTGGTATAGCAACGTATCACGGCAAAAAGGCGTTGGTGAAGGCCTGTTCGGGGTCGATCATCGTGCTCAACAGGTCGCGGTCGACCATCCATTGGGCGTAGTCGCGCCAGACTTCGACGCGCTGTTCGCCCCAGCGCGGTGCGTTGCCCTGATATTCGCTGGCGAGATAGACCTGGCTCTGGGTAACGAGTTCGGCGTCGAGTTCAGGTGCGGCTTGCAACAGGATCGTCGCGGCTGCATCCGGCTCTTCAACCGCATACTGATACCCGGCACTGGTTGCAGCCATAAAACGCCTGAGCAGATCAGGTTGGGTGGCAATCAACTCTTCGCTAGTGATGAGCACGGGTGTATAGTAATCGGGAATGCAATTCAGATCTTGGATCATAACAATATTCAGATCAATACCACGCAGCGCAGCCTCGACGCCGGTCCAACCGGCGAAGATCCAGGCAAAGTCAATCGCATCACGTTCGGTGGCGACAAAAAAGTCACTTGAGCCAATATCAACAAATTGCACCTGGCTGGCATCGGCGCCAACACACTCCATCAAGCCGGCGATCACCGCCTGCTCGACCGGCGAGCCCCAGGCACCATAACGATGCCCGGCAAAGTCAGCCGGCGTGGTGATACCCTTTGCGGCGCGGCTGGCAAAACCACTCGTATTGCTCTGAATAATCGCCGCCACCGAGACAATCGGCAAGCCAACGACCCGCGCCTCGGTGACGGCCTCTTGATACGAAATGCCAAGATCGAGCCGCCCGGTCGCCACCAGTTGCTCGACGGTCCCGCCCTCCTGGGCCTGCAAAATCTCCACCTCAAGCCCTTGCTCACGATAGAACCCGCGGTCACGGGCAACATAGAGCCCAGTATGATTGGTATTGGGTGTCCAGTCGAGGCCAACGCGCAACCGGGTCGGTTCGGGATCGGTTGTTGTGGGAGAACGTTCGCCCGGACGATCCCCGCCACAGGCGCTCAGCCCGAGCGCCAACAGGATCACAAGCATCAACCAGCGCATCATTCAGTTCCTTTCCAAGCAAGCAAACGACGTTCGAGCACGACGAGCAGCGCAAAGAGGATCAGGGTCAACAGCGACGTAACGAGGGCCGCAACAAAGACCTGATCGGTGCGGAAGGCGCGCAACGAACGCGCAATATAGACCCCGAGGCCCGCCTCGGCCCCGATCCATTCGGCAATCACCGCGGCAATGACGCTATAGGTCACCGCGATGCGCAGGCCACGAAAGAACGAAGGCAACGCGGCGGGCCAGCGCAGCAGACGCAGGGTCTGCCAATAGCTAGCATCCATCGCCTGAAACAGCCGCACCATATCACGGTCAGCATCACGCAAGCCGCCGGCGAGACTAACCGTTATTGGAAAAAAGGTAACCAGGGCCACCACCAGCACCTTGGGGAGCAGGCCGAAACCGAGGCCGATCACAAGCAACGGGGCAATCGCGACAATCGGCACCGTCTGCGAAACGACGAGCAACGGATAGACCGCCCGCCGGATCAGGGGCACCGCATCAAGCGCCAGGGCAAGCCCGATCCCCGTGACGAGCGCCAGGCCCGCCCCGAGCGCCGTCACCCGCAGCGTCGCGACCACGTGCCCCCCAAGGATCGGCAGACTCTCGACAAAGGTCTGGCCCACCCGCGAAGGCGCGGGCAAGAGCCAGACCGGCACATCAAACAGACGCACCAGCACCTCCCACACCACCAGCAGACTGGTCAGCAGGATCGCCGGAGGCAGCCACTGGTGGAGCACCTGGCGCATCAGGGCCAAACGGCGGCTAGCCGCCATACTTGGCCAACTTCTCCTCGATCGACGAGCCAAGCGGATCATAATCAACCTTAATCAACGTAAAGACCCGCGCAGCCCCGGCCTGCACCACCGCCTCTTGCGCCGCCTTGATCACCGCCATCACCGCATCGTACTCACCCTCAAGCGTCGTCTCCATCGACGACACGCGATAGGACAAACCACTGGCGGCCACCACCGCAATCGCCGCATCAACGGCGGCATAGGTCGCCGCCTTATCCGCGAGACCACTGGGCAAAACCTGAAAACTCACAGCAATCGGTGCCATACTCCTCCTCTCGACAAAACAAAACGGCCATTGCCCCAACGAAGGAGCAACGGCCGTCAACACACCGTAGATGCTTCCCTCCGCTGGTACTACCCAGGTCAGGTTCGAAGGGTTAGTGGCATTATGGGCCACACTCTCAGCCAGGCTCGCCTGGCCCCCCCAGCATGTGCGCTTGCTGGCGCACATCATTAATTGTTGAGGGTATTATACGCTATTTTGGTGGGCTTGGGGGGCAGTGTTTTGACGCAAAGGCGCAAAGGCGCAGAGTGTGGCACCTGGAATGTTATGATGGGCCAGACGTGGTAGAATCAGCGAAGTACCATGGCATAAGGTGAGGACAGGCCCATGAGCACAATTCCGATTGAGATCTCAACAGAGCAGCTGCTACGAGCAGTCGAGCGGCTTCCAGCCAATGAGCTCGAGACCTTTGTGGCGCAAGTCATCGCGCTTCGTACCCGCCGTGCGGGAGGACAGTTGGACGCTAATGAGACGGCGCTCCTGCTCATCATCAATGCAGCCCACCTCGATCCGGCCCAACAGGCTCGTTTCGATGCGCTCGTGGCAAAGCGCCAGGCAGAAACGATCACGCCGACGGAGCTGCAGGAGCTCATCGCGATGACCGACGTGATCGAACAGCGTGACACCGAGCGGCTGGAGGCATTGCAGGAGCTTGCCCGGGTGCGGCAGACGACGGTTGGTATACTCATGGACGCGCTTGGCATCAGGACTCCAGCATATGGTTGAAACGCCCCGCATCAACGCGGAATTGCGGGCGCTGGTGGTCGAGCGCGCACGTGACCGCTGCGAATACTGCCTGAGTCCTGCGCGCTACGCGACCCAACGCCTTTCAGTCGAGCATGTGCTCCCGCGTGCAAAGGGTGGCCAGACGGCGTTTGAGAACCTCGCGCTGGCCTGCCAGGGCTGCAACAACCACAAGTACAACCACACTGAGGCATTTGACCCGGTGAGCGGGTTGATCGCCCCACTGTATAACCCGCGCCGTGATCGCTGGAGCGACCACTTTGCCTGGAGCGCTGATCTGCTGATCATGGTCGGCCTCACCCCGACTGGCCGTGCGACGGTTGTTAACCTGCTGCTGAATCGGGCTGGCGTCGTGAATCTGCGCCGTCTGCTGCTTGGCGTCGGCGAACATCCCCCCACCGTCCTAGAGTTGTAGCAGCCGAGCGTGACACGATCACGCTCGAACCCACAGGGCGTCAAGCGCAAGATTTGGCGGCAATCGTCTTTGACGCAAAGGCGCAGAGGCAGCGATCCATTGGCATGGTACAATCAGAGGCGCACTCACAAACCTCGGTGCCTCGGCGTTACGCAACAAGGCCAATGACTGGTATCATAGCCAGGGTTAAAAGAAGGGGCTAGCCCACATGACATTGCCCATCGATTCATTGCCAACACCGTCATCTGACCTGCGCCAGATGTATCTGGAACTGCTCAAGCGTTGTCTGCTAGGCATGATCTATGAAGACCCGCCGACCGCAGCCCCGCCCATCGGTGGCTACAAAACTGAACGGTATCTCGCCACGTTTCGCGAGATGGGGCGCGATCTTCCCAGCCAGGCGCATTCGATGATCGGTCTGCGCCGCATGAACAACCTGCAAGCCTGCATCGAGCAGGTGCTGGCCGACGGTGTGCCCGGTGATCTGATCGAGACGGGCGTGTGGCGCGGTGGGGCGACGATCACAGCGGCGTGCGCACCGACAACTACTGGCAGTCCGACCTGACGCATACGTTGCACCTGGGCAGCGACGAGGCTTATCTGGAAGCCTTCCACGGCCTTTTCAGCCGCATCGTTGCGGATCACCTCGTCAGCCCAACGCCCGTTGCGCTCCAAGTGATCAACCCGCAGTTTGCCGCACAGCACGGCGTGCCGGAACTGGCGCATCACCACGACGACCGCCTCTGGCAACGCTTCAGCCGTGATCCGCGCCGCGTGCGCTACGATGCCCTGGTCACCCAAGACTTCGGGCCGTACATCAGCGCCTACCGGGCTCGCTTTGGCGTTGATATGCGGTCGCCCACCGCCGATGTGCGGCTCGCCGAGTTCTGCCTGGCGCTGCCGGAAACCCAGTTCTGGCGCAACGGCGAGTCACGCAGCCTGGTGCGCCGCGCCTTTGCAGGGCAACTGCCATCCTCGGTGCTACGCAATCGCCTGCGCGGGATGCAGGCCGCCGACTGGTTCGAGCGACTGAGCGGCGCACGTGAACAGTTCCATGCCGAACTGGAGCGACTCGAACGAAGCGACCTGGCATGTCAGGTGCTCGACCTGACCAGGATGCGGGAATTGCTCGAACGTCTACCAGCAAGCGCCGGGGCAACTCGGACAGATTACATCACCTATCAAGGCATCCTCCAGCGCGGGTTCATGATCGGCGCCTTTCTCTGCTGGTTCGAGGCAGGTGCGTTGTAACGCAGCGACGGGGAGGCGGGGAGATGCAGAGAGGGATTGCACCTAGGACGGCGGGCCGCCTGCGCTCTGCCAGATTTCCAGGATTGGGTACAGGCGCTTCAGATCGACGCCCTCCCAGGGCACGTAGCCATCAAAGCCCTTCTGGAGCTTGAAGATGCCGAAGCGACAGCCCAGCGGGTGGGCACACGGCGGCGGCGCGTGTTGCAAGCCGGCGAAACAACGCAGTCCACAGGTATGCAGAGGGAAGATCGCTGCCAGGTCGCACTCTACTGCGCCTTGCCACCTCGACAGGGTGACCTCCAAGACGCTGCGTAGCAATTGCTCGCGTGCAGGCTCGGCGGCAGGTAGTGACGTAGCGGCAATGATCAGACTCACATCAAGGTCTGACTCAGGGCGTGGTGTCCCGCCGAGTCCGCGGGAACCAGAGAGGATCAGGCGCTCGACTGCCGGGTGGAGCACAAGGTTGGCCGTGCCGAGCAGCGCGGCCGTGTTTGGCAGATACTGACTCAATCCGGGTGCGAAGGTCGTGATCAGCAGAGCATCTCGCTCGGGATCGGGCCGTTCAGTGACCATCTTCATCCTTCCTTCTCTGTGGGGCTTGGCTTGATTATTGTAACGCAGAGCCGCAAAGATGGGGAGACGCAGAGGTTGGTGCGCCACTCCTCTGCGCCTTTGCGCCTTTGCGCCTCTGCGTTACACATTCCGGGCTTTCATCCTAGCACCTGTCCGCCATCGATGCAGTGACAGCGCGTGGCATTTCCGTACTAGCGGAGGGCGAACTCTTCGTTGATGATCTGGCTGCGGCGGGCACCTCGCGCGACGAATTGCGTTTTGAGCGCATGCATCATTGGCGTCGGTCCGCAGAGCAGGATGCGGCGCGCTGTTCCATCGTCGCCGGTCACTGCTTCGAGCCCTTCCGCCGTCAGTCGTCCATCGGTCGTGGTTACGTGAAGGTGGAAGTGAACCTGTGGCAGCCTGTCCGCCAGCGTCAGGATCTCCTCCAGGTAGATCGCGTCAGCCTGGTCGCGCACCGACCAGACAAACCGGATGTCGCCGGAGTGTGCGGCTTTGCCCTCGGCTAGGTGGCGTAACAGACTCAAGAAGGGCGTGATCCCGATCCCGCCTGCAATCCAGAGTGCAGCCTTGCCTGTCGCCAGACCGCGCGCTCCGAAGGTGCCGTAACTGCCGAACACCATCACTTCGTCGCCGGGAACCAGATCCGCCAGGCGGGCCGTGTAGTCGCCCAGGCGCTTCGCTGAAAGGCGAAAGCTTCGCTCGTCTACAATGGCGGAGATCGAGAAGGGGTGTTGTTCATCGGGCAGGCCGACCGCAGAGCGTGTGACGGCGAGAAAAACGAATTGCCCCGGCTGAAACTGGTGTGGCTGGTCCAACGTGATCGTCAACTCGGTGACACCGTGGAGTTTGGTGACACGGTGAATCGTCCCACTGTGGCGCGGTCCCCACCGGCGATAGAGGAATGAGCTGTAGGCCCAGGCGTAGCCGCCGGCAAGCGTCAGCAGCCACAGATACCAGTCGCCCTGGGCGACAATTGCGTGGGCACCGCCAAGGATATATGGCACACCCAGGCAGAGTGATCATTGGTCTCCTCAGAAATGTTGCCTGGAACTACTCTATCCACGTTCCATGAGACTATGCTAAGGGTATAGATACAACCTTGGACATAGGATGAACTGAGCCCTCAAGAGAGCCAACATCCACATAAACCGAAGCGAACGAGTAGTTTACATCATACGCTTTACCGGGTTTCCCAGCAAGTCAGCAAGCTACCATTCCAGGGCTACGCTGAAAATGGGGGAACCACGTTCCCTCATTTTCAGCGTAGCCCTGGCTCCCATTCGCCCTCCGTCATTCCAGATCGCGGTTGCGTCGGTGCGCAGGACTGTGGGCACCGAAAGCTTCCGGGAAGCTTGCAGAGCTTCCCGGAAGCTTTCTGTCCACCACGCCCCACCTGCGAGGTCTGGCGGTGCGCAGGCGTGCCATGGACATCGGCGCCCTTCCGGGTGGCACCCGCCTGCCAGGTCTCCCAGGAGAAAGCTGAACAATTACGCGGCCCCCGCCACATCCCCAACGTAAGATTGATTACAGTCGACCCACAGGTGCTCTGGTATACTCAGCGTGCCAGAATGGGCAAGCGTAACACAAGAGGGTGTATTCCATGATTGACAAAGCGCTACGCGAACCAAAAGAGAGCCTGCTTGGTCCGTTGGTGCGAGGGCCCTTGCGCCGCATTCACCCAACGAGTGTCACGGTCGTCGCAGCAATTGTTGGCGTTGCCGCAGCGGTTGCGGCATGGCAAGGGCTCTATGTCGCCGCGTTGATCCTCTGGGCGGTCAATCGGATCCTGGATGGATTGGATGGTACGCTGGCGCGCCTGACTGATCAGCAGAGCGATCTGGGGGCGTATCTGGATATCCTGCTTGATCATCTGGTTTATGCAGCTATTCCGATAGGTCTGGCGCTCGCAGTCAATACGCCGGCAGGGTATCTTGCCTTAGCCGCCTTGCTCGCTAGCTTTTATCTCAACGGGGCCAGTTGGATGTACCTGGCCGCCCTGCTCGAAAAACGGCAGGCCGGCGCACGCAAGCAGGGTGAGTTAACGACGGTCACGATGCCTGGGGGCCTCATCGAGGGGGCCGAGACCGTTGTTTGCTACACCCTCTTTCTGTTGATGCCGGGGGCGCTCGTGCCGCTCTTTAGCCTGATGGCCGTGCTCGTCGTGATCACCGCCGGGCAACGCCTGATCTGGGCCTTACGCAATCTCTGAGGAGACGCATGGTAGACACATCACGTAGCGTGCCTGAGCGCACGCCGTTCTGGGCGCGGCACTGGCAAAAAGGCCTCGCCGCCCTCATCTGGCTCACTCTGGTTGGAACGTTTCTCGGCTATAGCCTGATCACCGGGCGCTCGCCAACCGACACGCTCTACGACCTGATCGACCTGCTGCGCACGCCGGTTGGACCGTTGCTCTACATCCTGATCTACACGTTACGGCCACTCGCCTTCTTCTCGGCGATTGTCGTTACCCTGATCGGTGGTGCCATCTGGGGGCCGTTCTGGGGAACAATCTTTGTCATCATCGGCTCGAATATGTCGGCGACGCTGGCCTACGGTTTTGGGCGGGTCTTTGGCAAGGGGGTCTTGCCCGAGGGCAACGAGGCCGCTACAGGCAACCTTATGAACCGGTATGCCGAGCGGCTGCGGCGCAACGCCTTTAGCACAATCCTGGTGATGCGGCTGATCTACCTGCCGTACGACCTGGTCAACTATATGGCAGGCTTCTTGCGGGTACCGTACCGACCCTACATCCTTGCCAGCATCCTCGGCTCGTTGCCAGGCACGCTCACCTTTGTCCTTGCCGGCGCATCACTGAACATTGACGACATCTTTGCCGGCAACTTCAGCATCTCAGCCATCAATCCGTGGACGCTCGTTCTCTCGGTGGTACTCTTTTTCAGCGGGTTGCTCATCTCGCGGTTCTTGCGGCAGAAAGAGAACCAGGAGGCATAAAAAGGCTGTTGGTGCAGAACGATCCGAGCAAAGCTCGGATCGTTCTGCACCAACAGTTTTCGTTTTCAGGGCGAAACTATTGCGAAAGTGCCTGACGGCCCTCGCGGCGCCAGAGACGGGTGATCAACTGGCGGCGACGGCGGCCGGAATGGCGGGCCGCATAAAACGGATCAGACGCGCACAACTGCCGCCGCATCTGAATGCTCTGCCCAGTAAAAAGACCACTGACAAACGTGGTCAGATCGGTCACTGACGCAATCTTATCGGCCACGGCAAGCACCCAGCCTTCGCGGGTCGTCGGACGAGGCCCAAGGGGGTACATATGGCTCACAATGGCCTGCGACACCTCTTCGCCCTCCCCAAGTTCAGCGGCCACACGCGCTGCGATCGCCCCGTGGGTTGTCAGCGTCCCAAGGCGCGAATCGAGATCATGGAGAATTGCCGCCCGCGTCGCCGTACGCTGATCGGCACCCATCAACGGCGCCAGTGCATACGAATAGCGCGCAACGCGCAGCATATGGTCGTGCTTCGAGACACTGTGGTGCAAATGGTGACGAGTTTCAACAACCCGCGGATGCGCAAGCAAATCGGCAATCAAGGCAGCATGATTCATGGGATCTTATTCCCTCCTCAGGGAACTGGAAGTCGCTCCAGTACATTGCAACGGGTAACTTACCCACCAACAGACACCTCTACCCGCTTCCTCAACTGGAGGAACTTATCAGCGGGAGCACAATACTCTTCCCAGACTGAGTACTGCGATCCTCATTGATCGCCCACGACTCGGTATACTATATATACGTTATACACGATCAAATAGTTGCATGGCAATTCTACCATAAGTCCTGTTTTTGGCTAGTCCCATCCATCCGGGGGGGCAGGGCTGACGGCATCTCCACACGCATCTTTGCGCCTTTGCGTCAAAAAACCATATCAAGGCTGAGCGTGAGCGGTCGCAGAGATGCGCATCAATAAGCCGACGATGATGAAGTTGATCAGCACCGATGAGCCGCCATACGAAATGAAGGGGAGGGTAATCCCAGTGAGGGGAATCAGGCGGAGATTGCCCCCGATAATAATGAGGGTCTGCACCGCAATAATCGTGGTGAGGCCAATGGCAAGCAATTGTTCGAACCCGCGAAAACGACCGGGGATACGCAGCGCAATATGGTAGCCACGAAAAATCAGCAGGATATAAGCAATCAGCACTGCCAGCGTCCCGATCAGGCCCATCTCTTCACCAATCGCCGTAAAGATGAAATCGGTGTGGATGGCTGGAACGACGGCAGGCACCCCCATGCCGAGACCCTGGCCGAAGACGCCGCCGGAGGCCATCGCATAGATCGCCTGAACAATCTGATAGCCCCGGTTCTGCGCCTGGGCCCATGGATCAAGCCAGATCTGGACGCGCAGCGAAACAATCGGCAGCAATTGGTAGAGCACATAGGCTCCGATGCCAAAGGCGAGCATCCCAGCCAGAACATACCAGGCTCGTCCGGTCGCAATATAGAGCATTGCCAGAAAGACGCCATAGAGTAAAAGAGCCGCCCCAAGATCGCGCTGAAAGACAATGGTGCCCATAGCAATGCCCCACATCCCCAGGAGGGGCACCAGATAGGGCAACGGCGGCAACGTCAGCGGACCGAGACGATAGCCAGCGGCAACCACTTCGCGATGCTGATTGAGGTAAGACGCCAGAAAGATCACCAGAATAATCTTGAGCAACTCGGACGGTTGAAAGAAAAAAAAGCCAAAATTGAACCAGACCTTGACGCCACTATCATTCGGGTCAACCCCAAACAAAAACGTGGCAAAGATCAGAACAAGTCCGATTGTCAACCAGAGATAGCGGTAGTTATCGAGCACATCGAGCAACGTGAGCTTGAGCCAGCGAATCAGGATGCGATCCCAGGGTACAAAGAGCATCGCCGCGAGGCCAAGCACCCCCAGGGTCACCCAGAGTGACTGTTTGCTCGCGATACCTTCGTAACAGGGAAAGACTTCACCCCCAACCGCAGTACACAAGTAGCGTACATTGAGGCTCGGCTCAAGGCGGGCGGTCAGCATCAGGCTCAACCCGGCGAGCAACGCAACCAGTGGCAACAGCACCTGGTCGGCATGCGGACTCTTGAAACCCAGGCCAATCGACACGGCAATAAAGAGCAGCAATGGCAGCGCCGAGGGCCAGAGGATCGTCAGCAGACCGGGCAGCGTGGCGACAAACTCTCGCTGACGGGTCGCCAGCATTACCAGCGTATAACCTGCTGCAAAGAAGACTAGCACCGTGAAGAGCAATTGAAACTCTACCCCACGAAATTGCCGCAGTCGTGTGAGCATTGTGAACAGTTACCTTTTTCGCTGGAACAACAGCCAGCTACGCTGGCTGTTGTTCCAGCGAAAGAAATTAAACAGGCCAAGATCCTACATCCCCGCGTTCGCAGCTATACCCGTGGTGCGCCAGGTGATCAAAGACAGCTTGGGCGTGCTCTTCATCACGCACTTCAAGCACCAGTTCGACGCCAGCACGATCAATAGGGACACGCCACATGGCGCGCCGATGAAAGAGGTCGAGCACACTGGCCCCGACTTCGGCAACACGATTCACCAGCCCTGCCAGACCACCAGGACGATCATCCACACTCGTGCGCAGCAGCAAGTAACGCCCCTGGCGCACCAACGCCGTCTCGAGCGCCCTGGTGAGCAGGTTGCTATCGATATTGCCCCCACACAAAATCGTCGCCACAACCTCGCCTGGTTGCAGCGCCACCTTGCCCGCAAGTAGCGCGGCAACCCCAGCAGCCCCCGCCCCCTCAACGACCAGACGGCTGTTTTGCACCACATGGGCAATGCCAAAGACAATCTCGTCTTCATCAACGGTAACCACATCATCAACGAGTTCGGCAATGATGGGCAAGGTCAATTCACCTGGAGATTTGACGGCGATTCCGTCAGCAATTGTACGTGCGGTGGCGAGCCTGATCGGGCAACCAGCGGCGAGCGAGTCGGGCACAGGGGCGCAGCCGGCCGCCTGCACCCCAATAATGCGTACCATGGGCAAGAGCGCCTTGAGCGCAATGGCGATCCCGCTGATCAGCCCACCGCCGCCAATCGGCACGACAAGCGTCTGTAAATCAGGTAACGCCTCGGCGAGTTCAAAGCCAATCGTGCCCTGACCGGCAATGACCCGTGGGTGATCAAACGCATGCACATACGTATAGCCGTGCTGCTCTTGCAGCATCCGTGCGTGGGCGACCGCCTCATCAAAGCCCGCACCAGCCAGCACCACCTCGGCCCCAAGGCGGCGCGTCGCGACAACCTTGGTCAACGGGGCACGTTCAGGCATCACAATCACGGCCTGTACTCCACAGAGTTGGGCCGCCATCGCAACACCCTGGGCGTGGTTGCCGGCTGAGGGAGCAATAACCCCGCGGGCCTTCTCTTCACGGCTCAAGTGACTGATCGTATTGTAGGCCCCACGGATCTTGAATGAGCCGCTATGCTGCGTATTTTCCGCCTTATAATAGACTGAGGCCCCCAACTCGGACGAAAGGCGGGCAGCTGGAATAACAGGCGTCGCCAGAATCACATCGCGCAGCGTTCGCCGCGCCGACTGAATATCAGCCAGGCTCACCGTGGTGCTCATATCAACTCAATCCTCATCCTGGAGGCCCTCACGCCGATTGGCGGCATGGGCAGCCAGGACGCGCAAACGCATCCCTGTCTCTTGATCGCCGGCCTCCTGGGCCGCTTCGATCAGCACCCCAAGGGCGAGTTGCAAACGGCGCAACCCTTCCTGATCGTTCGCCAGAAAACGTGCCGCAAGCGTCCGTTCACAGTAGGCAATAATTTGTTCAACCGTTACCATAGCAATACCTCCTTTAAATGTAGGGGTATTGTACCATTATTGGGGCTTGGCCCCAATAATGTTCTGGTGTGGAGCGGCTTCGCCGCTCGATGAGAGTTTATGGTTCGTTGTGGCGGCGAAGCCACCACAACGAACCATAAACTGAGGAAGGAAGATGTATGACGATTGACGAACTCACGCGAGTAATCAATGAATTTGTGACCGCTAAGGGATGGTACGCTGACGATACAAAGTTCCCGCAAACGCCGCGCAATATTGCGACATCGGTGGTGATCGAGGCAGCCGAATTGCTAGAGCATTTTCAGTTTGGTGATGAGCCTGCCGATAAGGCGGCGCTGGCTGGCGAGCTGGCTGATGTGGCGAATTATCTCTTTCAACTCGCCTATCTGCTGGACATTGATCTGACCCAGGCTATCCTTGATAAACTGAAGGTGAATTATGACCGTACCTGGTGATCGGTTTCACATAAATCCTTCTCTTCGAGCAAAAGCACACGCTCTGTGCTCAGGGTATAATAGGACAATGCTATGGGTTCATGAAAAAGAGTACGAGCCTTCCGTATGTCACGTCATCAAAGTAAATCCTGGTCGTCCGATGAGCTTGCGGGTTGGCAACGTGCCGCTCCCACTGTTGACGACGATCCCGCGGCACGCATTGTGCTCGTTGGGCCTGAGCTCGCTTTTGCCGGTGCGAGTGAGCTGATTCCGTCATGGGCCGCTGATACGCCTGAGCAGAGCTGGATTGAGGTGCAACTCGAGGTGACGGCAGCGCATGAGCCGCCTTCGCTCTATCGCATGGGCCGTTGGGATGACGCACGCGCAGGTTCGCAACGAACCAGCTTTGCGGCTCAGCGCACGCCCATTGCTTCTGTTGCAACCGATACCCTGGTCATCACGGCCCCCGCGGTGACGGTGCGCCCGCGGATCGTGCTCGGTGGCAAGCCCGGGGCCGACATGCCCGACCTTGAGGCCCTGACGCTCTGTGTGACCTCAAACGCGCTGCCTCCTGCGCCGCTTCCCGAGGCTCTCCCCGAGACTGCGCTGTCGGTGCCGTTGCGTTTGCCGCAGTACGCCTACGTCGGCGGCGAAGGCTGGTGTAGCCCGGTTGCCCTCGCGATGGCCCTGGCGTATTGGCACGAACAGACCGGCGACCCGCGCCTTGCACCCTTCCGCGACCCGGCCTGTGTCCCCGATCTGGTGGTACCAATGGTCAACGATCCCGCCTGGCAGGGTACCGGCAACTGGGCGTTCAATACCGCTTTTGCCGCCGCACACGGGCTGACAGCCTACATCACGCGCCTCGACAGCCTGGCGCAACTTGCCCGCTGGATCACCGCAGGTGTTCCGGTGATCGCCAGCCTCGGCTGGCACGAGGGCGAGCTCGAGGGCGCACTGGTGCCGAGTAACGGACATCTCACGCTCGTACGCGGCTTTGCCCATGGACGACGCGTCTTGACCGCCGAACCAGCAAGTTATGAAGAAGTGCAAGTCTTGCGTTCCTACCGCGCCGACCAGTTCTTTACGTGCTGGCAACGGGCTTCATCGGGAACAGTCTATCTTCTCTATCCGCCGGGGTGGCCGCGTCCCGAGCCTACGGCGGATGATGCCTGGGTGTAAGATCTGTGAGCCAAGAGTCACCTGATAAGATTATCGAACTGGCCCGTGAGCGCATTGCCGAACGCGAGCGCATCGAGCAACAACAGGCCAGGGACACTCGTGTCGGGCGCATCCAGGCGGGTGAACGCTTCTGGCAGGTGCTCTTTCTTGCCATGGTTGCGGCACTCTTGCTGGTGCTCTTCTTCTGGCCAGGCGCGACGCTCGAATGGAAGCTCTATGCGACGGTGCATGGCTTGGTTGCCCAGAAGCATACGATCGTCATCGACGGGCGCGAACTTCCCGTCTGTGCGCGCAATCTTGGCATCTACAGTGCCTACCTCATTTCGCTCGCGTACCTCTTTGGGCGCGGCCTGGGGCGCGCCGCCGCCCTGCCCTCGCGCCCGATCTTGCTCATCCTGGGCCTCTTTATGCTGACCATGGTTGGCGATGGCCTCAACTCGCTGCTCGAAGATACCGGGCGCGTCTATTTCTACCCCCCGCGCAATGACCTGCGCACGATCACCGGGGCACTTTTTGGGCTGGCCCTGACGCCGATCATCCTCTTTGTCTTCAACCGGGTACTGCGCGCCAATCCCGAGCCAACCCGTGCTGTACTTGACTGGAGTGATCTCATCGCCCTGCTCGGCCTCAACGGGATCTTTGTCGTCGCTGCCCACAGCGGGCTCAGCTGGCTCTTCTGGCCGCTCGCTTTCCTTGGCGTCATCGGCATCCTCAGCGAACTCTTCACAATGCATCTGCTCGTCGTCGCCAGCGTCATGGGCTACCGCAATGCGATCACGCGGCTCACCCAACTGGCCCGCCCGGCCTGCCTCGCCCTGATCACCACCGGGCTCTTTACCGGCGGCCTCGCCTGGCTCCGTTTTGCCGGGGGCTAGGCACAATTGCACCATCAGACAATTGCGGGTACAATCAGCATAGCCCTGAAGAACAATTGGTGGAATGAGCCACTTCACAGCGGCAGTGGTCTCAGGTCACTCCCGGTTGAACTGGCATCCGTCGATAGCATGGTGGCAGATCACTGGTGTGTCACAATGGAAGGGAAGTTATGCGCGTCGTTGCGATGATCATGGCTGGCGGGGAAGGCACCCGGCTCAGTGTGCTTTCTGAGAAGCGAGCCAAACCTTCAGTCCCCTTTGCTGGCAAGTATCGGATCATTGATTTCACCCTCTCAAACTGTGTCAATTCGGGCATTTTTGATGTTGGTGTCTTGACCCAGTATCGCCCTCACTCGCTCAACGACCATATCGGGATCGGCAAGCCCTGGGATCTCGACCGCGCCCGCGGTGGTGTCCGTCTGCTGCAACCGTACCAGGGACGCAATGAGCAGAGTTGGTACCGCGGAACGTCGGACGCGATCTATCAGAATGTGAACTTTATTACCGAGTGTCGCGCTGATCTGGTGCTCATTCTGTCGGGCGACCATATCTACAAGATGGACTACAATGCGATTCTTGAGACGCACCGTCGTCATCGCGCCGATCTGACCGTTGGGGTCATGGATGTCCCGCTTGAAGAGACGGATCGTTTTGGCATTATGACCGTGGATGAAGAGGGTTGCATTGTTGAGTTTAGTGAAAAACCGAAAGACCGCGATAAGGGCACGCTCGCCTCGATGGGCATCTATGTCTTCAATGCCGATGTCTTGATCAGTCGCCTCTCGGAAGGCCAGGGCGATCAGCCTCGCATTGATTTTGGCAAGAATGTCATTCCTGCGATGCTTGCCGAGGATCGCGTCTATGCCCATCGCTTCGCTGGCTATTGGGTTGATGTCGGTACTATTCAGTCGTATTGGGAGACGAGTCTGCAATTGCTTGATCCCACACTCGATTTCGATCTCTACGATCTCGACTGGTTGATCCGTACCCGTAGCGAAGAACGCCCTCCCGCCAAAATCGGGCCACAGGCCCAGGTCAACCAGGCCATTATTTGCAATGGTTGTACCATCCGCGGGACAGTGGAACGCTCAGTGCTCTCGCCAGGGGTCTATGTGTCGCCAGGCGCAATTGTGCGCGATAGCGTCGTGATGAATGATACTTGGATTGGCCCCGGGGCGGTGCTTGACCGCGTGATTGTTGATAAGCAGGTCGTCGTGGGGGCCGGGGTGCATCTCGGCAGCGGGGACGATCTGACGGTGCCAAACCGCGCCCAACCCGATAAGATCAATACGGGCATTACCGTGGTTGGCAAGTCATCCCATATTCCCCCAGGGACGATCGTCGGGCGCAATGTGGTGATCAATGCGGATCGCGACGAGGCCCACTTCCCCGGGCGCGAGGTGGCATCCGGCGAAACGATTTAGGAGGAACTCTATGCTGCGCACACTCGCGCTGATCCTCGCTGGCGGTGACTCGCCCGCACTTTCGATCTTGACCGCCGAGCGTACCGAGGCTGCGGTGCCGTTCGCGGGCAAGTATCGCATTATTGATTTTACGCTCTCGAATTGCATCAATTCGAGCATCTATAATGTTGGGGTGCTCACTCAGTATCGCCCCCGTTCACTCCACGCCCACCTCGGCGTTGGACGCCCCTGGGATCTCGACCGCGCCCACGGCGGGCTCCGCGTGCTCCATCCTTCCCCTACCCCCGATGGCGGTGGTTGGCAACGGGGCACAGCTGATGCCGTTCGTTATAATCTCGATCTGATTGAAGATCAACAGGTTGATGCGGTGCTCTTGCTCGCCGGCGATCATATCTACAAGATGGATTACCGTCCGTTGCTCGAACTCCACAAAGAGCGCGAGGCCGATGTGACGATGGCTGTGCGTGGCGTTAGTCCCCACGAGGCCCGTCGCTATGGCATCGTTGCCGTCGGTGGCGATGGCCGCGTCGATCGCTTTGAGGAAAAGCCCCGCCGCGCTCAGTCAAACCTTGCGTCCATGGGGATCTATGTCTTCCGTAAGCAGTTTTTGCTCGATCTGCTTACAAAAAGCCGTGATAATGATTTTGGGCGCCATATTTTGCCCACGATTGTCACTCGCTGCAATGCCTATGCCTACCATTTCCAGGGTTACTGGGCTGATGTCGGCACGCTCCAGGCTTTCTATGAGGCGAATATGGCCCTGCTCGCCGAGTCGCCCGCCCTCGATCTCTATGATCCCGAGTGGGTTATTCATACCGCCAGTACCTATCGCCCCGGTGTCGAATTGGGCGCAACTGCACAGGTCGAAAATGCCCTCTTGAGTGATGGTGCCCGTGTCTATGGAACCGTCGTGCGCTCGGTGCTCTCGCCTGGCGTCTATGTCGCCCCCGGTGCGGTCGTGCGCGATTCGGTCATTATGGGCGATGCCTGGATCGGCGAAGGAGCCGTGGTCGATCGCTGCATTATTGATGAGGAGGTTCATATCGGCAAGGGCACGGTTGTTGGTGAAGGCAACGCAACGACGCCAAATCAACAGGCCCCCGAACGGTTGAATACGGGCCTGACGTTGATTGGTAACCATACGCACGTCCCCGCGGGTCTGACGATTGGACGCAATGTCGCGATCAGCCCGCGCTTGGCTGCGCAGGCGTTTCCCAAAAACGGCACTGTGCCCAGTGGCGCGACCCTCTGAGATGAATCTACCTGAGGTTACGGTTGAAGCGAGCCTGCGGGGCCGCCTCGCTCAGGGGCATCCCTGGGTCTATCGCAATCATGTACGCGGCGGCGACCGCTTGCCTTCGGGTACCTGGGTGCAGGTACGCTGTGGCAATCTGCTGGCCTATGGCCTCTGGGATGCAGAGAGCGCGATTGCTGTGCGCATCTTTAGCCTCTCCTCGTGCCCCGATGCCGCCTGGGTCGCCGATCGCGTCTGGGACGCCTGGGCGTTGCGTGCCCCGCTCCGCGAGCAGAGCGCAACCACCGCTTATCGCTGGATCTATGGCGAAGGCGATGGCTTGCCCGGCCTCGTCGCCGATCGCTATGGCGATTATGTTGTGCTCCAAACCTATGCCGAAAGCGTGCAGACGCTTGTTCCGCTCGTCGTAGCGGCCCTCCCCGCCTGCGATCGTGACCTGCGTGGCATTGTGTTACGTGAACGTGTGACCGAGGAAGGTACTGATGAGCCTTCTTCGGTACCCGATCACCCCCACCGGGTACGCCTACTCTGGGGCGAGATGCCACCAGATGAACTGGTGGTGCAAGAACACGGCCTCTTTCTCTCCGCCAATCTCTTGCGTGGGCAGAAGACCGGACTCTTTCTCGATCATCGCGAAAATCGCCGTCTGGTCGAGAGCCTGGCCAGTGGGCGCGAGGTCTTGAACTGCTTTGCCTATACCGGGGCCTTCTCACTCTATGCCCTGCGGGGTGGGGCCGCCAGGGTGGTCAGTGTCGATAGTGGTCACGGCCTCGCCCAGGCTACCGACGCCAATCTCGCCCTCAATGGGATGGCGTCATCAAACCATCGTTTTGTCACCGAAGATTGTTTTGCCCTCCTCGATCGCTATGCGAAAACCCGCCAGTTGTTCCAGTTGCTTATTCTTGACCCCCCGAGTTTCGCCCGCCAGAAGAGTAGCTTGCACGCGGCCTCACGAGCCTATACGCGCCTCAATAGTCTGGCCCTCCGCTGCCTTGAACCAGGCGGCTTGCTGGTATCGGCCAGTTGTACCAGCCAGATGAGTCCTGAACATTTCCGGAGCATGCTCGCCGAAGCCGCCGCGCAAACCCGGACACGCCTGCAAATCGTCTACGAGACCGGTCAACCAGGCGACCATCCCGTCCCGGCTGGCTTCCCAGAAGGGCGTTACCTGAAGTTTGTCGTGGCGCGCGCCTTGCCCATATCCTGAAAAGGTTCGTTCGCTCCTTGTGATACCGACACAGGGGTGCTATAATTCCCTTTGCTATGCACGTGCTCCAGATTGCGTGGGAGTATCCTCCCTACATCATTGGCGGCCTCGGGCGCCACGTCGCTGAACTCGTACCTGCCCTTGCCGCACATGGGGTTCAGGTCACGGTGCTTGCTCCACGGTTGAGTGGGGGGCCACTCAATGAGATGGATCAGGGGATTACGGTTCATCGGGTTGAGGTGCCCGAGATGCCGCGGGCAGATTTCCCTGGCTTTGTCGCTCATACCAATCAGTTGCTGATCCAGGCGGCGCTCGCGTTACAGTCCTCCGCCGGACGCTTTGATCTCATTCATGCCCACGATTGGTTGGCCGCTGACGTCGGGACAGCTCTCAAACATCACTGGAAGATCCCGCTTGTCGCGACGATTCACGCGACTGAACGAGGTCGTGGGCGGGGCGGCCTCCATAGCCTCGCGGCCCATCGGATCAATGACCTGGAATGGCACCTCTCGTATGAAGCATGGCGGGTGATTGTCTGTTCCCATTTTATGGCGCGTCAGGTGCAAGACTATTTTCAGACCCCTGCCGATAAAATTGATATTGTGCCAAATGGGGTAAATATCGGTCGTTCTCCGTTTAATGATGCGGAACACTGGCTTGAATTTCGTCGTCGTTATGTTGCCGATGATGAACGGATGGTGTTTCATGTCGGTCGCATTGTCTTTGAAAAGGGTCTCCATACCCTGCTTGATGCCTGGCCCACTATTAGCCGTCGGCTTTTGGCACGGCTGGTCATTGCAGGTACCGGTGATTATCTTGAAGCGTTGAAGGCCCGTGCGGCCGCCCTCGGCATTGGATCGACGGTGCGCTTTGCCGGGTTTATTACCAATGAAGATCGCGACCGGCTCTATCATGCCGCCGATCTGGCGATCTTTCCGTCACTCTATGAACCGTTTGGGATTGTGGCACTTGAGGCGCTCGCGAATGCATGTCCGCTGATTGTCAGTGATGCAGGTGGCCTCGCCGAAGTGGTACAACACGGCATTACCGGCCTGATTGTGCCCGCTGATAATCCCGGTGCGCTGGCGGATGCAGTGATTGCAACCCTCGATCGACCTGAGATCGCTCGTGCACGTGCGGGGGCTGCACTCAATGAGATCCGCGACTATTATACCTGGTCACGCATTGCATGGCTGACCCTTGCGGTCTATCAGCAGGTTTTGAACGAATGGGATACCACGTCATGGGGAAAGGAGTTGCCTGTGACGTAAAGGATATTGTGCAATGAAGCATACTGAACTCCTCGCGCAGGCAATCCTGGCGGCCCACGATGGCCAGATCGATGAAGCGAAAACGCGCTTCCTTACCCTGCTTGAGACCGATGAGCAGAATGAACAGGCATGGCTCTGGCTCGCAAAACTGGTTGATGACCCTGAAGAACGCCGGATTTGCCTCGAAAATGTGTTGATGATCAATCCAGCCAATGCCTATGCCCAGCGCAATCTGGCCACACTCCAGGGCAAGACGGGCCTTCCCCCCTGGGTTGAAGCTGAACCAGATACCTCCTCTGCGCAATGGCTTGATCTCATGCTCTCTGATGTCAATCAGCGCTTGCCTGATTGGCTTGTTGACCAGCAGCTTGCTCCTCAGTCAGTCCAGTTTGGTCAGGTGCCTCGCCGTCCCAGCGCTCGGGCAGAGGAGCCGTCACGCCCCGTAGAGGCCCGCACTGTACCCCACCCCGACCACGCTGAGAAGCAGCCTTTTCAGCCTGACCGTGAGTTGCTGGAGGTGTTCCCCGATTGGTTGACGAGCGAGCAACTTACGACAACCCCAACGGGGCAGCGCCTGTCTCGTGATCAGGCAGCACCCTTGATCAGCCAGCAAGAACAACTCGCCGCCTGGCTTGAGACCCTTGTCCCTGAACCTCAAGAAGCCGTTGAAGCCGATCCAGAGCCCGAGCCTGCGCCGCAGACCCAGCAACTGGACGAACCAAAGACGCCCGCTGGAGCAGATCCGTTTGCTCCACGTCTGAGGAATGGTCACGTCGACGATATCTTTGTCTCAACGCCGGTCACGTCCGAGCGTCCACCAGCTGCTGCCTCCCCGGTGACGAATGATCATCGCCCGATTGTGCTGCTACCAGCACCCTCTTCGTTCTTGAGCATCCCCTCTAGACATACTGCGATGGAAGAAAAAGATGCTGAAGAACCATGTCCTTTTTGTGGGGCTACTACTCGACTTACCGATCACGCCTGTCCATCATGCAACACGAACCTCATGATTCGGGAACGGCCCGAGGCGCGACGCTCAGTGGCCCTCACTCTCTTGATTGCAATGTATAGTGTTAATACCTTGCTTGTGGTTGGTCAGGCCGTCTTGACGATTCTCTCAATTCTGATCATCGTGCTGCAGGCAAGTTTGGCGGAACAGGAACTTCCAGTTATCAATACGATCCCAATGGTTGCCAGGTTTCTCTTTACGGCGCTTACCCTTGGTATCATGATCGGGTTGTGGCGCAAACGCGCCTGGGCCTATCTGTTGCATACGGTTGGGACTGGCCTGGTTATTGCGAGCATCTTCGGTATGCTCGTCAGTACCAAGATGAGCTTCATGAGCGATGTGCTCCCCCTCCTTGGTCTGGCACATGCTGAGGCAGCCGGGTCGCTCGGCGGGCTTGGCTTCATCGTGGCCCTTGTGGCGCTGACGCTCATCAGTTATGGCGATTTTTTTGGACGGCGTATACGTATGACCACAACAGGTTTGATGACGAGCAGCGATGCCTATAACCTCGGTCTGCTCTATCGTGATAATGGGATGTGGTTTATGGCGGCCCACGCCTGGGAACGTGCCGTGATGCAGAATCCCCGTGATCCACAGGTGCGTCGTGCGCTTGGCCTTGCCTATGCCCAGATTAAGCTTTATGATGCAGCTATTGATATCCTCAAGACTGCCATTGCGCTTGATCCCGAGAATAAGCAAGTACGTGGCGATCTTGATCTGGTTACTCATCTGGCGAACAAGGCTAGGCGTGACCATTCGTTGTCACCTCACTAGCGTTGCCTCGCGATCCAATGTAAGGAACTGCCTCAATGAACATGCCCGATCTGTTGAACCAAGCGATTGAGGCAGCCCGCCATGGACAGGCTCGGGAAGCTGAAGCGATGCTCTTGGAGCTTGTTGAAGCGGATGAAACCAATGAACTGGCATGGCTCTGGCTGGCCGAGGTGGTTGCGAACCCGGAAGAGCGCCGTACTTGTCTCGAAAATGTCCTGGCCCTTAATCCGGCGAATGCAGCAGCTCGCCATGATCTCCAGCGCCTCAATGCGGCGTATCCCCTCGATGAAGTGCGTCCCGCTTCGCCCATCAAGCCGGCTAGCAAGGCGCTTCGCCCCTCCCAACGACCGGGTCTGCCCACATGGCTTGTGAATGTCCCCTTGCCAACCGACCCGGCTATTTTTCGTGAGTCCGATACTCCCGAAGGTGCGGAACGGTTGGCACGCTGGCTGCATACGCCTTCTTCTCCAAGCAAGGACTTGACGCCCCAGGCACCCAACGAAGAAGTGATGCCTGTCTCCTCGCAGGATGAATTAGCCCTTCCTGAGTGGCTTGTCATTGATACCCCTCCGGATCTTCATGAACAGTCCCGCGCACCGGCTGATGCCTCGATACCCGACTGGCTCAGCCTTGATCCGCCCGCCGCGCCAGCCGAGCCGGAGCCACCCCGCGAGCGCACCGCTGCCCCGGTGCCCGATTGGCTCA
>NZ_SIJK02000057.1 GCF_004762035.2 Candidatus Chloroploca mongolica | reverse complement strand
ACGCACGGCTCGGTGGTATCTTCTCATCACTACGCTTCAGTTGGTAAAGTACGGCGTTGGGCGAAAAAAGACGGGGCAGGCCATTGGCGCTGCACCGTAGTGCCCATACGTCAATTGTCAGGAGCGCCAATTACTATTAGCGGCTCACGAAAAAAGATTATATCGCACGACTACCGATTTGTCAACTGGCATTTTATACACGTGGTTCTATTCCCGCAAGGGAGAGATCGTGGTATCATCTAGGGGAAAGATTGCACGATGATAATCGGCCGATTTGAAGGTTATTGCGTATGCTCAATCAACGGTTTGCGGCGTTTGCCTGGGCGAATGTTGCCTATAATCTACTCGTCATTCTGGGGGGTGCCTTCGTCAGGGCGACAGGTTCAGGGGCAGGATGCGGTGATCACTGGCCTCTCTGCGATGGGCAGGTCATTCCCCGTGCCCCAAACACCGAGATGATGATCGAATTTACCCACCGCGTCACTAGTGGGCTTGCGTTACTCGGAACGCTAGCATTGCTGATCTGGGCCTGGCGTGCATATGCGCCGGGTCATATTGTGCGCAAGGCCGCCCTCGTTGCGATGATTTTCATGATTATTGAGGCACTCCTCGGTGCCGCCCTGGTGTTGCTTGAACTGGTGGCAATGAATACGTCAATGACGCGCGCAGCAATGATGGCGCTTCATCTTGCCAATACGTTTTTGCTGCTCGGGGCACTCGTACTGACTGCATGGTGGGCCTCTGGCGGTGCATCGATCACATTGCGCGGTCATAGCAAGATGCTCTGGTTGCTCGGGGTGGGTCTGTTTGGGACAATCCTGGTTGGGTCGAGCGGTGCCGTGACTGCCCTGGGCGATACGTTGCTGCAACACGGTGCCTTGCCCGGTGGCATCGATCAGCCAGTGACCCGAGACTCCCATCTTCTGCTACAGATGCGGATTATTCATCCAATCATCGGCCTGATCGTGGGCATCTATACGTTGTTTCTCGCACGAACTGTTGCGACCTACCGCCCAGGGAAAACCAGTTCACGCCTGGCATGGGCCCTCGTCATTCTCTTTTTCGTTCAGATTCTGCTCGGTGGGCTCAATGTGACGCTCAAAGCGCCGGTCTGGATGCAACTGGTTCATTTGTTCATGGCAGATCTTGTCTGGTCATTCCTCGTTCTCCTCAGTGCGGCGGCCCTCGCCCAACCAGCGCATGCGCAAGCCGCAGCCAGATCGGTCACTTCGCGTCCAGTCCGCCTTGGGACTTGAACGACGCTCAGATTGTCTCTGCAGCTAGAATGTTGAGGGGAGCAAGGTATGGAGTCGACAAAGACGGTTCGTCAATTATTGAAGGTTCGACGTGGGCCAGTCTGGACAACATCCCCTGATGCATCGGTGAGTGATGCGGTGCATCTTATGACCACCAAAGATGTTGGGGCTTTGATGGTGCTTGATGGTGAACGCGTCGCCGGTATTATTACCGAACGCGATGTTGCGCGAAAAGTGGTTGCCGCAGGCCGGCTTGAAGGGCTTCGTGTCGGTGACCTGATGACTGAACGAGTGCTCTATGTGCGCCCCGAGCAACCCCTTGCAGAGTGTATGGCGCTGATGAGTGAACGACAGGTACGCCATCTGCCCGTGCTCGAGCACGGGCAGTTGGTTGGGATTATTTCGATTCGTGATGTGGTGGCTGATATTGTGGCCGAGCAGAGTTTCCTCATCGAGCAACTCGAACAGTATATCTACGAACTTCCTCCTCATCAGCGTACATAGAAGATTTCGGTGGCTGTGACAAGGATTGAGCAGATCTATCAAGAGCGGAGGACGCAATTCGAGGCACTGCGTGTGGTAGCGACACGACGGTGGAGCCAGGTCGCCAACTGGCGGTTGATCATCGCTGTGGCACTGATGACAAGTGGTGGGGTTGGCTGGTGGCGCGGCCTACCGATCCTGCTCTGGCTTGCCCTAGGGTTGCTCGGGATCTTCCTCGGTCTGGTTGCCTACCACAATCGGCTTGCCGCACAGCGTGATCGTTTGGCGGCTTTAGTTGCCCAGAATGACGAAGGGCTTTTGCGTTTGCGGCGCGATTGGGCGGCGCTACCGCTCCGCCAGCCAACTGGTCACATCCTGGAGGCAACCGAGTTGATGCTCGCCGTTGACCTCGATCTGCTCGGGCCAGCCTCACTCCAACATCTGCTCAACACACCACGTAGTCCAGCCGGTCGGGCGACGTTACAACACTGGCTGCTCAACCCCGCTAGGCCACACGTTGTGCAAGAGCGCCAGCAAGCCGTGGCTGAACTGGCCCCCCTCATTGACCTGCGTGACGAATTGGCCTTTCTGGCTGAAGAGGCCGGTGAGGTGCAAGAACGCTATGAACGCTTTACGACCTGGGCGCGAGGCACACCATGGCTCGTCACGAAACCCGCTTTGCTCTGGGTTATGCGGGTGTCGCCCCTCTTGCTCGTGATCAGCATCATCGTCCAGATGCTTGGTCTGACCGTCTGGCCGCTCTGGGGGCCATTTCTCCTGCTCAATCTGTCGCTGACCGCCCTCTATGGTTGGCGGAGCATCGAAACCTTGAGTCAGTTGTATGACCGGGGCGAACTGCTCGCTACCTATGCCGGGCTGTTTGGTCACCTGGCATCACCATCATGGCAAGCCCCCACCTTGCAACGGCTCAAGGCAACGCTCGGGCAAGGTGCCGAGCGCGCCGATCATCGGTTACAGCGGTTGAGTCTGATTGCAGCAGGTGCCGAATTGAGCCGTTCGCTGCTCTTTCCTGTGCTGCAATTTGGTCTGCTGTGGAACTTCCATATCGTGGCCCTGGCCGAGCGCTGGCGTCAACGCTCGGGCGGGCAGGTTGAAACCTGGTTAACTACGCTTGGTGAGATGGAAGCGTTGGCAGCCCTGGCAACCCTCCAGCATGATCACCCGACTTGGCAAATGCCCGTGGTGCAACCCAGCGAACCACCACGCATCCAAGCCGAGCAACTGGCACATCCGCTGCTGGTGCCCGATCAGGCCGTCGCCAACAGCATGACGATTGGCCCTCCCGGTAGCTTTGTGTTGATCACTGGCTCGAATATGTCAGGCAAAAGCACCTTATTGCGTGCGGTTGGCATCAATGTGGTTCTAGCGCAGGCAGGTGGGCCAGTCTGCGCCGAAGCGCTGCGGCTACCACCGGTGGCGCTGGCAACGAGCATGCGGGTGCAAGACTCGCTGGCCCGGGGAGTTTCATATTTTATGGCGGAACTGCAGCGGCTCAAGCAGATTGTTGATCTGGCCCGAGCCAGACCAGACGAGCACCTCGTCTGCTTCTTGCTCGACGAGATCCTGCACGGAACGAACAGCACCGAACGCCTGATTGCCGCTGCACACGTGATCAGCCATCTCGTTGAATTAGAGGCGATTGGGATTGTTTCGACCCATGATCTCGCCCTGGCGGCCGACCCACAGATCCAGCAAATTGTCCAGCTTGCCCACTTCAGCGAATATTTCACCAACGATGCCAGCCCCCCCGAGATGCGGTTCGATTATCAACTTCGCCCTGGCTTAGCCACGACCACCAATGCGTTACGGCTCATGGCCCTGGTGGGGCTCCCATGCGCAGCAACAACCTGAGAATTGATACACCTGAGTTCTAGAGCGCGAGCGGGCCACCTGCGCTCCCAAAGGCAAAGCTCACCTCAGATAGAGAACCACTTACACGCATGGATACGCCCACTATTTCAGCCTGGGGCTATCGAATGTGAGTACTTCAGTCATGTTGCATAACGATCACATGGAGTGCTAGCATAGAAACAGATCTAACGATGCAGCCGCATCCTGACAACCTTCAATTACAATCCAGGAGCAGGAGATTGAAACTACACGGCACAATTGAAACATTTCCGCTTCGCGAGCTCATCGAGATGGTGATCTACAGCTCAGTGACTGGCATGCTCGTGATCCTTGGGCCAGGCAAAGCTGGTGAGCTCTTTTTCCGTGATGGCCTGCTCTATCACGTGAAACGAGGTGAAAGTACTGGGATTGATGCGCTCGCCGAGCTCTTTGAGTTTCATCAGGCTCGCTTCGAATTTATCAGTGGGATCACAAGTGAACGAGAGACCCTCTGGGGCTCACTCACCGGCCACCTTCAGCATGCCGAGCGTCAAGCGATGCGTTGGCGACAGGTTCGTGCGTATGTCCCTGATCTCAAGCTGATCCCCTCCTTGCTTCACGCATATGAAGCAGCCCTACCCCAGGTCGGACCGGCCCATTATCCGGTCTTGAACGAGATCGATGGAAAAAAGAACCTGGCCGAGATTGCCGAGCATCTTGGCTGGGCCACGATTGATGTGGCCGAGGCACTTGTTCAGATGAATGTTGACGGGTTGGTTGATTTGCGCAAACCCGACCGGGTGGCACGCACCAAACGTGACGAAGAGTCGGTGACGAGCACAAAAAGCGGGTTATTTGATCGGATGCTGGCCCGCGCCGCAGCCACGCGTCAACCCGATGTGTTGCCCACCAACCCCGTCATGCGTGAACCACAGAACCAGGAAGAGTTCATTCTCAAGGTACTGCGAACCTGAGATGCTTGTCATCAAGCCTTGCGCCATGCTACAATAGAGCCTGCACACGCAACGTTGCGAAACGCTGCGATGCTCGGGCTCTTTTGTTGTTTCTGCATGACAGAATACGCACTATGTTGCAACCCTCAGTGATTGCGATTGATGGGCCTGCAGGGGCAGGAAAAAGTACCCTGGGGGCACTGTTAGCCAACCAGCTTGGTTACCTCTATTTTGATACAGGGGTCATGTATCGTGCGCTTGCGCTGGTTGCCTTGCAAGCAAAGCTTGATCTGCACGATGAGGCAGAAATGGCAAGGCTAGCCTATGAGGTACAGATAGAGGTCGCCGCCCCAATCACCGATGACGGACGCCAGTATACGGTGCTCGTCAATGGTGAGGATGTGACGTGGGCCATCCGTAGCCCCGAGGTCGAGCGTAATGTATCCCTCGTTGCGCGATATCCCCAGGTACGCCGCGAGATGGTACGCCAACAACAGCAGATCGGACGGCGTGGCAACACAGTGATGGTTGGACGCGATATTGGTACCATTGTGATGCCCGACGCTGACCTCAAGATCTTCCTGGA
This sequence comes from Candidatus Chloroploca mongolica, assembly GCF_004762035.2. Classification (GTDB taxonomy): domain Bacteria; phylum Chloroflexota; class Chloroflexia; order Chloroflexales; family Chloroflexaceae; genus Chloroploca; species Chloroploca mongolica. Next base: position 28,463 of record NZ_SIJK02000057.1, on the reverse strand, counting down.
AGCCTCGCTCCAGGAACGCGCCCGTCGCCGTGCTGTTGAACGCGATGATGATCCCGACCAGACCGTGATGGCTCAGATTCAGCAAGATCTCGCCCGTCGTGACCAACTTGATGACCATGTGCTGAAACCAGCCGATGATGCCGTTATCCTCCAGACAGATGGCCTCTCGCCAGATGATGAACTGGCGTGGATTCTAGACTATCTGGCGGGTCATCACAACGGATAACCAGCGCGATTGCGAACGCATATCCCGGAGGAAACATCTTCGTATGGCTAGCAATTCCTCATGGTCAGTCGCTGAATGGTTGCGGATTCAACTGCACCTTGATGCCGAATCAGCCATTGATCTCGGTGAGACGGAGGAAATTCTTCACGTCACTGGGCGTCACTATATTGTCCTGCTCGGACGCCTGATTCCTCCTCTCTTTAGCCTGATCTTTTTTGGTGGCTTGGCGCTCTATCGGGCGCTGGGCGGGCAATTCCTTGCCTCGCAGGTAGATGACCGGGGCAGCATTGATGTGTTCAACTGGCTGCTGCTCCTTCTGATGCTGCTGCTTGGTTTCATCTGGGTCATCCTGGCTGTACGTGGCAAGCAGAATCGCTCGGCCCAGATCATCATTACCCTGGCCCTGATTGGGCATGGATTGCTCTTCTATTTTCGTTTCACCGGTGGGCGCATCTTCTACCTCGATGCCAATGCCGCTGTTGGGCAGAGTAGCGATGCGTTCAATCTGATTCTCGTGCTCGGTGCCATCATCAGTACGGTGATGGTGCTCTTTACGTTTTATGACTGGCTCAACGATGAGTTGATCCTTACCAATCAACGCATTGTCTATGATAATGATCAGGTGATTATTCCGCGTCTCATCGAGCGTCGCGTGCAACGCCAGATTTTTCTGGAAGATGTGCAGGATGTGAACGCCTTCACCAAAACGTATCCCCAACACTGGTTGCAATATGGCACGATTGAGCTCAAATCAGCACGTATCAATGGCAATATTGTCTTTACGTCTGCCGACAAGCCGATGGTGATGCAGCAGCAGATTATGGCTCAGGTGCGTGCCTTGCGCAAAGTAAGTAGTGAGCACACCTTTGAAGAACTGATTGCTGATCGGATTTATGGTGAAAAAGCGTCAAGTGCATCACCGCTGGCCCAACCCCCGCGACAAACGCGCATGATGGGGTGGATGCGCCAGTTTCTGCACGATAATCCTGAGATTAATTATGAGACCCAGCAGATCGTCTGGCGCCCGCATTGGCTCTTTCTTGTGCGCGGGTTGATCGGGCCAGTGCTCTGGCTTTTGCTCGGGGTACCTGTGGTGCTGGTCGGCGGGAGCGCGCTGCTCCTTGGCTTTCCCTTGATCATCTTCGGGTTGCTGGTAGTGATGCTCGTCTTTATCGCCTGGGCCGCGTATGAAGTCGAGGACTATCGCAATGACACCTATACCCTTACCCCCGAAAAGGTGATTGATATCGAGAAAAAGCCCTTTGGCCCAGAGGAACGCCGTGAGGCCGGCCTGGGCAGTATTAATAATGTGCAATCCAAGACAACCTATATCAGTAACCTGCTAGGCTATGGCGATGTCGAGTTGAGCACCGCAGGCGCAGGAGGGAATTTCACCTTTCATCGCGTGCCACGTCCCGCTGATGTTGTCACCAAGGTGACGGAATATAATGTCCGCTTCAAGCGCAAAGATAAAGATCGTGCCCTCAATGATACCCTTGCACTCTTGCGCCATTATCATGAAGCGCAGATCAAACACGATGAAATTAAAACATAAGCCCGGGAGACACCCTTGAAACACTGGCGCTTGCTGGTGCTGTTTGCGTTACTGGTGCTGTTTGTGCCTGCCCGGTTGACCCACGCGCAGGACGAGACGCCGGTGCGAATCGAGGTGCTGGCCGGGTTCGATGGGGCTGGACACTATCGCATCGGTCACTGGTTTCCCACCAGCCTTGTGGTGAGCAACGATGGCCCCGATCTTCAGGGTACTCTGGAGTGGCGCTTCGCGAACCATGATCAGGCGCTCTATCGCTATCGCCTTGATCTGCCCCAGGGGGCGCGGAAACAGGTGCGCTTGCCTGTGATGACAACCGGGATGACCCGTGCCGCGACCGTTGCGTTCAGCGTTGATGGCGAGGCGTTGACAAGCACCCGGGTGAGTCTTGTCCCCCTGAACGAGAGCCAGATTACGGTCGGGGTGCTTAGTCGTGATCGCTCGATGCTCAATAGCCTCGCTGCGGCAACCTTTGCACCTAATACGACGACGATCGTGAGTCATCTCGACCCGACGCTGTTGCCCGATGATCCCGCTCTGCTCTCAGGCATAAATATCATCTTTGTGCATGATTTCGTCACGGCTGACCTGAGCCCTCGTCAACGTGAGGCGCTGGATTTGTGGATTCACCTTGGGGGTGTTCTGGTTGTGAGCGGCGGGGCAGCCGCGTCGCAGTCTGTCCCAGGGCTCGATGATCTCTTGCCAGTCAACGTCGGCGAATTGCAAGCCGGGGTCAGTGCGGCCAGTCTGGCAGCCCTGGTGCAGCAAGCGACCAGCGTTGGCGAACTCCCCAACTTCAGTGCCAACCGCGTTACGTTCCGCCCCGGGGCTCAGCCGCTTGATCGCGCCGGTCTTCTGGTGAGCCACCATCTCGGGGTTGGTCAGGTGATCTTTGCGGCTTTTGATCTTGCTAGCACACGGATGTGGAGTGGCGAAGCAGAACTCTGGCAAGCAGTTATCACGCTGCAACCTCAGATGCCTATTGCGGCGAGCTTTCGCTGGCGCAACGAGAGTCTACTCGCGAATACCCTGCAACTCCCCGGGCTTCAGTTCCCTTCCACCGGTATCCTGCTGCTGCTGATGGGGTTCTATATTGTGATCATTGGCCCGCTCAATTTCCTTGTGCTACGCAAACTCGGACGCATTGATCTGGCATGGTTTACGACTCCGGGCCTGATTGTGCTCTTTCTGATAGCCTCCTATGGCATCAGTCTGCTCATTCGCGGTACAGCCCCGACTGTCCCGCAACTGGCGCTTGTCCAGAGCTTTGAGGGGCACCAGCAGGGCAAGGCCACCGTCTTTCTCGGGGTTTTTTCACCCCAACGGCAGAGCTACCAGCTTCAAGTGGACGCGCAGGCCCTGATCACCCCCGCAACCTTTGAGCGCTTTCAGGCCAACAATGTACCGGTAACCCGTGATGATGCTTCGGCAGGAATGGAAGATCTGCTCATTGATGTGTCGTCGCTGCGCACCCTGATGGTTGAACAGATGGTTGACGAGGTGCCCGACGTCGTGAGCAAGCTCCAGATGGAACGCCGACGCATCTATGGTGAGCTCACCGTGACTGACACCGATCTCCGTGATGCGATGATCGTGCATGGCGAATCAGCCCAGAGCCTTGGGGATCTGCGGGCTGGGACACAGGTAGCAGTCGACCTTATGCTTGATCAAGGCAATTTTCCGTTTGGTTTCTGGCAAGAAAACAGTACGATGATCAATCGCGGGCAGGTTCTCAATAACCTTTTTGGCTCTGGGAACTTTATGCCCTTCAACGCACCTGTGCAAAACACCAGCCCTGGCATAGTTGATGATGGCATCTATTTGCTTGGCTGGCAAGAGGCGTCACTGCTTGAGGTGACCTTGCCCGGGCATACGCCCCAACACCAGGGCGAAACCCTCTATATGATTCGGCTGGAGCACCCATGAGCGCCATCGTCGAAACACATGCCCTCACCCGTCGCTACGGAGACATGGTGGCCCTCCATGATCTCAACCTGACCATTCCCCAGGGGGCGGTGTATGGTTTCATTGGGCCGAATGGGGCAGGCAAAACCACCACCATGCGCATTCTCACGACGTTGTTGCTTCCCAGTGAGGGTGAAGCGTATGTAGCGGGGCATTCGGTGGTGCGTGAGCGGCTGGAGGTACGGCGCCAGGTCGGCTTTATGCCCGACTTTTTTGGCGTGTACGACAATATGCAAGCGCACGAGTACCTGGAGTTCTTTGCCGAAGCATACGAGATCAATCCCGCACGTCGTTCACGTCTGATTGACGATCTGCTTGAACTGGTTGACCTGACCCACAAAAAGCAGGCCGACGTGATGGGTCTGTCGCGGGGGATGAAGCAACGGTTGAGCCTAGCGCGTACGATGCTGCATGATCCGGCCCTGCTCATCCTTGATGAACCGGCAAGCGGGCTCGATCCACGGGCACGCGTCGAGCTACGCGAACTCCTCAAAGAATTGCGCCGCCTCGGCAAGACGATCATGATCAGTTCCCACATCTTGACCGAACTGGCCGAGATGTGTACCCACATTGGCATTATCGAACGTGGCACGCTGATCACGTCGGGTGATGTCAACACCATTCTGCGGTCGCTGCAACCACACCGTACCTTTGAAATCCACCTGCTGCCAGTCGAAGGCACCGAACCTCTCGTCAGCCTGGAACATGCCGCCGCCCTAGTACGCGACCTTCCCCATGTGCTTGATGTTCGCATGATGCCCGACGAGCATCCCCCACAACTTCAAGTTGATCTTGATGGTGATGATCACGTCGTCAGTGCGCTACTCACGCACTTGATTGGAGGCGGGGTCCAGATTACGCACTTTGCCGGTCAAACGAATGACCTTGAAGACATCTTCATGCAGGTTACCAGAGGCTCGGCATACGGCGGAACAAACTGAAGGGCAAGCGAAAACCTGCCAGCTTTGCTGGCAGGTTTTCGCTTGCCCGTATCCAATGCTAACCACGCTGCTCGATGTGAGCACGCAGCAACCAGGCCATCTTCTCGTGCTTCTCCATCAAACCAGTCAAGAAATCACTCGTGCCGACGTCATCGTACTGCTCATCAGAGGCACGGACATCACGCCGCAGGTTGCGGATAATCGCCTCGTGATCGGCGACCAGATGAGCAACCATTGTCTCATCGTTGGGCAGATCGCCCGGGCGCTCGGTGAGTGTGGCAAGCTGCAGGAATTCGGTCATCGTGCCAGGTGCAATGCCGCCGATCATACGAATACGCTCGGCAATATCGTCAATCTCGTTCGCCAGATCCTCGTACTGCTCCTGGAACATTTCATGCAACGGACCAAAGGCCATGCCGACCACATTCCAGTGGTAGTTGCGCAAACGCATGTAGAGCACATGCTCGTCGGCAAGCACACGGCTCAGAATGCTGATCAGCCCCTGCGTATTCGAGGCACTCAGCCCAATGTCGATGGTCGAGGTCACCATTGCTTTGGTGGTCATTGTTCCGTCTCCTTCTGTTGCTGGGATAATCCCAGATAAGACCAAGCCCTAGGTAACATGGTAACAGGTCTCATGATATGATGCAAAATTGGTCGAACGCGTAACGGGCGAATGGTAAAGAGAAAACAACTTGGTTGTATGATTTTTAGTTATCCACACGAGGACTACGCATACAATACCAAAAAGTTGCGCATTGGTCAATGCTTCAGTTGTGGTTGCTAAACGTTTCTTACTAATTGACCCTTCTCTACTGAAATGCTGTCAGGGGGCTTGATCGCGTCTGTTATGCTAGAGATCAGTCCTAACGGACTGATCGCGAGGGAAGAGAGTCCCCACACTCGGCTTCTTCGCTGGCTTCTTGTGCCAACGAAGATTGTTGAGAGCCTGCGGCCCCCAAATTCCCAGCTATGAAGCAAAGAATTTAAGATCTAAGGAACGTCATGAAGCGTGTTGTCATCATTGGTGGAGTTGCGGCTGGCATGTCAGCGGCAGCGCGCCTGCGTCGACTGGATGAGGAAGTTTCGATTGTCGTGCTTGAGCGTGATCGTTATGTTTCGTATGCCAACTGTGGCTTACCCTATCATATTGGTGGCGCTATCCCTGATCGCGAGCAGTTGCTCGTTGTAACCCCCGAGCATCTGCGGGCAACCCTCAATCTCGATGTTCGCACAGAACACGAAGTCATTGCGATTGATCGCGAGGCCCAGACGGTAGAAGTACACGATCACCAGCGCGGTTCACGTTATATCGAGGCGTATGACATTCTGGTTCTAGCCCAAGGGGCCGCACCGCTGCGTCCACCAGTCCCCGGGATCGATCATCCCCGCGTCTTTACCCTGCGCAGCATGCCTGATATGGATGCGATCAAGGCTATCGTGGATGGTGGGGCCGAACGCGCCATTGTTGTCGGCGGTAGCTACATCGGGGTCGAGGTCGCCGAGGCCCTGCGCGAACGCCAACTTGACGTGCATCTGATCGAACTTCAGGATCAGGTCATGCCTTTGCTGGATATCGAGATGGCTACCGATCTGCGCTATCACATGGAGCTTCACGGCGTTACGTTGCATCTGGGTACCGCTGCAAGCTCGTGCGCCGACGTGGATGGACGCATTGCCGTGACCCTGCGTACAGGCGAAACCCTCGTTGCCGATTTTGTCGTCTTGGCCGCTGGTGTCCGCCCGATCACGAGCCTCGCCCAGCAGATCGGACTAGCATTGGGCAAGACCGGTGGCATCAAGGTCGATGCTACGATGCGTACCAGTGATCCCCATATCTATGCCGCTGGCGATATGGTCGAAGTCATTGATACCGTCACTGGCGAGCCAACCCTGGTCGCCCTCGCCGGTCCAGCCAATCGCCAGGGACGGATTGTGGCCGATCAGATCTGCGGACGCGATAGCACCTATACGACGACGCAGGGTACCGCCGTGGTCAAAATCTTTGCGATGACCGGGGGTGCCACCGGAGCCTCTGAAAAGACCCTGCGCCGCCTCGGGCGGGCGTATCGCAAGGTCTATTTGCATCCTGCCGGTCACGCGAGTTACTACCCTGGCACAGCCCCAATGCATATCAAACTACTCTTTGCCCCTGAAGATGGGCGCGTCCTTGGGGCACAGATCGTCGGGTACGATGGCGTAGACAAACGCCTTGATGTCTTTGCAACCGCGATTCGTGCTGGAATGACGGTCTTTGACCTTGAACGGCTTGAGCTAGCCTATGCACCGCCATACGGTTCAGCCAAAGATCCGGTGAATATGGCCGGCTTCCTCGCCGCTAATCTGCTCCGTGGCGATGTCGCTTTCTGGTATCCTGACGAATACGAGCAGCAATCAGCCGAAACGGTCTTTCTTGATGTCCGTGGCCCCCAGGAATACGCCCAATGGCACATCCCTGGAGCCGTGAATATCCCGCTCACCGAACTGCGGTCACGGGTCGAAGAGTTGCGGCCTGTCGATGCAAAGCCCATGCGCATCTACTGCATGGTTGGCTTCCGGAGCTATCTTGCCTACCGCATTCTGCGCCAACACGGATTTGATGATGTGGCAACCCTGGCCGGTGGCGGACGAACCTTCACCAGTTTTTATCGCACCACGCTTGCCACAGGCGCACCTGGCATTCCCTTTGTCTCGCATGCCGAGGAAGATTTGGCAGCCCAGATCCTGCTTGATCAGTAAGAAATACGCTGCACGCGCACCAGGGCCAGCATGGCTGGCCCTGGTGCGCGTGCAGCGGATGCACAAACCAGCTGAATATCACCCGACGCAGCACATGATCTACCGTTGCTCGTGACTCACACGCGGTGATCGAGCGAGCGGCATACTCAAAGTGAAGGTGCTTCCCTGGCCCACCCCAGGACTCGCCGCCGTAATATCGCCCCCCATCGCCCAGGCAAGGTGGCGCGAAATGGTCAGGCCGATGCCACTGCCACCACTGACACGCGCCCGTGAGCGATCCACACGATAGAAACGCTCGAAAATGAGCGCCAGATCCTCGGCGGCAAGACCAATCCCCGTGTCAACGACCTCCACCTGAGCGACACGGCCGACAACCTTCACCCCAACTGTGACACATCCCCCCTCGGGAGTGTAACGGATCGCATTGCCAATCAGGTTAATCAAGATCTGAGCAACCCGATCCTGATCAGCCTGAACATAGACTGGTTCAACCCCCGGGCTAAGCTTGATCTCAAGGCAACCGGCCAGGGTCTGGGGGCGCAGTTGCTCGACCATACGGCGCACAACGGCAACAAGTTCAAGCTCACTCATGTGCAGATGAACCTGACCAGCCTCAACATTCGAGAGGATCTGCAGGTCAGCGACAAGATTGCGGAGCCGCCGCACTTCGTGCTGCATCTCGGCAAATGTTTCGGGGCCGGGCTGAAAGACACCGTCAATCAAGCCTTCGAGATAGCCTTCGAGACCAGTGAGAGGGGTACGCAACTCGTGGGCAACGTTGCCAATCAAGGCAATGCGCTGCTGCTCGATCCGTTCGAGGGTTCCAGCCATCTGGTTAAAACTGGTCGCAACAATCGCCAACTCATCACTGGCTGGCACCGTGACCCGCTCATCGTAGCGTCCATCGGCAATGCGGCTACTGCTCGTAGCAATCTCGTGCAACGGGCGCAGAATCTGGCGCAACAAGAGCAGGCTCGTGGCCAGGCCAACGACCGCCGCCGTCACTGCGGCAAGCGCGAGTGATTTCGCAATCGCCTGGCGAAAACTCTGAACCAGTGCCATTTCAAGGTCACCTGGATTGAGTGCCCCGGGCTGTGTGGTGAGTGAGCGGAGATCGGTGAGGAAGATCTGCTGGCCCAGCAGATCGGCTGTTACGCCAAGCATAAGCGCCCCAACGAAGACCACCAGCATCTGGGCAGCGATGAGTTGCCAACGCAACTGACGCAACAATTTCATAGGCGTTCGTCGGTAAACCGATAGCCAATGCCTCGCACTGTGCCGATAACCGTCTGTCCCGTCACTGCCTCAATCTTCCGGCGCACCTGACCAACATAGACATCAACGACCCGGTCGGTACCAAAAAAATCGGTGCCCCAGACCAGATCGATCAGTTGCTCACGACTGAGCGCCCGCCCTGGATGGCGTGCGAGCGCCATTAAGACATCGAATTCAGTCGGGCTCAGATCGAGCAATTGACCACCCGCTCGTGCTTCACGGCTATCGGGGTCAACCACCACATGCTTGAAGCGCAACTCATTGGTTGGGGCAACCACGCCCCGTCGCCGACGAAGGATCGCTTCGACACGTGCCGCAAGTTCGCGCGGGCTAAAGGGTTTGGTCAGATAATCATCGGCCCCAATCCGCAACCCGGCCACCCGATCAGCCTCATCGCTGCGTGCCGTCAACATCAAAATAAAGACATCAGAATGTTCACGCAACCGGGCAGCCACCTCCATCCCATCCATACCGGGCAAATTGAGATCGAGGATAATCATCGCCGGGGTATAATCCCGAGCCGCCTGGAGTGCCGCGAGGCCGTTATCAACACACACGACGGTAAAGCCCGCCTGCTCAAGATAAGCACGAGCGATCGTGCGAATACTCGCCTCGTCATCAACAACCAGAATCGTCGCAGTCTCACGCATAACAGGCCTAATTCAACGCCAGACCAGCCAGTGCATCGGCAATGGGGAACAGATTGATCTGCGTATTATTGCTCAGGATGACAATGGTCAACCCGGTATCAGGGTAATGCCCAAGCCAGGTATTGGCGCCACTCATCCAGCCAGGATGGTAAACAAGACGCTGATCACCACGTTGTTCAATCAACCACCCCATTCCATAGCGCATATGCCGTGGCGTTGTCATCATCGTCATCAACTCAGGCGGCAGCAACAAACCCGCATAGAGCGCTCGGGTCAGGCGATGCAGATCTTCCACCGAGGCATAGAGATCGCCTGCGGCAAAGAGATTGCTAACGTCGAGGGGGATATCGAGCGCCCCCCCGGCATATCCTCGGGTTCCTCCAAGCGGGCTGAAATCGCCTGGATCGAGACCACTATTGCTCATCTCGAGCAGCGTAAAGAGATCATTCTGCAGGAAGTCAGCATAGGTCTGGCCTGAAGCCCGTTCGATAATCAACCCGAGTAACACATAGTTCGAATTACTATAATGGTACATTGAACCCGGAACGAAATTGAGGGGAAGATCGCGAAAACGTGCGACGATCGCTTCGGGGGTTGCAGGCTGAAGTTCAACACTCGCAAAACTGGCAAAATCGGTGTAGTTGGGGATCCCCGAATTGTGGCGCAACAGATCAGCCACGGTGATCGCCTGCCAGGTTGCGGGACACGGATCGAGGTAGGCGCAGATTGACGCCTCAAGTTGAACCTTGCCCGCCGCCACCAGGCGCAAAACCGCAAGCGCCGTGATCGGCTTGGTCACTGAAGCAAGCCGAAAACGGGTTGAACTTGTTGCCACGATCCCGGCCTCACGATTTGCCAACCCGTACCCACGACTGATCAGCGTATTGCCCTGGTAGGCAACCAGGACTGCCCCGCTAAAGCCCTGGTTGACCAGACCCGACATATAGGCATCCATCTGACCCGCACGTTCGATCAGGTCAGGTGTCGGTTGAGCCCGCGCCGAAGACGGCGTCGTCACTGCAGCCAGTGGGGGGGCCACTGGATCAGTGCTTGTCGTTGAAGCCCCAACCCCAACCTCAAACTCAGGGGTAACCGTAGGTAGAATCGTGGGCACTAGCCGTGCTGAAGGTAAGGGCGTAGCAACAAAACCCGAAAGCGATGGCTCTCGGCTGTCTCTGCTAGACGTGCTGCACGTCGTCAAACCAACAAGCAAAGCGAGAGTAAGCCCGACCACGCGGGCAAGGTAACGCATAGCAGCTCCGAAACGACCAGACAGGGTGAGTGGAAGATCTGTGTATCATCGTTATTATACACCAACCAGGACGGTTGAAGGTACGCCGTTGGCTGGAGGATGAGAGCCTGCTGACCCCCAACGACTTTGCAAAAGATCTCAAATCCATGCAAAAACAACTCGACGTATCTGCACGGGCGCGGTATACTGGAGTCGTACCGTGTGTAGATGGAGACGAGTCTGTTGGTTCAACCAAGAACCTTCGCTTTGCCCATCTAACTGAATGAAGTGAGACGGGTATGCTCTACTTTCTTGGTGTATTGATCGCGATCGGTGCCGGGGTAGTTTTTGGCATCATGGGTTTGCTGACCATCTGGGGTGGCCTGCAGAGCCTGCGGACCGAGATCGCACGTGATTATGTGCGCACGAGCGCAAGCAGTAGCACACGGATGACGACCCTTTTGCTCGTTGGCTTGCCATTGATCATCACCGGTATCTTTGGTCTGCTGGCTGCCGGACGTTTATTTCAGGTCGGTCTCGGTCTGAGTTGACACGCACGCAGCCCTCATAATCGACCAGGCTCCAGTCTCAAGCCTGGTCTAATCTGTTGTCTCGGTTTTTGTTGTCTATCAGGAGGTTGTTTGTATGACCACTGCTCGCCCTCGCCCTGTGGTTCTGGCTATTATGGATGGTTGGGGTCTCGCTGCTGATGGCCCCGGCAATGCAGTCAGCCTTGCGCATACACCGCATGTTGATGCCTGGATCGAGCAGTCACCCTTTACGACGCTCAGCGCCTCAGGTCTGGATGTTGGTCTTCCCGAAGGGCAGATCGGCAACTCTGAGGTGGGACATCTCAATATTGGTGCGGGATTTGTGGTCTACCAGGAGTTGACCCGGATCAGCAAAGCGATTCGGGATGGTGATTTTTTTACCAATCCCAATTTGCTCAAGGCAATTCGCCATGCCGAGCAGACGGGCGGGGCCCTGCATGTGATCGGGCTCTTTGGGCCTGGTGGGGTGCATTCCCACGAAGATCATTTGCATGCCCTGCTCGAGCTGGCCCAGCGCGAACAGTTTGACCGGGTCTTTTTGCATCTCTTTCTCGATGGTCGCGATGTGTTGCCGCGCAGTGCGCTCAGTTTTATGGATCATCTCGATGCTGCGATGGCAAAGACCGGTGTAGGCAAGATTGCCACGGTGATCGGGCGGTATTATGCAATGGATCGCGATAAGCGCTGGGAACGGATCGGGCGGGCGTATGCGACTATGACCGACGGCGAGGGTGAGACTGCCCCGGATGCCCGCACGGCGATCAGCCAATCGTATGCCGCCGGGGTCAACGATGAGTTTATGTTGCCTACGGTGATCATTGAGAATGGCGCACCCGTGGCGACGATCAATGATGGTGATGCGGTCATCTTCACCAATTTCCGTCCTGACCGGGGACGCCAGTTGACCCGTGCGCTGGTTGTGTCTGATCTCAACGAGCAGATCAAGCAACACTACGCTCGCCAGGAGGAAGAGGGCCAGAAGTTGCCTGATAGCATCTGGCAACGCCCCCGCCAACTTGCGAACCTCTATATGGTAACCTTGACCCGCTATGAGCGTGGCCTCCCAGTAGAGGTCGCCTTCCCGCCGCGCCCAGTCAATGACCCGCTCGCCGCCGTCGTCAGTGCCGCAGGCAAAACACAGTTTCATATTGCCGAAACCGAGAAGTACCCCCACGTCACCTTTTTTCTCAATGGGGGCCGCGAAGAACCCTTTCCAGGCGAAGATCGCATCCTCGTGTCATCACCCAAAGTAGCAACCTACGATCTCCAGCCCGAAATGAGTGCGTCCGGTGTCACCGACGAACTGCTCAAGGCGATCAAAAGTGAACAGTACGATCTGATCGTCGTTAATTATGCCAATCCTGATATGGTCGGACATACCGGTTTTATTCCAGCTGTGGTGACGGCATGCGAAACGGTGGATGCTAGTCTAGGGCAGGTCGTACCCGAAGTGGTGGCACGAGGGGGGGTCGTGCTGATGATCGCCGACCATGGCAACGCCGAACAGATGATCGACCCTGAGACTGGTGGGGTGCATACCGCCCATACGACCAATCCGGTGCCCTGTATCCTGGTAGCCGCCGACGGGCTTGGGCTTGGCAAAGGTGAGGTACGCCTGCGCGAGGGTGGCCGCCTCGCTGATATAGCTCCCACGTTGCTCGATTTGATGGGCCTTGCATATGCAGCCGATATGACGGGGCAAAGCCTAATCGAGCACATGTAGTTCGCTCTCCCGAGACAACAAAGCGCCGAGCCAGCTTTCGCTGGCTCGGCGCTTTGTTGTCTCGGGAGAACCCAAAGCTTACGCCTCGTCTACCGGGGGCATCTCTTCATCATCCTCATCCACAAGATCGAGGGTTACATCCTCAAATTCGGCCTCAAGATCGAGATCCATCGTGGCCAGACCCTCTTCACCGATAATTGCCAGCAGTTTCGCCCGCAACTTTTCATCGGCATCCTGCTGATCAACGGTATCCTCGGGGTCAACAATGCCGAGCAACGTCTCGGCCCGGCGAACCTCATCGGGCGTGGGGGCCGACGCCTCCGCATTCACACCCTCTTCCATCATCCGAGCCATCTCACCAACAAGATCCTCACGCCGTGTACCATCGAGCAAGCGCTTTTCGATCCCCGATCCGGCAGGGATCAACTTGCCGATAACCACATTCTCTTTCAGGCCACGCAGGTAATCCACTTTGCCGTTGATTGCCGCATCGGTCAAGACCCGTGTGGTCTCCTGGAACGACGCTGCCGAAAGGAAGCTGTCGGTATTCAACGAGGCCTTGGTGATGCCAAGCAGCACCGTTGCGGCTGTCGCCGGTTCACCGCCCTGGCTGACAATATCGTTGTTGAGCCGACGGAACTCGGCAGCATCAATCAACTCACCAGGCAGCAACCCGGTATCGCCTGGCTCTTCGATACGAACACGTCGCAACATCTGCCGGACGATTACCTCGACGTGCTTATCGTTGATATTCACACCCTGGCTACGATAGACCTTCTGGGCCTCATTGACCAGATAACGCTGGACAGCTTCTTTCCCTTGCAGATCCAGCAACTCTTGCGGATTGGCGCTACCGTCGGTCAGATGCTGACCGGCAACCACACGCTCACCACTTTCGACCCGCATACGCGACGTATGCGGAACCTTAAGTTCACGCTCTTCGCGATCTTCCTGGCTCACCACAATACGATTTTCGTAGACAAAGGCTCGTCCGGCCAACCGGGCGACAATCGGCAGTTCGGTACTATCCGCACGTAAAGGCTCAGCAATCGGCTGATTCTCAGCTACATCGCTCTCGTTCTCGATCAGCGCACCGTAGCCCTTGGGCAAAATATACTCATCGGTATAAATCTCTGAGGCGACTACCCGAATCTGGCGCACCCCATCATCGTCTTTGGCAATCTGCACCACCCCATCAATCTCGGCGAGCAGCGCCTTACCCTTAGGAATGCGTGCCTCAAAGATCTCTTGAATACGGGGTAGACCCTGGGTAATATCATCAGCCGAAGCCACACCACCGGTATGGAAGGTACGCAACGTCAACTGCGTGCCTGGCTCACCGATCGACTGAGCAGCAATAATGCCACACGCCTCACCAATATCCACCAGTTTGCCCGTTGCCAGATTACGGCCATAGCAGAGCCGACAGATCCCGTGTTCGGCCTGGCAACTCAACGTCGAGCGCACATAGAGCGAGGTCACATTGCGCTCGGCGAAGGATGCCGACAACTCTTCATCAATCTCGGCATTGCGATCCGCTAGCATTTCACCGGTCTCAGGATCATAGACTGGTGCGGCAAGGATACGCCCGATCACGCGAAACTGAAGCTTCTCCATCAATTCATCGTCATCAGCCGCATGCAACCAGACCCCATTCTCGGTGCCACAATCCTCAATCGTGACAATCACATCCTGAGCCACGTCGACCAAACGGCGGGTCAAATAGCCAGCATCAGCCGTACGCAACGCCGTATCAGCCAACCCCTTGCGACCACCGTGAGTGGAGACGAAATAGTCAAGCACCGAGAGGCCCTCGCGGAAATTGGCTTTGATCGGCAACTCGATAATCCGCCCGGTCGGGTCGGCCATCAAACCACGCATACCGGCCATCTGGGAAATCTGGTTGATGTTACCGCGGGCACCCGACGTAGACATCATCGCAACAGGGCCAAACTGATTCAGGTTTAGCTTCACCGCGTTGATTGTCTGCTTGGTCGCATCCTGCCAGACGCGCACAACCTCTTCGTAGCGTTCTTCCTCTGTGATCAAACCACGCCGGAACTGCTTCTCGACATCAGCGACAATGGCCTCAGCGTTACTAATGATGTCATACTTAGCACGCGGCACCTCGATATCGTTGATACCGATGGTCATACCCCCGAGGGTCGCATACTTGAAGCCGAGGGCCTTGATCATATCGGCCTGAAGAGCGGTCTTCTCTGAGCCATAGATACGAGCAAGTTCATGATCGCTCCGCTGCCCATGGACGGCCCGGATCTCATCAAAATCCGCTTCCGAGAGATTCTTCAGCGTCGTATAGTACTTATAACAATCAGCAATGATCTCCTTGAGGCCCTTCTTATCAACCAGGCGATTGCGATAGCGGAGCGGTTCGAGCAACTGATTGTTGAGCAGCACCCGGCCAATCGTCGTCTCAATCAACATCCGGGGCGTACCATCGGCAGTGGAGGGCAAGATACGGGTCTGTTCATCCCGGTCATTCTTGTCTGACGGAGCGCCGTCCATCCGGATCAAGATCGGGGCCTGAATATCGAGCAAGCCCTGATCATAGGCCAGCATCGCCTCATCAACCGACGAGAACTTCTTACCGCTACCCTTCGCACCGTCCTTGACCATCGACAGATAGTAACAACCAAGCACGATATCCTGCGACGGAGTAATAATCGGATCACCGTGAGCCGGGCTCAGCAGATTATACTTGCTCAGCATCCGCGAGCGCGCCTCTTCCTGCGCCTTGCGCGAAAGTGGCACGTGGACAGCCATCTGGTCACCGTCAAAGTCGGCGTTAAAAGCGGCACACACGAGCGGGTGCAACTGGATAGCCGAGCCTTCGATCAACTTGGCCTCAAAGGCCTGGATCGAAAGTCGGTGCAACGACGGCGCACGATTGAGCAGCACGAGATAATCTTTGATCACCTCTTCCAGCACATCCCAGACCTCAGGGCGCACACGCTCAACAATGCGCTTGGCACTCTTGATATTATGTGCAAAGCCCTTCTCGACCAGGCGCCGCATGACAAAGGGCTTGAAGAGTTCAAGCGCCATCTTCTTGGGAAGACCGCACTGGTGCAACTGGAGATTCGGGCCAACCACAATGACTGAACGACCCGAATAATCAACGCGCTTACCCAGCAAATTCTGCCGGAAACGCCCCTGCTTGCCCTTGAGCATATCCGAGAGGCTCTTGAGGCGATGCTTGCCTTTGCCCGAGACAGCGCGGCCACGGCGGCCATTATCAATCAGCGCATCAACGGCCTCTTGCAACATACGCTTCTCATTGCGCACAATGATTTCGGGCGCATTGAGTTCCATCAACCGCTTGAGACGATTGTTTCGGTTAATCACCCGGCGATAGAGATCATTGAGGTCACTGGTGGCAAAACGACCACCATCAAGTTGCACCATCGGGCGAAGATCGGGCGGAATAACGGGCAGCATCGTGAGGATCATCCACTCGGGCTTATTGCCACTCTTGCGGAAGGCCTCAACGACACGGAGGCGCTTGGTCGCCTTTTTACGGCGCTGGCCCTGGGTCGTCTGCACTTCAAATTGCAACTCTTCGGACTGCTTCGCGAGATCAACCGTCGCCTCAATCAATTCACGCACCGCACCTGCGCCCATATCCGCCCGGAAGACCCCGGGGGCAACTTCGCGCAACTGGCGATACTCATTCTCGGTGAGAATCCGGCACACCTTCAAACCTTCAAGCAGGTCAAGCTTCTCTTTCTCTTCGCGTACCATCCCCTCAAGTTCACGCAGAAGGCGCTCCTGAAGCTTCTCTTGCTCTTGCGAAACCTCATGCTCTTTGCGCTCACGCTCGGCCCCGGTCAGCAACTCGGCATCTTCAAGATCGCGCTGGCGGCGTGCCTCCAGTGCCTCGAGTTCTTGCTCAACCATCTCTTCGAGCTGATCAATGATCCGCTCGCTAATAAGCTCACCCTCTTCAAGAATCGCCGTCCCCCGAAAGAGTACATCTTCATCGGTGGGTTCACCGGTCAACTCTTCGAGGCGCTCGCGAAGGCGATCAGCCTCATTAGTAATCTCTTCGCGAAGACGCTTATAATCTTCTTCAATGCGGTGCTGCGTGCTCACCTGAGCCGTATCCATCCCGCCCAGATCCTGGGTCAGCAGCGTACTAAACTCGATGCGCTTCTCTTCAGCCTGACGCTGTACCTTCTCGCGTTTTTCGGCATACTCTTGCTGGATCACATCACGTGTAGCCTGCCGCAGATCCTCTTTGACCTCCACGATCACATAGGAGGCAAAATAGAGCACCCGTTCGAGGTTGCGGGGGCTAATATCGAGCAGCAACCCGAGACGGCTCGGTGTACCCTTCACAAACCAGATATGGCTCACCGGGGACGCCAGGCTAATATGGCCCATCCGATCACGGCGAACCTTCGCCCGGGTGACCTCAACGCCACACTTATCGCAGACGACACCTTTATAACGAACGCGCTTGTACTTCCCGCAGTAACACTCCCAATCCTTGGTAGGCCCAAAGATGCGCTCACAAAACAACCCGTCACGCTCAGGTTTCAGGGTGCGGTAGTTAATCGTCTCAGGCTTCGTGACTTCGCCATGCGACCAACCCCGAATATCCTCGGGTGAGGCAAGGCTGATCCGAATCGCGTTGAAGTCGTTAATCTCAAGCATAGAAGCTCACTCCTCAGGCGGAAGATACGCAGCGCAGCGCTGACGCATCCCCGCAGTGATCGTACCGTGCTCAGGGCGTTTCTTCGGCTGCCAGTTCAGAAAGTTCGGCGCGATGGCTGCTTTCCAGTCGAACGCGCGACCAGTTTCCTGGATCGAGCGAACTAGACCAGCCATCGCACCTAGCGAAAGGGGCTAGAACTCGCCGCGTTCCATACCGCTCAGATTGATGCCATCAAGCGAAGCCATATCTCCATCGGCATCATCAGTGAGCTCGACGGGCTTCTCGTCTTCGCTGAGCACTTCGACACTCAGGCCGAGCGACTGCAATTCCTTAATGAGCACCTTGAAGCTTTCGGGCACCCCAGCCTCCTGGATCGGCTCACCCTTGACAATCGCCTCATAGGTCTTCACCCGGCCTACGACATCATCTGACTTGACCGTCAGCATCTCCTGGAGGATATAGGCGGCCCCATAGGCTTCGAGGGCCCAGACCTCCATCTCACCGAAGCGCTGACCACCAAACTGGGCCTTACCACCCAGGGGCTGCTGAGTCACCAGGCTATAGGGGCCCGTCGAACGAGCGTGAATTTTATCTTCAACCAGGTGGGCAAGCTTGAGCATATAGGCATACCCAACCGTCACCGGATGATCAAAGCGTTCGCCCGTCCGGCCGTCATACAACGTCACCTTGCCATCAGGGGGCAAGCCAGCTGCGATCAAATGTTCCTTGATCTGTTCTTCGCGCGCCCCATCAAAGACCGGCGTTGCGACGCGAAAGCCCAGCCGTGCGGCGGCCCACCCAAGGTGAGTCTCAAGGATCTGCCCGATATTCATCCGTGAAGGGACGCCAATCGGATTGAGGATAATATCGACGGGGCGTCCATCGGGCAAGAAGGGCATATCTTCAATCGGGAGAACCCGCGAAACGACGCCCTTATTACCGTGGCGACCAGCCATCTTGTCGCCAGCGCTAATTTTGCGCTTTTGACAGAGCAGTACGCGCACCGTCTGATTGACTCCGACAGGCAACTCGGCCCCTTCGCTACGCGAGAAGACTTTGACGTCAATAACTTTGCCACGCACCCCATTGGGCACACGCAGCGAGCTATCCTTGACCTCACGGGCCTTCTCACCAAAGATAGCCCGCAGTAGGCGCTCTTCGGCAGTCAGATCGGTTTCGCCCTTGGGCGTAATCTTACCCACGAGAATATCGTTGGGTTGCACCTCGGCGCCCACATAGATGATGCCGCGCTCGTCAAGATTGCGCAGACTATCCTGACCGACATTAGGAATATCGCGGGTAATCTCTTCGGGTCCAAGCTTGGTATCACGTGCCTCGACCTCATACTTCTCGATATGGATCGACGTAAAGATATCTTCACGCACTAGGCGCTCAGAGACCAGAATCGCGTCCTCGAAGTTACCGCCCTCCCAGGGCATATAGGCAACCAGAATATTCTGACCAAGGGCAAGTTCACCATTATCGGTACTCGAACTATCAGCAATCACATCACTCGTCTTGACCTTCTGGCCCTTGAGGACTGCTGGACGCTGGTTAATGCAGGTATCCTGGTTGCTGCGCATAAACTTGCGCAGGCGATACTCACGCTCGTAGCCATCATCTTCCTGGATGATGATATGTTCGCTCGTGGAACTGACAACCACCCCTGACATACGCGCCACCACCACCTGACCCGAATCGCGGGCAGCGCGGTACTCCATCCCCGTCCCAACAATTGGAGCATCGGGGCGCAAGAGCGGCACAGCCTGGCGTTGCATATTCGAACCCATCAGGGCACGGTTCGCATCGTCGTGCTCAAGGAAGGGAATCAGCGCCGTCGAGACACTGACCACCTGCTTGGGCGACACGTCCATATAATCAATACGGTCGACGCGTTCCTGGACAAATTTCTCGGCAAAACGACACGAGGCGGAAGCCTCCACAAAGCGATTATGCTCATCAATGGGGGCATTCGCCTGGGCCACAATGAAGCGATCCTCTTCATCGGCGCTCAGATACTCCACCTCTTGCGAGACAACCGGCTGGATGCGAATCGACTTGAGCGGCAAGCGGGCAATCTTCTCGGCAAGGGCTCGATTCACTTCGGTGGTTGCCTCAGCGATCGTCTCATCGGTATCGGGGTCGAGTACATCTTCACGCAGGATCTGACCGCGGAGCAGCCCAACGGTAATCCGGAAGGCTGTCGCTTCATCAACCCGTGCGCCTTTGGCCGCAATCAGATCGCCCGTGCGCAAATCACGCACATCCCGCAGCAGCACGCCACGCTCAACCCAGAGGGGCGCATTATCCACGGCATTATAGACCTTGCGATACGGCGTCTCAAGGAAACCCATCTCGTTGACCCGTGCAAAGGTCGACATCGTACCAATCAGACCGATATTCGGCCCTTCCGGTGTCTCGACGGGGCAGATGCGGCCATAGTGACTATGGTGGACGTCGCGCACCTCAAAGCCAGCACGATCACGTGAAAGCCCACCGGGACCGAGGGCCGAGAGACGGCGCTTATTGGTCAACTCGGCGAGCGGATTGGTCTGATCCATAAACTGACTCAACTGCGAGCCACCAAAGAACTCGCGCATTGCCGCCACCACGGGGCGAATATTGATCAGGCCATTGGGGGTCGCGCTCTCAGGATCCTGGAGCGACATCCGCTCTTTGACCACGCGTTCGAGGCGGAGCAACCCAACGCGGAACTGCTGCTGGATCAACTCACCAACGGTACGCACACGGCGATTGCCGAGGTGATCGATATCATCCGCACGCCCGTGACCATTATTCAGCAGGATCAATTGCTCAACGATCTTGACAATATCGCGAGGCAGCAAAACACGCACCGACATACTCGGCGCATCGCTCTTGCCATCGCGGCGCGTTTCACGCTCCCAAAGATTCTTATTGAGCTTATAGCGGCCAACCTTCGCCAAGTCATAGCGGCGCGGATTAAAGAGCAGCGACTCGAGCAACGAGCGCGCATTCTCCAGGGTTGGCGGATCACCGGGACGTAGGCGCTTATAGAGTTCAAGGAGCGCCTCTTTGGCATTATGGGCTGGATCTTTATCAAGCGTCGCCTGGGTATACGGATGATCGGTCAGCGTATCAACCTGGCGCAGCAGTTCAATGATCTGATCATTCAGACCATGCTGATCAAGCTCATTATCGGGCACCCAACGCCCATTGCCATCTTCATCGGCCTGCCAGGCCATAATAGCCCGGAGGAGAATCGTCACAGGAATCTTGCGTTTGCGATCAACCTTGACGCTAATCACATCCCGCTTATTGGTCTCAAACTCAAGCCAGGCCCCGCGATTCGGGATCAATTTTGCTGAATGGAGGGCCCGCCCGGAGGTTGGATCCTTGTCATCTTTGAAATAGACCCCTGGCGAACGGATCAACTGCGAGACCACCACCCGCTCGGCACCATTATAGATAAAGGTACCGTTATCCGTCATCACCGGAAAATCACCAAGAAAAATCTCGGACTCTTTAATCTCACCCGTCGAAAGAATCCGCAACTCGACATTCACCCGCAGGGGGGCCGCATAGGTAAGATCGCGTTCACGGCACTGAAACTCATCCAGGCGCGACTCACCAAAGACATAATCTTTAAAGTGAAGTTCAAGGTTCTTGCCGGTAAAATCCGTAATCGGTGAAATCTCTTCGAATAACTCACGCAGGCCCTCGCGCCGAAACCAATCAAAGCTGTTGACTTGGGTCTCGATCAGGCGCGGCACCTCGATCGCATCATAGATCTTGGCGAAAGAGCGGCGCTCGATCCGGCGGATCCGTCGCCCATTGGCGCCCGGGTCAATCGGCGCGATCAGGGGCTGGAGAACCACGGACTCAATCAACGGGGGCATACTCACCTCATTCTTCGTCGTCATCCTCTGAGCAGCAAGACTCAGATAGCTGACGGCATCCGCTTCACGACGCTACCGACACGCGGCGACAGCCAGAAAACAGAAAGCGCCCGTCATCGGCGGTAAGCCTCAACGGGCTACCGGAACGACTGGCGGGATCCGGACACGCGATGTTGTTTCAACTGGCCTGGAGCTCAGGCATATCCATGCGACCATAACATCCTGGTTAGCAAGACAAGGCAACCAACCAGGTCGAGAGCTTATCCAATTTTGACTGCGAACAAGGAATATACCATCCTCTACCAACATTTGTCAAGCGAAACATACGTACTTTAAAGCATTCTCCCTTTATTGTACCACAAGCCAGCAGTGTCTGTGCATCATGGCAATGCGAACTCAGCCCTAGCTATGCCTGCAGGGCGATTGCATCATACGAAACCGGATACAAAAAGACGCTCTATCAGGGCACCCGCAAGGGGTGCCCCTACAGGCTATAGGCCGGGGGCCGGATCCGGTGTACGGGCACCCCTGGCGGGTGCATTCACGGAAGATGCAATCGCCCTAGCTATGCCTGTGCATATTATTGACATTGCATTATTTATAGGCTAATATACAAGAAAGATGAAATGTTTCATGCAAGAATAATCCACATGTCATAAACTACCGTTTGTTGTTGCCCGTGCCAATGGCCACCTGGCCAGGGAGGCCCTGATGAACGAGACCGAAACCCGTACCGAGTACATTGCCGCGATTGATGATGTGATTCGCCAGATTACCTGGCAAAGCCATAAGCAACTGTTGCAAACCCTGAATCGTCCCGAAATTAGCCTGACAATGCCTCAAATGGTAACCCTCTTTGCTATTCGTGACGCTGGTACTTGCCGCATGAGCGAACTGGCCGAAATCACCCAGCAATCTGCGGGAACCCTGACCGGCATTGTTGATCGCCTGATCGAAGACCATCTGGTTGGGCGCGTACGCGATCACGAAGATCGACGCGTCGTGCAAGTCACCCTCACAGCCCATGGCGAAGAACGCCTCGCCCAGGTCGAACAGGCACGCCGCGAAGATATGGAGCGTATTTTACAACATTTTGACTTTGGACAGTTGATCGATCTTGAGCTACTCCTGCGCCAGTTGCTCCAGGGCATCCACGATCTCCTCAGTGGTGCAACCCTGCTTGATCAGCACCAGGTGGCTTCAGCTGCAGTCTATTCCCCGCTTCAGCAAGCCTGAGACCTGGTATACTAAGTGCAAGAGATTGTCAACGCTGAGCACTCCACATCTGGCTTGCTGAATCAGGCAGATCATTGCATCGTACCTGGCTAAACAAATTGCCATCTGGTAGGTGTCCACGATACGTATTGACGGTGCTCAGCGTCACAATGCATAGCGCAACACTGTCTGGGTATGTGTGCCAAGCAAGTGGACAGGGGTATGGGTAGTGACTGAGCGGCAGCCGATCCGTCGCCATGTGCGACGTTCTCGACGCAGAGGTGACGGTGCAAACGTTCACCGATTTGATGCTACCAATCAGGTTGCAACGATGCAGGTGACCGGGCTGCTCAAGCTCTCATCATACCTCGTTTCCGTCATTGATCCTCAGACGATCCTCACAAACCTCGTTTCAAGCCTGGTCGAGATCTTGCCCTCGGTGCAGGCAGGGGTGCTCTGGCTTGAGACAAACGGGCGTCTGCGACCAAAAACCGTGCTGGGGTTACCCCTGGATGCCGCAACCCACGAAGCCTTGCACCATTGCCAGTTACGCTCAGGCGAAGGCCTGGCAGGGCTCGCCCTGCAACACGCCGAGCCACAACTGAAGTCGGCGACCCGAGGGTACCAGCAGACTGCCGCCGCGATCAATCCGGTCAATGATCCTTTGTTCCATCAGCTTAGTGCTCAGTTGCCCTCGCGCCTGACTGCGGCGGCCTTGCCCTTGCGTGTTGGTTCTGAAACAATCGGCGTGCTCGAACTGATCAATCTCGGCCACAACTCAAGCGACAGCGCGTGGCAACCACTTGATCAGACCGCCATCCCGGTCTTGCAGGCCTTTGCCAATCTTGCGGCTTCGGCTATCAAGAATGCGCAACTCTACGCCGCGGCCCAGCAGAGTGAACGACGGTTGAAGGCCTTTGATGCCGTGGTGACCGCGATCTCGACGGCAACCGATCTCGATGATATGGTACGTAGTGTGCTTGATGTAGTGGTAGGCTTGATTCCTGATGCCAGTGGGGCGCTGCTCTTGCTCGATCCAACCCACGATCACCTTGCCCTCGCCGCACAGCATCAGCTTCCCCCCGATGGGGCCACGTACCTGGCTCAGCTTCCTGTTGCCGATTCGCCCTGTGCCGAGGTCGTTCATTATGGGCAACCAATGCAACGCCCTCTGCTAGAAGACCGTGGCGAGGGGCCATTGATCACTGGGGGTCTCGTGGAAGCCGCCTACTTCCCCTTGCTGGCAGGTGGCACGGTCGCCGGTGTGCTGGCCCTCTATGGGCCGCCAGGACTCACCATGCATACCGACAAAGACCTGCTGATGCCGATCTGCAATCAGGTTGGCTTTGCCATTGCAAACGTTTTGCTCTATGCCGATAGTTCGAGTGAACGGCGCAAGCTGAATACCGTCGTCACCTCTATCGCCGAAGGCGTGCTACTCTGTGATGCCGCAGGACGGTTGACGCTGGCGAATGATGCCGCCCTTGCGCTGCTGCGCCTCGACTCGCTCCCCTTTGAACAACCCCTGGCCGCAATGCCCGATTTCTACCGCATGCGTGATATGGAAGGCCGTCCCCTTAGCCTCGAAGACCTCCCGTTTACCCGTGCGCTGGCCGGGGAAGTGTTTCAAGATTATCGCCTCATCCTGCACGGATCAAGTGGCGATGAAACGGTGATGAGTTTTAGTGGGGCACCAGCCCATGCCGGTGATGGCATGATCGAGGGGGCTGTCGTGGTCTTTCGTGATGTCACTGCTAGTCAAAAGGTTGAGCGTGCGAAAGATGAATTCCTGGCTGTCGCTGCGCACGAGTTGCGGAGCCCCCTGGCGGCTGTGCGGAGCTACGCAGACCTGTTGCTCAGACGTGAACAGCAACGGGGTGAGGCTGACCCACGTGATCTGCATGGTCTGACCATCCTGACTCAACAGGTGAGCCATATGCTCCGCATGGTTGACAACCTGCTTGATGTGTCACGCATTGATGCCGGCCAGCTAGACCTTCAGTTACAACGGGTAAACCTGGTGCATCTGGCAAATCAAGTCATTGACCAGCAACGGCCCGCGGCCGGACAGCATCCGCTCATCCTTGAATGCAATGAAGACGAACTCGTCGCTACCTGTGATATGCTGCGGATCAGACAGGTGCTTACCAATCTGATCAGCAATGCGATCAAGTATAGTCCGCCCGAAAGCCCGATTATCTTGCACCTCTGCCATCGTGACGCTGACTCTCCCGAGGCCGAGGGCTTCAGTGGCCCGGTGGCCGTGCTGAGTGTGACGAATGAGGGGGCAGGAATTGCCCCGGAACAACAGGCGCGCCTCTTTCAACGCTATTATCGGGTGCGCAGCAGCCGTACGGAAGGGCTCGGACTGGGGCTCTACCTTAGTCGCCAGTTTGTGCAAATGCACGGTGGTCGTATCTGGGTGGAGAGCAATGAAGACATCGGGAGTACGTTTGCTTTTGTCTTGCCACTCTAAATCTATATGAGAAAGCATGATAGTAGGTGGTGAGGGCCAACAGAGTACCGCTGGCCCTCGGAACTTGCGTCGAGGTTAAATATTATGCGCTTGAAACCACATATTCAGAGTTTGCCGGCTTATAAACCACCCCAGTTACTCACCGGGCCAGCCGTTGATCTGATCAAACTTTCGTCGAATGAGAATCCCCTCGGACCTTCGCCACGGGCGCTGGCAGCCTTGCACGAAGCACTTGATCAGGTTCATCGTTATCCCGACTCGTCGAGTCTGGCCTTGCGCCAGGCGCTTGGGGCACATGTCGGGCTTGGGTACGAGCATGTCACCTGTAGCAACGGCTCGGATGAATTAATCCTGATCCTCTGCCTGGCGATACTCGAAGCAGGCGACGAGGTTGTCATGGCCGAGGGAACCTTCATCAGTTACCTGCTCCGTACGCTCGAACTGAATGCCCATCCGCGTCGGGTTCCACTCCGTGCTTATACCCACGACCTCGAAGCAATGGCCGAAGCGATCACCCCACAAACGCGGATGATCTTTCTCTGCAATCCGAATAATCCCACTGGGACGAGCAACAACGCAGCCGAGGTTGACCGATTTTTGAGGAGGGTTCCCGACGATGTTCTGGTTGTCATCGACGAAGCCTATCTTGAGTTTGTGACCCGGCCCGACTATCCTGATCTGATCCCGCTGATCCGTGCCGGGTGCCCCAATCTCATCGTGCTGCGTACCTTCGCCAAGATCTACGGGTTAGCCGGGTTACGCCTGGGGTATGCCTACGCCGAACCCGGACTGATTGCCTACCTTGAACGGGCACGGCCAACGTTTAATGTCAACCTCCTGGCGCAAGTCGCCGGGGTCGCCGCGCTCACCGATCGCGAACATCTCGCACGGAGTCGTGAGCACGCCATAGCGAGTCGCGCCTTTTTTGACCAGGGGCTATGTACACTCGGGCTTGAACCAATTCTCGGCGAGACCAATTTTGTTGCCGTCGCGGTTGGAGACGATGCAGCGGTCACAGCCGGGCTCCGTGAACATGGATTTACGGTCACCCCGCTCACCGGATGGGGGCTTCCCGGGCTTATTCGCATCTCTTTTGGCACCAAGGCACAAAACGAAGCCATCCTCCAGGCGCTACGGAGCGTACTTGGCAGATAGCAGCAAGGGGATGGGCGTAATGAATGGGACAAAAGAGCGTGAAGAAGAGCTCACGTATCTGGAAATGCTGCTCTGCCAGCCAATCAATCGGTGGGACGGATTTGATCTGACCCAGGCTGAAGAGAGCGAGCAAAACCTGCGGGTGCAGGTTCTCTTTACGGGCATAGCGATCGCAGCCCTGGGCCTACAACCAGATGCCACACCCGAGCAGCAACAACGGGCGCGGGCAGGCGTCGTTGCGGCGCTCGAACGCATGGTGCAACGACGAATCTGGGCGCACTGGGCAACGCCCATTGACCGAGAGGGGCTTGTGCCAGACCCGATTGGCGCAGGCTTTGCCGCCTACAGTGGAGCCCTGGCAACCTTGCTCGGGCTAGCGGCCCTTCTAGGCGAAGAGCGCTACCATGATCCGCCTCTCGAATTTCGCTGGTCAAGCACCTGGCGGTTCAGCTACACCTATGCGCAATTGGTCGCCATGCTCGCCGCACAGATGCGCGCAGATCATGGCGGGGCGATTGCGACCACAAACGACACCACCACCCCGTCGGCTATGGCACTGGTACTCTGGGGCGTCCACCTTGCCGATCATATCTACGGCAGCGAACATAAGAGTGCCGGGCAACGCTGGCTTCAGGTCTTACGTGAGCAACTCGTGCTACGCGGGCCGCGCCTACCTAGTCGCGGAGTCTTTGCCTCAGGGTACCATCTCAAGCGTCGGAAAGCCACGCTGACGAGCAAACCCCTCGAAGATGTGATAGCCCTGATCTTGATGGCCCCATACGCGTCCGAGCTCACCCGCGAACTAGCCATACGTCACTGGCCTGCGGTCAAGCAACCTGAACGCATCAATTCACCGCTCTTGCTTGCCTTCAGCAGCATCCTGGCAGTAGAAGTAGGCGAGACCGAGCGGGCCACTGCACTAAGCCTGACTGCGAGCACGAGCACGGAAGGATCAACCTCGCCCAACTGGATCGAGGCCCTGCTCATCCTTGGGCGTGCCGGTGGCATGCCCCGCTTACCAGAACCGAGACCTGCCAAGGAGCGCAATGATGGAAACGTACTTGAACGGCATTCGTCTGACCTATGAAGACGAAGGAACCGGACCGCCCCTCCTTTTGCTACATGCCTTTCCCTTCAATGGAGCGATGTGGAACGATCAAGTTGCCGTCCTTCGCGACCGTTACCGGGTCATTGTGCCTGATTTACGTGGTTTCGGAAAGAGCGGGGCACCCAACGAAGTCTATTTTATGCAGCAGTACGCCAACGACCTGGCTCTCTTGCTCACCACCCTGAGTATCAAACAGGCCACAGTGATCGGGCTATCAATGGGCGGCTACATTGCCTTTGAGCTCTGGCGTTCACACCGCAGCCTGATCAATGGGTTGGTTTTGGCCGACACACGAGCAGGAACCGACAGCAGCGAAGGCAAAGTAGCACGAGAAACCAACGCCTGTCTCGTCGAAAGCCAGGGCTCGGCAGCAATTGCCGACATCCTGCTACCAAAGCTCATTGCACCGGGTGCCAGCGACGAACTACGCGCATCGCTACGCGCCACCATCAGCGCAACTAGTCCAAACGGCATCGCCGGGGCCTTACGCGGGATGGCTCTGCGGCCCGACTCAACGGTTGATCTGCCAACCATTGCCGTCCCTGTGCTAATCATTGTCGGCACCGAAGACACGCTAACGCCACCGAGCGAAGCGCAGTTCATGCAAAAGTATCTTCCCGAGAGCGAACTCGCCCTGATCGAAGGAGCGGGCCACTTGAGCAACCTCGAACAACCAGCATCCTTTAATGCAGTGCTGAGCGAATTTCTTGACCGCCGACTACGCTAACGTCGCAAAACAACAAGAGGGGTGACTGTCTAATAGACAGTCACCCCTCTTGTAAATTGGAGCGTGCGTGGACCTACGTTCCCAGGGCTCAGGCCCCAGTAGCATCGGCGCGGCCATGTTTCACGACCCGGTTCGGGATGGGACGGGGTGGTTCCACGGCGCCAGACACACACGCATGGTAGCGGCGAAAGGATTCGAACCTCTGACCTTCGGGTTATGAGCCCGACGAGCTGCCACTGCTCCACGCCGCGTCATACTACCTGCAGAATGCTGATGATAGATTGCGTTTCGCCTACACGACACCGAATGTCGGTAGATAGGGAAGCCCTCGACTCTGCGCACCAGTCACCTGCACGGGTCGCCCCGCGTCCAG
>NZ_SIJK02000056.1 GCF_004762035.2 Candidatus Chloroploca mongolica | reverse complement strand
TACGGGCATCCAGGGAGCTGTCCCCCGCACCTGGACGACCACCGGCCCCACGCGCGCGGAAGGGCGGCGCGGGGCGCGCCTCGGGCAGCACGGGCGGGGGTCGCAACGACAAGCACAGCGAGGCTGACGACAACGACACCCACGGGGAGCCTGACGACAACCAACGGCAACCACGAGGAGCCTGACGACAACGACACCCACAGGGAGGCTGACGACAACCAACGGCAACCACGAGGAGCCTGACGACAACGACACCCACGGGGAGCCTATGGTGGCATCGTACTCTGATGTGGGCGTTGCCATGTCTGGTGGTTTACCGTCGTACCAACGGACTATTGATAGTGCCTTCAGCCGAGAGGCTGAGGAACTGGCGGCAAATTATTTTCTGCGTGGTGCAGATGTGACCTATGCCGTTGAGTCGCGGCGTTATGGCTGTACCTTGGTAAGTCTGGATGATGAGCAATGCCTTCGTTTGGATAGCATGCTGACTATCCAGACGCTAGTAGGAGCGTTGGCCGCCATCACTGCCGAGACGTCTTGACCCAACCGTATCCCCGTCACGTTAGCCGCGTAACGCACAGGAGCAAGGACAATGTCCTTCCCCGCCGCCCACGCCCTGCTGATCGCCACCGGCAGCTACACCCACGCGCCGCAGTTCGCCGTGCCAATCACTGCCACCGATGCGAACGCTGTAACTGCTGTTCTCCGCGACCCACAGTTAGTTCTGCGGCTACCCGCTGGAGCAGGTGACGCTGCTCTCTGATGCCACAGCGGCGAGCCGCGAAGGTGTCCTGGCAGCGCTCGATGGGTTGGCGACGCAGGTGAGCGAGCACATTCAACAGCACATGCAGA
Source organism: Candidatus Chloroploca mongolica (assembly GCF_004762035.2). Taxonomy (GTDB): domain Bacteria; phylum Chloroflexota; class Chloroflexia; order Chloroflexales; family Chloroflexaceae; genus Chloroploca; species Chloroploca mongolica. The sequence continues at coordinate 33,180 of NZ_SIJK02000056.1, read as the reverse complement.
AGTTGCCCCCATGGAAGATGAAGCCACGCCACACGACACCACTGCTGACGTGAAGATGGTGTTTCCATGAAGCAAGCCGGACTCGTGGTCTTGTTTCGGTTTCCTCAGATGGCCCTGGTGGCATGGTCGAACAGGCTGCCCAGCGTGTGCTCGCCGGCGGCCTTACGACTCGCTTCGGTGACGCGATCGTAGCGGTGCGCTGGCAGGAGCCTTGCCTGGGGCGTGGAGGCGTAGGGTCAGAGGGTGAGGGCGAAAGAGGGACGGCCCATGGGCCGTCCCTCTTTGCTTTGGCTGGCTAACGTGGCTCGAGGCGGAACGAGTAGACGAGCGTGCGATCACCTTCAGCCGTCACCTCAAGGGTATACGAACCGGCAAGATTGAGGGTAATGGGGTCGGTATCAGCGAAACGACGACTTTGGGAGCCTACGAGATTGCCGTTCGGGTCACGCAGTGACCAGCGCAAAAGTGACGAACTTGTAGGCGTGATCGCATCAAAGAAGATCGCCTGCCCCGCCGTGGCTGTGAAGGTATAACGGTCAACCACGCCCGGGGTCTCGATGTTGCCAGCCCCAGCGGCAGGCACCCCATCAGCAACCGTATCGCCAATCGCGATGGTGAACTGCTGCGGCGGGGGCACATCCCAAAGCTTGAAGCTGTAGGTGGGGACGCGATCCCCATCAGCATCAATGACGATCGTGTAGCTGCCAGCGGCGACCAGGGTAATCGGGTCGATGTCGGCGAAGTAGTTCTCATTCCCCACCTGATTACCGTTCGGGTCGAGCAGCGTCCAACTCAGTTGGGTGAAGGAGACCGAGTTGCTGATCGCATCGAAGAAGATCCGCTGCCCCGCGGTGGCCGTAAAGGTGTAGCGGTCAATCACGCCCGGGGTCTCGATGTTGCCAGCCCCAGCGGCAGGCACCCCATCAGCAACCGTATCGCCAATCGCGATGGTGAACTGCTGCGGCGGGGGCACATCCCAAAGCTTGAAGCTGTAGGTGGGGACGCGATCCCCATCAGCATCAATGACGATCGTGTAGCTGCCAGCGGCGACCAGGGTAATCGGGTCGATGTCGGCGAAGTAGTTCTCATTCCCCACCTGATTACCGTTCGGGTCGAGCAGCGTCCAACTCAGTTGGGTGAAGGAGACCGAGTTGCTGATCGCATCGAAGAAGATCCGCTGTCCCGCTGTGGCGGTAAAGGTGTAGCGGTCAATGACGCCCGGGGTCTCGATATTGCCAGCCCCAGCGGCAGGTATACCATTGGCGACCGTATCGCCAATCGCGATGGCAAACTGCTGCGGCGCTGGCACGTCCCAAAGCTTGAAGCTATAGGTGGGCACGAGATCAGTATCCGCATCAATGACGATGGTGTAACTGCCAGCGGTGACCAGGGTAATCGGGTCAGTGTCGTCGAAGGAGTTCTCATTCCCCACCGGATTCCCGTTGGGGTCGAGCAGCGTCCAACTCAGGCGGAAGTAGGAGACCGAGTTGCTGATCGCATCGAAGAAGATCCGCTGTCCCGCCGTGGCGGTAAAGGTGTAGCGGTCAATCACGCCCGGGGTCTCGATATTACCCGCCCCAGCGGCAGGTATCCCATTGGCGACCGTAGCGCCAATCGCGATGTTGAACTGCTGCGGCGGGGGCACATCCCAAAGCTTGAAGCTATAGGTGGGCACGAGATCAGCATCAGCATCAATGACGATGGTGTAACTGCCAGCGGCGACCAGGGTAATCGGGTCGGTGTCGACGAAGGAGTTCACACTTCCCACCCGATTCCCGTTGGGATCGAGCAGCGTCCAGTTCAGGCGGAAGTAGGAGACCGAGTTGCTGATCGCATCGAAGAAGATCCGCTGTCCCGCCGTGGCGGTAAAGGTATAGCGATCCTTGACCAACGACTGCTCAATCGTGCCAGCCCCAGGCCCAGGGATGCCAGGGGCAACCGTGTCGCCAATGGCAATGTTGAAACGATCCGGCAACGGAATGCCAACGAGTTTGAACGAGTAGGTGCCGGTGCCACCGCTGGTATCATCACCGACCGTCAGGGTATAAGTGCCGGGCTCGGGCAGAGCGATCAGTTGGGTCGTCGCCATGACGCGGTTAAAGACTTCGGTGCCCGTGGGGCTGACCAACTTCCAGCGTGTCTGGCTCAGGCCAGCGGCTTTGTTGAGCACTTCGAAGATCACTTCGCGGTCGGGTTCGGCCTCAAACGTGTAGACATCGAAGGCCCCGGGGTTCTCGATATTCCCCGCCCCCGCCTGCGGCTCCCCATCGCTGACTGTGTCGCCGATATTGATCGCAACCCGGTTGTCTTCGGCATCCAAGAAGTCGAAAAACATGTAGGCCGATTCACCAGTCGCCGGGCCGACGCCCTCGAAGCTGCGTGAAGCGCCCGTAACCGTATCAACAGCCACGGCACGGAAGGGTTCGCCTTGCGGGATGAAGGGCAGGAAGAAGTAGCCGCCCGCGTCGGTCGCGCCAGTGAAGGGGCTGAGCGCCCGGCCGCCCGCCTGCGGGAAGACCTTGACGATGTAACGCCCCTGGAGGCTCCCACTCCCGACCTGGGCTAAGGCTGCAGTGCCACCCCCACTCCCTGCTGCATTGCCACAGCCATTCCCGCCGGGGGGCGGCGCACCGCCGATACCGCGGCTAGATGGGACGCCGCCACTAGGCGTGGGCTGGCAGGGTGGGAGAGGAGGTGGTGGTGGAGACTCATTCGGACACGTTGGAGCTCGATCAATTGCGCGATTAAGCTTCTTATCGCCTGTGATAAGTGCTCCCGCACAAATAGAACCCACGATGACACCCGGAACCCCGCCAGCAGCTGCGGCGATGGCAGTGAATATTGTACAAGCAACAGTACCTACAATGATCGCATTGTCAAAATCATCTTGGAGACGCTGTCGCTCTTCAGGGGTAAAGCAGCCGTTAGCTGCTAACATTAACAGCTCTCGCTGTTGAGCCCCCTCGCTCTTGAGCACCCCTGACCCTTCGATTATCGTAGCAAACTCGACTAGCCCGCCCTGAACTTGAGGATCCGAAAGAGTGAACAGTTGGCGGAAGGCATCGCGCATTTGAGTTGTTGCGCTCACCAGAGAATCTCGCTCCTCGACAGCCTCAGGGGTAACTGTCGGAAGCGAACTCAGGAAGATCAGATGCTGGGCGTAGTACGCCTCAATAATCTCAGAGGCGGGTCGAGTAAGGGCGGGCGCGGTAGTGATTGTTACGAGGCCAACTTCAATAGTTGTACCACTACTCGCGTCAAAGAGCGAGATAGTTACGTCGCCGGGTGGCAATGATGGGAGCAGAGTCTTCAGTTCCTGTTGTAAGGGGTTGGCCTGGGTGGGTAGTATAAGGGCGGCAATGCTGTAGCTCTTGCCTGTTGCCGATCTGAAGGTTAACACATTTCCTTGCAATGAGACTGCGTTAAGCCCTTCAGTAATTACTGTGAGGAGTTCCCCTGGCGCGACGACAACACGATTATCACGCGTCAGCAAAGTAGTGCGCCCGGAAGCATTGCGCACGGTTGCACTGCGAATAACAGCGGTATTATTAACGGGCGTACTCACAATCGCCCCGTTCGGTGCCACCTCGGCGGTACTCGCGACCACCAATTCACCAATCCCGTCGCCATCCTGGTCAGGTAACAGATTGTAGGTGACCACCGCCTGGCCGGGCTGAATGCGATTGGCAAAGCCTTGGGTGCTGATCTCCACTGGCCGCGAGAGCGGCTGGTTTGACTGAATGGCGATGTCGCCGAGGAAGGTCACGCCGATGTCGTCCCAGACGATCCCGGATTCGGTGGTCACCTGGGCCTGGGTACGCTCGCGGATGCTCACAGTGGTGTTATCGCTGACTGTGCCCGGCGGAATCGTAATCGTCGCCCCCGAGTCGCTGCCAAGCACGCCGCCCTGACTACCAATGGTTGCGCTCGCTGGCGGGTTGGGCTGCGCAATGACCTCCACGCTCTGGCTTGCCTCACCGGCTGGCCCGCGGGCGGTAGCAGTAATCGTCACCGAACCCGCTGGCAACCTGCTAGCATCCAAAAAGGCCCGAAAGCCATCCGCAGGCGTACTATCGGTGCCCAGATCCAGGTTACCTGCGCGGAAACTGACGCTGCTGACCGAGCCAGCATCCAGTACTTGCGCCACGACCAGCGTGGTGCCGCCCACGGTTGAGCCAGCGAGCGGACTACTCAGGGTGAAGTTGGGTGGACCCGTGGGGCGAATGACCAACGGGAGGTACGCCCGTTGGCTATTCTGGGCGGGGCTAGCCGCAGCCTGTGGTTGTGGTTGGGGCACCTGGGCACGTAACGGTGCCACCGGCCATGAATTGAGCAACAAGATGGCGATCAGGGCAAGCACGGTTGGTGCGGAGCGCAGGAACCGATTCATCAGCGTGTCCTTTCAGCGTAGACTTCCTTTTACGGCGCAAACAGAGGCTCAGTCTCTAGGTCAATCGTCAGCAAGAAGGCGATCAGGGCTTCCCGTTCAAGCCTACTCAGGGGCCGCACGCGGGGCTGGCCCGGCATTGGGTGGCCTGAATCCAGGACGGCCTTGAGATCAGGCAGCGAGCCAGCGTGCATGTAGGGTGCGGTGAAGGCCAGGCCAAGCAGTGCGGGCACATCGAAGCCGGTTGCGCCACGTATATCGGCAGCGGTCGCGGTACCGACGTCGTGCAAGAGCTGATCAACCATGCCATTGCCATCGGGGTCGAGTTGCCCCACCACCCCTGGGATGCTACTAATTGTCCAGGTGGGGCCACCATGACAACTCACGCAACCAAGTTCTTGAAAGAGCGCACGCCCCTGATGGCTGGCTGCCGTTGGCAGTACTCCCTGTGGGGTGCGGATGCCTTCGACCAAGAAGCGGGCCAGGGCATCCAGATCCGCTGAGCGCCCGTCGTTCGGAGTGCCGAGCAGCGGCGGGTCGGCCCCGGGCGCTAAGCCCAGGCCAAATTGCAGCGTATGGATCGAATCCTCGACATCCTGAGGTTCATCAAGGGCTGCCGACCAGTGCCAGGGCAAGGTTGCGCCCGCATTCCAGATCCCCGGGGTCTGGCGCGGACCGTCGGCGAGGCTCCAGGTCACGCCATCAGTGCCACCGTCAGCGTGGCAACTCGCACACGAGACCCATGACGACTTGGCCATGCGCGGATCAGCGACGGTGTTGAAGAGGATCTTGCCCCGCAACAGATCAGGCGGCAAGGTCTCGGGAGTAACGACAATTTCGGCGATCGGCGTCCGTTGTACTAGATCAAGTACCGTCACCGAGCGCGCCAGGTAGTTCCACACATAGCCACGCTGCCCATCGGCGCTGAGCACCATGCCACGCGGATTCAAGCCTGTGGCGATGAACCCGAGCAAGCGTGGACGATCCGACTGGGCTACATCCACGAGCTCGATCAGGTTGCTGCCCGCCAGCACAACGTACAGCGTCTGCCCATCGGGGCTGGGGACAGCGGCGACCGGGTTATTGACCGGCGAACCGAAGACCTCTTCGTCGTTCAGGTTCAACTTGGCGTGCTCGTCTTCGCGGCCAGCGGCCAGATCGAGACTTGAGACGGCCGCAAAGACGGTTGTGCTAAGCGTGTTGGGCTGCTCGGGTGCAGCGCGAATCTGCGGCACCCAGGCCCGTTCGCCAAAGAGGCTAATCCCTGCCAGTTGATTGGCAAAGCCGTGTTGGTCGGGCGGCAGGCTGATCACACGCTGCAAATCCCCCAGGGGGCCGAACACGCTGATCAGCCCCAGTGCTCCGTCATCAAGCCCCATACCGCCCGACTGGAGGGGCTGAGCGAGGAAGTGGGTCAGGTAGACTTGGGCTCCATCGGCGCTGATGGCGAGTGCGTAGGGATGGGCGGCAGTGGCGACCTGACGCTCGATCTGCAGCGTAGCTAGATCAATGATGACGAGGTGGTGGGCCACGCCGACACTGACGTAGGCGAGTTGGCCGGTCGGATGTACTACGACGTGAGCGGGCTCCGGCCCAACACTGATACGTGCCCGCATAATCAAGCGCAGCGGGTCGAGCGCAATCAGTTCGCCATTGGCTCGATCCAGTACCAACAACGTCGCCCCATCGGGCGTGAAGGCCAACGACCATGGCTCGCCCCCAACCGGTAGAGTCACCACGAGACGTAATTGATCGAGGTCGAGGGCGCTCACACTACCAGCATCAGGATTCACTACCCAGAGCAACCCATCATGGGGTGCTATCGCTAGCGGCCCACTCCAGGTAGCACCTGCCTGACGCACATCTTCGCGTATGACCAGTGGCAGGTAGACGCGGCCCAGAATTGTTTGCTGAGCCTGCGTATGCCCAATCAGTACCAGAGTGATGAGCCAGAGCCCACTACCTAGGACAACCAGCCATGGCACAGGACTGGAACGCTTGATCACATTATTATCCTATGCAAGCTGACCGATCCGGCCAGCCTGACCCTGTTTGAGCGGCTCTTCCAGACCATGCTCGCGACGTCCATCCTCAGCGCACCCATGCCTGCTGACCTGATCCAGCGCATGGTAGTGAGCGTTGCGGCGAAGGTATCATGACGCCCTGACTCCAAAGCGTCGTGCATTAGCGCCGCACCAACGGCAGATAGACCCGTTCGTTGCGCGGCGCGGCCGGACTGCAACTCCCGCTGAGACAGGCCAGGGTGAGTGTATAGTCACCAACACCTGTATTGTTCCTATCTTCAGTGATGATCGTATGTTGCCCGGTCGTCTTCAGCGTACAGTTGAGCGTCACGTCCTCCACTCCCGGATTAAATGATCGGCCAGTGCAGAGTTCAAGGCCAGCCGGGTCGTAAACGCTCACCTGCGCCCAGAAGCTGCCATTGGTACGCAGCATCGTCAGGCGCACCTGCCCGCCCGCAACGCCCTCAAAGCTGAAGGTACCGAAGTCTGCGATCGAAGCAATGCTGCTCTGACGGCTCTGTCCAAAGGCGATGGCGGTCGGATTCCCTGGATTATTGCGCCGCTGTAGGTGCAGCCGGTAGGCGCCAGTATTTTCCAGGCGCTGATCCTCAATCAAAAGACTGTACTGGCCTGTCGCCGGAATGGCACACGGCTCGATTCGCGCTAGGGCTCGCAAGCTATACGTACTACAAATACTCACCCCAGCGCGGTCAAAGAGCGTCATTTGCGGCAGGAAAGCCCCGGCTTCTTTGATCAAGCGGAGGATTACTTGATCATTGGCTTCTGCGTCAAAACGATAGACATTCATGGCAGCGACTCGTTCCAGATTACCTGTGGTGACACTGCCCAGCGTCAGCGGGGTGGCATTGCCCGGATTGTTCAGGCGCTGAAAATGTAGGTCGTAGGCCCCAGTGCGACTGGTGGTGTTATCGTCTACCAACAGGCTGTAGGTACCCGCCGCCGTAATCGCACACGTTTCGATGGTTGCCAGGCTGGTCGAGACGCGGTAGACCGCGCACTGTTCAACCCCCGCCGCATTGTAGACGCGCATGCGCGGATGGATTGTACCAGCCGTAGGAAAGAGCCGCAAGCGGATCAGATCATTTTGCGCCGCCGTAAAGCTGTAGGTCTTGCTCTCAATCGGTGCCGCCAGGCTACCCTGGGTGAAGCTGCCGATGCTGAGCGGGGTGGCATTACCAACGCCATTGAGCCGCTGCATATAGACCTGGTAGCCACCGATGGTGGAGCGATTCGTCCCCGACGATTGCACTTCAAAGCTATAGGCACCACTACTTGTTGCCGTGCAATCAAGCTCGATCTTGTTGCCAAAGGTATAACGTTCACACACTGCTACCCCATTCGGGTTACGCACGACGATACTGGGTTCAAAGGTGCCCGAGGTGCGCACGATACGGATGATGTAGCTATCGTTGGTCGTAGCGGTAAAAGTGTAACGGTCAACCTCACCGGCTGCCTCCAACGAGCAGTCGAACAACTCGCCAAAGGGGATGCTGGGCGGGCAGGCAGTGGCCAGGATTGGTACGGGCGTTTCGTCGGCGCGAACGGCGCTGGCCAGAGCCAGGAACAAAACGAGAGCGAGGGTGAGTAGGAGGCCGTTTCGCTGACTGATCAGTAAGCACATAGATATGGCTCCTCAAACCAATTACTGCTGCGAACGCTTCAGCATCAGGGCGAAGCTGCCAAAGATGTAGCCGTTTGTCCACAAGCTAAACAAAAATGTGCCGTTAGCGGAGAGGGGCAGCACACGCAGGGCAGGCTTGCCTATTGGTTACGAACCATCCCTAGCGCCACACCAACGGCAAGTAAACCCGCCGTACGCTGCTGAGCGTGACGTCAGCGAGTTCAACATCGGTGCCGCTGCTCGCGACCGTCGCGTCCAGGTTGGCAAACCCGAGGTTACTGCCGGTCGGCGCATAGAAAGAGAGTTGGTAGGCACCTGCCGGGAGGCCAGGGCTAGTCGTATAGCTGCCATCGCTCGCGCTGAAGGCCCGCGCCAGGATAAGGTTTTCCTGCGCGGTACTCGTGCGCGCGACAACCACGACCTGGACGCCAGCAACCCCATCCCCTGCCGCATCAACCACCCGGCCCTTGAGTTGACTGCCCACGGCTAGTTCGACATTGATGTTCTCGACTGGCGTGGGGGCCGTGACGACGATCGGGGTGGCGTTGTCTGGCGTGGCCTGGTTGTTGTAGCACTCGGCGATCAGGCGACTCGCCTGTGGGGTGAAACAGAGCCGGTAGCTGCCACTGGCGAGGGCTGGCGTACTGTAGCTGCCGTCGCTCGCGACCCAGGTAGTCCTGATGTACCTTCCCTCGGCATTGTAGACTGCAACCTCAACAGCGCCCAGTTCGGCCCCCCCTGCCACCGTGACCTGGCCCGCGATGACGCTGCCAATGTCGAGGGCCGCATTGATATTCGGGATGATCCCCGGCTCGCTCACCGTGACCGGATCGGCGCTGGCAAGGTCAGGTTTGTTGTTGTAAAACTGGGGCGCATACTGATTCGCATCCCCATAAGGCCGAAACTCAAGCCGGTAGTTTCCAGGGGCCAGCCCCGTCGTGGTATAGACGCCGCTGTCGTCAACATAGTAGGTGCTGTCCACAAAATATCCGGCCTCGTTGTAGATCGCTACCGAAAGATCACTCAGCGCCGCACCATCCCGATTGGTGATCCGTCCGCTGATCTGGCCGCCCAAGCTCATCTGGTAATTCACAATGGTGAAGGCGTTGAGCGTCGCATCAAAGGGGCCGATCTCTACGCTAGCATAGGCCGCACTGGGGCTGGACGAGTAGGGTCTTAGGCGTAGGGTGTAGCGGCCAGGGGCCACTGTCCGCGTGGTATACACCCCATCCTCATACGTAGAACCGCGTGCTACATAAGAGGATGGGGTGTAGATCGACACATCAATGCCGTCCAGCGGTACCCCATCCAGGCCCGTAATCGTGCCCCGAAACGCTCCGCCGGGATTCAGCACCGCGTCGATCCCGGTGAGACTGTCGCTGGCTACCACGACCGGTGTGGCATAGTCCTGGCTGACATAGCCGGGACGGGTGGAGTTGTTTGAGGTAGAGTCGTCGCTGAAGGTGATCCGATAGCTGCCCGGGAGCAGCGCCTGGGTGCGATAGGTGCCATTCGAATCACTCCGGGTAGCGACGGAAGAGCCGCCACCGACCGGTCTGATCTCAAGTCTGGGACGGCTGATCCCACGACCAGTATCACTGCCACTGACACAGCCACTGATGATTGCGCCACGGGTCAGTTCAGCATTGATGTTGGCAACGGTGTTCGGTGCGGTCACCGTGACCGGATTCGCCGTAGCGCTCGTGCTCTGGTTATTGTAATACTCCCCCAGGTAGCGCTGAGTTTCGGTATCGTACGAATCTAAAGTAGCAAAACTTACCTGGTACTGCCCTGTAGCTAGCCCGCGTAGGGTGTAGGTGCCGTCAGAGCCGGTCGAGGTTGATACATAAGAGCCACTGCCGCCTGCGGCTGGCCCGGCCCAGACGCTCACCCTGTTCAGCGGTACGCCGTTGGCACCCGTCACTTTGCCTGCAATGACGCCACCTAGGGTCAACTGAGCGTCAATGTTGGGCGTCACCCCACTAGCGCCAAGCACAAGCGGGGTGGCGAGTTCAAGGCTGGGCTGGTTGTTGTAGTACGTATCAAGGTAAACCTGACTAGCGTAGCTATTCGACCAAAAACGCACCTTATAGCTGCCAGCCGGGAGCGCAAGCGACGTGTAGCTGCCATTAAACTCAGATCGCGCTACATCCTTCACATAGCGATCATTGGTGGCATCGTACACAGTCACCCTGATATCGCTAATTCCTGACCCATTCGCATCGGTGATGCGCCCGCTAAACTGGGCTCCCCGCACAAGGTTCAGGTTGACGTTCGGATTGGTGCTAGAGGGCGCAATGCTTACTTCGTTCGAGGTGCCGTTGAGATAGGCGCGCACAGTAGCGTTGTCACTATCGGTAATCCACGTTTCGAGCTGATAGGTACCAGCAGGCAAGCGATCAATGCTGAAGCTCCCATCACTCTCGGTGCGATCACTCGCTTCAGCGTAGCGCGCCTCGCCAACGAGGCGATAGGCCGTAACAGCGACCCCACTGAGCGCTTCATTGCCAACGCCACTCACCCGCCCACTGATGATCGCGCCGGGGGTCAGGGCCGCATTGATGTTGGTGAGCGTGGCCCCCTCAGGAACCGTGAGCAGATCAGCCTCAGCGGAATCGTCTTTACCGTTATAGTATTGCAGTAGGTAATTTTGACTCGACGGAGGTCTGAAACTGATCCTGTAAGCACCAGCCGCAAGCTCGGTGAGCGTATAAGTGCCTGTCGCACTGGTCGTGGCCGAGGCATTGCGGGGCCCAAAAGCCGAGACGAAAACGTCGCTGACTGGTTGGCCGGTCAGCGCATCGGTAACAGTACCGCGGATGATCGCGGTTCCCGGCGGGGCATTGTAGGCGCAGGGGCTTGTCTCGTTATTGGCAAGGCTTGCCCTCCTGGGGCGCAAGGGTTCGCCAAGATCCACATAAAGCGTTTCGCCCGACGTGAGGAGCAGCGTCTCGCTTGCAAAGGGCAGTCCCGTGCCGTCAAACGCAGTCACGGTATAGGCACCGCCTGCAACCATCGCGAAGAAGTATGCGCCATCCCCATCGGTGGTGGTCGCTTCGGGGCGTACGCCGTCCTGGGCAAGCTCGACCCGCAGGCCAGCCTGGGCCAAGCCATCAGGCGAGGCTGTACCGGCGAGGCGGGCGAAGGGGGCCGGATCAGAGGGTGTGGTTGCCAAGGAACTCTGGGCCTCGACTAAACCTCGTGCCTGTGGTAGCAGTGTGGCGATGAGGAGCAATGCACAGAGGGTCAACAGGACTCGAATATGATGACGCTGCATTGAACTCTGCTTTCTAGCATCTTCTTAACACAGTCTTTACCATTGAGCGCATACCTGCATAATGTAGCAAGCAATTGCTTCCCCAATTAAACCAGTTTATTGTTATACTTAGGTAACACAAAAGTGACACAATTCGGATGACTAGCACCATATGGTTCGTTCCTCTGTTTTTGGTGAATGGGTGCGCCGCCGCCGCACTTCCCTCGGTCTGACTCAGGCGGCGCTTGCCGATCAGATTGCCTGTTCGCTCTCGCTGGTGCGCAAAATTGAACGCGGCGAGCGTACGTTGCCACCGGCGATGTTGCCGCAGGTGCTCGATCTGCTCCAGGCTACCCCGGCTGAGCAGGCGGCTTTTTTGCCTGAGAGCACGGTGCCGCTCCCCGCGAGCCGCGCCGTTGGCATCAACCCACCACGCTCGCGCCCACCAGGGGCGATACCTGCGCCGCCTAATCCCTTGCTTGGGCGTGAGGCGGTGCTTGCCGCTATCCAGCGCCGTCTGTTGCGTGACGGCACACGGTTGCTCACCCTGCTTGGCCCGCCCGGTGTTGGGAAAACCCGCCTCGCGCAGCATGCCGCACTCAACGTACGCCCGCTCTTTGACGACCATGTCGTCTATCTGGCGCTTGCCTCGCTAAGCGAGCCGACCCAGTTGCTCCCCGCGCTTGCCCGTGCCCTGGCGCTTACAGAACAGCCCGGAACCTCCCTGCTCAATCAACTCGCCGATCGCCTGTATCATCAGTCGACCCTGCTTATCCTCGATAACTTCGAGCACCTGCTTGCCTCAGCTCACGATGTGGCTGAATTGCTCGCACTCTGCCCTCTGCTCCAGGTTATTGCGACGAGTCGTGCGCCGTTGCGCCTGCGTGCCGAACGCCTCTTTGCGGTCGAGCCGCTCGGTTTGCCCGCCACAGATCAGGCCGAGGCGATTGTCCAGGCCCCGTCCGTGCAACTCTTTGCCGAGCGCGCTGGCGCAGTGTGTCCGAGCTTCAAACTTGCCGATGCAGCTTCCGAAGTGGCCACGATCTGCCGCCGTCTCGACGGCCTCCCCCTTGCGATTGAGCTCGCTGCCGCCCGTTGTTATCGTTTTACACCCGCTGAACTCCTGGCCCAGCTTTCGCCCTTGCTGCCTGCCCTCGCTGACGGCCCGTACGATCTGCCCGAACGCCAGCGCACGCTCCATCGCGCGATCATGTGGAGCTACCAGTTGCTCGATCCTGCCACCCGTCAGATCTTTGATCGCTTAGGTGTTTTCGAGGGCGGCTGGACACGGCACGCAGCGCAGGCCATCAATGGTTCTATGCCCATCGCGCAGGCCCTTCCCCAACTGGTGGAACAACAATTGGTGACGGTCAAAGATGATCGCTACGAATTCCTGGAAACGTTGCGTGCCTTTGCGCTCGAGCAACTGAACGCCAGCGGTGAACTGGCAACGCAACAGGCCCGGCATGCCGCATTCTTCGTCAATCTGGCTGAGCAGGCCGAGGTCTCGCTTGATGGCCCAGAACAGCAGACCTGGCTTGTGCATCTTGACGCCGAGTTACCCAACCTGCGGGCCGCCTACACCTGGTCGCTTGCCCACGATGGTGGCCTGGCTGGGTTGCGCATCAGTACCGCTCTCTTCGCCTACTGGCGCACACGCGGTCTCTTCAGTGAAGGGCGCCGCTGGCTCGAACCGTTGGTGGCGCATCCGCCGCCCGGCGATCTTGATCTCCAGGCACGCGCCAACTATGCCACGAGCTTTCTTATCTCACAGCAGTCAGACACCAGTTGCTATGCGTATCTCGATCAGGCGATCGCGCTCTTTCGCGCCTGCGACGATCCAATTGGCCTCGCCCGCAGCCTCAACCTCGCGGGCATCTTTGCACGCATTCCTGGCAAATATGCGCAATCGGTCGAACTGCATCAACAGAGTCTCGCCCTGGCGCACTCAACCGGTGATGCCTTTTTGTTATCCACGATCCTCAACAACCTGGGCATGACCTACGTCGCTCAGGGCAATTACCTTAATGCGATCACCTGCTTTCACGACGCAATTACCTATGCGCGTACCTGTGGTAATCACGTACGGATCGCCGGTACACTGGCTAATCTCGGCAATGCGCTGCGTCTACAGTGCGATTACACGCAAGCTGAGGCCACCTTTCAACAGGCTCTCGTCCTTGCCGAACAGATCGGCATACCCGAGATCATCGCTGAGTCGCAGGATGGCTTGGGCCTGATCGTCCTTGCGTGCGGCGATTACCCGCAGGCTATGCAGTTACTCACCCAGAGCCTCAATACCTATGAAACCCAGGGCCTCGTCTTTGCCATCGTCCGCGTACGGCGTAACCTGGGCTACCTGGCGCTCCAGCAGGGCGATGCAACGACAGCCGAGCGCTGGTTCCGTGCCAGTATGCACAACGCCCATCTGTCGGGGTTGGCCGACATCGCCATCCATGCCATCGCTGGTCTGGCGCTGCTCGCCGCACACCGGGGCAATGTGCCTGAAGCCGCACGACTGCTCGGGGCCGCTGAGCATCTGCAGCGTTTCTATGAACTGGGCACCGAGCCGAACGATTTGCATGTACGTGTGCAGGTGCGCACCTTGATCGCAGTGCATCCAACCTGGCAGGCTGACTATGCAGCAGGCAGCATGCTATCATTGGCGCAAGTGCTCGCCGAGTATGCATAGTCGGTAGTTCCAGGCAGGGGCGGTACTAGCTTGGTGGTCAGCCAGGCTTCGAGATCGGCCAGCGTGGAAAGCGCCCCGCCGCAGCCCTCGCTGAGCGCTGGCATTCGGCAATGCAGGTATCTACTAATCCTCCGGTTCCCTTGGCACCAGATCAGCGAGCTCTTCCTGTAGCAAGCGCTCCTCTGCTGGCTGTAATGGCAGATAGACCTCCAGAAACTGCCGAAGCATGCGCCGCCGCTTCGTACTGATTGGCAATCCCACGAGATACGCCATGCACGCCGCCTTGACGGCACGCCGCTCACGTGGTGCGACCTGCATCCGGGTGAGCAGTGCCGCCACCAGCGGGTTGGGATTCTCAAGATAATCGCGCCACCGGAGCTGGTTCAATTGTACCACGCGGAATTGGAAATCAAGCACGGCGAAGTCTGGGAATTAGGGCTACGTCAAAGTGGTGGCCCAACGTGGATGCTTCTGAAGAAATGATCCAACGCTCGCCAATGTCGGCACCTAGTGCGTGCAGAAGCGTCTCAACGTCCGCCCACTCTGGCGCAGGCTCATGAGCAAGATACCGCTTACCGCAGGCGGCTGAACATGCGGCTGATTCAGCCGCCGTCCAGATGTTTATTGATCGCGTGCAGGCCTTCAACCCAGCGTTCGTGCCTGATGCGCATGCCTTAAGCAGTGTAACGGCGATCTGCACCCGGCTTGATGGTCTGCCGTTAGCGATCGAGCTCGCTGCGACGCAATCAATCATCGCAACAATGAGCCGGCATTCTGACGTCAGCCTATTGATGTTGACACATCATCGTAAACAGGGAGGTCATCGAGCCGAAGCGGGAGTGTTTGTGCCGACGCTGCCTTTGGGCTTTGCCGGTAGCCTGTTCCCGCAAAGGCATCGACAAACGTGGTGCGCAACATTGCGGCGCGTGGATTCTTGGTGAAGATCGCCCGATAGGCGTGGAGGTATTTGCGCAGCCTGATGCGCTCCCATCATCACACGATGCGCCACACGTCTGCGGGCTATCCCGCGTAAGCGAGCGTCCGCGCCGCCAGTGTAGAGGGGTGATCGGGGCCAAGCACCGCCGTGTAGACGAGCAGCGCTCGGTTGAGGAACGCACGGGCCTGCGGTTGATCGCCCAGCGCGGCACAGACCTGCCCCATGCGCAGCAGGCTGCGCGCAGTGTAGGGGTGGCGCCGCCCAGGCGGGCCAGGTGACGGCGCAGCGCCTCGGCGAGCAGGGGCCGGGCCTGTTGCGGGCGTCCGGCGGTCAGGTGGAGCATCCCCAGGTGCCCCAGGGTGTTGGCCGTATCGTGGTGTAACTCGCCCAGGATGCGTCGGCGGATCGCCAAGGCCTCGCGCAAAGAGGATCGGGCCGCGTCCGCTTCGCCAAGCGCCTGGTGCATGAGCCCGAGCCGATTCAGACCGCGCGCCACATGGCGGTGCTCAACGCCCAGCAATCGGCGGTGGATCGCCAGGGACTCGCACCACCTGTGCCCAAAACAGTCGAAGTGCGGGTGAATGAACTGCAGCGTGGTTTTTATCGCGGGAGCCTTGTGGCTACGCTAGAGGCGATGCTCGTATGTCCATGGGCGAACCTTCCCTGGATGACCCCAGGGTGTATCTTTGCGCTGGCAACTAGTAAAGCGCTCTATCTTTCGGCTTACGGCGAGGTGAGTCTTACGGCGCTGCCTGCCCAAAGCAACGCCTATCGCGAGTTGGTGACCCCGCAACCGATCACGCTGACAGCGCTGGCTGGCTTGACTGATCCTGATCAGCGCACCTATCTTGAGCAGCAGCTTACGGTTGATGCGCTACGGCGCGCGGCGTTGGAGTCGCTACGGCGGGCGGCGCTGGCCGAGGCTGCTGGCGATGGATCCTGGAACCTGCGGCAGCGTCAACGGGCACGGGCATTCCTCGAAGAAGCGGCCGCGCGCACGGGCGACATACGCCGTCAGGCTGAAGTCCTGACGGCTGATCTAGAACCAATGACCGCAAGCGCGATCGCTGCCTACAAGGCTGATCTCACTGCGAACGGGTTTGATCCAACGACCCAGACCGTCTTTGCCGATGTCGGTGTCGTGAGCGCTGAGCAAGAGGCCTTGAAAGCGTATCTCTTAGCGCTTACGGTTGAGGATTGGCCTGAGCCAGCCCTCATCCCGGTTGTTCACGAGTTGCAACAGCGTGAGCTGCGCCGCCTAGCGGCGACGGCAGCGCCCACCATCTACCTGCCGCTGGTGCGGCGGTAGCCAGCAACACCTCGATTGCTTGCTCACCTGCCACCTGCTGAGGGAAAGGCCAGAGTCTATGCGCACCCAACTCAATGCTCCCCGCCACTGGTGGCGGTTGCTAACCATGATCTTCGTGATCGCATCGGTCGGCTGGAGTGCGGCACCGCCGGTGCCAGCGGCGCAAGCCGAGCCGTGGGCCAACTCTGGTGCCGGGCTGAGCTACAGCGCAAACGGGCAGCGCTACCGCTTCGCGGCGGCTGCGCCGGGCGCAGCAGTGACGCCCCAGAAGCTTGGCCAGGCCGCGCCAGTGGGGAGCATCCTTGCCCGCCTGCTTGATGGCCAGAACGCCTTTAGTTCAGGCGTGATCATGCAGGTGAGCATTGAGCCGGACGGGCCACAGTTCACTATGCGTGATGATGGTCAGGCAGGCGATCTCGTGGCGAACGATGGCCAGTTTGCCGTGAAGCTGCCCGGATTCGCCGAGGCACGTTATCATAGCCTGAGCGTCAGCGCAAGCTGGCCGGAAGGTCAGCGCAAAGAGATTGATGTCGCACCTGCCTCGACTATTATGGCCTGACCAAACAACTGGCCGTTGGGGTCATCGGCGGCATGCCCGATATCATCGCGGCTCAGTGGGGTGCCCAAAAGGTGATCACGCTGTAGGGGTGCGTGCCAAACATTGCGCACGCTGCGTGGTGTGTCCCCTACGTTTTCTGATGCTGTGACGCAAAGGCGCAAAGGGTGTTGGGAGCGTATCTGGACGCCAAGCGAAGGTGCAACCGGTGCTCTCTCGCCGCGCTGGTCGCGATATCGTCACCGCGATCACGGCGCGTGAAATGACAAACGTCGGATGCACTCGCGAACGGTACGTTATAATACCAATGAGCGTTGGTCACCCTGCGTCCACCAAGCCACGTTGAGGCGTTATGATGACCAGCACGGCAATCCAAAATAGTCATAAGGAGCCACCTATGAGCCGTTTGCTTGCCCGGCTGGTGCTGGCGCTGAGCCTCATCCTGGTGGGTCTAGGTTGGCCTGCGCCCAGGGCCAATGCGGCCGTTAGCATCGTGGTTGATCCAAGTGCCGGGG
Organism: Candidatus Chloroploca mongolica; assembly: GCF_004762035.2. Taxonomy (GTDB): domain Bacteria; phylum Chloroflexota; class Chloroflexia; order Chloroflexales; family Chloroflexaceae; genus Chloroploca; species Chloroploca mongolica. Next base: position 15,862 of record NZ_SIJK02000056.1, on the reverse strand, counting down.
ATGCTGACAACAATAGTGATGGCAAGTGTTCGCTCTACGAGGCGTTGCAGGCCATTGCCGACCAGGGCGTCTACCATCAGTGCGACGCCAGCGGTAACGGGCCATATGCGATCAGTTTCAGCACCCCCGGCCCACTTCAATTGAGCGATCCTTTGAAGGATCTGCCCAGCATTAGTGCCGATCTTCTGATGGTTGGCCCGGTCACCATTGTGGGACGACCCGGGGGAAGCAGCCCGATCTTTGTGATCAATGGCGGTGGCAGCCTGAGTCTTACCAACTTGACGCTGACCAAGGGCGCGCCAGCCATCCGGGTCGCCATTGGTGGCACGCTCAATGCAGCCGGGGTCAGTTTTTTTGATAATGTCGCCACCGTTGGCGATGGCGGGGCCATTCGCAGCGAGGGGGCCCTGCAGATTGCCGGGAGCTTGTTTACGGGCAATGGGGCCGACGGCAGTGATGGCGGCGGCGCGATCTGGGCGGCGGGCAGTGATCCGGCCCGGATTGCTGGGTCGATCTTTTCGGGCAATCGGGCCTTGCGCAGTGGTGGCGCAATCTATGCGATCGCGCCGCTCGAACTGACCGATGTGATCCTTGATGGCAACCTGGCTTTCGCCAGCGATCCCAATAACAATGGGGTCGAGGGCGATCCCGGTGATAACTATGATGCCCAGGGCGGCGGCGCACTCTATGTGCGGAACAATGGGGCCAACCCGGATACCGCTCACCTTACCCGCGTGATCATGACCGGTAACCTGAGCCTGCGTGGCAATGGTGGTGGCTTGCACGTGAGCCCCAACAGTGCCGTCACCGTGCGTGATAGTGTGCTGAGTGGCAATATCGCTGGTTCGGCTGGCAATGATCGCCGGGGTGGGGCCGTAGCCAATTTTGGCGGCCTTACGACCATTGTGCGCAGTGTGCTGCTCAACAATCTGGTGACGGGCAGCGGCGGTGCCATTGCAAACAGTGGCGACTTTGGGCTGAGCCTCGCGAATGTGGAATTGACCGCCAATGCAGCGACCGCCAATGGCGGCGGGCTGTTCAATGAAGACCCTGGCGGCGGCGCTGCTATTGTGGATCTGCGCAACGTGACGATCACCGCCAATAGTGCCGGAGGCCAGGGGGCGGCGCTGTTCAACCAGCCTGATGGTACGCTGCGGTTGGTAAATACGGCGCTGGTGGGCGGCTGCGCGGGGGGCAGCCTCACCTCGCTCGGCCATAACCTGGATGATGGCAGCAGTTGTGGGTTGAACCAACCCGGCGACCTGAGTGCGACCAGCGCGAGCTTTGAGGCGCCGAGTTTCAATGGTGGGCCGCTCAGTCCGATGCTGACCAGCCGTCCAACGGGGGCCAGTCCGTTGCGTGATGCGGGCGATCCGGCCACTTGTGCCAATCCACCGGTTGATAACCAGGATGTACGGGGTTTCAGTCGCCCCAAAGGCAATCGCTGCGATATTGGGGCCTTCGAGCTCCCCGCCCCGGCGCCGGTGACCAGCCTGACCCCGCTGCCACCCGGGCCGCTCAATTTTGGCAATGTGACGGTGGGCAATAGCCAGCAACTGAGCATCGAGCTCTCTAATACGGGCGATGCTCCGCTCACGCTGAGCACGGCCCAGCTCAGTGGGCCAGATGCAGTAAGTTTCAGTATTATGTCAAGCATCCCGCTCACGCTTGATCCGGGCACGAGTGGCAGCCTGAATCTGGCTTGTGCGCCAACAGGGACACCGGGGCTGCGTAGCGCGACGCTGAGCTTGAGCAGTGACGACCCGGCTCAGCCGACCCTGAACTATGCCCTGAGTTGCAACGCCGTCGCCGCACCGACGCCTGGTTTTGCGAGCAGCCCGGCAGCTCCTGGCCCGCTTGATGTTGGCCAGGCTCTGGTGGGTGGGAGCCGTGACCGCAGCCTGAGTCTTCGTGAGGTTGGCGGGGCGAGCCTGACGATCAGCGGCCTCAGTCTGGGTGGGCTCAATCCCGGCGATTTTAGCCTGGTGGGCTGGAATGGCAATGATCCGATCACCATCCCTGATGGCGGTGCGCCGATGGATCTTGGCCTGCGCTGCACGCCGAGTGCGCCGGGCCTGCGTGCCGCCACGCTCAGCATGAGCACCAACGACCCGCAACAACCCACGGTCAGTTTCGACGTGAGTTGCCAGGGCGTGCGTCCACTGCAACCACCGCTGGCCCCGTTCGCCCTTGGGCAGGCCGGCACCGGGGCCAGCAGCGGGCCGCACGGGTTGGCGATCAGCCCCGATGGACAGCACCTCTATCTGGCAGCCCAGACCGGCGACCGTTTGATCATGCTGCGGCGTAGCCCCAGTGGGGCGTTGCAAGTTGGGGCCACCTACCAGCACAATGCAACCCTGCCCGAAGGCACGCTGCAACTGGACGGCCCGCGTTATGTGGCGATCAGCCCTGATGGGCGCACTGTGTATGTGACAGCTAGTGCCAGCGACACTGTCACCGCTTTTGCGCGTGAGACAACCACCGGGTTGCTGACCCTGATTGATACGGTGCAGCAGGGTGATAGTTATGGTTGCCGCGTGCGCCCGCCACCCCAGCTTATCGAATGTGCTGGCACGATCAGCAGCCTTGATAATCCCCAGGGCCTTGTGGTCAGTCCCGACGGGCTGCATGTCATCGTGGCGAGTGCCACCGGCCACTTGACTGTGCTGAGCCGGGCAGAGAATGGCGGTCTACGCGGCCTCTTCCCCGCCGGGCCGCGCTTTGTGATGAGCCTGAACCGCAGCGAGTTGGCCGGGGCACGCGGGCTCGCTATAAGCCCAGAGGGCAGCAATCTGTATGTAGCCGGCTATACCAACAATCAGTTGGTTGGCATTACGCGGAACCCAGCCAACGGCCACCTCAGCTTCAACGAGGCCCTGAATGATGGCGGGAGGATCGCAGGGCTGGACGGCATCTTTGGGGTGGCGGTCAGCCCCGATGGCCAGCACGTCTATGCGGCCAGCCAGCGAGCCAATGCGGTGACCGTCTTCCAACGCAATCTGGCCGAGCAGGGCCGCCTGCGTTTTCAGGAAGCCTGGCGCCAGGGTGACACGGTGCTCGATCCCCAAACCGGTGGCCCACGCACGCTTGACGGGCTGGCGGGAGCACTGTTTGTGGCGGCCAGTACCGATGGACGCTACGTCTATGTGAGTGGCGAGAGTGCCAATGGGATCGCGGCGTTTGCCCGCACGCCGGATGGTATGCTCCAGTTTGTGCAAGCCCTGGTACGCATTCCTGCCAGCGGGATCACCACCGGCCCCTTCCTGGGCGGAGCGCGTGGGCTGGCAGTTGATCCGCAGGGCGACCAGGTGTTTGTCGCCAGCTTTAGCGACAATGTGGCCCTGACCCTGGGGCCGGTCAATCCGCTGCCCGCCCTCGATAGCCTGTTGCCCGCATCCGCCCCCGTTGGCAGCACCGCGCTGAGTCTGCGTGTGCTCGGTGAGGGTTTTGCGGCGGGGGCGGTGGTGCGTTGGGCCGGCAGCGATCTGCCCACCGAGCGGCTTGGATCGGGCGAGTTGCGGGCCACCGTGGCGACCAATCTGCTGAGCAGCGCCGGCAATGTGGCCGTGACGGTACGCAATCCTAGCCCGGGCGGCGGCGAAAGTAGCGCACGCAATTTTGTGGTGAGTGACGCCCAGGCCAATCCGCTGCCCGCGCTGGCGAGTCTTACGCCCACGAGCCTGCTCGCGGGCAGCGGGCCAGTGCGGATCAGTCTGCAAGGCAGCGGCTTCATCCCCAGTTCGCACGTCGAGTTGAATGGTCAGCAGCGCCCAACGAGCTACCGCGGGCCAGAACTGCTCGACGTTGACCTGAGTGCCGCCGATCTGACCCAACCGGGGGCGCGGGGCCTGCGGGTCGTCAACCCCGGGCCGGGCGGCGGCACCTCAGAGGTGCTTACCCTGAACGTGGGCAGCCCCAGTGCGCCACCGCCACCAACCCTGATCAGCCTGAGTCCTGCCAGTGTGGTCGCCGGAACGGGCACCGGTCTTGAGCTGAACCTTCGTGGCAGCGGGTTCGTCGAGAGCACCCAAGGTCAGTGGAACGGAGGCACGCGCCCAACCCGGCTGATCAGCGCAGACGAAGTCGTGATCAGCCTCTCGGCGGCCGATCTGCTGACGCCGGGGGCCGGTGAACTACGGGTACGCAACCCCGACGGCCAACTCTCCAACGGACTAAGTTTTAGCATCGTAGCCCCGGGCAGCAACCCACGTCCGAGTGTGCAGGGCCTGCTTGGTCTGGGGCGCAATGGTGAGCTACTCATCGTGACCTTGGCGGGCAGCGACTTTGTACCGGGTGCGATCGTAAGCTGGAACGGGGTCAGCCGCGCTGCCACCAACGTCACCCCAACCACGCTCCAGGTAGCCTTGCAACCCGAAGACGCGCGGAGCTTCGCCCTCGTTCGAGTGATCAATCCGGAGCCGGGCGGCGGCGAGTCGGCGGCGATCGTGGTGCATATCCCGACCGTGTATGTGCCGCTCGTGCGGCGGTGAGCAAGTGATGCCGCTGGCAACAAGCGCTAGCGCTTGTTACCAGCGGCACAGACTCTGGGAGCACCAGCCTCACGCAGGGGTTGGAAGCCCTCCAGGATATGCGAGCGCATTAGCCAGAAGAGTCCGCAGGCCCCCGCGAGCTGGAGCCCAACGGCGGCCTGGCCGCTCTCTGTCGCCCAGTCTAGCGCTGCGCGCAGGTTATCCTCCTCGGCAGCGAGCCGTTGGTACCAGGCAAACTGCTCGTGCCCGCGCAGCCCCCGGTCACCCGCCTCGGCAAGCGCGATCATCATCGCCAGGTGTCGGTCACGCGTTGCTGCCAGTTCCTTGCGCCGCGCCAGTTGCTCCTCGGCGTACTGGCGCGCCAACTCGTGGAGTTCATAACGGCCCGCCGATCCGCGCCGTAGCAAGGTCTTGTCGATCAAGGTGGCGAGCATCGGAAGCGGTGCGTCGGCAACCGCAACTGCTTGCTCGGCAGTGAAACCACCCCGAAAGACGGCGCAGCGCTCGAGGGCTACCCGTTCGTGTTCGGTAAGCAGCTGCCACGAGTGGGCAAAGACGACGCGCATGCTGGCGTGACGCCCGGTGACCGTTGGCGCTGCCGCCGCGAGCAGGTCGATACCCCTGGCAAGTTCGCGGGCAATCTCGGCCGGGCTCAAGGTTCGCACCCAGCTCGCGGCCAGTTCGATCGCCAGGGGCAAGCCCTCAACCAGTCGGCAGATCGCGGCGATCGCTGGCAGTTCCTCCGGGCTGATCGGCGCACCGGCTCGAGTGCGGCGCGCCCAGTGCGTGAAGAGCGCCACCGCCGGCCAGTCCTCGAGCGAAGGAAGCGGGAGGCGGGAGGTGAGGTCAGGGCGATCAACCGCGTCCCTGTACCGATGATCCAGCGTGGCGGCCTGATCTTGCACGAACGTCGTGCCGCCAGGCGGGGGAACGGCCAGGCCGTGCAGATCGAAGACCCACTCGGCCGGGAGGTGAAGCCGTTCACGCGAGGTGACGAGCAATTGAACGCCGGGGGCAGTGACAAGCAACTCCTGCAGCCAGGGAGTCGCCGCACGCAACTGCTCGATATTATCCAGCACGAGCAGCAACTGCCGGTGGTGGAGCCAGGCCAGCACCTGGGTACCCGGGTCCGGCTCGGGTGCGAGGCCAACACCGAGGGCGACGGCAATTGCCTGGGGCAGCAGGGCCGCGTCGGTGACCGGAGCCAGGGGAACGAGGCTGATGCCGTCGGCGTAATGGCCAATCACCTCTTTGGCGAGGGCCAGGGCCAGGCGCGACTTGCCACTGCCGCCGGGGCCAAGAATGGTAAGCAGGCGAACCTGGGGGTCGGCGAGCAGATCCTGCAGCGCGGCGAGCTCAGCCTTGCGCCCAAGCAGAGGGATGTTCGAGAAGGGGCCGATCGGTGAAGGCTGAGGCGCTGGCGTGATCAGCGGCGTAGAGGACGCTTCATTGGAAAGGGGGGAACGTGTCCCGACGAGGGCAAGAAAAGCGTCGCGTTCATCGCCGACGAGGGCAAGCACCGTAGCGATCTGCTCGGCAAGGTGACGCGAAGGTTGGCGCGCACCGGTCTCCAACTTCTTGACCGTATCAAGCGAGCAGAAAGCACGCTGGCTTAGCTCACGCTGGGTCACCCCACGGCTGCGGCGCAGTCGCCGCATCGCCTGGTTGAAGCGCTCCGGGGGACTCATAGGCGTAGTTCCTCGGTGTTTCAACGGGTAAAAAAATAGTTATAGAAGCGAATTATTTACAGGATAGTTCCAGTATAGCATAACCAGGGAACATGTACCGTGCGGAAGAGGACACCTTTTGTCCACCCGTTTGTGCACCTTCTTCTCTTGCGGCAGCGGGTGTGATCTGATTTACTGCACATGCTCTACCTGGGTGCCGGAATAGTCTGGGAAATGGCGAAAAACTGGTATTCAAGAGGAGATCATGCGAACTGAGATCACAACAGCGCACCGCATCCGCTGCCCGATCCTCTACATCGCTGCCGAGCAAGATCGGATTGCCCCCGCCCGGTTTGTCTATGACACCGCGAGGCACGCCCCACACGCTGAGCTCAAGCGCTATCCCGGCGGACACTTCGACGTCTTCGTGCCCCCGCTGTGGGACGAGGTCGTGGCGGTGCAGGTGGAGTTTCTGGAGCGCCATCTGGTTCGGCGCAGTGCGTAGCAAGTACCGTCTTCGACGGTAGTCACCAGAAGGAGCACACAATGAGTAACGCGGTGCAGGCCCCCCTGGTCTCCAGCACCGACTTCGACCTGGCCAGCGTCGCACCCTTTCAGCTGCTGCACGCCGAGCACGCTGATATGCCCGACGGCATCCAGGTGATGGGCGCTGAGTTTGTACACCGCGCCCACGGCTTTGAGCTACCGATGTACGAGGAATACACCATCACCTGTCCATTGCGGTCAGTTGTGGAGCTGCGCGGCACCCTGGGGCGCCCGTTCCACACGACCTTGCAGCCCGGCATGGTGCACATCGTTCCACGCGGTGAGGCGGGCAGTTATCACTACCGCTGCCAGGAACCACCGGCTATGGGCGTCTTCTTCCTTGCGCCGCGCGTGTTGGCGCGGGTCGCTGAGGAGACAATCGAGTGTGACTCGGCCCACCTCAACCTGCTGCCGCGCACGGCCGAGCCCGACGCACTGCTCTACGAGCTCTGCCAGGCCTTTCTGGGCGAATTGCTGAACGGAGGCATCGCCGGCAAACTGTACCTGGAATCGCTGACCCAGACCATGGCGGTGCATCTGCTGCGCCGGCATAGCACCATGGCTTGCCACACCCTGGCGAGGGCCGAGGCGCAGCCGGAACTGCGACTGCGGCGGGTGCAGGAGTTCATCGAGGCCAATCTGCACCGGCAGATCAGCCTGGCCGACATTGCAGCGGAAGTACACCTCAGCCCGTACCATCTCGGCCGGGTCTTCAAACGGGCCACCGGAGTATCATTGCACCAGTACCTGATCGGGCAGCGCCTGGAGCGCGGGCGAGCGCTGCTGGAAAGCGGCGACTACACCATCAACGAGGTCGCCACCCTGGTCGGCTTTGCCGCTCACAGCCACTTCAACCTGCACTTCAAGCGCCGCTATGGCGTGCCGCCCTCGGCAGTGGGGCAAAAGCGCAGGGTTGGGTTGGCACCTCACTGGCCTGGGTAATCAGCCGCTGCGCCAGCGCGACTGCATCTGCAAGCGGTAAGACCTGTGCCGCCATACCGGCTGCCGTAAAGCCCTCCTGGCCAGGCACACTGAGCAGCCGCGCCGGGAGATCGGTGATCTCGGGGAGCTGCAGGAGCCAGTTCCCGTTCGCCGGGCCGAGGTGCGCGCTCACTGCGAGCAGTTGCGCCGCTGCCTGTGCGTTGCCCAGATGCACCAGCAGGAAGTTCGCGACCAGCGGCAAGAGTACCTGCTGCTCTTCCGGCGTGGCTGCGATTGCCAGGCTCTGCGCGAGCTGGTCGCGCTGTTTCGCGCCGTAGAGCACGAAGAAAAGCTGAGCAGTGGTATTGAGAAAGGAATGCACAATGCGTGAGACGCTCAGTCCGCAGCCGCGGATGTTGATCAATCCCGCAGGCACAGAGGGATTGTACACGACGTGGCAGTTTTCGCAAGGCGTGCGAGTTGGCGAAATGATCTGGACCGCGGGCCAACTCGGGGTTGACGGTGAGGGTCGCTTCGGCACCACACTTGAAGAGCAGGCGCGGCTGGCCTTTATTAATCTGCGCAGCGTGTTGGAAGCCGGCGGCAGCTCGCTCGCCGACGTCGTCGAACTGGTGACCTATCACCTGGCGATGGATGAACTGCCACACTTTGCCGCAGTGAAAGCCGAGTTCTTCCCCCAGAACTACCCCACCTGGACAGTCGTCGGCGTAACGGCGCTGGCCTTGCCCGAGCTGCTGGTAGAGGTGAAGGCGGTGGCGGTGGTTGGGAGCGGGCTACCGCAAAACGCGGAGCCCGCCGACGCATAACGCCCGAGCAGGGCAGCACGTTCCATCGACGGGACAAAAGCGCACGATTCCGCAAGGATAGCGCACGATTATTGAAGGCGCACTGGCACGGGGGGTGGTATAAGTTTGGTACCGATTCTATCAGAATGGAGCACGAGATATGGTTTGGCTCAGACGGAGTTTGTCCTCCTCGCTTATCTTGACAGTGGTTGTCGTCGCAATCTTCGCAATCTTCTTCTCTGGGTTCGGCATCGCAGCGAGCCGGGTTCAAGGCACAGTGTCTACAGCTGATGCTATCGGGTCAAGCTTCACGTATCGTGGCCAACTCCAAAGCGCCGACGGCCCGGTGTCTACAACCTGCGACTTCCAGTTTGAGCTATGGGATGCAGAGTCGGATGGTGCGCAAATTGGTGCGACGCAAAGCATCAACAGTGTCGCCGTCCAGGAGGGCTTGTTTGCGGTCACGCTCAATGGTGGCGGTGAGTTTGGCCCCGACGCCTTTTCAGGTGCAGCACGCTGGCTTGAGATAAGTGTTCGCTGCCCTCAGGACGCCCTCTTCACGATACTCGCTCCGCGGCAAGCTCTGACGGCCTCGCCCTACGCCATCACCAGCGCCTCGGCCAACGGGTTACGGGGGCACCCGGTGGGCGACGCTCAGCCTGCGGAAGGCCAGGTGCTTGGTTGGGATGGCACCCAGTGGCTACCACAGACTTTGCCGACTGATATCGCGACAACTGCGCTTCTCGAAGGCTCGATCACCACAGCTAGCCCCGGTGAGTTGTGGGTAGGACCACTCGTGACCGTTACGACGACCGTTAGTCAGCGCATTACGATGAGCGCATCGGTATCTGTAGCCACATTAAGCGACACAGCGACCCTGCTGCTTCTGCTCTGTTATCTTCCAGAAGGGTCATCACAAGGTGCTTCAGCTCAATTCATTCAGGAGGTCGAAGTCAACCCCTCACAGTCACTTCTCCCGGCCGCCACGACCATTACGCCTGGCCCTGGTACGTGGCTGGTAGGTATTTGTTTGCAAAACACCGACAACACAGGAGCGCAGCAGTTGGAATTACGCAACAACGGCTTTGTGCATGGGTGGGTAATGGTGACGAACTAAAGGGGGCTTTGGTGAACAAGGCTATTATGTGGCAGACCGTTCTGCTCTCGATGGTTCTGGCAGGGCTCGTGATCTTCGGTGCGCTGTCAGCCGAGGCCCAGGGCAACAATTTCAGGATCGTCTGGTGGAGCACTGCCGCCGGCGGGGCTAGCGTGAGCGCATCGGAGAAGTATCGCCTGGATGGTGCTGTGGGCAATGTGAGCAATGAGCAGGCCGCTGGCGGAATCTACCAACTCAGTGAGGATGCCCTGCCACCGCCCCAGGCCAGCAGTGAGAAACATCGTCTGTATCTGCCCTTGCTAACGACATCCGCCCCTCAGTGACGGCTCCCAAGCCCGAGGGCCGGGGCTTCAGAGGACGAGTCAACCAGGTTGGCAGGCACCGCCACCAACTTCGACGGTAGTCACCAGAAGGAGCAAACAATGAGTAACGCGGTGCAGGCCCCCCTGGTCTCCAGCACCGACTTCGACCTGGACAGCATCGCCCCTCACCAGCGTCTGACCGAAGATTCCGAGCATATGCCCGACGGCATCCATGTGTTCGGAGCAACGTTCGTGCATCGTGACCTGACATTGCAACTGCCGATGCACGAGCAGTACATCATCACCGGCCCGCTGCAGGCAGTGGTCGATCTGCGCGGCACCTTGGGCCGCCCGTTCCACACGACGCTGCGGCCCGGCACGATCCACATTGTTCCCCGCGGCGAGCCAGCGGCATACCACTACCGGTGCCAGGAGACGCCGACCATGGGCATCATCTATCTGGCACCGCGGGTGCTGGCGCAGGTCGCACACGAAACGCTCGACGGCGACCCCAACCAGGTCAATCTGCTGCCGCGCACGGCCGAGCCTGATGCCTTCCTGTATGAGCTTTGCCGAGCGTTTCTGGACGAGCTCATGAGCGGCAGTGTTGTTGGGAAGCTGTACCTGGAAGCGCTGACCCAGACCCTGGCGATACACCTGTTGCGGCAGCACAGCACCATGGCGTGCCACACCCTGGCGAGGGCCGAGGCGCAGCCAGATCTCCGACTGCGGCGGGTGCTGGAGTTCATCGACACCCACCTGCACCAGACTCTCACCCTGGGCGAGATCGCGGCTGCGGCACACCTCAGCCAGTACCACCTTGGACGGGTCTTCAAACGGGCGATGGGGATGTCGCTGCACCAGTACCTGATCGCGCAGCGAGTAGAGCGTGGGCGGGCGCTGCTCGAGCGCGGCGAGCACACGGTTCGCGAGGTAGCGGCACGGGTTGGTTTTGCCGACCACAGCCACTTCAACCTGCACTTCAAGCGCCGCTACGGTATCTCGCCCTCCGCCGTGACCCAAAAGCGCACGATCTTCCACAGGTAGCGCACGAATCTTCAAGGCATTATGGCAGATAGATGTGGTATTACTGTTATATCAATATGTATTCCATCAATCACGAAAATCAACCAGGTAAAAACTATTACACAAGGGAGGTGATACGCATGCCGATACTGGCTGCTGAAGATTACTGGCGCACTGAGGACGGCGACGATTGGGCGCCGGCACTGCTCCGCGCGCAACGCGCTATTGAGAAGGGCGGTGAGATTACGCTTTTGCAGCAAGAGGAATACACGTTCCGCAGCGAACTCCCGATTATTCGTCGGGTCGCAATCCGCGGCGCCGATGTCGGTTTGAGTGCCGAGGCGGGAACGCGGCTGAGATTCATCGGATGTCCGGGGGTGCGCGTGGTCTTTCCCGATGATGAGGCCTATCCAGATGCGCACGGCGGCTTCTGTACCCTGGAGCGCCTGGTGCTGATCTATGGGGGCAAGCCGACTGATGAAGTTGACCATCACGGCATTCTCGTGCAACGCACTTGCTCACTCTCGCACGTATTCGTGACCGGATTCCCGGGCGATGGTGTGCGGGTGCAGGGTGACGTAAGGAGGACGCCGAGGACAGGCGCAAACATCTGCGCGTTCTACCGCGTCCGCAGCTATGGCAATGGGCGCTGCGGCTTCTACTTCCAGGGCGGCGACGCAAACGCCTCTACGATTATTGCCTGCGATGCGACGCTTAACGGGGCGCGCGATCTGCCTGATGCCAACCACGGGTTTCACGACGACAGCTTTATCGGCAACTACTTTTTTGGCTGCCATGCAGCGAGCAACAGTGGCCGCGGCTATAAATGCACCAAGGTGTCGGCCGGCAGTGTCGTCGTCGCCTGCTACTCGGAGCAGCGACCAGGCGGAATCGGCTGCGATGAGATCACGTATCCCAACTTCAATGTTTTCGGCACCCTTACACCGGCGCCGGACGCCCGGGTGGATGGCCTACGCCGCCATAATCCGATGCGCCTCACCGACTTCCACGCCGGCGGTATTGAAGTCGACGGCGTTGAAACAGTCGAAGCACGCTTTGCCCGCCACGGCACAACCGAGCTCATGCACTTCTGGAGTAAGGGTGACCCGCAGGGCTATAAGTTTCAGCTATCGCCAGCCGGGCCCCAGGCTGAGACCTGGGCCTGGATGCACCAGGGATCGGCGACGTACTCCCCCCTCGCGTTCACAAAGCCGGGCCATGCTCGCAACCGTGGCCATGCCATTGCGCGACGAGGAATAATCACGGGAAAAGCGCAGGTACGGCTTGGCAGCGGCGAGGCGCCCCCTGCTGCCTCCGACGCCGAGGATGTCTGGCAGCGGGGCGACCGCTGGTTCGTATCGCCGCCACCCGCCAGTGGCGAGCCGCTCGAATATATCTGCACTGAGCGCGCCGCAGACGAGACACTAACCTGGGTCGCGACTGTCTGGATGCCGTGAGTTCCGTGCGAGACTGCAAGATCCGCAAGTGAGGTAACGTACTGGACATGCAGCCGCATTCAACTGGCTGCCTTGCCTGTTGCAGCAAGCCCAGTCGCCTGCCTTGTCTGTAGCGTCAAGCCGATAACCTGCTTGAAAGCAGCACGCGTAGCAAGAAATGAGGTAACGAGTGACCACTCAAGAGTCACCCACCGGCACAGGTAAGAACACGGCGTCGCCCCAGATCAGCGTCGCCGGGATCGTAATGCGCGATTTGCGCAAGAGCCTGCCGCGCCGGAACCGGCCGATCGACACCCGTAGTCAGCCACCCACCAGCATCACCCTCCATTATAATGGAACGGTGGTACGTAACCGCTCCCTGGAGGGTGAGCTAGCACAAACTGTCAGCAACGCACATTGGCATATGAAGCCCTATATTCTTTCACCTGACGGAGGTGATGGGTTACAGTACCACTTGGTCGTCTTCAGCGACGGTAGCATTGCCCAGACCCGCGACCTGGAGGATACGCTATGGCACTGCCGTCACGAAGAGGGCAACAACATGAGCATCGCTGTCCAGCTGCCCCTCGGCGGTAACCAGGACGCCACGCCTGCCCAGTGGGAGGCGACGACCCGCCTGTTCGATGAACTCATCGCACGTTTCGGCATGGCAGGGCGCCGTAGGGTTCTCGGCCACGAGGAGTGGTCTGACTCCCACTGCCCGGGACCCAGGTTGATGTTTCGCCTGATGCAATGGCGGGACAGTGAGCAGTTTCCAGCGCCCCGCCTCTATCGCGTGCTCTACGAGAATGCGAATGTACGCCAGGGACCCGGGCGGATCTACCCGGCCGCCCTCCAGATGCAGCCTGGCGAGATTTTTGCCGCCGGCCATGAAGTGCGGGGCGAGAACATTGGGGGCAACGACCGCTGGCTGCATCGTACCGACGAGCTCGGCTTTGTTCACACCAGCATTGTCGAGCTGGTCGACGCGGATAAGTCCTGGCAGCCTCCTCCGTCAGCGGACGGGCCGGAACAATCTTTGCGCTACCTTGTTCTCTTCGACGAGCTGCACGTCCGCGCCGAACCCAGCGTCGATGCGGTGGTTGTCACGACCTTGCGCCAGGGCGAAACCCTGGTGGCAAACGGGCTCGTGAGCGGCGAAACCCTTGGCGACAGCGCTAACTGGGTGGCTCTGGCCGACCCGCAGGGCTTCGTCCACGAGCATCTCCTGCGCCCTCTTGAGCAGGGCTAGCTTCGATCACGCTGCAATCGTAGGCTCTACCACGGCTGGTCAGGGGTGGGGGATGCCTCCACATTGGGCATCCCCACCCCTATGCGAGAGCGTACTCGACTGGTGCAGCCCGCTGTCCAGGGCTGGTTTTGGAACCCTTAAATATGCTACAGCGCCGTATCAACATTCAGACTGGATTACAGGGGAAATAATGGCACGTCTCACACTGATCATCCTGCTCGCCGTCACCCTCGCTCTGTCCACCCTCCCCCCCGCTGCCGCCTCGCCGCAGCCCAATGCGCTCGCGGTGCTGGCATTGCAAACCCTTCCAGCGTCGTCCGGCGCACAGCTTGGCGGCATTGCTGTCGGTGGGCGCACGGTTTCGGTCGCCGCTGACAACGGTACCCTCTGGCGCAAGGCTGATGCTGCGCTGAGCTTTGGGCCGCCGACCCTGGAGCCGCCTCCGTCGCTGCCGACCGCGACCAGGGTTGCCCTCAGCGCCCTTCCCGACGGCGGCGCTTACCTGGTATGGGCCGACCTCGCCACTAGCACGATCACGGGCCGCTCGATCGACCCGAGTGGCAGCCTCGGGCCGCCCGAGCCGATCCACAACGGCGACACCCTCCCGGTGGCCCTCGCCGTCGCCGCAACCGCCGACGGCACCGTGGTCGTCGTCTGGCGCGACCCCGAGCGCCTCTGGTATCGCTCCCGCTCCCCCGCGACCGGCGGGGCCTGGGGTGCGCCGGTCGAGATTCCCACCCCGGGGGTGATCGGCCAGCCTCTGCTCGCGACTGGCCCCAGCGGACGGATCGGACTTGTCTTCGGAACGACTAGCGGCGCAATCCAGTATGGCGAGTGGGACGGGCAGAGCCTTGGCTTATCGTCCGTAACCACGAACAGCGGCGGCGAGCCCTTCGACGCCAACCCGTCGCTCACATACCTGCCCGATGGCACACCCCTGGTAGCATGGCATCGCATTGGGCAGGGTCTTTTTGCCGCCCAACGCCAGGCTGACGGCACCTGGACAGCGACCCGGTTAACGGACTCCGCGATCGCCGACGCCCCCTCCGTGGCCGCCGACGAGCTCGGCAATGTCGTCTACACCTGGATCGACGAGAGGGGCAGCCTGTTCGTGGCCTACCAGTCGGCGAACGGTGGAAACCCGTGGACACCGCTGGTTCTCTCTGGTCGGGATGGCGTCTATTTCAAGGTTCAGGCCGTCGCCAACGTCGGCGAACGTAGCTTCGTCCACGTGGCCGCCGAGCGCTTCAATGGCAGCGGTCTGGTGATCGACTATCTCCTCCTGAGCCCCCACAGCACCGACCCGGGCACCCTCGCGCCAATCATCGAGAATGGCGCCACGATCGTCGGCCCCAGGCCCACCCTGACCGTCAGCTTCAACGTGACCGGCGATCCCCCGACGGAACTTCGTTGGCGCTGGGGCGTCCCACCGACCGACACTGCGAGCGATTCCGACGGCTGGGTGCCGTTCAGCAACCCGATCGCGATTCCGGCACCCTCACCCGCTGGGAGCCGTGAGTGTTCGCTCGAAACCCTTTACACCCAGGTGCGGAACGGCGATACGGTACAGGCTGAGATCCTGCCCGCCAGCATCACCATCGATCAGCGCGCCACAGGCACGGCGCGGCTGTCCAACCCCTTCCTGCCCGGCCGCGTACCGAACGACCCTGCTGGTGCTGGCGGTGCTCCCGCTGGCGACCCGGGCTACACCCGCGCACCACTCGCTTTCGTCGAGGTGGACGGCACGGACGACTGTAGCGGCCTGCGCGAGTTGCAGATCGGCACCAGCCCCGAGGCACTTGGCGACCCGATCCCGCTGGTCGGCAATACCCTCGCCGAGGCCATCGCCCTACCCGACCCGTCTGACCTAAGCCAGGGGACGCGCACAATCATCGCCAGGCTCACAGACCAGGTTGGCAACCAGATCGACGCCACCAGCGTGATCACCTTCGACTCGATCCGGCCCGTGGTTGCCGCCGGCGCTGAACTCACACTCACACCGGATCCTCAGGCGACGATCCTGGCCGACCTGCGCATCGAGAACCTTGAGGTCACAGACGCATACCCCGGCGGCTACTGGGGGGCCTGGATCGCCAGCAGCCTGACCCCCGTGGCCGATCCTGCCACCAGTCCGGCGCTCACCTGGACGGCCATGCCGATCCCTACGGCTGATCGCAGCGCAGACGGCGCGCTGGTGCGGCGCTGGAGCCTGGCGACCGGGCTGGCTACCCCAGCCAGGGAGTTGCCTGTTAAATGTCAACTAGATTTGCCGCCTGGTGTCAACTAGATTTGCCGGTTC